>JBAWXX010000016.1:0-54249 GCA_037143855.1 Verrucomicrobiota bacterium | reverse complement strand
GAGGGCAATGATGGGGCGAGCCATGCACGCCATCTTACATTAATGGCATGTAGTGTCCATCTATTACGCGTACATTACACTAGATACTGATCGTTACTTACCGTGCTTGTGGAACGATTTAGCGCGTCGGTGATAACTTCGCTCTTTCGATCATTTGTGTAGGTGTAACTGGTGGAATGCCCCATCGAACCACGTCACCGCGCTGCGGGTGGGCGTCTTCGCCTCGCCGATGACTACGGGCAGACCGTTGACCAAAAAAACCACGTCAAAGCGCTTCTCCACCGTGCCCGCCTGGTAAACCCACTGGTTGGTCACCGTCAGCCGATTCTTGTCCGGTTGGGTGAAATCCGCCAACCGCACCGGCACATGTTCGCCGTTTTTGCCGAAGGGCATCGTCTTCTCCCCGCGCAGCCAGGCCATGAAATTCTCGTTCGCCCGCACCAGTCCGTCCGCCTGCACGGAGAGCAGGATGGCGCGCAGAGCATAAATCACCTCGTCCGCCCGGTCGGGTTGCTCGGCGATCTCCGGGTTCAGCGCAATGAGCGCCTCCCGCAGCCATCGCTCCACCATCACTTCGGTCGTCTGCCGGGGAACCTGCGCTGCGGGCGCGAAGGTCCAACGCGACGGCTTGAACTCTCCACCCAGCGAACCGCCCCAGCTTGGCGACGGGTCTTCACGGACGACGGAACGCCCCCCGCCGCCGAGGGAAGTTGCAGCATCAAGGATCATCTGCTCTACGGTGTTGGATTCGGTAAAGCTCATGTCACATTCTTTCGTGCGGGCTACTGGTTCTTCGCTGTTTTCAGTGGGTAACTTTCCGCTGGAGGAGGTTCCTGAACACTCCACTCCGGTCAAGGACGAATCCGGCATAACTCGCTTCGCTCGGCCTTCGGCACTTATTCCGTTTCGTCCTTGACCTCCGTTACTTGTACAGGAAGAGGTTCTTATAACTTTCCTTCGGAAAGTTCTCGCTAACTTTTCCCTGTCGAACCCCTGAAGCTTTGAGGCGCACCGCTCGCCCGTTGTTGGCGTTCGTCCAGTTCGTTCTCATCCGTTCTACCCACTGAAAATAGCGAGGAACCGGGCTACTCTTAGCTTCGCGTTCCCCATCAAGGCGATATGATTCTGATGGTTTCCTCAAAGTATCTCCCAACCGACTGCAGTTCTTCGCATCTGCCTCTTCAGCCCTCGTCTTCCAATAATCAGCTACGACCTGGATGTTTACAAGGAGCGCAATCGCGTGGAACGCTTTTTCAACAAGCTCAAACAGTTCCGCCGAATCGCCACCCGTTACGAAAAGCTCCACTGGACTTTCCTTGCTTTCGTTCACCTCGTTACCGCTTTGATTTCTTTGCGTAATTCGTGAACACAGCCTAATGCACGATGCGCGAAAAAATGGCGGACACATGGGATAAATTCTCCGAAAAGGCGAAAAACGCTTGCAAAGTGTCGCCGGGCGCGTAGAAATACGCCTCCTATTTAAAGGGAAACTCGAGCGTAGCTCAGTGGTAGAGCGATCGGCTGTTAACCGATTGGTCGGAGGTTCGAATCCTCCCGCTCGAGCCAGTTTTTGCATGGTGCGGAACTGTCTCGCTTTTGGTTAACGAGCAACGGCCCTCCTATCAGACGGCCAGAATTTCACAAGCATCTTCGCTTAGTGACTCCCGCACAGAGACTTGCGCGGTACGCAGTAACCGCACAGCTTCCGCTTCACTCTCCCGTAGGGAGAGGCTGACCAATCGGTTAACAGCACCGAAACACCTCGCCGCAGGCGCATCAACACAAAACCTCTCTCGCCTCTCCGTTTTGAGCGCGTGTTGGTTGACACGAAAATCGACCAGGGCGGCCTTGGGTAACGGTTTACGAAAAAGGCCTTTCAGCGGGTGCTGAAAATAAACCGCGCGAGTTCAAGGCTTCATGCAGCACTTTTTGTATTTCTTGCCGCTCCCGCATGGGCAGGGATCGTTGCGGCCCACCTTGAATTTTGCCGGAATGATATTGCTGGAATCCAACGGCTCACTTTTAAACCCTGAAAAGAGCCTTGAAGGGTCAGCCGTCATGCGCCGAAAGCGATCCATCTTCGCTCGCCATTGTTCCAGTTTCACTTCCTCGATTCCTTCGATAACAAACTGGTAATAGAGCGTTTCGGCGATGTTAAAGCGCTCGGGCTCGTCCGGGCATTCTTCATAAACGGCCCTCGCTTTTTGTTGCGAGGAAGGCGTTCCAAGCAACGCCAGAGCAACGGCAAGGTTAACCCTCAGATCGTCGCTTTCCTCGTTTTCCAACAGTGTGGAGAGGGTCGGTTCGATCTCTGGGATCCAAGGGCTCTCGAAAACGTCGCCCAAATAGAGCCGTCCGTGCCATTCCAAGGAGGGATAAATGGCCGCGCAAAGCTCCAGGGTCCCAGGGGTTCTCATTTGCCGGATCGACTTTTGGATCGCTTCATTCCACCAATCCCAATCGTAGTCAAAGTGCTCAATCAAGCGGGGAATCGTAGGTTGGAAACCAAGCATTCCGGCCAATTCAATGGCCATGCCAGAAAACCAATGGCGCGGTGTGTGTTTTTCTCCAAAATCGAAGCTGAGCCATTCTTGGGTGAGGCGTTTCAATTCCGCATGGGCGTCGTCTTCTTCGACCAAGCGAGCGCAATGCAATCGCGCCTCATTAAGCCGGGCGTGGGGAAACTCTTCTCCTTCTTCGCAGCGTTCCAGAATGTCATGGAGCCGCGAAAAGCATTCCCGCGCCGGGAGGTTATGATACTCAATCCGCTGCCGCGCCGGGGCTATGAGCTGGGGAAAATCCTCAAATTTGCCAGCCGAGGCACCCTCGATTTCCTCAATCCGCTGCTGGAGAACCGATACCGGGGCTTTCTTACACACCCATTGCAGGAAGTGAAAGGCCGCATCTGTATTTCCCAGAGAGGCAACCTTCTTAATAGCCCAAGCCGCGCCAGTTTCATCGATAGCCAATCGGGAAATCCTATGAGGAAACTCGAATGCCTCCGTTACGCCCAGTCTGTCAACCGTGGCTAATACCGCTGCCGTGACATCAAGCCCGGGATCCCTGCCTTCGCTGAACATACGGAGAACGCCGCTACGGACATAAAAATCGGGATGTCCGAGAGCTTGAAGGTATTGTTGCCGGGAAATCATGCGCGGAATACTAGGCCAAGCCGACCCTGGAAGCAACGGAAGAGCCATGCGTCCGGCATTCCAAATGCTGCCACCGCGCACCAATTGAATCTGGAAATTTCGAATTTGGTTAACAGCCTATGTGGGAATATGAGAGACTTTGCACGCCGAGAGAGACAGAGAAGAATCGGCACCTATGTGCTTTTCTCACCTGCGCTACGCCATTTATACCCGCCAGTCCACCGCCACTTCTGCGAGCAAGGAACTCTCGTCATGTGGAGTGCAGTTCGAAATATGCAGAGACTTCATGCAGGGCTACGGCAACAGCGCCGTCTGGATTGGCGAACGGCTGGATGATGTGGATGAAACAGGGGCTGACCTAAAGCGCCCAGCTTTTTGGCGGCTTGTGGGGTTGATCATCGGACACCAAATTGACGCCGTGGTGATTTATCGCCTCGACCGCTTGACCCGAAGCCTCCGCGACGGGGTCATAATCTTTGACAAACTGCAAAGCAACAACGTCAAACTGTTCATTGTGACTGCTCCCGAGGTCGGCACGGCAGCCACGGATCGCTTCGTTCTGAACCTCATGGCGTCATTTGCAGAGTTTGAACGGGAGATGATCGGCTCTCGATTTTTCGAGACGCGAGCCTATTTGCGGCGGCATGGTCGACAGTTCGCCGGAAAGGTGCCTTACGGCTACGATGCCGATCCGCACACAAAGCAGCTGGCGGTCAACAGCGAGGAGACTCCACATGTTGCAGAGATGTTCAGAATGGCGGCCGAAGGAATGGTGCCTCGGGACATTGCTTCGATAGCGAATAACCATGGCTGGCGCACCAAACGGTATATCACCTGCCGAACGGGACGCGAATCAGGAGGCGGTCTGTGGACGCCGCGCCAAGTGCTCACGTTGCTTGCCAACGCAGTTTATCTTAGCAGGTTCGCGTACGAGGAAGGGACTCGCCCGGGAACGCATCCCGCGATTGTGTCGGAGGAGTTGTTCGAGCAAGCAAGCCAGCAGATTGCGGCTCGGAAGGTTGGGAAAAAATTAAAGGCATCCACCACCAGACAGCCGACATTTTGGTCCTTGCGAGGCAAAGTTTTGTGCCCCGAATGCGGCCGGGCCATGAGCACACATGTCACGCAAAAAGGAAACGTCGGGATTCGTTATTTCCGTTGTCGTTCATTTGCAGGAGGGCGACCGCCGTGCAAGGGGAAGTCATTCCCTGCCTATGATCTTGAGCGCATGGTCAGCGACTCCGTCGGGAAAATGCAGTTCCCTGCCTCGCCTTCAGACTCAACGACTATTGACCGCGAAACTTTCCGCCGGTTTCAACAGAAATGGGGGACTCTCGACGAGGTCGCCCGGGATCAACTCTTGCCAAAAGTAGTCCACCGAATTTCCTTCGATCAAAATCGCTCAAAACTTCGGATTGAAACCGACGATGCCGCGATCATCGCATTCGTGGACGGATGAGGCGTTTTTCCCGAAGCAGTCGAAGGTGATGCTTGCTTTTCCCCCCGTTATGGGCGTTATTACATCTGTAACCACAAACAATTCTATGGTGCTTGAACTCAAACTCCGCAAAGTCGGCAATTCCGTGGGCGTCGTCTTCCCCAAAGAGGCTCTGAGCTATCTGAAAGTGGGGGATGGCGATGTGCTTTGCGTGACGGAAGCGCCGGAGGGCAGCCTCCGGATCAGCCCTGCCAAGGCCGATTTTAATCGGCAAATGCAGGCCGCGCAGGACGTTGTCGCACGCTACCGCAACACCCTCAGGGAACTCGCCAAGTGAAGCGCCCGGAGTGGATTCTGCGTGAAACGGTGCTTGCCCTGCATGAGCAGCTTCTTGCTGAATTTGGCGGCTCGGATGGGATACGAGACGGAGGCTTGTTGGACTCCGCATTGACCCGCCCGGAAAATCTATTCGCATACGGCCAGCCAACCGTCAGCGAACTCGCAGCGGCATACGCATTCGGATTGGTCAAAAATCACCCATTCGTGGATGGCAACAAGAGGATCGGTTTCGCTATCGGTGCGCTTTTTCTGCAAATCAACGGATGCATGCTGACGGCAAGCGAAGTGGATGCCGTGGTTCAAACGCTGGCTCTCGCTACCGGAGAGATCGGAGAAAAAGAATACGCCTGCTGGTTGGAGGCAAACTCGCGGGAGCTTTGAGGATGAAAAACAAATCATCCAAGCGCACAGAGAAGCCCGGCATTTCGGAATTGGCCCTGAAGGCTACCCGGGCATTGGCTAGAGCCCAACGCCAAGTGGCTCGCGAGAATGCCCGCTATGGTTTGCCGCTCATCGTTGTCGAAAAAGGCCGCGTAGTTGCCATCCCGACAAGAAAATCTTCGTAACCTCTTCATTTTTGAGAGGTTGTAAATCTTCGAAAGAAGAGCTTCTCCTTATTTTTCTAGTATCGCCTGTTAACCCATTGGTCGCAGGGCTGTCAGGGCGATTTTGAGCCAGTTTTTGCATGGTGCGGAACTGGCTCGTCTTTGGTTAACGAGCAACGGCCCCTTTAGCAGACGGCCAGAGTTCCACAAGCATCTTCGCTTAGTGACTCCCGCGCAAAGACTTGTGCGTCACGCAGCAACCACACAGCTTCCGCTTCACTCTCCCGTAGGGAGAGGCTGACCAATCGGTTAACAGCCCCGAAACGCCCCCAAGCCCGTCGGAACCGCCCAATCCTCTCTCGCCTCTCCGTTTTGGGTGTGCGTTGGTTAACTCGAAAAATGCCACGGTGCCCGTGGGTGACGATTTATGGAAAATGGCATCGCAATGAACCACGGCAACCGTGGTCCGTTAACGTGCTGATGCCGGACGGTCGAGGGTTCTACCCCGACTTTGTGATCGGTATCGAAGGCCGAAAAACGGAGGATGGTGTCATGCTTGCCGACCCAAAGCTGAATTTCCAACGTGATGATGAAGCTCCCAAAGTTTTGGCTGAACACCGCAACTACGGAAGGGTTATGATTCTTTTTCTTGATGGAATACGATGGATGACCGTGGGCTACGATGAAAAAGCCAATAAAACCATTATTGCCCGCGAATTTAGGTTGGCCGATGCCGCGGGATTCTGAATTTAGCTTGCTTGGTTAATTTCTACTTTTTTCTCAAACTGGAAACCTGATCCTATGTCGATTTCCTCCTATCAAGAGTTGATGTTACCTGTGTTGCGGGTGCTGGATAAAACCGGACCGATCCATACGCGAGATTGCGCAAAGCTCGTCGGAGACTATCTGGGGCTCTCTGAGCAAGATTTGCAGGAAATGCTTCCGAGCGGTACTCAATCCTACCTGCTAAATCGAACTGGTTGGGCGTGCTGGTATATGCAGCAAGCAGGGCTTGTAGCGCGGCCAAAGCGCGGGTTTTGCGAGATCACGGAAGAGGGCCGGAAGCTCCTGGCACAAAATCCATCTCACATCGACGGTAAAGTCCTGGCCAACTACCCGAGTTATGTTGAACGGGTTCTAAAACAAAAAGCGGCACAGGTAAGTCCTGATCAAGAGGGCTCATTGAATGGAACAAATCTGAAAACAGAGGGAGCGTCTAATCTAATTGCTCTTTCGGCTTATTTCCAGCCTCCTCCCAGTGCCTTGTAGAGCGTGATCAGGCTGGAGAGTCTGGCAAACCGCGACTGGATGAGCGCTTGCTGAGCGCTGTAGAGGTCTTGCTGGGCGGAGAGGACGTTGAGATAGTTGTCCACGCCTTGGCGGTAGCGGGCGTTGGCCAGCGTGTAGCGCTTTTGCTCCGCGGCCACGAGCGACTCTTGCGCGCCTACCTGCTGTTCGTAGCTGGCTTTGCCTGCCAGAGCATCGGCTACTTCGCGGAACGCGGTCTGGATTGACTTTTCGTAGTTCGCGATTTCGATGCGCTTGCTCACGTTGGCGGCATCCAGGCCAGCCAGATTTTTCCCGCAGTCAAAGATGGGGAGGCTGATCTCCGGCGCGAAGGCCCAGGTGGCGGCTGATTTGGAAAACAGCTTGGAGAGTTGGAGGCTGGAGCCTCCCACCGAACTGGTGAGGGCGATGGTGGGGAAAAAGGCTGCCCGCGCCGCGCCGATGTCCGCATTTGCGGCTTTGAGGATGTGTTCGCTTTCCAAAATGTCGGGACGCCTCAGCAGGAGATCGCTAGGCAATCCGGCGGGCAGGTTGGCGACGACGGTCTGGCCTGGCTGCGAGCGTCCGCGCGGCATATCGGCGGGCAACGGCTGGCCGACCAACAGTGTGAGAGAGTTGACAGCGAGGGCCGATTGCCGCTCGAATTCCAGTACATGCACTTGGGCGGTTTGCACCTGGGCGTCGGCGGTGCTCAGATCCAGTTCGGACGCGGTTCCGGCTTCGAAGCTACGCTTGTTGAGACGGAAGGAATCCCGCACCGCTTCCAGAGTCTGCCGGGCCACGGCAAGTTGTTCGTCGATCTCATGCAGGGTCAGGTAGCCGATGGCCACTTGGGAAATGAGGGAGATCTGGACGCTGGTGCGCGCTTCCGCGCTGGCCAGGTATTTCTCCTGCTGCTGCCGCGTGAGGCTGCGGAGTTTGCCAAAGAGGTCCAGTTCATAAGCGGCGGCGGCATAGTCAACATTATACTGGTTGCCGAGGAGTGGCGCCGTGGTTCCGTTGACACCCGCAGCCGTGCGCCCCCGGATGCCGGAGGCTTCGGGGCCAACGGTGGGGCATAGAGCCGCGCGCTGGATGCGGTATTGATCGCGTGCCAACTCCACATTGAGAGCTGCCACCCGCATATCACGATTGTTTTGCAGGGCTGTTTCGATCAGTTTCCTGAGTTGCGGATCGGTAAAGAAGCTGCGCCAGGAGATGTCTGCCGCCGATCCGTTGCGGTCGATCTTGCCGTAAACCGGACCGCCGGGCCAGTCGGCGGTGACGGGAGTCGCTGGCCGTTGGTATTTTGGAATCATGGTGCAACCCGCCAGCGCAACGATTGACAGGGTGAGGGAGAGGGGGCGTTTATTCACGGGTTGCTTCTTATAAAGGTTCAGACGGAGTGCTGTCGTCGCTGGGGGAGGGAATGTGCTTGTGTTTGACGTGGAAGAGCCGCATGACGACGACGAAAAAGACGGGCACAAGGAAGATGGCCAGGAAGGTGGCGGTGAGCATGCCGCCGATAACGCCCGTGCCAATGGCGTTCTGGCTGCCGGAGCCCGCGCCGTGGCTGATCGCCAGCGGAAGTACGCCCAGGATGAAGGCGAAGGAAGTCATCAGGATGGGCCGCAACCGCAGATGCACGGCTTCCAACGTCGCTTCCAGGAGGCCCTTGCCTTGGTCGATCAAGTCGATGGCAAACTCGATGATGAGAATGGCGTTCTTGGTGGATAGGCCGACGACCGTCAAGAGGCCAACCTTGAAGTAAACGTCGTTGGGCAGCCCGCGCAGGGTCACCGCCACCAAGGCGCCGATAATCCCCAGCGGCACTACCAGGATGACGGCAAACGGAATGGACCAGCTTTCATACAGCGCGGCCAGGCAGAGAAAGACGATGAGCACGGAGAGCGCGTAGAGTGCCGGAGCCTGCGAACCGGTGAGCCGCTCTTCATACGACTGGCCGGTCCATTCATAGCCGATCCCTTTGGGCATCTTGCTCATGATCTCCTCCATCGCCGCCATGGCTTCGCCGGTGCTTCGGCCGGGAGGGGCGTTGCCGACAAGTTCGATGGAGGAGAGCCCGTTGTAACGCTGGAGTTGCGGGGCGCCGTAGGCCCATTGCCAACTGGCAAAGGCCGAAGCCGGGACCATGGTCCCCTTCGCGTTGCGCACAAAGACCTTGCCGATGTCCTCGGGGCTCATGCGGAACGGCGCATCCAATTGCGCGATCACGCGCTGAACGCGGGGGCCGTCCACAAAGTTGTTGATGTAATTGGAGCCAAAGGCGGTGGAAAGCGCCACGTTGATATCCCCCAGGGAGAGCCCCAGCGTCGTGGCTTTGTCTTCGTCGAGCTTGATCTTGATTTGGGCGGCGTCTTCCAGGCACTGCGCCCGGAGGCCGGTGATGCGCGGATCGGTGGCGGCCAAGGCCATGATCTGGCTGCGGGCCTGCATCAGGGCGCCGTGCCCCACGGAGCCTACGTCTTCGAGCTGAAGGTCGAAGCCGGTTGCGTTGCCCAGTTCGTTGATGGCGGGCGGATTGAGCGGAAAGACAATCGCATCTTTAATGGTGGCCATAAACGCGCCAAAAGCCCGCTTAATCACGCTTTGCACCGAATGCGCCGCTCCCGGCCGCAGCTTCCAGTCTTTCAGGCGGACAAAGGCGAACGCGGAGTTTTGCCCGCGTCCATTAAAGCTGAACCCGGCCACCGTCAGGAAGGTTTCGATCTCCGGTTGCGCCTGGTAATAGGCCTCCACTTTCTTGATCACCTCCGTGGTCCGCTCTTGCGTGGCGCCCACGGGGAGCTGGATGTTGGTGAGGAAATAGCCCTGGTCCTCCTCCGGCAGGAAGGAGGAGGGCAGCCTCGCGTAAAGCCAGCCGACGCCCACGGCTATCAATAGGAAGAGCGCCATGCTGCGCAGAGGGTGCTTGAGGATGCGCGCGACCACGCCCTGGTAGCGGGTGGTGTTGCGGTGAAAGCTCCGGTTGAACCAGCCGAAAAAGCCGCCCTTCTCGTGGTGATGCCCTTTCTCCACCGGCGGGAGCAGCGCGGCGCAGAGCGCCGGGGTGAGGCTCATGGCCAGGAAGACCGAGAAGAGCATCGAGACGATGAGCGTGAAGGAGAATTGCCGGTAGATGACGCCAACGGAACCGCCAAAGAACGCCATCGGGATGAACACGGCGGTGAGCACCAGCGTGATGCCGATGAGCGCCCCGGTGATCTGCTCCATCGCCTTGCGCGTGGCGGCGCGCGGGGAGAGCCCCTCTTCGCTCATGATGCGCTCGACGTTTTCAATGACCACGATGGCGTCGTCCACGAGGATGCCGATGGCCAGCACCATGGCGAACATGGTGAGCGTGTTGATGCTGAAGCCGAAGGCCGCCATCATGCCGAAGGTGCCGAGCAGCGCGATGGGCACGACGATGGTCGGGATGAAGGTGGCGCGGAGGTTCTGTAAAAAGAGATACATCACCAGGAACACCAGGGCCATTGCTTCTACGAGCGTCTTGACGACTTCCTCAATGGAGATCCGCACGAAGGTGGTGGTGTCGAGCGGATAGTCCACGCGCATGGCTGGCGGGAAGTTTTTGGACAGGTCCGCGATTTTTTTGCGAACGGCATCGGCGGTGTCGAGGGCGTTGGCGGCCGAGGCGAGCTTGACGGCGATGGAGGCAGAGGGCCGCCCGTTGACGCGCGATTGCGTCCCGTAGTCCTGACCGCCCAGGGCGATGCGGGCGACGTCGCGCAGATAGACGCGGGATCCGTCGGGGTTGGAGCGCAGGAGGATTTTCTGGAACTCTTCCACCGTGCGCATGGTGGCGCGCCCCTGCATGATGACGTTCAGTTCCTGGCCGTTGATGGCGGGGCGTCCGCCCACCTGTCCCATGGGAACCTGCGTGTTTTGGGCCGCGATGGCGTTGGCCACGTCTCCCGGCATGAGCCCGAAGCTGTTGAGCTTCACCGGGTCGAGCCAGATGCGCATCGCGTACTCGCTGCCGAACATGTTGGCCTCGCCCACACCCGTAACGCGCCGGATCGGGTCGAGCACGTGCGAGGCCACGTAGTTGCCCATGGCTAGTTCATCCATGCTCCCGTTCTCGGTGGAGAAGGAGCAGATGAGCATGTAGTTGCGGGTGGCCTTGGCGACCACGATGCCGGCCTGCTGCACCACCACCGGCAGGCTGGGGGTGGCCAGTTGCACTTTGTTCTGAACCTGCACCTGCGCCATGTCGGGGTCAGTGCCGGGCTGGAAGTAGAGGGTAATGACCGAGAGCCCCGTGGCGTCGCTGGTGGCGGTCATGTACAGCAGATTATCGATCCCGTTGAGCTGCTGTTCGATGATGGATGTCACCGTATCCTGCAAGGTCTCGGAGGAAGCGCCCGCGTAGTTGGACGTCACCGAAATGGAGGGGGGCGCGATGCGGGGATACTGCGCAACGGGGAGTTTGAGGATCGACAGGCAGCCCATCAAGATGATGAGCAGGGAGACGACCCACGCGAAAACGGGGCGATCAATGAAAAACTTAGCCATAAAACTTCGGCGCTCTTTGGAATTACCGGCCCGCTGAGATGGCGAGCGGTGTGCCGGAGCCTTCGCATCCAAACGGAACGGGAACGACGGTGCCGCCGGGGCGGATCTTTTGGAGCCCCTCAAGGATCACGACATCCCCGGATTGCAGCCCGCTGGTAACCAGCCATTTGTTGCCGATGGCGTTGGCGGTCCTGACGATGCGGGGCTCTACTTTGTTGCCCGGGGCGACCACAAAAACGGTGCCCGTGCCGTCGGGGTTGCGGGCCACGGCGCGTTGCAGCACGGTGATGGCCCCTTTATCGACCGCTTGCTCCAGCTTGGCGCGGGCGAACATGCCGGGAAGCAGCAGCCCCTCGGGGTTGGGGAATTCCGCCCGTAGCGTCACCATGCCGGTGGTCGGGTCCACTGTTACATCGGAGAAGATCAGTTTGCCCTCCAGGGGATAGGGGCTCCCGTCCTCCAGCAGCAGCGTCACTTTGGCTTGACCAGGAGCCACGCTCTTGAGATGGCCCGCCTCCAACTCCCGCTTCAGGCGCAGCATCTCCGTGCTGGACTGGGTGAAGTCGAAGTAGATAGGGTCGAGCTGCTGGATGGTTGCCAGTTGAGTGGCTTCGGCAGCGGTGACCAGCGCGCCTTCGGTGACTTTGGCTTTGCCGATGCGGCCGGAAATGGGGGCGGTCACTTTGGCATAGCCGAGGTTCAGTTGCGCGGTTTCCACGGCGGCTTTGCCCGTGAGGACATCGGCCTCGCCTTGCCCTGCCGTGGCCACAGCTTCGTCGTAATCCTGTTTGCTCACCGCGTTGATCGCCACGAGCGCTTTGTACCGGTTAGCTTTGGCCTGCGCTTGTTTCAGGTTCGCCTCGGCCTTGGCCAGGGTTGCCTGGGCGCTGTTGAGGCTGGCTTGCAACGGCGCTTCGTCAATCTGGAAAAGAAGATCGTCCGCCTTCACGTCGGAGCCTTCGGTAAACAGGCGCTTGAGAAGGATGCCCGTCGCCCGCGCCCGCACTTCCGCCGTCCGTACGGTGGCAATGCGACCCGGCAACTCCGTGGTCACCGCCACGGATTCCGCCTTGACGGTCACGACGCCGACTTGCGGCGCAGGCATTGTCGGTTTGGCTGCGCCAGCGCCTCCGGCTCCGTTGGGATTACGTTCGCACCCTGCTAGCAGGCAAGCGACCAGCGCGAGGCTTCCAGCGGTGAAGAGGAAACCGGCGGGAAGCCACCGGGAGATGGAGCATTTTTTCATGAAATAGGTTGTTTTTTGGTCCACACGGAGTGGGCGCGGATCCCGCCCGCAGAAAAGGCAATTAATTGGGCAATCAGCTCTTCCCTGCTGGGGCGCTCCTGCTTTGGTTTGTGCCCCAATCCGAGGATGGGCACCCAGTCAAAGCGCGCCCACATGTCCATGGCATGGTGGAGCGAGCCGACAAGGAAATTTACCCGCCAGAAGACTTCGTCTAGCGTCAACTCCGGCACAGCGCGCAGGATCGCGTTATCAAAGCGGCTGCACACGTGTTCAAAGTGCCGTTTCAGCATGGCCTTGAGTTCCGGGTTGGGTTCCTGGAAGCAGCGGGAGATCAAGCGCAGGATATGAATGATCGGAAGCTTGCCCCCGACCTCCTCTTGAATAATGGGCTTAAAAAACGCGCCGAGGACATCTTCTAGCGCCAAGGGTTGGCCGCCCGCCTTTTGCTCCAGCACATCCAGCTGCCGAAGCCGCTCCCGGTTCAACGGCTCCAGCCGCCGCACAAAGACAGCCATGACGAGCGCGTCTTTGGTGCCGAAGTGGTAATTGATCGCCCCGAGATTGACCCCGGCGGCGTGCGTGATGTCGCGAACCGAAGTGCCTTCGACCCCATTTTCGCCAAACAACCGCTCCGCCGTATCCAGAATGGCCGCCCGGGTTTCAGGCGAACATCCGCAGGCTGCCGCAGGTTTGGAAGTAGCTTCGGGCTCGATCATACGAGCGTATGAAACGACTGTATGACTTGCATGTCAATACTCTTTTTCCGACCGAAAGAGCGGGTGAACAGGTATAGATAGAGCCTGTCCGAGAAGAACCGAATTCCAAAAACGGGGCGGGGCGGCGTTCGGGTTCTGATAACCACAACTTATGCTGTATGCGGGAGGTCCCCGCCGCGCCCCCCGTTTTCAACGCAAACGCTCTAGACACACCTCTCTTCTGGTGTTGCTATCCGATAGCGGTTTGTTCAGGCGGCCTTGGCCGTCTGGCACTGCGCACCGTCCCAAGGTAAACGGGCTGCCGCCAAGGAACGCATTCTTGAGGATGCCCACGAGGCCTCCGGTCTGCGCACATCCGTCTTTTGCTCCAGTCGGCCTCCTTGCGCAAAAGATGGACAAGCCACTAACCACTAGTTAAACTCAACAACCAAGAATACCAACCCCTCCGACTAACCCTCTACATGGCGTGAAAATGTGAGCACGATCAACCAATGACGAACAAGAATTTGGCAGACATCCTGGTCGTGGACGACACTCCGGCCAACCTGGAATTGCTCACCGAAATACTCAAGTCGAACGGATACAAAGCCCGTCCCGTCACGGGCGGGGCTTCGGCTTTGCAAGCGGCCAAGAGTGTGCCGCCCGACTTGATCCTGCTCGACATCAATATGCCGGACATGAACGGCTATGAAGTTTGTCAGCATCTGAAGGCGGATGAGGTATTGAAGGGGATTCCGGTTCTTTTCATTAGTGCGCTGGGTGATACAGCGGATAAGGTCACGGCATTCCGGTGTGGCGGTGTGGATTACATTACCAAACCGTTTTGGACTGACGAGGTGCTCGCCCGTGTTACAACCCATCTTCGCCTTCGGCAGTTGCAGCTTGAGGTGGAGAGACACAACGCCCATCTAGAAGAAACGGTGCAATTACGTACCCGTGAGATCACCGAGGCCCGGGATCAACTCGTGGAAGCCCATGCGCGACTCGCCATTCTGGACAAGGCAAAAAGCGATTTTCTTTCGCTTATTTCCCATGAATTGCGAACTCCGCTGAATGGCTTGTTTGGTATCACTGACCTGATTTTGGACGGATGCAATCCGTTTTCATCGGTGGAAGAGTTACACAATAGTTATGATGTTTGTCGCTCTAAAATCCTGCACATAGTGGATGACGCGTTATTGCTGACGCAAATCAATGTGGATGCCAATCAATTTGCGCACGAGCCCGCTTCGTTCCGTGCGGCGCTCTTATGCGCTATCGAGTATTCCCAGAACTTCGCGAAGGCATCCAATGTTGATATAGGTGCGCCGCCTTTTTTTGCTGATTCGGTTATCGGTGAAGACCAATTGCTGAGCAAGGCATTACAGGCACTATTGGAAACAGGCGTGCGGTTCGCAAAGCCGGGTACTGCCATTAGACTCTCAGGCGGTGCTTCAGCGCCAAATGTTGTGCTGACGATTGAAACCAGAGGGCGTAAGATACCAGAGAAATTTATACCTCATTTTTTTGATGTAATGGCGATTGGCGAGGCCATTGTTCCTGGAGCCGATCTCGGTTTGAGGCCTGCCGTTGCAGAGCGGATCATTTCTCTATTTGGCGGCTCGGTGACGGTCGAGAATCTTGATCCGGCTGGCATTCGGCTGAATGTTGGCCTAAAATCGAGTCGGTAACCACCCTCCGACATGACCATCAGGCAAAAACTCCGCCTCGCAATCGGATTGATTGTGATCGCGCTTATCGTCGTGTACACGACGATAAGCTACCTTGCAGAGCGGCATCTCTTGCTGCAGGCGCTCGACCAAAAGCTCCTCAGTGCAGTGCACCTGGCGCGGGAGGGAGTTCCTGCGGACTATCACGACCGCATCGTCAATCGGGAGTCGGTATCCCCGGAGGAGTTCACGCACATCGTCGATGCGAACAACCATCTGTGTCGTGACCTCGGCATGCAGTATCTTTGGAGCTGCCTGAAGGCGGGGAATCAGATCGTGTTCACCACGGCGACCTCCCCGAGCAAGGATGTGCGCAAGCGGGATCACGCGGCTTTCTTCGACGTTCACAAAGACCCTCATGCTTTTGATGTGGTTTTTGAAACCATGAAGCCCAATTTCAGCTCATTCCAGAATGAGTGGGGCCATGGGCGAATGGTTTTGGTGCCAGGCAGGGATCGCCTCGGGAGGAAGTATTGCTTTGGTGCCAGCATCAGCTTCGACGAGGTGCAAGCGGGCCTGAGAAAAACCTTGTTGCACTCGATCTACCTCGGGATGGGCTTTCTCCTGGTCGGCATGCTGGTCAGCTTGCGGGTTTCCAACACCCTTGCGCAGCCAATTGCCGAGCTGACCAAAACCGCTGACGAGATTGCGCACGGGCAGATGAATCAGTCCATCACCGCGTCTGGATCGACCGAACTGGTGTCGCTTGGCAAAAGCCTGACGGTGATGCAACGCTCCATTCGTCAAAAAATCGGCGAATTGGAGGCAGAGGTGATCGAGCGGAAACAAGCAGAGGAGGAGGCGCAGAAATTCCAGTTGATCGCCATGCATGCCCGCGACCCGCTGCTGCTGGTGACATTGGAAGGGAAGATTGTTGAGGCCAATTATGCCGCCGAGAAGCTCTATGGCTACACCCGCGCAGAGATGTTGCAGTTGCGAATAGTAGATTTGCGCCCACAAGAACCCGCCGAAACGGTGGACTTCCAGATGCAGCAGGCCAAGTGCCAGGGCATCCTTTTTGAATCCACGCATATTCGCAAAGACGGGACTACCGTTCCGGTGGAGGTAAACTCTCAAGGCGTCATTGTCGAGGGTCAGCAAATGCTGCTCAGCGTTGTCCGAGACATCACAGAGCGCAAACTCGCCGAGGAACGGATGCAAGTCCTCTATAGCGCAGTCGAATCCTCTGTTGGCGCCATAGCGCTTGCGGATTTGAATGGCAGGGTGACCTACGTCAACCCGGCTTGCGTGAAACTATGGGGTTACGCTGAGAAAGAAGAGATGATCGGCCGGTCGGCTTTTGAATTCTGGGGTTATCCGGAAAACGCCAGGCGCGTCATCGCAGAAGTTAGCCAGGGGAAGATCGAAAGCAGCGAGAGGGTCGCCAAGAAAAAGGATGGAACCTTGTTCGACGTTCACATTTCCGTGGGCCCGGTAATGGATCCCGTTGGCAAACCACTCTACCTGATGGTTTCCGCAGCCGACATCACCGTGCGCAAAGCCGCCGAACTCAGAATTGCACGCCTGACGCAACTCTATGCGGCATTGAGCCAATGCAATCAGGATATCGGGCATTCCGCCAACGCGGAAGAGCTGCTGCCGAAAATTTGCCGCGACGTGGTGCAGCTTGGCGGCATGAAAATGGCCTGGATCGGCTTTGTCGATGAAGCGACAGGGAAGGTCCGCCCGACGACCTCCTTCGGCTTAGGGACCGATTATGTCGAAGGGTTGGATATTACTGTAAATGTTGATGACCCCAGGGGCCATGGGCCGACGGGAACTGCGATTCGAGACAACCAACCGTTCTGGCTTCAAGATTTCCAAAATGACCCGTGCAGTATGCCATGGCTGGAACGGGTCAAGCACTTTGGCTGGGCATCCAGCGCCTCGCTCCCCTTGTGCATGAGGGGAAAACCGGTGGGAGCCCTCACCATCTACAGCGACGTGGTTCAGGCATTCGATGAGGAAGTGCGCAAGCTCCTGGTGGGAATGGCGAATGACATCAGTTTCGCCTTGGAAAGCTTCGCCAGCGAAGCTGGTCGCATAGAGGCTGAGAAGGCGCTACAGGAGAGCGAGGCAAAAGCTGTTCGTTTCAACGACCTGCTGCGGGCCGGTTATGAAGCCCAGGAGCTGATCCACAAGGAACATAATGAGGAGAAACTCCTCGACGGCCTTTGCAATATCCTCGTCAAAGCCCGTGGTTACCTGGGTGTGTGGATCGGCGTACCTCGGCCTGATTCCAAACAAGTCATCGCAATTGCGCAGTCGGGCAATGCACAGAGGGTTGTACAGGAAGCCCAAATTACTTGGGATGACACACCCAATGGGCAGGGACCTGCTGGCTCTGCGATTCGCGAGCGGGTTCCCGTGGTCTTCAAAGACATTGCCACGGAACCCCGGTTTGCACCGTGGCGGGAACAGGCCCTTGCTGCCGGATGCGCTTCGATTGCTTCATTTCCAATGCTCCATGACGAGCAGCTCTATGGCGTTGTCACCGTCAAGGCGAACCGAACCGATGCTTTTAATGAAGATGAAATCAAACTGCTCGCCAGTCTGGCAAATGAAGTTGCGCAAGCCCTGCAAAGCATCAATCGCCAGAGCGAGCTAAAGCGAACAGAAGAAGCGCTACGGTTGCAGAGCGGCGCGCTCGAAGCCGCGGCGAATGCCATTGTCATTACTGACATCAAGGGCGCCATTGTGTGGGTCAACGCCGCCTTCACCACCTATACCGGCTATACCGCCGCGGAAGCCATCGGCAAAACGCCAAGTCTGCTCAAATCAGGCCAACATGATTCGGAATTCTACCAGAACCTCTGGAAAACCGTTTCTGCCGGGGAAGTTTGGCGGGGTGAAATGATCAACCGGCGCAAGGACGGCACCCTTTATCCAGAGGAAATGACCGTCACCCCGATGAGGGACAACCGGGGAGAGATCACACATTTCATCGCCGTCAAACAGGACATCACCAAGCGCAAGCAAGAGGAAATCATTGCCAACCAGTTGGTGGCGATTGTCAAATCTTCGGACGACGCCATCATTGGGAAAAACTTGGACGGTATCATCACCAGTTGGAACAGAGGGGCGGAAAAGATTTTCGGCTATGCGGCCAACGAGGTGGTTGGAACTTCCATCATGCGCCTGATTCCAGCGGATCGGCATAATGAGGAGATTCTCATTCTGGAGAAGATCCGGCGGGGCGAATCTGTGGAGCACTTTGAAACGGTGCGGCAAGCAAAGGACGGCCGGCTGATTGATGTCTCGATCACCGCCTCGCCGATCAAGAACGCCTCCGGCCAGATCGTCGGCGTGTCGAAAATCGCCCGCAATATCACCGAGCGCAAGAAGGCGGAGCGGGCGCTGCGGGAGAGCGAAGAAAGAAGCCGAACCATTCTCCAAACGGCCATGGATGGTTATTGGATGGTGGACATGCAGGGGCAATTACTGGAGGTCAATGAGAGTTTGGGCCGGATGACCGGTTACAGCATCGAAGAAATGCTGGCGATGCGGATTCCCGACTTGGAGGCCAACGAAACGCATGAGGAAGCAGCCGCGCATATCCAGAAGATCATGACGCTGGGAGAACATCGTTTTGAGTCCAAGCTCCGCTGCAAGGATGGAAGCGTTTTTGATGTGGATGTGAGCTCTCAGTACCGTTCAGCAGAAGGCAAGATACTGGCTTTTTTCCACGACATCACCAATCGAAAGCAGGCAGCGCAAGCGATCGCCCAAGTGAATGCGAGTCTCGAACGGCGGGTCGTCGAACGCACCACAGAACTGAAGCAGAGCAAGGATCAACTCCAACTCCTGCTGGATTCCACGGCGGAAGCCATCTACGGCATCGACATGCAGGGAGAATGCACCTTTTGCAACCCGGCGTGCCTGCGAATCCTCGGCTATGAGCGGGAGGAGGAGTTGCTTGGGAAGAACATGCATTGGCAGATCCACCACAAGCGCGCGGATGGGAGCCCTTTCCCGGTCGAAGAGTGCCGGATTTTCCAGGCATTCCAAATGGATGAGGGGACGCACGCCGACGATGAGGTTTTGTGGCGCGCAGACGGCACCAGTTTTCCTGCGGAATATTGGTCCTTCCCGCAGCGCATTGATGGCGTTGTAGTGGGGGCGGTGGTGACGTTCATCGACATCACCGAGCGCAAGTGGGCGGAGTTGGAAATGCGCAAGCTGTCTCTCGTCATTGAGCATTCTCCGGTGTCTGTCATTATCACCGATCTCGATGGAACCATTGAATATGTGAATCCCTACTTTACTCTGTTGACCGGCTATGCGCCGGAGGAGGCGCTTGGGCGCAAACCGAGTATTCTGAAGTCGGGGCTGACCTTGCCGGAACTTTATAAAGACCTCTGGGAAACCATCGCCAGAGGCCAGGTCTGGAGGGGGGAACTCATCAATCGCAAGAAGAACGGCGAGATCTATGTGGAGTCGGCGGTGATTTCGCCGATAAGCGACGCTGCGGGGAACCCCACCTATTACGTCGGCATCAAGGAAGACATCACCAAACGCAAGCATGCGGAAGAAGCGGCGATCCAACAGCGCGAGCAACTCCAGCGCATGCTGGATACCGCCCCGGTGGGCGTGGCCATTTCGGTCGATGGCATTATTCGCTTCGCCAACCCGCGCATGATATCACTCGCCGATCTCAAGATTGGCAAGCCATCCACCGCTATCTACACCAATCCTGCAGATCGTGAACGCATGCTCCAAGTGCTTGAACGCGAAGGAATCGTAAAGGACTTTGAGTTTGAAATACGCCGTCCCAATGGAGAAATGCGGAATACGATGGCCACTTTTCTCAGCACGGAATTCGAGGGACAGAAAGGCATACTTTGCTGGCTCGTCGACATCGATAAACTCAAGGCGGCGGAACTGGAAATGCGCCAAGCCAAGGAACAGGCCGAGAGCGCCTCACGGGCCAAGAGCGCCTTCCTGGCGAACATGTCCCACGAGATTCGCACCCCGATGAACGCCATCCTCGGATTTTCGCAACTCATGCTGCACGATCGGGATTTGGCCGCCCGGCAGAAGAAGCATTTGGAAACTATCAGCCGCAGCGGGGAGCATCTGCTGGACTTGATCAATGATATTCTGGATATGTCGAAGATCGAGGCGGGACGCATTGAATTGAGCCCCTCTCCTTTTGACCTCTCCGCGTTGCTCCACGATCTGGAGGCAATGTTCCGCGTCCGCACAGATGCCAAGGGCTTGCGGCTGGACATTCACAAGATGAATGATCTGCCGCTGTGCTGCGTGGCGGATAAGAGCAAGCTGTTCCAGGTATTGATCAATTTGCTTGGAAACGCGGTGAAATTTACCAATCAAGGCGGAGTGACCTTGCGCGTGTACTGTGAAAAGAAAGCACGCATGCTGTTCTTCGATGTCGAAGACACCGGCATCGGCATTCCACGCGAAGCGATCGACAAGCTCTTTCGTCCCTTCGTGCAGGTACACAACGAGCAACAAGCAGGCATAGGAAAGGGAACAGGGCTTGGACTGGCCATCAGCCGGGAAATTGCCCGCCTCATGGGTGGGGATATCAACGTCACCAGCAATGTCGGGAAAGGTTCCATTTTCAGGTTTTCCATTCCCTTGATGGAAGGTGTGATGCAGCATGCAGAGCGAGCCGCCCGATTGCAACGCGTCATCGGCTTAAAATCCGGCCAACCCAGCTATCGCGTATTGATCGTGGACGACACGAAAGATAACCGGGACCTCCTCACTGGGATGCTTAGCCGCACAGGATTTTCAACCCGCACGGCGAGCAGCGGGAAGGAGGCCCTCGAAGTGTATAAAACCTGGCGTCCGCATCTCATCCTGATGGATATGCGGATGCCATCCATGGATGGGCTGGAAGCTATCCAATGGATTCGAGCCACGGGCCGTGGCAATGCGGTTAAAATCATGAGCGTGACCGCCAACACCTTTGAAGGCATGCGGAGGGAGGCTCAGGAGGCCGGTGCGGATGACTTCCTTGGGAAACCGTTTAGAGAAGAGGAACTCTTTGAGAAAATCCGTTTATTGCTGGGAGTGGAGTATGAGTATGACCAGGAGAAGCATGAAAACGTGCTGCCTGACACGGCTGCAACGCCCGAATTCTCGCCGGGAGAACTCGCATCGCTGCCGTTGGACTTGGTAGAGCAGATGCGGCAGGCAGCCGTCAATGCGGATTATGACCTCCTGTTGGAATTGATTCAGAGGGTGGAATCCACGAACAAAAACCTCTCGCAAGGATTGCGCGGCCTGGTTGAAAAATTTAATTACCAAAAATTATTGGGTATTCTAAGTCCCCAACGGAATGATGTATGAGAGGAACCCCTAGCTCGAACGCGATAGCAGATATTCTGGTCGTGGATGACACTCCAGAAAACCTCCAGTTGCTCAGCGAAATGCTGAAGTCGTGGGGATACAAAGCCCGGCCTGTGCCCAGCGGGGGGCTTGCTCTGCAAGCCGCCAGAAGCAAACGCCCCGACATCATCCTCCTCGACATTCACATGCCGGAAATGGACGGCTACCAATTGTGCGGACATCTGAAGGCGGATAACACCCTAAAAGAAATCCCCGTCCTCTTCATCAGTGCCTTGAACGAGACGGCGGACAAAGTGAAGGCTTTTGAATGCGGCGGTGCGGATTATGTCACCAAGCCGTTCCAGGCAGACGAGATTCACGCCCGGATCAAGGCGCATCTCGAACTCCATCAGCAGAGGAGCCGCTTGCAGGAAAGCTACGACAAGCTGCGCGAACTCGAATCGCACCGTGACAGCCTGGTTCACATGGTCATCCACGACATGCGGTCCCCGATCACGGTAACCTTGGGAATATTGGAAATGCTCAGCAACTCATCCAGCGGTCATCTGGACGAAGCAAAAAGAGATTTGGTGGGAATGGCGCTCGCAAGCACTCAAAAACTGGCGGACATGGTTTCGCAATTACTCGCCGTGAGCCGGTTGGAAGCTGGAGAAATACACCTGGACAAGACGCAATGTGACCTTGCTCAGACCATACAAACTGCGGTTCAACCACTCACTCTTGTGAGTGGAAATCGCACGATTACGGTCAAGGCACAACCGGGCATCAATACGCTTTGCGACAAGAACATTGTCCAGCGCATTATCGTCAACCTTGTGGGCAATGCGCTCAAGTTCATCCCCGAAGATGGCGAAGTAAAGATAACCCTTTCAACGAACCACGAAGAGGCGCGTGTTTCGGTTTCCGATAACGGTCCAGGAATACCAAAAGAGTTTCATCAAAGGATTTTTGAGAAATTCGGCCAGGTCGGCTCGAAGAAAAACAAGAAGCTCGGCACCGGGCTGGGGCTCGCCTTCTGCCGTTTGGCCGTCGAAGCGCATGGCGGCAAGATCGGCGTCAAGAGCGAGGTCGGCCAAGGAAGCACCTTCTGGTTCACCTTGCCGCTGGCAGGATGACCCGAAACGCTCTCTTCATGTGATTCCTTCACCTCACAAGTCCCCCAAAAATTTCAGCGCCGCCACCAGTGCCACAACGGCCTCCATCCAGCGCATCCCGGGGCGTGATCCCGGCGGCATGAGCGCCGCTGGTGCCACGGCAATCCGCCGGGCGGTTCGGAGTATCAGGAGAATCTGTTGTCTCGAAATGGGGAAGGGCTGGGGCGGCTAGAGCGGTTTCGGTTTATTTTGTCGTATGCTCTTCGGCGGCGAGAGTCGCTGTGCGTCTTTTTGCGCTTGGGCTGTATTTACAAATACAGCCGCTGCGCTCAAAAAGCCCCGCATCAACCCTCGGCGCTCTCAGATCATTGCGACAAAATAACCCAAAAACGCTCTAGATAGTGTGGACACGAGATTGACAAACATAGTAGAAATGCATAAAAAGCATGGAAACCATGGAACAATCTCAAGGAATACCAGCCCACAGGCGACATGATTTAAGCGACGAAGCCTGGGAACTTCTCGAAGTGCATCTGCCTGGACGCAAAGGGGTCTGGGGAGGGATAGCAAAGGATAACCGCCTCTTTATTAATGCAGTCCTCTGGATTTTGCGCACTGGAGCGCCATGGCGCGACTTGCCGCCTGACTACGGCGACTGGAATAATACTCATCGTCGCTTTTGCCGATGGCGCGACAAGGGAATCTGGGAGGGATTGCTTGAGCGGCTTATCGATGCCCCGGACTTTGAATGGCTCATGATCGATGCCAGTCACGCCAAAGTCCATTCGCATGCAACAGGCGCTCGGGGCGGCAATGAAGCCATAGGCCGCACAAAAGGGGGCTCAACACCAAGATACACTTGGCCGTGGATGCGCATGGTATGCCGGTCCGAGTTGTTATTACAGAAGGTGCCGTCGCTGATTGCACAGAGGCTTGCGACCTCATTGCTGGCATAGAAGCCGATTACTTATTGGCCGACCGAGGCTACGATACCGACGCCATTGTTGCGCAGGCTCTTTCCCAAGGAATAGAGCCGGTTATTCCACCGCGAAAACACCGAAAGGTTCAACGGGAATACGACGAGTATCTCTATAAACTACGGCATTTGGTAGAGAATGCCTTCCTGCATCTCAAACGCTGGCGAGGAATTGCAACTCGCTATGCCAAAAGGGCTTCCTCTTTCCTCGCTCTCGTTCAAATCCGTTGCATTATTCTCTGGCTCGCAATCTCGTGACGACACTATCTAGGCCATCCTGGTGTTCTGTATCTGTTTATCCCGATACGATGAAAAAATGCTCTCCGAAACGGGAAATCAGGAACGATTGGCTGTCGTGATTTGTTTGTAGGTGCGCATGCCCCCGGCCAGGTTTTTCGCATGATAGCCGTTTTGGAGCAGGATGCGCGTGGCGTAGTAGGCGCGCTGGCCCACGCCGCAGTAAATCGAAATTTCACGGTCGCGTGGCAGTTCGTCCATGCGGGTGCGAATCTCATTGAGCGGGAGGTTGACCGCCCCTGGAATGTGGCCTTCCTCGAATTCGTCGACGTCGCGCACATCCAGGAGGAAGATGCCATTGGAACCGAGCTGCCCCCAGTCGGCCAATGGGTTGTCCCCACGTAGCGCGTTGGAGGCGATCATGCCCGCGAAGTTCACCGGGTCTTTGGCCCCGCCGAACTGGGGGGCGTAGCAGAGCTCCGCCTCCTCCAGATCATAGACGGTGCCGCCAAACTGGATGGCGGTGGCAATCACGTCAATGCGGCGAGCCACATCGGCCTCGCCCACGGCTTGCGCTCCCAAAATGCGTCCGTCGGTTTTGCGGAAGATGAGCTTCAGGTTAATCTGCTTGGCCCCCGGATAATAGCCGACATGCTGGTTGGGGTGCAGATACACCTTCTCGTAATCCGTGATGCCCGCGCGCTGGAGCGCCTTTTCGCTCGCGCCGGTACTGGCGACGGCGATGTCGAACACACCGCAAATGGCGGTGCCTTGAACGCCCCGAAAATGCGAATCGCGCCCGCAGATGACATCGGCGGCGATGCGCCCCTGGCGGTTTGCGGGACCGGCTAGCGGAATGAGCGTGGCTTGGTTGGTGACGATGTCGCGGGTTTCCACGGCATCGCCCACGGCCCAGATGGAGGGATCGCTGGTGCGCATCTGGTCATCCACGCGGATGCCCCCGCGTTCGCCCAGTCCCAGACCGGCTGCTTTGGCAAGCGCTGTTTCCGGTCGCACGCCGATGGCGAGGATCACGAGATCGCCCGCGTGAACTGCGCCGGATTTGGTTTTGACCACGAGTTGGCCATCCGCGTTGGTTTCAAACCCGGCAACGCCGTCGCCCAGGGCCATCTTGATGCCATGCGCTTCCATGTGCCGCTGTACCGGTTGCGCCATCTCGGGATCGAGCGGCGGCATAACCTGGTTGAGCATTTCCACGACGCTCACCGAGAGTCCCCTGTGGGCAAGGTTTTCCGCCATCTCCAAGCCAATGAATCCCCCTCCGACGATCACGGCGCTCTTAGCCTGTTTTGCATCGATCCACGCCCGAATCTCCCGGCTATCGGGAATAGAGCGCAGGATAAAGATGCCCGGCAGGTCAATCCCCGGCAAGGGCGGGCGAACCGCCGCTGCCCCCGGCGAAAGGACGAGGGCGTCGTAGGATTCTCGATAGACGCGCCCGGTGGCGAGTTCCTTGACCTCGATCTCGCGCTTTTCGCGGTCGATGGCAACCGCCTCGTGATGGGTGCGGACTTCAATGTTAAAACGGTTCCGAAAGAGTGCTTCGCTGGCCAATAGAAGGTTCGACTCGTCCTTGATTACGTCGCCCACGTAGTAGGGGAGACCGCAGTTTGCGAAGGAAACATACGGGCCTCGGTCAATGAGGAGGATCTCTGCGGTTTCATCCAACCTCCGGCACCGGGTTGCACATGACGCACCGCCCGCTACTCCGCCAACAATCACAATTTTCTTTCGGCTCATAAGGCTCCTCCAAGTGGCTTACAATCGTTTTAGCACGAACAGCAGGACCCGCCGCCGCAACATTTGCCCTTCTGATTCCAGGGCATCAGGGCGATCAGGCTCCGCATCGGGCAGAACCCTGTGGCTCCCGCCATCATCAAGCCTGCGCCGACAAAACCGGATAGCCATATCCAGTTGGGATTCACAAAGTAGGAAAGCAGCACGCCAGTAACGACGAGCGCACCGACGGTCAATTGAAGCTGGCGATCCAGCGGAAGCACCGCTTTCGCGCTCCGTTCCACCGGCAACCCCGCATCGACCCAGGCTTGCGTGCCCCCTTCCACCACTACGGTGTCGGCGAACCCGGCTTCGGCAAATTTATCCGCCGCTTTCTTTGCGCGGACGCCGCTATGACAGAGAATGTAAACGGACGAATTCACCCCTCCCTTGCGCGAGGCGATGATCGCGCCGCAGTCGAGGCCGTCGAGTTGGCAAAGGCGCGCCTCGGGGACGTGGACGCTGGCATATTCCGCTGGGGTGCGAACGTCGATCAGTTCGATAGGATCGCCAGAGGCGAGGATTTTTTGCAGTTCTTGGACGGATACGGTTTTCATGGATTTGGATGAGTTTGGATGGACGGGTTAAGGAAATCTATAATTGGAGGTTTGGCCAAAAGCGCAATGCATTGGCATGAAAATCAGCGGTGGTTTTCGCGCGCCGCGCGCACTTCTTCGAGGCACGCAAAAACCTTGGTAACGCATGTTGCAGCGAGCCTGTAAAAAACCTGCTGTCCACGGCGTTCGTCGGCGACGATCCCCACGTTTCGCAAGATGGAAAGATGGTTGGAAACGGTCGACGTATCGCAGCCGATGAGTTGGGTAAGATCAGCCACGCACCGCTCCCCATGGCTCAAAGCGTCCACAATCAAGAGCCGGCTGGAATGCCCCAATGCTTTGAAAACATCCGCCCCTGCCCGGTATTCTTGCGCTGAACGCGGCACGTAGGCTCCAGATTTGGCTGTTAGGGAAGGCATGTTTGGCAATTTAGCCAAAACTCAACGGGTTTGCAACCAGAAATTTTCGCACCCGAAACCACTGAACCAGCCGATAAGAAGTTACCCCTCTCCATCATGAGAGCGAACCCAAGAACATCTTGGTCTGGGAAAACTCCGGTTTGGATTCCTTCAAAGTGGCAGAAAATGCCAAGATCAAGCGCCAATCCAACGATCACCATCACGGAGACGCGGGGACTCAGCAGCGAAGAGGTAAAAGCCAAGCGAGGCCGGTTCGGGACCAATTCGCCGTTGGAGCCACTGTCTATTTCTTCGGCCTAAGGTCTGGCTGTTTGGCCGGCTGCGACTGCGGTAAAATCGCCTTTGTTTTCCTAAGTTATAGCCCTTGAGTTATATCGCTGCACGCTTATCCTGACTGCGTGAAATTGCTCTCGATCTACAAGTGCCTCTGCGACGAAACCCGCCTTCGAATTCTCAACCTGCTGTCCGTTTCGCCTCTGTGCGTCTGCCATATTCAATCGATTCTGCGCAAGTCGCAGGTCGTTATTTCCCAGCATTTGGCCTATCTGCGCGAGCGCGACCTAGTAACTGGCCAACGCTACCAAAGCTGGATGATCTACTCTTTGCCCGCAAATCGCCCGGAGGCCCTGGATGCAAATTTGAAGTGCTTGCGGGATGCCATTCAGAGCGAACCAATTCTTCGGAAAGACCTCGAAAGACTGAAAAAGCTCATGGGACCCAAGTCTGTGAGCGCACTTCTCGACGAAGGCTCCTGCGCACGGATCGCAGCCTCCGCCGCAACGAAATCCTGCTGCAAAAAACAACAAGCCAAAGAAGAAGCCACCTTATGAAAAAACTGCAAATCCTCGGCACAGGTTGTGCCAAATGCATGAAACTCGCCGAAGCCACGGAACACGCGGCGGAATCCCTCGGATTACCGTTTCAAATCGAGAAAGTGACAGAGATTCAGAAGATCATGGCGTTCGGTGTCATGATGACGCCCGCGCTGGTCGTGGACGGCGTGGTCAAGGTGAGCGGGAGGGTTCCTTCAGTCGACGAAATCAAAGGAATGCTCGCGTAGGCTCATAACCCTCATGAAAACCTTATCCAAAACAACGCTCGCCATTGCGGCGATTGCGGTCATTTCCTTCATTTGGGTGTCCGCGGGCACACATCGTTCGCCACAGACGGGCTGTGGCTGCGGAGCGTCCTTATTCGCTTCAACCGCGCTCGCGGCGGATGCCTTTTCAGCTACCCCTTTGCCAGCCGTAACCGTTCCTGTTCCACGTCTGGTGGATTTAGGGGCAGGCCGGTGCATTCCCTGCAAAATGATGGCTCCCATTCTCGAAGGATTAAAGAAGGAATATGCGGGGCGGATGCAGGTGGATTTCATCGATGTCTGGGAGAATCCTGACGCGGGAAAGAAATACGCCATCAAGATGATTCCGACGCAGATCTTTTTTGACGCCAAAGGGAAGGAACTTTTCCGGCACGAGGGCTTTTTCGCCAAAGAAGACATCCTGGCGAAGTGGAAAGAACTCGGCATCGATTTTAGTGCAAAGAAAGGGGCGCTCTAACCAATGGAGACGCTCTTTATTACCCTAACTCACGCGGTGGAAGGCTCGGCAGCCATCGCCCTGAGCGCGGCTTTTGTGTGGGGAATTCTGAGCATCCTTCTGAGTCCATGCCATCTTTCCAGCATCCCGCTGATTGTTGGTTTCATTGGCGGACAAGGTAAAGTTACCACGGCGCGTGCATTCTGGACGGCAACGCTCTTTTCTGCCGGCATTCTTGTCACCATAGCCGTGATCGGCGTCATCACTTCGGCGGCGGGCCGCATGATGGGCGACATCGGCGCGTGGGGAAACTACCTCGTAGCATGCCTCTTTTTTGCGGTGGGAATGTATCTCTTCGGCTGGATTCCCACGCCTTGGTCTGGCCCCGGCCAGGTGGAAATGAAGAGCAAAGGGTTGCTTGCGGCGCTGATCCTTGGGTTGGTGTTCGGGATCGCGCTTGGCCCATGCACCTTTGCCTACATGGCCCCAGTTCTTGGCGTGACTTTCAAGCTGGCCAAAACAAACGCGATTCAGGCGGCTGCGATGCTGTTGGCCTACGGCGTCGGGCATTGTTCGGTGATCGTCCTGGCGGGCACTTCGACGGAGCTTGTGCAGCGTTATCTCGATTGGAACGAGAAATCAAAGGGAGTCACCATCCTGAAATCCATCTGCGGCGTGCTGGTGATCCTGGGCGGAATTTATCTCATCTACGGTGCCCGATGATTGAAACCTGGCCCAATGAAAAACGAAGGGAAACCTATGAGTGATACTCAGCCACGTTCAAGTTCGGCAATCCTGTGGGTGATTCTCGCGGTTGTTGTGCTGATTAGCGCGGCGACCCTCGTGCCCCGCTGTGCTCCCACGGGGAAGGCCGGACACGAAACAGCCGATTGGTATTATTTCGATTGGCTAGCCCAAGCACCGTATGCGCCGGCATTTGAAGTGCGCGACACCGAGAGCAGCCTCGGCCCTTATGCGAACCAGACCAAGGCCATTACGATCAAAGACCTTGTCAAGATGCACGGCCATCCGTGCGATGGACTCGTAACCGCCGCGTGCGCGTTGAGCCTGGGATTGCGACAACTCTATCCAGACGGTGTGATTGACCGAACTGACACTGGCGGCATTTGTAATAACTCACCTTGTTACGGCGACGTCGTCGAGTATCTCACCGGCGGCCGCATCCGATTTGGCACGCAGAAAATAGATCCCAGCATGGGCGCTGAGTTCATCCTCTATCGTTTCTCCACGCGCCAAGCTGTCAAGGTGGCGTTGAAAGGCGGCGTGTTCCCTACCGATGTGGCCCGGCTAGAGGCGAAGATTCGCAGCGGCGACTTTTCCGTAGCCGATATGCTGCGTTGCCAGCAATTGGAATGGGATTACGCCCGCAGCCTGCTGCAACGGCCACTGGCTGAATCTTTCACCGTTACACCCCTGGCTCGTTTCGATTGGCAACCGGACGCCTACGAGCATCTCGGAAAACGTGGCGACGTGATCAACAAGAATCTGGATGCGTCGAGCCAAAACGCGCATCCGTGAACCATCGCTAAAAAAGAACATCATGGACCCAATTAAGAAACCAGGCTGTTGTTGCAATGGCCCCACGGGCGATCAACCCGGCACCCCCTCGGTTGTGCCCAGCCTGGGTTGGTATAAATATTTCCTGCGCGGCTTTGCCGCCTTGGTGGTTTGGTGGCTTGTTTATGGCAGGCTCTCACAGTTCGCTGGCTGGTTCACCTATGATCTAATTGGCCTCAAACACGGTCTGCATTTGAGCGCCGCCATGGAGTTCTTCGTCTTTGAGGTTCCCAAGGTGCTCATGCTGCTGGTGCTCGTCGTTTTTGCGGTCGGCATCATCCGGTCGTTTTTCACACCGGAACGGACGCGCCGGATTCTCTCCGGCAAGAGGGAGTTCGCAGGCAATATTCTGGCCGCTTTGCTGGGAATTGTGACGCCGTTTTGTTCATGCTCGGCGGTGCCGCTGTTCATCGGATTTGTCACCACGGGCGTGCCGCTGGGCGTCACGTTCTCGTTCCTGATTTCCGCGCCGATGGTCAACGAAATCGCGCTGGTGCTTCTCTTCGGCTTGTTCGGCTGGAAGGTAGCGGCGATCTATCTCAGCACCGGCTTATTGATCGCGCTGGTCGCCGGCTGGATCATCGGACGCCTGCGCATGGAGCGCCACGTGGAGGAGTGGGTCTATGCAACACAGACCGGCGCGGCAACAGAAGATACGCCGCTGACTTGGCCCGAACGCTTCCAGTATGGATGGGACGCCGTGCGCGACATCGTGGGGCGGGTCTGGTTCTATGTGGTGCTGGGCATCGCCATCGGAGCCGGGATTCACGGCTACGTGCCGGAAGGAATGTTGGCTTCGGTGATGGGCAAAGGTGCTTGGTGGTCGGTGCCGGTGGCTGTGGTAATGGGCGTCCCGATGTATTCCAACGCCGCCGGAATCATTCCCGTGGTGCAGGCGTTGCTAGGAAAGGGAGCAGCCCTTGGAACCGTGTTGGCGTTCATGATGTCGGTCATCGGACTCTCCGCGCCGGAAGCAGTGATTCTCCGCAAAGTGCTCAAATGGCCGCTTATTTTCACCTTCTTCGGAGTGGTTGCGGCGGGCATCGTGCTCATCGGCTATCTCTTCAACTTCATCATGTAGCCTTTGTCCCAAAAACCTCACTGGCCTGAGTGATGCGCTTCTGGAGGCTTTTGCAGACATGGCCACACAGATCAAAGATGCCCGGATCGGCGATGCGGTAAAGAACACTCAGTCCACTCTTGCGCCGTGCCAGAAGTCCCGCCGTGGCGAGCGCGCTGAGTTGGCGGGAGACGTTGGTTTGGGTGGCTCCAGTCAGGTTGACCAGTTCCGTGACGTTCTTTTCGCCATCTTCCAAAGCCATCAAGAGTTTGAGCCGCGTCGGCTCGCTCAAGGCGTGGAAGCGCGCGGCGATCAACTCAATGGCGGCATCGGAGAGCTTCGGGGAATAGCGGGTTTTTGGCATAAGACAAAAAATATCTTGTGCAGCGTATGCTAATGCGCTCATATAGTCAACAAATAAACGGTTCGGATCAAATGATGAATGCCCACATGACAAAACGTCTCTTTCTGGTTGGAGCCACCTTAGCCCTCGCATTGCCGTTAGGGGGTTGCACAAAGAAGCCGCAGGAAGTGGGAACCGGGGACAGCCTTCCTCCGATCAGCGTCCGTATGCAGACCGTCGAGGCCAAACCGCACATTGCCACCGAGGAAGTCACCGGGTCGGTGCGCGCCAAATTGCAAGCAGTCATCACACCGGAAGGAACGGGACGCATCGAAAAAATGTCGGCGTTTCCCGGCCAGCGGGTGAAGCGGGGAGAAGTGCTGGTGCAACTGGACGCCCGCGAAACCCAGGCGAAGCTCGATCAAGCACGCGCCGTCTGCGAACAATCGGAAAAAAGTCTGCAACGGTATACGGCGCTGGTTGCCAGCAAGGCAGTTTCCCAGGCGGATTATGACACCGCTCTGGCAAACAACCGCGTTGCCAAAGCCGCGCTGGCACAAGCCGAAATGGCCCTGGGTTACATGAACATCGTGGCCCCGTTTGATGGCGTGATCACCAAGAAATCGGCGGATGTGGGCGACCTCGCTTCACCATGGAAGGCCGTCCTTGAAATGGAAAACCCGGACGCCCTGCGCTTTGAGGCCGATGTGCCTGAGGCCATCATCGGTTCCGTCGAGGCCGGGGCCAAGTTATCCGTCCGCATCGGAACCGTGAATGTCACCGGGACGGTGAGCGAAATGACCCCAGTCGCCGATGCGCAGAGCCGCACATTTTTGGTGAAACTCGATTTACCGCAAACGCCCGGCTTGCGAACGGGGCAGTTCGGGCGGGCGTCGGTTCCCGTGAGCAAGACCACTATTTTGCGCGTCCCGGCAAGCGCGGTGGTGCAGCGCGGACAGATGGAAATCGTATTCGTCATAGCCCAAGGCCGCGCCCAGTTGCGCTTGGTGAAAACAGGCAAGCGATTTGGCGATGAAGTGGAGGTGGTCTCCGGGATCGATAGCAACGAACAAGTATCGGTCGAAAACGTGGCCCTCCTTGCCGACGGCCAACGCGTGGAGGTGCAATCCAAATGAATCCGCTTCCCCAACAACCGGAACCTCTCGGGCTGGCAGGCCGGATCGCCCGGGCGTTCATCGGCTCCAAGCTGACGCCGCTCATTATTGTCAGTTCCATTCTGCTTGGGATTGCCGCCGTCCTCCTGCTGCCGCGCGAGGAGGAGCCGCAAATCAAAGTGCCGATGGTGGACGTGCTGGTCTCCATGCCAGGAACGAGTGCCAAGGAAGCCGAGGAGCGCGTGACACGCCCCATGGAAAAACTGCTCTGGGAAATTCCCGGCGTGGAATACGTCTACTCCACTTCGAGCCCCGGCCAGAGCCTTGTCATCGTGCGATTCTTGGTTGGCTCCAATGCCGAGGAGTGCCTGGTGCGCCTGAACCAGAAGTTGCAGTCGAACTTTGACCGCATTCCGCACGGCGCATCGCAACCACTCATCAAGCTGCGCTCCATCGACGACGTGCCAATTTTGGCGCTCACGCTGCATAGCGCCCGCTACGATCACCTCACGCTACGCAGATTGGCGGCGCAGGTCGATGACGCGATCAAACAGGTGCCGCAAGTTGCCGAAACTACGCTTATTGGCGGCGCAAGGCGGCAGTTGCGCGTGCTGCTTGACCCCGCCCGGCTCGCCTCGCGCAATCTCACTCCGGCAGGCTTGATCCCGATGATCCAGCAGGCCGACCGGCAATATGTCTCGGGCGGATTGACGAGCGAAAACCGCGAGGTTTCCGTGGAAACTGGGGCGTTTTTACAAAACGCGGAAGACGTACGCAACGTGGTGGTGGGCGTTTACACGGGCAAACCCGTTTACTTGAAAGATGTAGCCGAGGTGGTGGACGGCGCGGAGGAACCCTCCAATTACGTCTTTTACGGCGATTCCTCGACCCCTGAACAGGCCGCGGTGACGCTCAGCGTTGCCAAGCGGCCCGGTACCAACGCCATATCGGTTGCCCGCAACGTGCTCAAAAAAGTGGAAACACTCAAGGGAACTCTCATTCCGGCAGATGTGCAGGTATCCATCACCCGTGACTATGCGGCGACGGCGGCGGAAAAATCCAACGAGTTGCTCTTCCACATGCTGATCGCCGTATTCAGCGTCTCGCTCTTGATCTTGCTCACGCTCGGCTGGAGGGAATCCGGGATCGTCGCCATTGCTATCCCGTCAACGCTTGCGCTGACATTGCTAGTCTTTTATCTGTACGGCTACACGCTGAACCGCATCACCCTTTTCGCGCTGATTTTCTCCATCGGTATTCTTGTCGATGACGCCATTGTGGTTGTGGAAAACATCGTGCGCCATTTCCATTTGCCGCAAAACCGGGGCCGCGACCGTTCCGATATCGCCGTGGAAGCCGTCAACGAAGTCGGCAACCCAACGATCCTCGCCACGTTCGCGGTGATTGCGGCCGTGCTGCCGATGGCCTTTGTGGGCGGACTGATGGGCCCCTACATGCGGCCGATCCCCATCGGGTCGAGCGCCGCCATGTTCTTCTCGCTCGCCATCGCGTTCATTGTCACGCCGTGGGCGGCGGTTCGGATGCTGCGGCGCGTTGCAAGCGTTCCGGTCGCCGCTTCTTCTAATGGGGAGGAGGGCGTCCACTCCCACTTCGAGCATGAGGAGGATTTCTTCACGCGGTTCTACCGCCGCATCATGACGCCACTACTCCACCACGCCGGTTGGCGCTGGACGTTCCTTGCCAGCATCACTGCGCTGCTGCTCGGCGCGATGACGTTAGTGGGCGTCGGCTGGGTAAAGGTGAAGATGCTCCCCTTCGACAACAAGAGCGAGTTCCAGATCATTCTCAACATGCCCGAAGGGAGCGCGCTGGAACGCACCGCGCAGGCCGCGCGCGAGATCGCCGCCGCCGTGCGCGGGGAACCCGAAGTGACCAACTATCAGGTCTACGTTGGGGTGGGATCACCGTTCAACTTCAACGGATTGGTGCGCCATTACTTCATGCGCAGCGGCGCAAACGTGGCGGATATCCAGGTGAACCTTGTCGGCAAAAACGAGCGCAAAGCGAAGAGCCACGACATTGCCAAGCGCGTCCGCCCACGCGTGGCGGCCATTGCTGAAAAATATGGAGCCCGTATTGCCGTGGCAGAAGTTCCCCCCGGCCCGCCGGTGTTGCAAACGCTCGTGGCCGAGATCTACGGGCCAACGGAGGAATCCCGGCTTCGCATGGCCAGCAAAGTGCGCGACATCTTCAAGAGAGTGGACGGCGTGGTGGACATTGACTGGTATGTCGAAGCCGACCAGCCCAAGGCACAATTCGTCATCGACAAGGAAAAGGCCGCGCTCAACGGCATCAGCGCCGAAACAATCTCGCAAACCCTGCGCATCGCCGTGGCCGGAGAGTCCATCGACTTGCTCCATCTGCCGCGCGAAAAAGACGACGTGAACCTGACGCTTGAACTGCCGCGCTCGGCCCGCGTGACCCCGGAGGAACTGCTCGCCTTGCGCGTACGTTCCGGTGACGCCAACGCCCTCCCCGAGCCCGGCGCGTTCAGCGGAACACAGCTCGTCCCATTGCGCGAACTGGTCAAAATCGAAAAGACCATCACAGACAAGAGCATCTACCACAAGAACCTGATGCCGGTGACCTATGTGATCGGCGATGTGGCCGGGGCCATTGAAAGCCCGGTCTACGCCATCGCAAAAATGAACCAAGCGCTGGCGAAGCTCGACACCGCGGCCTTCGGAGGCTCGGGCGCAAAGCTCAAAATTTACAACGCCGCCATGCCCTTCACCGGAGAACAACCCGCGCTCAAATGGGACGGTGAATGGCACATCACGATTGAGGTCTTCCGCGATCTTGGGACCGCGTTCGCCGCCGTGTTGGTGATTATCTATGTGCTGATGGTTGGCTGGTTCCGGTCCTTCCTCACGCCGCTCATCGTCATGGTGGCGATTCCCTTTTCGCTCGTCGGCATCCTGCCAGCGCACGGCGCGCTGGGGGCATTCTTCACGGCCACCTCAATGATTGGCTTCATGGCCGGGGCGGGCATTGTCGTGCGGAACTCGATCATCCTCGTCGATTTCATCGAACTGCGCCTGCGCGAAGAAATGCCGCTCGCTGAAGCGGTCGTCGATGCCGGAGCCGTCCGATTCCGCCCAATGTTGCTGACGGCGATGGCCGTGGTCGTTGGCGCTGGCGTCATCCTCTTCGATCCGATCTTCCAGGGGCTCGCCATCTCGCTCATGGCTGGCGAAGTCGCCTCCCTGCTCATCAGCCGGATGGCCGTGCCCGTCCTCTACTTCATGGCCAATGCCCCGCGCGCGAAGGCGCAGTCTCCCGCCCTGGCCCTCAAAATTCCTGAGCCACAGATTCCCGCGCGCGAAGCAAAATGAAAATCACTCCAATCGGCGTAATCTATTCGCCGCACAAACAGGCTACCGGCACTCCAGTGCAACCGGCATTTGCGCAAGGCAGGCGCTGTCGAGCTATTCCCGGAGTTTGCGCCGGGGCTCAAAGACCTCGACGGTTTTGAGCGCATCTGGCTGGTCTATTGGTTCGACCGGGCATCGCCAGCGCAACTGGAGGATGGAAAATACAGCCGCTTTGCGCTCACGCCTTGCGCGTCACACCATACTCGCGGCGGGGGAGGAGCGAAAATCCTTCGCCCTGCGCGCAAAGGGCTTCATTTTCCTTTTTCTTTGGGGAACCGGGGCTAATATCCGACAGGAAAAGTGGGAGACGTTCCCGCGCCCCGCAATCCCATCCACCCCACCCGAATGGACCGACCCATTGGTTATGCCGCGCGTTAGCATTTGCATCCCCGCTTTTCGCGCCGAGAAATATCTTCCCCAAACGCTGGATTCGGTGCGCCGCCAGACGTTTACGGACTGGGAACTCGTTGTGACCGAAGACGGCTCCCGGGACGGGACGGAGGCGCTGGTGCGGGCGTTCGCGCAATCGGTGGCCCAGCCGGTGCGCTACCTGCGCCACGAGGTCAACCAGGGGCTTCCCGCGACGCGCAACACCGGGATCGGCGCGAGCGCCGCCGACGCGGTCGCCCTGCTCGACGCCGACGACTGCTGGCGGGAGACGCATTTGGAGACGACGCTGGGCAGGCTGCTGGAGACGGGGGCCGACCTGGCCCATGGCGGTTCCCTCCTTTTTGACAGCGACACGGGCCGCGAACTGGGAATCCGCGCGCCGTCGCCAGAGGCCATCGCCCGCTTCCCGCTTTCCCTGTTCGTGGGGGACTATTTGATCCAGCCTTCCTCGGCGGTGCTGCGCAAGAGCTTGTGGGAGCGCGTGGGCGGATTTGACCCGACGTTCCGGTATGTGGAGGACGCGGAGATGTGGCTGCGGTGCGCCCGCAGCGGCGCGCGTTTTGTCTACACGGGGGAGGCGACCTGCCTGTACCGCAAGCATGGCGAGGCGCTTTCGGCCAATTCGCCGGAGATGTCGATCGCCTGCGCGCGGGCGTTTGAAAAACAGATCGGCTGGGAGGATATCCCGCGCGCCATCCGCCGCCGCTGCGCGGGCGACGCCTGGACTTCCGCCGCCCGGCTGCTCCAGCGCGCCGAACCCCGCCGGGCCGCCGATTGCCTGCTGCGGGCGTGGAGGCATTCCCATGCGCCGCATCTCGCGGCGTGGGCGGCGGCGCTGCGGCTGTACGGTTGGGCAACCCGGAAGTGAACCATGGGGCTCGCATACTGCATTCTGGCGCATAAAAACCCGGCGCAACTCGCCCGGCTCCTGCGCGCCCTGGCCCGTCCTGGCAACTGCTTTTTCCTCCATTACGAGCGGCGCGCGCCGCGCCGGGAACACGAGGCGGTGGCCCGGCTGGCGCGGGAGTTCCCCGGGGTCTGCCTGCTCCGGCCACGCCCGATTTTGTGGGGGCGCTACAGTGTGGTGGGCGTCCAATTGGAAGCGCTGGAGCGGGCGCTGGCGCTGCATGCGGAGTGGACGCACTTCATCCCGCTGAGCGGCCAGGATTTTCCCCTGCGCTCCCCGGAGGCGCTGAGCACGGAACTGGCGGCCGCGGGGTCCGCCTCGTTCCTGAGTTTTTTCGACCCCGTGGCGGAGCCGCTCTGGCCGAACTTCGCGGACCGGGTGGAACGCTATTACGTGGAATCCGCCGCGCTGGAGGCGTTCTTGAAAACGCCGTTTCTGGGGCGGCGCGTGCGGGGGCTGCTTGGCTGGACGAACCGGATGCCGTTCGTCCCCTTCCTTCGGCGCAAAGCGCCCGCCTGGTTCCAATACCGGGGGGGCTCCAACCACGTCATCCTTTCGCGCGAGGCCGCCGCTTACCTGGCGGGCGCGCCCGCCGCGCGCCGGATCATCCGGTGGCTGCGGCATTCGGGGATTCCCGACGAGAGCGTGTTCCAAAGCGTGCTGTGCAACAGCCCGCTCGCCGCGAGTCTCGTCAACGACGACCGGCGCGCCATTCTGTGGGAACGGCAGGGGGCTCCCAGCCCCGTGACGCTCACCTCGGCGCATCTTCCCTGGCTGCGGGCGCAGCGGGAGAGTGGAAAATTATTCGCCCGCAAGTTTGACGCCGCCGTGGACGATGCCATCCTCGCCGCGTTGGAGAAAGACCTCGACTTATGAGTGACGTTGTCCTTTGCAGCGCTTCGAATCAGACCTACGTGACGGGAGCCGCCGTGGCGCTCGTCTCCGCCGTGTTGCACGCGCCGCGCGGGGCGCATTGCCGCGTCTATTTGCTGGATGGCGGGATTCGCCCGGCCTCCTGGCGCAAGCTCGAAAAGACGTTCGCCGCGCTGCCGCGCTCCTGCGAACTGATCCGCCTGCGGCCCGACATGGGGCGCTATGCCGGGCTGCCGCAGGATTGGGGCTCCAGCGTGATGACCTACGCGCGCCTGGCGCTGCCGCAGATGGTTGATGAGGAGCGGATTTTCTATGTGGACGCCGATCTGCTCGTGCAGTCGGATTGGGAGACGCTCTGGGCGATGGACCTGGGCGGGGCCGTCGTCGCGGCGGCTCCCGACATCGTGACCAAGACGCTGGGAGAGGAGTCGCTCAACCTGGAGAAGTTCTGCCTGGACCCGGCGGCCCCCTATTTGCAGGCGGGACTCCTCTTGATCGACCTGCGGGAATGGCGGCGCTTTGAGGTGAGCGAGAAGGTGGTGGCGTATCTGCGGGAGAACCCGGAGCACTCCCGCTATTGGGACCAAAGCGCCCTCAACGTCGTACTCTACCGCCGCTGGAAGGCGTTGCCGCTTGCGTGGAACACCCCGGCCTGGTGGGCGGACCTGGGGCGGGAGGATTGCCGGCTCGACGCCCCCGTGCTCCACTTCGTGGGCCCCAACAAGCCGTGGATCTACGGCCACCACACCGCCCCGAGCGGCGCGGCCTTTTTCCGGGTCCTGGACCAGACGGCATGGAAGGGGTGGCGGCCCAACGGGTTCCGGTTTGCCTGCAAGATGGCGAAATACCGGGTGTGCAGGGCGCTGCAAGCCATGCGGGAGCTTATCCGCCGGGGGTGAAAATGGCGGGCATGTCTTCGTTAGCGGAAATCCTTCGGGCGGAAATAGAGCGCGGCGGCCCGATGCCGTTCCGGCGCTTCATGGAACGGGCGCTGTATGATCCCGCCCACGGCTATTACGCCGGGGGGCTGGCCGCGATTGGGCGGGAAGGGGACTTCTTTACCAGCGTGAGCGTCGGCCCGCTCTTTGGGCGGCTGCTGGCGGTGCAATTTGAGGAGATGTGGGAGCGCCTGGGGCGGCCCGCCCGGTTTGACCTGGTGGAGCAGGGGGGGGCGGGCGGCGAGTTCGCGGGCGATGTCTTGCAGGCGGCGGAGGCGTGGCCGGAGTTCGCGGCGGCGCTCTGCTACCGGCTGGTGGAGCCCTTTCCCGCGAACGCGGCCCGGCAGCGCGAGCGCCTGGCCGGGGCTGCCGGGCGGGTGACGTGGCATGCTTCGCTGGAGGCGCTTCCCCGGTTTACGGGGGTCCATTTTTCCAACGAACTGGTGGACGCCTTTCCGGTGCACCGGGTGGTGTTTCGCGGCGGGGCCTGGCGGGAGCGCTACGTGGCGGCGGACACGCAAGGCCGGTTTTGCTGGGAAGACGGGCCGCTTTCCTCCCCGCAATTGCTGGCGTTCCTGCCCCATCTCCCGGCGTTGGAGGGCTACGAAACGGAGGTGAACCTGGACGCTCCGGCGTGGCTGGAAGCGGTGGCCGCGCGGCTGGAACGGGGCTACATCCTCCTGGCGGACTACGGATTCGCGCGCGCCGACTATTACCTGCCCGAACGCGCCGGGGGGACGCTGTGCGGCTACCGCCAGCACCGCCGCTGCGACGATCCGCTGGCCGATCCCGGCCAGCAGGACCTGACGGCCCATGTCGATTTCACGACGCTCGCGGAGCGCGGGCAGGCCGCCGGGCTCGCGCTGGCGGGCTTTACCGACCAGCACCATTTCCTGGCCGCCTTGGGGCGGCGCGTTTTTCCGGACGTGACCGATCCCCGGGAGCTGACGCCCCAACGCCGCAAAGAGATGCGGGCGTTCGCGGCGTTGATGCACCCGGGGCTGATGGGCGGATGCTTCCAGTTTCTCGCCTTTGCCAGGGGGGTAGCGGCGGCGTTGGAGGGGTATGCGCTCGCGGCGAACCCGGCTGCTATTACCACCTTGTAACGCATGAAATGACGCATACCGCTTGTCTTTTTGGCCCAGGGCTTCCGCCTTGCCCTGAACCAACAATCCGGCGCTCTATGCGCCATTTTCCTTGTTATACCAATGACACAGTTGGATTGGTCCTATGGATTGGTCTTATTGTCCCAAAGGGACAACCCGAAAGTAGCCCGGCGTTTGAACGCCGGGTTCGCGGGAAACAACGCTTCGTCCCGGAGGGACGTTTGATGGGGGAAAATGACGCTCATTTTCAACCGTCCCTGCCGGGACGAAAGGCTTCGCACTCCCTACCCGGCGTTAAAACGCCGGGCTACTCTCAGAGCGTCCCCATGGGACGCGAAAGCGAAGCCCTCTGCCAATTCTGCCAAATAAACCGTATGGATGGTATTACAATGTACTAGGCTTTCCTGTGAACCCAGACGCTGTTCACCAGCCCGAGGCCGAAGACGATCATAAAGACGAACGATCCGCTGTAGCTGATGAGCGGGAGGGGGACGCCGGTAACGGGCATGAGAGCCAGGTTCATCCCGATGTTCTGGAAGGTGTGGGCAAAGAGGAGCGTCAAGACGCCGGTGCACAGGAGCAGGCCGAGGCGGTCGGCCGCGCGCGCGGCAATGTGGAAGCAGGAGGCCAGAAGGAGAGCAAAACCGCCCACCAGCGCGGCCCCGCCGACGAACCCCCATTGTTCGCCGATGGCGGAGAAGATGTAATCGTTGGGGACGGTGGTGCTGGGGACGTAGCCGCGTTCCACCTGGGTGTTTCGGGCCAGGAAACCCTTGCCGCTCCAGCCGCCGGAGCCGATGGCGATCAGGCATTGGTTGACGGCCCAGGCGGCCCCCTGGGTGTCGATTTCGGGGTCGATGAACGTGACGATGCGCGCCTGCTGGTAGGGCTTCAATTTGAAATGGTAGGCCAGCGGCATGGCCGCGGCGACGAGCAGGATGATCACGGCCAGGTAGCGCAGCGGCATCCGCCCGATAAAGAGCATGGCGAAGACCACAGGCACCCAGACGAGGCATTCGCCCAAGTCCGGCTCCACCAGGATGAGCAATCCGGGAGCCCCGGCGATCAGCCCGCATCCCAGGAGCTGGTAGATCGGGGCAAGCCGGGCGCATTGCGTCAGGAAGAGGGCGACCATCAGAATGCCCGAGATGACGGCGAGCTGCGCGGGCTGGAAAAGCAGGGGCCCCAGGTGCAGCCAGCAGCGCGCGCCGTCTTTGGTCACGCCCATGCGCAAGGTCAGGATCAGGAAGAGGACCGAAATCCCATACATCGGCAGCGCGCCCCAGCGCACCCAGCGGTACGGGATGAGGCTGGTGAGCACGAAAACGGGGATGCTGGCGGCCACCCAGACGGTCTGCTTGCGCCACATGGAGACGTAGGCCGGGTTGTCGCGCAGGTAGGTGCAACTGTAGATGGCGGCGATGCCGAAAATCGCCAGCGCCAGCATCACCGCAAAGAGAAGCCAGTGCATCCCGAGCAGTTTTTTCAGCAACGGCGTCATGGCAAAGAGGCGTGCCCTCGTGCGCGCCACCGGGAAAAGAATCGTTTCCTGCGGGCTTGCCGAACGGCTCGGTTCTGGCGATGTTTGCGGATTCCTTTTTCCCATGCATTTGTCGCCCGACCACCCGCTCGCCGGTATTCTCGCCCCGCTCTTTGCCCTCCGTTCGGAAAACGATTTGGGGATTGGCGATACGGACGCCCTGCGGACTTTTGCCGCCTGGGCGGCGGAAAACGGCTTCCGGCTCGTGCAACTTTTGCCGGTCAACGAGACGGGGGCGGACAACTCCCCCTACAACGCGATTTCGTCCGTCGCCATCGACCCGTGCACGCTGGCGCTTTCGCCCGAGGCGGTGCCGGATTTGACGGCGGAGGCGTACGCGGCGGCCCTGGCAGGTGTTTCGCTCCCGGCGCTCCGGGCCGGTCCGGTCCAATACCGGCTGGTCAAGCCGCTCAAACGGCGCTTGCTGGAGGCCGCCTTTGAAGGGTTCATGGAGCGGGAGTGGAAACGCAACAGCGCCCGCTGCCGCAAGTTCCGCAAATGGGTCAAAGAGCAGGCGGCGTGGCTGGAGGGCTACGCCCTTTTTCGCGTGATGATGGACGCGAACGGCGGCTCGGAGCAGTGGGACACGTGGCCGGAGCCGCAGCGGACGCTGGCCGGCGCGCGGGCGTGGGTGGACGAACAGCGGGTGGCGCAACGCCGCGCCCTGGAGCGCAAGATGCGCTATTTCCAATACGTCCAGTGGATCGCGTTTGGGCAATGGACCGCCGTGAAGGCGGCGTGCGAGGCGCTGGGGGTGGCGTTGATGGGGGATCTTCCCATCGGGGTGAGCTATTACAGCGCCGATGTTTTCTGCAACCCGGAGATTTTCCACCTGCACTGGTCGGGTGGCGCGCCCCCCGAGAAGGCGTACAAGGACGATCCGTTCATCGAAAAATGGGGCCAGAACTGGGGCGTCCCGCTTTACCGCTGGGAGACTCTGCGGGCCGGCGGCTTTGCCTGGTGGCGGCAGCGGGTGCACCGGGTGCGCGAGATATTCCACCTCTTCCGCATCGACCACGTGCTCGGGTTTTACCGGATGTACGGCTTCCCGTGGCGGCCCGGCCGCAACGCGGAGTTTTTGCCGCTTTCGGAAGAGGAAGCCCGGGCGCGCACGGGAGGCGAGCTGCCGCATTTCATGCCGCGCGACGATGCCTCGTGGGAGAACCGGGAGGCCAACCGGCGCGAGGGGGAGGAGACGCTCCGCGCCCTGTTGGAAGAAGTGGGCGAGCACCGGCTCATTGGCGAAGACCTGGGCGTTGTGCCCGATTACGTCCGGCCCAGCCTCGCGTCGCTGGGCATCGCGGGGTTCAAGATTCCGCAATGGGAGCGCCAGCCGAACTGGCAGCTCGTGCGCGGGTCGGATTACCCGCGGCTTTCAGTGGCCGCCTACGCGACGCACGATCACCCGCCCTTGGCGGCGATGTGGGCGCAGATGTGCGCCGCCGCGCAGGCGGGCGACGGCCACCAACGCTGGGAACTGGAGCAGCTTTGCGGGTTCGCGGGGTTCGGCTTTGAAGGGCCCAAGCCGATGGACGACGCCATCCACGAGGCGCTGCTGGCCGGGCTTTTCCAAAGCAACGCCTGGCTGGCCATCGTAATGATCACGGATGTGTTCGGCGAGACGACCCGCTTTAACGTGCCGGGCGCGGTGGCCGATTCCAACTGGAGCGAACGGGTCGCCGGGACGCCCGCCCAGTGGCGCGTGGAGACGGCCCGTAGCGCCAAGTTGCGGCGCCTTGCCGCGCTGATCCGCGCAAGCGGGCGGGGCTAGTGTGGTGAGTGATAAATTCGCGTCATAATTCCGGCCCCTTTTTCAATTTTTCGGCGTTGCTCAATCGGTCGGTATCTTCAGATACCGCCCTCATTCGCGCCTTGAAAAATCGAAAAATTGTCTCGGACTTATTTAGCGAATTTATCTTTCACCACACTAGTACCTTGTAACGCATAAAATCCGGCGCTCTATGCGCCATTTTCCTCTAGAGCCGCTTCAGCGAAGGCAGGTTGTAGTTGCGCAGGAGAGCCGGTTCGAGCGCGGTGGCCTGGGCGGCGTCGATGACGATTTCGCCGGGGTGGCCCTGGAAGGTGATGTGGTGGAAGCCGTCGAGAGGCTTGGCGAGGGCGGCCTCAATGTCGGCGAGACTTTTCAAGGCGACGCCGTTGATTTGGGTGACGACCAGGCAGTTGAGTTCCTCGTAGCCAACGGTGCAGGGGCTGGGCAGGACGTTGCTCAGGATGACGATGCGGCTGCGCGGGTCGTTCTGGAAGAGCTCTTCCTGGTGGGCGTCGTAGTAGAGGAAGCGTTCGGGGGCCTTGCGGGTCCATTCGGATCCCCATTCCTTGAGGAACTGCCGGGATAGCTCCTGGAAGACGAGGCCGCCCAGGATGTAGTAGCGGGGCGCGCGATCGATGGTGTAGGGCTCGATGAGGGATTGGGAAGGGTCCTGGTAACGGAGGACGACGGGCAAGCTTATTTCCTTCCCCTGCCGGGCGATTTTGAAGAGGACTTGCGTTCCGTCAAAGCTGGCGCAGGAGAGCAGGTGTTGGACGGAGATTTTGCCGTAGTGGGGATCGGCGTAGTTGCCGTCCTGGTCGATGGCGTTTTTCCCGATGGCCAGGAGGACGTCGCCTTTCTGAATGCCCGCCTTGTCGGCGGGGCCGCCCGGGTGGACGTAGCGGATGTAGAGGCCGCCCGTGCCGTTGGTCAGCCCGGCGTACCGGCGCAATTGGGGGTCGCGCAATGAGGCGGTGTGGATCCCGGCGTGGGGGAAGCCGACGTAACCGCTCTTGGCATCGGCGGCCTGGAGAAAGTGCCGGATGACGGGGGCGGGAATGGCGTCGGCCGTCTGGCTGCGGGCGTCAAACCGCAGGAGCATCCCGGCGAGCCCCCCCGCCTTGATGACGGGGAAGGTCAGACCTCCCTCGCGCGGTTGGAGGGAGGCGGTGAGGCGGTAGAGGAGCAGGTCGATGTCGCCGATGGGGTAGTCCCCCACTTCGGCGGTGGTGAGCAGAGCCCGGGTGTTGAGGACAGTCCCGTTGGCTTCCAGTTGCCAGATGGCGAGGGTGTCGCCGGGAGCGGCCTCGTTGAGGGCGAGGGGCTTGAAGGGGGCGAGGAACGAGGGGTCGGCCGGTTTGAGGAGAGCCAGGTTGCATTCGTAGTCCACGGTTTCCAGGGTGGCCGGGGATTTTTCGCCGCTATCGGGTTTCTCCAGTTCGAGGTAGGTGGCGTTGGCGACCTGCTCGGCGGTGATGAGGACGCGCCCGCCGGGCAGGACGGCCCCGACACCCCGGCGCTGGAAGGGGGGGCGCTTGCTCCACGGGCGCAGGAAGTCGTACGGCTGGCTGGTGGCGTTGACGCGGACGACCGAGGCGGCTTTGAGGGCCTGGAGCGGGGCGGGCGCGGCGGCGTGGGAGGCGGGCTCCGCCGCTTTGGCAAAGAGGGGAGCGGGACCGGCGAGGAGGGCGCTCAACAGGAGAGCGCCAAGGAAGGCAAGACGGGGCGGCATGGGAGTTATTCGCTTAAATTTTGGGTGTTGCGGACGTTGTAGCGCGCCTGGATGCGCTCGCGGGCGGCTTCGACGGCGGCCCGCTCCATGACGATGGGGCGGCCTTCGCCCATCATTTTGATGACGTATTGATCGGCCGGTTTGGCGAGGGCCGCGGCCATGGCGTCGAGGGTCTTTATTTTCTCGCCGTTGATGGTGTCCACGATGGCGCCTCGGAAGCCGCCGAGGTAGGTGTTGACGGGGTCGGGCAGGACGTCGCTCAAGACGATGAGGTCGGGGCGGTCCTTGAAGACTTCATCCGAGATGTAAAAGTGGTAGAGGAAACGAACGCGCAGGCTGTCAATGGGGTTGCCCTGGAGGAAGTCGCGCGAGACGGGCTGGAAGAGGAGGCCGCCAAAGAGGAGGTACCGGGGGCGGATGTCGTAATGGCTGGCCTGGATCTGGAAGGGCCACGCGGCGTTAAAGCGGATGGTGACGTCCTTGGGATCTTTGGCGCGCAGGATGTGCACGGCGACGCTGTCGCCCTTGAATTTGCGTTCGACGATTTCCGGCATTTCCACCCGTTCGCCATCGAGTTCCACAAAGCCGTCGCTCTGGACGGGGTGACCGTCGAGGGAGAGGATGACGTCGCCGGGCTTGAGCACGCCGTCGCACGCGCCGCCGGAAATGACGCTGCCGACGAGGACGCCCCGCCCGTCGTTCTCAAGGCCCAAGGCTTTGCGCTGGGCCGGGTTGAGGAGGGGGAAGGTGGTAATGGAAAGGTCCATGTAGCGGTCGTAGTGGCCGTCCTCGATGTCTTTCAAAAAGCGCTGGATGACGGAGACGGGGATCATGTAGCCCACGTTCTGGGCCACGTCGCCGCTGAACCCCTGGAAGGCGACGCCGATGACCTTGCCCTCCTGCAACACCGGGCCGCCGCTGTTGCCGGGGTTGATGGCGGCGTTGGTCTGTATGGCCAGGTGGGAGTCGGCCATGGAGTGCGAGTATTGCTGGAAGGCGATGCGGGAGACGACGCCCGTGGTCACGGAAAGGCGGTTGCCGCCAATCGGGTAGCCGTAGACGGAGACGCTCGATTCGATCTGCGGGATCTGGTTGGTCAGCGAGAGGGCGGCGGTGCCTTCAAAGAACTGCGGATCCGAGACTTCCAGCACGGCCAGGTCGCAGTCGTGGCCGATGTGCCGGACTTTGGCGATGTAATGCTTGGGATCGTTTTCCCGCTCCACGGAGATGAACCGGGCGTTGCTGACGACATGGGCGTTGGTGAGGATGCGCTGGCCGCTCAAGATGAAGCCGGTGCCCGCGCCGCTGTTGATGGGTCCGGGGTTCCAGGGGACCCGGTAGTTGGGGTCCTGGGCGGTGGTGGTGATGTGGACCAGGCTTTTGCGGACCTCCGCAATGGAGATGGCGCGGGCCGGGAGGCAGGAAACGGCCAAAACGAAGAGAATCCAGACGGAACGTCGCATGAGGGCAAGAGGTTAGCGGATGTTTTTTGGTTCGCAAGCAGGAGATGCAAGCCGGGAGGCTTACGGGCGCGATTAAGCGCGATGAAAAGTGGTGCAAGCTGGGTGAGCCTTTGCAGCGCCAAAGGCGCGGGGCATACCAGCCCAGCCCAACGGGCTGGGTTTCCAGTCCAAAGACGGCCCAGGGCTGTAAGCCCGACGCCTCCTTGCTGGATAAGGTGATTCCGATGCGCCGGGCTTACAGCCCTGACGGGTTGCTTCGACCTAAACCTTGGCCGTTGGCCAAGGCTGGTATGCGGTCGCGCCGTTGGCGCTAAAGAAGGAACTTCCCAATCTGCACCACTTTTCATCACGCCCGAGGCTTACGTCCGCCGCAGCGTGAGGTGGAGGAGTTCGGCCGGGGCGTTGGCGCGCAGGGGAAACCAGTTGCCGATGCCGTTGGAGACGACCAGCGCCTGGGCGGGCCGGGTGTAGAGGCCGCTCCAGTAGCGGAACATGAGGGGGCCGAAACCACGCCGGGGGTCGAGCATCAATTGCCCGCCGTGGGTGTGGCCGGAGAGGGTGAGCGGGATGTCGCCGCAGTAGTCCCAGGCGTGGGGATGGTGGGCGAGGAGAATCGGGAAAGCCCCCGGGATGCGCTGTTGGAGGAGGCGGCTCATGGAATCCGCCAGCGGGGTCTCGTTGTGGCGGTTCTGCCAATTTTGCGGGCCTTCCCAGCCCAGGCCCAGGAGTTGCACGGGGAAGCCCCTGACGACGCAGAGGTGGCTTTCGTCCACGAGCAGGCGGAACCCGGCGGCCTTGACGCGGTCCTCGAACCCGGCCCGGTCGTGGCCCACGTCGTGGTTGCCCTCGCAGAGGACGGGGGCGGGCCGGAGGGCGCGCAAGGTTTGGAAGGCATCGGGGAGAGACGCGAAGTCGCCGTTGACGAGGTCGCCGGTAAAAACAGTCAGGTCGGCATGAAAGGCGTTGGCGGCTTCGACGACCTGGGCCAGGATGCGGCCGTGGGTGAACTGGCCGATGTGGAAGTCGGAAAGGTGGGTGATGGTCATCCCGTCGAGGGCTTGCGGCAACCCGGGGAGGGGGATTTCCAAGCGCCGGATGCGGAAGTCGGCCGACTGGGCTCCGGCATACGCGCTCAAGGGGAACGTCAGCAGAGGCGGAGTGAGGGCGGCCAGGGTTCCCAGGAATTCCCGGCGCGAAAGGCCGTTCTGGGCCGGGGCGGGAAGAGCCGCGGGGGGAGGGAAAAACTTTTTCTGGAGCCAACGCGCCGCCCCCGTTGCCGCCGCGGCGGCGAGCCCCAGGAGATGGCCCGCCAGGGCCAGCGGGGCGACGAGGAGGTGCCAGAGGTAAACGACGAAAAGGACCGGCAGCGGGAGCGCCTGGAAGACCCCTGCGTTGAGGGTGAGGGAAGCCCAGAAAAGGAGGGCGACGGCTCCGGTTTGCAGGAGGAAGAAGCCGTGCAGCGCGATCCGCGCCGCCGGGGATGCGTTCCGCCCGAGGAGACGGGCGCTCCGCCGCCACAGAAAAAGATCGGCGGCGCCAAGCAGGCCCACGATGCTATGGAAAATGGTCATGCTGGCGATCCCGGGCGCTTGGGCAGGTGTTCCATGCAATAGTCGTTGCCATCGCGGGCGACGCGGAACTCCAGTTCGGGGTTCGAGAGGTCGCTCCGGTGGCAGACGGCGCAGAGGTGGAGGGGCTCCTCCTCCGGTTGGGCGGCTTGCTCAAATTTCTGCCGCCGCTGGCCGACGGCACGGCGCTGGCGCAGGCGGGCGACGATTTCCGGCCCGAAAAAGAGAAGGTAGTTGGCCAGGGAGGCGACCATGGCCATTTTAAGGGCGGCGCTGCCGGCGGCGAATTGGACCAGGAGCAAGGCGGCCATGGCGTAAGCGAGCCATTTGATGCGCAGGGGCAGGATGCCCAGCACATAGACCTCCGTGTCCGGGAAGAACCAGGCGAAGGCGAAAAAGAGAGAGAAGTTGAGCATCGAGTTGGAAAACTCCGCGCCGAAGAGGAAGGCGGCGGCGGTGGTTCCCATCATGCCGATCAGGTAAAAGAGGTTCAGACGGAAGGCGCCCCAGACGCTTTCCAGGCCGTCGCCGATCATCCACAAGAACCAGAGGGCGAAGAGAATCCAGAGGTAACTGCTGGTTTGCGGGATGAGGATATAGGTGACGAGCCGCCAGAATTCCCCATGCCGGACGGCCGCCTGGTCGAGGTCCAGGTAGAGGAGGAAGGCCGGGTTGAATTTGCTGCAAAGGAAAACCAGCGCGTTCAAGAGGACGATCATCCGCACCAGGCCGGGGATGGCGAAGCGGCCGAAACGGCGTTCCAGGGAATCAATCAGGTTCATGCGGAGTGTGGCAAACCGCTCTTCATAGTCTGGAAAGCGCGCCATGGCAACTGTTCGCGCGCATTGACATTGGCCCCCCCCTGGATACGATAGCCGCGTGTCCGCAGAAAACGCCTCCGCCGTTCCCCCCAAGAAAACGCCGTTATTCGAAGCCCATGTCGCCGCAGGCGGCAAAATGGTCGATTTCGGCGGCTGGCATATGCCGGTCCAATACGGCGGGATTTTGGAGGAACACCACGCCGTGCGCAACGCCGTGGGCGTCTTCGACATCTCCCACATGGGCGAGGTGTTCGTGAGCGGGCCGGAGGCGAAGGCGTGGCTCAATCGCTTGCTCACCAACAATGTGGACCGGCTGAGCCTGGGGGAGTGCCAATACACCTTCCTGCTCAACGAAAAAGGGGGCGTCATCGACGATCTGCTCGTCTACCAACTGGACGAGGGGCGCTACCTGCTGGTCGTCAACGCCAGCATGATCGACGAGGATGTCGCCTGGATGCGCGCCCACGTTTGCCCCGGCGTGACCGTGGAGAACCGGAGCAACGAATACGCCGGGCTGGCCGTGCAAGGGCCGCGCGCAGTGACGCTCTTCGACCGTTTTTTTGAAGGGAAAATCTCCCGCCCCGCCCGCAACGAAATCAAGCGGGTTGAGATGGGGTGCATGACGCTTTTTATCGCCCGCACCGGCTACACCGGCGAGGACGGCTTCGAGCTTTTCTTCGCCGCCGAATGCGCCGCGGCGGTGTGGAAGGCAATCCTGGAAAAAGGGGCCGACCTTGGCATCAAGCCGTGCGGCCTTGGCGCGCGCGACACGTTGCGCCTGGAGATGTGCTACCCGCTCAACGGCTCCGATCTTTCGCCCACCCGCACGCCGCTGGAGGCCGGGCTCTCCTTCTACGTCGATCTGGAGAAGCCGGAATTCATCGGGCGCGCCAAGCTGGCCGAGCAGCGGCAAAACGGCGTCCACCACCGGCTGGTCCCCTTCAAGATGAAGGGCAAAACCCCGCCGCCACGGGCTCACTACACCATTTTCAAGAACGGCCAGCCCATCGCTGAAACCACCAGCGGCACCGTCTCGCCCACGCTGGGCATCGGGATCGGCATGGCCTACATCCCCTCCGAGTTTGCCCGGATCAACGAGGAAATCGAAATCGACATCCGGGGTCGCCGTTTCCCGGCCACCATCGAGAAAAAACCGCTCCACAAAAAATAGACATGAATGTTCCCGACGACCTGAAATACACCGAAACGCACGAATGGATTCGCCTGGAAGGCGGCAACGCGCGGGTCGGCGTGACCGACCACGCCCAAGCCGAACTGACCGATGTGGTCTACGTGGAGCTGCCCAAAGTGGGAGCGAAGGTGGAGGCCAAGGCGGCCGCCGCCGTGGTGGAATCGGTGAAAGCCGCCGGAGACATTTACGCCCCGCTGACCGGAACGGTCGTCGCCGTCAACGAAGCATTGGAGAACGATCCCGCGTTCGTCAATACCGACCCGTACGGCGAAGGGTGGCTCTTCGTGATCGCGCCCGAGGCCCCGGACGAAGTGGCCCAGTTGAAAGACGCCGCCGCCTACCGCGCCCTGACCGGGGAATAGCGGGAGGGGCAAGCCCTTTTCGGGGAGTCGGCGCAGGGGCTTCTTTCTTCTGGAGAAATAGCGCAAACCGTTCCAAGATTCCTCCTGTTATGTCTCAACCGAAATTTGAAACCCTTGCGCTCCACGCGGGCCAGGCACCCGACCCGGCCACCGGCTCCCGTGCCGTTCCGATTTACCAGACGACCTCCTACGTCTTCAAAAACACGGAGCACGCGGCCAATCTCTTCGCGCTCAAGGAATTCGGGAACATTTACACCCGGCTGATGAACCCGACCACCGACGTGTTCGAGCAGCGCATGGCGGCCATCGAGGGGGGCACGGGCGGGCTCGCGCTCGCCTCCGGCATGGCGGCGATCAGCCACGCGTTGCTGGCGATTACCCGCCCCGGCGACGAGATCGTTTCCGCCGACAATCTCTACGGCGGCACTTATTCCCTTTTCCAGCATACGTTCCCGAAGTTGGGGCGGACGGTGAAGTTCGTCGATTCGCAAACGCCCGAGGCGTTCCGCAAGGCGATCTCGCCGAAGACGCGCGCCCTTTACGCCGAAACCATTGGCAACCCGAAGCTCGACGTGCCGGACTTCGAGGCGCTCGCGGCCATTGCCCACGAGGCGGGGATCCCTCTCGTGGTGGACAACACCGTGGGCGTCGGGCTCGTGCGGCCCATTGACCACGGCGCGGATATCGTCGTGCTCTCGGCCACCAAATACGTGGGCGGGCACGGGACCTCGCTGGGGGGCGTGATCGTCGATTCGGGCAAGTTCGCCTGGAACAACGGGAAATTCCCGGAGTTTACGGAGCCGGACGCGAGCTACCATGGCCTGGTCTTTTGGGACGCCCTGGGGAATTTCCCGGGCCTGGGCAACGTGGCATTCGTCTTCAAGGTGCGGCTGCAATGGTTGCGCGATCTGGGCGCGGCGATGAGCCCGTTCAACGCGTTCCAACTCCTGCAAGGCTTGGAGACGCTGCCGCTGCGGATTGCGCGGCACAGCCAGAACGCGCTGGCGGTCGCCCGGTTCCTCCAGGCGCATCCGGCCGTGGCGTGGGTCAATTACCCCGGCCTGGAAGGGCACTCGACCCACGCGACGGCGGCCCAATACCTCAAAGGCGGGTTTGGCGGGCTGGTTGGCTTTGGCGTCAAGGGGGGGTATGAGGCGTGCAAGCGGGTCATCAACGCGGTAAAACTCTTCTCGCACCTGGCCAATATCGGCGACGCCAAGAGCCTTATCATCCACCCGGCTTCCACCACGCATTCCCAGCTCACGCCCGAAGAACAGCTCACCACCGGGGTCAGCCCTGATTTCATCCGGCTCTCGATTGGCCTGGAGGCGGTGGAAGACCTCACGGCGGACCTCGACCAGGCACTGCGCGCGGCGACGGTGTAACTTTTTATTCGCAGATTGCGCAGATTTTCGCAGAGGATTTGAAGCGGCTCGGGCTTCATCATCTCCTTTCTTAATCTGTGTAATCTGCGTAATCTGCGGATGTCTTTTTTGATTTCATGAAGCGACCCCAAGATTCCATCGGCAAAGTCCAAACCCGGTTTTTCGAATTCTGCGATCCGGCAGCCCCGATGCGCCTGCAATGTGGCACGGCGCTGGAGCGTTTTACGCTCGCCTATGAAGTCTACGGGAAAATGAACGCGGCGCGTTCCAACGTCATCCTCCTCTTCCACGCCATGACGGGCAGCCAGCACGCGGCGGGGATCAACAAAGGCGTTCCCGGCCTCGACGGCCGCTGGTCGGATGAGTTGCACGAGGGATGGTGGGACGGTTTTATCGGGCCCGGCAAGGCGCTCGACACCCGCACCTATTGCATCGTCTGCGCGAACTACCTGGGGGGCTGCTACGGCTCCACCGGCCCGTCATCGCCGGACCCGGCCACCGGCAAGCCATGGGGCCCGGCTTTCCCGGTGTTGCGGATCAGCGACATTGTTGATTCCCAGATCCGCCTGCTTGATCACCTGGGAGTCTATAAACTGCATGCCGCAGTGGGCCCCTCGCTGGGCGGCCTGCTCGCGTTGAGCCTCGCCACGCGCTATCCCGACCGGGTCGGCATTGTGATCCCCATCGGCTGCGGCCCGGAGACGACAATCTTGCAGCGGATCATGAATTTCGAGCAGATCACGGCCATCGAGGCCGACCCGAACTTCCGCGGCGGTGACCACTACGAAGGACAACGCCCGGAGACGGGCCTCGCGCTCGCCCGCCGCATCGCCCACAAGACCTTCATTTCCCTAGAGGCGGTGAAGGAGCGCGCGCGCAACGTCGTGGTCAGCGACGCCCCCCCCTTCGGCTGGTATGCCATGAACAGCCCGGTGGAGTCGTATATGCTCCACCAGGGGGTCAAGTTCGTGAGCCGGTTTGACGCCAACTCCTACCTGCGCATTCTGGACGCCTGGCAGTGGTTCAACCTCCTGGCCGAGTCCGGCGCAGCCAATTACACTGAACTTTTCGCCCGCTGCCACGACCAGGAGTACCTCGTCTTCAGCATCGACTCCGACGGAGCGTTCCCGCCCAAGGAGCAGGGGAAATTGGTGAAAATGCTCAAAGCCGCGCATGTGCCGGTGATCTGGATTACCGTCCATTCCGACAAGGGGCACGACTCGTTCCTTTTGGAGCCGCACCTCTTCGCGCCCCACCTGAGCCAGGCGCTCCATCAGCGCCCGCCGGCCCGGTATACCCGCAAACCGCGTGCAGCATCCGCGTCTCAAAAACAGAAGCGTCCAAAGGCGCCCCGCGTGCGATGATGGGTTTGGAAATGGACGGCTCTTCTCGAATATCCACTCCGCGCTATCGCCTCAATGCCGCCGGGATTCTCCAGCGTACCGACGGCCGCATCCTGGTTTGCGAACGACTGCGCGAGGCCGGTTGCTGGCAGTTCGCGCAAGGAGGCGTGGCCAGGGATGAAACGCTGGAAGAGGCGCTGGTGCGGGAGATGGAGGAGGAGCTTTCGCTGCGTTGTGGGGATTATGTGGTGATTTGCCGCAAGGGCCCCTACCGGTATCTCTTTGCCAAGGGCCGCAAAAAGAAAGGGTTCGACGGCCAGGAACAGACCTATTTCCTGACGTTGATGACCTGCCTGGAAACGCGCATCAACGTGGCCACGGCGCACCCGGAGTTCCGGTGCACCCGCTGGATCCGGCCCGAGGAGTTCGACCTCTGCTGGCTGCCGGAATTCAAGCGCGAGGTGTACCGGGCGGTGTTGTTCGACTTTTTTGGCGTGGAAAAATAAGAAGGGGCGGAATCGGGTTGACGCCGCAAGCCCATCGGACGCAAACATTCCCTCATGCTCACATTCGGGATGTTTGTCCTTCTTTTTATCCTGTTTCTTGGCGGCGTCTGGTGGGCGTGCGCCAGTGAGGACCGGGCCCAATAGAGCGGTTTAAATTTTGTTGTTTACACGCTGCTCGGCGGCGCGGGCCGATGCGCGGTCTTTCAAGCTCGGGCAGTATTGAAAAATACAGCCGCTTCGCTTGAAGAGCCCGCGCATCAACCCCCGGCGCTCTCGTATCATTGTAAACACTTCAATTTAAAACGCTCTAGAGCGGTTTCGGTTTATTTTGTCGTATGCTCTTCGGCGGCGAGAGTCGCTGTGCGTCTTTTTGCGCTTGGGCTGTATTTACAAATACAGCCGCTGCGCTCAAAAAGCCCCGCATCAACCCTCGGCGCTCTCAGATCATTGCGACAAAATAACCCAAAAACGCTCTAGAAAGAGGCAAAAATCCCCCCGCTTGCTTTCTGCTTTCCTGCCACCTGTTTTCGCCGCATGTTAACCCCGTATGGTTTCGAACATCTCCAACCCCACATTCAACGGCGGCATCAACATTGCCATCAAAGTTCCTCTGCATGAGTACGAGGCCACGGTCGCCTTTTATCGTGACACGCTGAATCTCCCGTTGGTGGAGGAGGAGCCGGAAGGGTGCATTTTCCAGTTCGGGCCCTCGCGGCTCTGGGTGGACAAAGCGCCCCAGCTTTCGCGGGCCGACGTCTGGCTGGAACTGGAGACCAACGACACGATGGGCGCGGCCCGCTACCTGAAAAACCACGGCGTGCCCCGGCGGGATGAGCTGGAATCGCTGCCGGAAGATTTCGATGGCTTTTATGTGAGCGACCCGGCGGGTGTCGTCCACCTGGTGGTCGGCGAAGCGGAGTATTAGGCTTATTGTCCCAAAGGGACAACCCGAAAGTAGCCCGGCGTTTTAACGCCGGGTCC
>JBAWXX010000015.1:0-54380 GCA_037143855.1 Verrucomicrobiota bacterium | reverse complement strand
GTTCGGGTTCAACTCCCCTTTTTCTCTTTCGTACCAGCTCTTTCTTCGCTTTTTTGGGCGGGGGCTAAACAGGAACTATTCGAGGAATACAGGCCCAGCGAGCGGCGCCGCCCAAGGCAAAAAAATGCGCAAAATGCCCTTGGTTCTTTTTTCAACAGGCTGATAGGGTTATTCGGCGACGATGGCCTCCGTGGGGCAAGCCGCGACACAGGCCCCGCAGTCGATGCAGAGTTCCGGGTCGATTTTATACGGGTTACCTTCGGAGATCGCCCCCTGAGGACATTCATCTTTGCACGTGCCGCAAGCGGCGCAACTGTCGGTGATTTTGTGAGCCATAGCGTTTGCTATTTACCATGCCTTGCGAGACAGGGGTAGGAATTTTCCCGTCCTGGAATTGCCAAAAACCACCCCGATTCTGCGTGCCAACCGTCGGGGAAGCCCCCATAGTCGGCGTTTTATGTCATTCCAAACTCTCGGCCTCGGCCCCAATATCCTCAAAGCCCTTCAGGAAGCGGGCTATACCAAACCGACGCCCATCCAGACGGCGGCCATCCCCCCCATCCTTGAGGGGCGCGACCTGATCGGCATCGCCCAGACCGGCACCGGCAAGACAGCGGCTTTCGTCCTCCCCATCCTCGCCAAGCTCAAGGAAACCGCTCCCGGCAGTTCCGGCACCCGCGCCCTCATCCTGGCCCCCACGCGCGAACTGGCCGCGCAGATCGAGGAAAACGTGCGCGCCTACGCCCGCCACCTGCGGCTGCGCATGGCCGTCATCTTCGGCGGCGTCGGCGAACGTCCGCAAATCGAGGCCCTCAAATCCGGGGTGGAACTCATCATCGCGACCCCGGGCCGCCTGCTCGACCTGATGGGGCGCGGCTACGGCAACTTCGCCGGGCTGCACTTCCTGGTCCTCGACGAGGCCGACCGGATGCTTGACATGGGGTTCCTCCCCGATATCCGGCGCATCGTCAAGGCGCTGCCCCGCAAGCGACAGACGCTCCTCTTTTCAGCGACCCTTTCCAGCGAAATCGAAGGGCTGACCCAGGCGTTTCTCCACGATCCGCAAACCGTGGAAATCGGCCACCGCGCCAACCCGGCCGAAACCGTCACCCAACGGCTTTACGAAGTGCCCAAATCGCTGAAACAAAACCTCCTCCTCCACCTGATGAAGGACCCGGGCCTCAACCCCGTGCTCGTCTTCTCCCGCACCAAACACGGCGCGGACCGGATCGCCCGCGCCCTGGAACGCAACGGGATCACGGCCGCGGCGCTCCACTCCAACCGTTCGCAGAACCAGCGCATCCGGGCTCTGAACGCATTCAAATCCGGCGAAGTGCGCGTGCTCGTGGCCACCGACATCGCCGCGCGCGGCATCGACGTGGAAGGGATCTCCCACGTCATCAACTTCGACTTCCCCCTGCACGCCGAAGACTACGTCCACCGCATCGGCCGCACCGGCCGGGCCGAACAGGCGGGGGATGCCGTCAGCTTCATCACCCCGGAGGATCGTACCCCCCTGCGCGATGTGGAACGCCTCATCAGCCGGAAAATCCCGCGCTGCCAGGCCGCCGGTTTTGACTTGACCGCTCCCGCGCCAGCCGCCGAACCGGCTCCCCGCCACGGCCGTCCGCAGAGGGCTTCCACGGAGGCTCCCCACGCCAACGGCGGCGGCAACCGGCGCAACGGACCCCGCTCCCAAGGCGGCAGCCGTGGCGGCTCGGGCGGCGGCAAAAGCCACGCCAAAGCGATTCCGGGAGTGCAGGGCGTCCCCGGCGGCCGGACGTGGAGCCCGCGCGGCAGGTAGACTTAAACATTCGTGACCACGCCCTAAATGGCCTTCGTTCATTTTTCAACAGGCTGCTAAACGGCCCCGCTTTCCCGGCTCACTTGCAGCCGAAGCTGCCCACAGGCGGCCTCGATATCGACCCCTTTTTCCCGGCGGATCGTCGCGTCCGCGCCGGTCCGTTCCAGCGCCGCCATGAACGCATCCTGGCGGCGCAGCGAAGGGCGCTTCCACTCCAGCCCGGCCACCGGGTTGTAGGGAATACAGTTGATCTTGGCATCCAGGCCGCGCGCGATGCGGCCCAGTTCCGACGCCTGCTCCAGGGAATCGTTAATCCCCTCGATCAAAATAAACTCGAACGTGATCCGCTGGTTCTTGCGCTCCACATACTCCTCGCAGGCGGAGAGCAATGCCGCCAGCGGGTATTTCCGGTTCACCGGCATGATCTGGTTGCGCACCGCGTCAGTCGCCCCGTGGAGCGAAACCGCCAGCCGGATTTGCAACGGTTGCATCGCCAGCTCCCGGATCTGCGGGGCCAGGCCGCTGGTGGAAACCGTCATGTGGCGCGCCCCCAGCCCCACGCCCCACGGGGCGTTCAAAATCGCAATCGCCTGCATGACGTTGGCGTAGTTAGCCAGCGGCTCGCCCATCCCCATGAAGACGATATTCTGGATGCGCTCCCCGCTCAGCGCCTCGACCCGCAGAAACTGCCCCACGATCTCCCCTGCGTGCAGATTCCGGGCAAACCCGTCCAGTCCGCTCGCGCAAAACTTGCACCCATGGGCGCAGCCGACCTGCGAGGAAATGCACAGCGTGCGCCGGTCCGACCCCTCCCCGTACAGCGCCGGGGAAGCCGGGATGAGCACCGTTTCGATCAACGCCCCGTCGGCCAGCCGGAAAAGGAACTTCCGCGTCGCATCCCCCGAACCGAGCGTGCGCACCGGCTCCAGCACGTCGAAGCCAAAGCCGCTCCCGAGCCCCTCGCGCAAGGCGGCCGGGAGATTCGTCATCGCGGCGAACGATCCCGCCCGCTTGGCGTAGAGCCACTCCATCACCTGCTTGGCCCGGTAGGCGGGCTGGCCGAGCGCAGTCAATTTTTCCTGCAACTGCGGGAGCGTCACCGAATGGACGGGCGTTTTGTCGGGCACGAATTTCACCCCTTTACTAGAACGTGTTCACAAATTAAAACAAAGAGGTATTCGCAGATTTCGCCGATTTACGCAGTTTTTTTGGTTTTGAAACAGATAGATCTGCTTTTGAAATCCCTAAAACTGCGCCCATCTGCGGACGATCCCCTTGCAAGTTCGTGAACGCACCCTGCCAGGAAAGAAGAGGGAGCCGAGTCTTGACAACGGTAAGCCCCCTGATAATTAGGATGGAGAATTATTAGCCACCTAATTACTCAGATCCTTTTGCTGGAAAAACGTCTATGAGGAAACGAATGCTCGTCATGTTGGGATTGGTCTTTCTTGTTGGAGGGATCATCACGCTGATCTTCCTTCACAACTTCCATGCGAAAATGGCCGTGTACGCCAGGATGACGCCGCCGCCCGCCGCAGTGACCACCTTGATCGCCAAGCCGCAGCATTGGCAGCCGGTGTTGTCCGCCGTCGGGTCGCTCAAGGCCGTCAACGGCGTCCTGGTGAGCACGGATCTGGCCGGGATCGTCTCCGAAATCGCCTTTGAATCGGGCAAGCCGGTCCAAAAAGGGAACCTCCTCGTTCGGCTCGACACCAAACAGGAAGAAGCCCAACTCGCCGCCGCGCAAGCCCGGCTGGACCTCGCCAAGGTCAGCCTGACCCGCAAGCAAGACCTGCTCGAAAAGAAGGCCGCCTCCCAGGCCGATTATGACGCCGCCGCCGCCGAAGCCTGGCAGGCCGCAGCCGCCGCGGACGAAATCCGCGCGCTCATCGCCCGCAAGACCATCACCGCCCCCTTCGACGGCATCCTGGGCATCCGGCAGGTGAACGTCGGCCAGTATCTGAACGCGGGCGTCTCCATCGTGCCGCTGGAATCGAGCGACCCGATTTATGTCGAATTTTCCATCCCCCAACAGCATCTGGGCGAGATCGCTCTCCAAAAGAAAATCCGTCTCACCGCCACCGGCGTGGACAACCAGACTTTTGAGGGAGAAATCACCGCCATCGACTCCCGCGTGGACGAGTCCAACCGGAACATCCAAATCGAGGCAACCGTGCACAACCCGGAAGGCCGCCTGCGCGCGGGCATGTTCGTCAACGTGGAAGTGCTCCTGCCGGAAACCTCCGGCGTCCTTGCCGTGCCCGCTTCCTCCATCAGCTACACGCCCTATGGCGACTCTGTCTATCTCGTGAAAGACGGGGTGTCCAAGGAGGGCAAGCCGGAAAAACAGGCCGTCCAGCAATTCATCAAACTCGGCCCCACCCGGGGCGACCAGGTTTCCGTCTTGAGCGGCATCCACGCGGGCGACGAAGTGGTCACTTCCGGGGCGTTCAAGCTGCGGCCCAACATCCCCGTGCAAGTCAACAACTCCGTCCAGCCGGGCAACGACGCGCATCCGCAACCGCCGGACACTTAACAGCCTGTTGAAAGCAAGTCTCCGTAAAGACTTTGTAGAATTGTGCGTAGCTGCCAAAGCCTGCCGAATGGGCAGCCTCCATTAGAGCGTTTTTGGGTTATTTTGTCGCAATGATCTGAGAGCGCCGAGGGTTGATGCGGGGCTTTTTGAGCGCAGCGGCTGTATTTGTAAATACAGCCCAAGCGCAAAAAGACGCACAGCGACTCTCGCCGCCGAAGAGCATACGACAAAATAAACCGAAACCGCTCTAGTGTTGGCCGGACGGGCTTGCGGCAGCATCCCCAAAAACGGGCGAGGCACAGTGAATTGCGACAGCGGTTTTCAGAGGCACGGCGGGTTGCGCCCGGATTCAGCCAGAAAAAGAAAACCGGCGTAGATCGGATCTGGCTTGAGATCATCCAGCATGGTGACAAACTATGATAACTTTTTGTCGCCTGCCGAGAAGCAATTCCCCGTCACGATAAAGTAAACTGAAAATTCTCCGCTCCAAAAAAACCTTCAGAAATCATTCCCGCATGACATCCAAAGAACGCATTCGCACCTCCCTTGAGCATCGCCAACCCGACCGTCTCGCGGTAGACTTTGGCGCTTCATTCATCACCGGAATCCACTGCAGCGTTGTGGAAAATTTGCGCCGCCATTACGGGCTCGACTCGCACCCTGTCAAGGTCTGCGAACCCTACCAGATGCTCGGCCTTGTCGAGGATGATCTCAAAGAGGCGATGGGCGTCGATACGACCTCCATCTTTCCCCATCGGACGATCTTCGGGTTCGTCAACGAGAACTGGAAGCCGTATCGGACACCATGGGGCCAGGACGTCCTCGTCTCCGAGCATTTCGAAGTGGATGAGAGGGGGGAAGGAACCTTTATTTATCCGCAGGGCGATCGTTCGGCGCCTCCCAGCGGCCACATGCCGAAAACGGGCTACTTTTTTGATGCAATCATCCGGCAGGAGGAGATTGACGAAGACAACCTGAAGACAGAAGACAACCTTGAGGAATTCGGGCTTATGCAACCTGCTGAAGAAGCGTATTGGCGCGAGCAGGCCGAGTTATTCCGCGGATCGGACCGGGCCGTGGTAACACATCTCAACGGCACCGCACTGGGTGACATAGCCCTTGTGCCAGCTCCCTTCCTCAAAGCGCCCAAGGGGGTCCGTGATGTGGCCCAGTGGTACATGACCGTGGCGAGCAATCCGGATTTTATCATGAATATCTTCGACCGCCAGGTGGAGGTCGCGTTGGAGAACCTGCGCCGCCTCAACGCCATTGCCGGCGATGTCATCGACATCGTTGTGGTCTGCGGCGCTGACTTCGGAACGCAGGAATCCACCTTTTGTTCTCGCGACACTTATGACACCGTCTGGGGGCCGCGCTACCGGCGGATCAATGACTGGATTCACGCGAACACTTCGTGGAAAACCTTCAAGCATTCCTGCGGCGCGATCGAAAGCTTTCTTCCCAGCATCATCGAATCCGGCTTTGATATCATCAATCCCGTGCAATGTTCCGCCAAAGGCATGGACGCCAAAATTCTCAAAGAACGCCATGGCGATCGGATCACGTTCTGGGGCGGCGGTGTCAACACGCAGAAGACCCTCCCCTTCGGTACGCCGGAGGAAGTGCGTGCGGAGGTCCTCGAACGGTGCGAAACGTTCGCACCGAACGGCGGCTTCGTTTTTAACTCCATCCACAACATCCAGGCTCTCACCCCAACGGAGAACTTTGTCGCGATGATTGATGCGGTTCGGGATTTTAACGGCGCGGCCTGAAATCTGCGCCGGAGATCAAGGCCAGCTACCTCGAATTGAATTCTTCCACCGCGTCGAACATTGCGACGATGTTTTCCGGCGGCACATCCGGGAGGATGTTATGGATGGGGTTAAAAACGAACCCGCCGCCGGGAGCGAGGATATCGAGCCGCCGTTTCACATCCTCTTTGACTTGTTCGACGGTGCCATGGTTGAGGATGTACCGGGTGTCGGCCCCGCCGCCCCAGAAAGTAATGTCGCGGCCAAAATCTTTTTTAAGCCGCTCGGGCTCCATCTGGTAACAGGCGGTTTGCACGGGATTGATCACGTCGTAACCCGCCTCGATCAAGTGCGGCATGAGCGAATAGATCGACCCGCACGAGTGCAGAAATGTCTTCATGGAGGAGTGCTTGTGAACGTAGTCGCAAAGCTGCGCGTGGCGCGGTTTGAAAAACTTCACGTAGGTCTCCTGCGACATGAAGGGGCCGGTATCCATGCCCAGGTCGTCCCCAAACCGGATGACATCCACCACGTCGCCCACGGTCTTGCAAACGGTTTCGAGCGTCTTAAGGTGGATTTCCAATAGGGCGTCAAGGAGCCGCTCGACATTTTCGGGCTCAGCGAGGAGGTCCATCAGGAAATTGTCGATGCGCCGCAGGAACGTGCCCCACTCAAAGAGGTTGCAGCCGATCACCAGCATCACGGCGCGGTCGCTGTTCTGGCGCAGCGCGAGGGCGTTTGCGCGCAGGCGTTCCCAGAACCCCGGCTGGCTGGCGTTATCCCACGGGCTGTGAACCAATGCCGACCAGAGCACTTTGGACATGGCATCCGGGAGCTTGCCGAAGTCCGCCGGGTAATCGTCTTCCCACGGGAAGATGCTCTGATCGTAGAAATTCATCCCCTTGAGCTGGGTGGCGATTTCCGTGCCATCCGGAGCATACGCCTTAAACCCGCCCTCCGGCGTGGGCGTCGGGTGAAACCAGTTTGGGTATTGCGCGGAGCTGCCGTCGAAGAGTTGGACGGGATACCAGTCCTCATCCCGCGTGTTGAAAGTGCGGCCGAGATCAACCACATCGACTTTGAAACGCTTCAGAATCTCCTCTTCCGGCTGGGCGAGTTGCTGCACCACGTCATAGATGCGCGTGGAGCCGGAGGAAATACCAAGGTGCCGCCGCAGCCGCTCGTAGGCGATGGCGGATATGCCGGAACTCGGGGTCGCGCCGAGATCGATCGGCACGCGATCGGGTTCTTTATGATCGATGGCGGCAAGAATGCGTTCTCTGGAAGTCATAGAGGTAAAAAAAGGAGGGATGGAATGTATAGAATCGACTACTGGGGAGATGAAATGATCGCTTACTCTGGCGCATTGAGCGAATTCAGGCTTCCGTTTTTCATCGGCGGTCGATATTGAACACGCAAACACCGATTTCCGATGCGCGGAGCCCCCCTTATTTATCACACTCCCAATCCGGATCGCGGCATTGACTCCTGCGAGCCGCAGCGCCTGGCTATCGAAACCGGGAAGATCAAGTTCCACGCAATCACGCATGGCCATTACCCCGGTGCAACGCTTTCCCCGGCGACACTGCCCGGTTTAAGCACGCTGGGGTATTGGGATGCTATTGGGGAACAGGACTGGGGGCTCGAGCCGCATTGCAACGAGGGGATTGAGATTGTGCTGATCGAAACCGGACGCAATGCGTTTGTGGTCAACGGGGTCAGCCATCGCCTTTGCGCGGGAAATCTGACGGTTACCCGGCCATGGGAGCTGCATGCTCTGGGCGATCCGAATCTTGGGCCGGGCCGGGTTCATTGGCTCATTTTGGATGTAGGGGTGACTCGACCCGACCAAAATTGGAAATGGCCGGCGTGGGTGGCGCTAACACCGGCCGACCTGCGCGAACTCGCCCGCAAACTTCGCGGGGGCAATCAATCTGTGTGGAAAACGACGCCGGAAATCACGCAAGCCTTTCGCTCCCTGGCCGAGTGCGTGCGACTGGGCGATGCCGTGCGCCACGCTTCGCGGATGATTGTGCAGATCAATCTGCTGCTGGTGGCGCTGCTCGATGCCGTGCGGATGCAGGATACGTCGGAGGGGGGAGAGCCGGTTTCAATGCCCCGGCTGGTGGAGCTTTTTTTCAAAGAATTGACGAGCCACCCGATCCGCCTCGCCGAGCCGTGGACACTCCGCTCCATGGCAAGGCGTTGCGGTATGGGGAGCACGGCGTTTGTGAAGTATTGCCGGATGGCGACAAATACCAGCCCGCTCAATCACCTCAACCGCTGCCGGCTTGACCGCGCCGCCCGGCTGCTCGGGCATGAGTTGGAGATGTCGGTGACGGACATCGCGTTTGCATGCGGATATTCGAGCAGCCAGTATTTTGCCACGCAGTTTCGCCGCCGCTACGGGAGTTCTCCCAGCGATTACAGGCAAGGGATGAGGTGACTTCGCTTCCCCTGCCCGGTTTTGGGGGGCAACGTCACGGGATTTCGGCGGGTTTCATACGGGGCACCAGTATGTGCATGATCGCCAATGCGACGAGATATGAAAAGCCACACAGCAGGAAGAGGCCCCAGTAGCTGCCGGTCTTTGCAAGGACGAAGCCCGTCGATTGTGCAAAAAGCATCGCGGCAAGCGATCCAAACATTGAGCCCAGCCCGACGACCGATGCGACTGCCTGCTTCGGAAAGAGATCGGAAACCAGCGTAAAAAGGTTGGCCGACCAACCTTGGTGAGCCGACGCAGCCAGACCGATCAGCAGGGTGGCAACCCACACATTGGAAGCTTTGGCAGCGAATATGACCGGAACGACGCACGCGGCGCATACCAACAAGGTGGTCTTGCGTGCCGCATTGATCGACCATCCGCGATTGATGAGATGCGAAGACAACCAGCCGCCCCCAATACTGCCCAAGCAGGTCATCGAATAGATGACCACAAGTGGCGGCCCGAGGCTGCCGAGATTCAAGCCATAAGTCGCATGGAGAAATTTTGGGAGCCAATAGAGATAGAACCACCAAACCGGAGCCGATAGGGCCATACCCACGATGTAAGCCCAAGTCTGCCGGTACCCAAAGAGGCTCTTCCAGGGAATATTTTTGGCAGTTGGCTCAGCAGGATCGCTCAGGATATGTGCCAACTCCAACGGGGAGAGATTCTCCTTTTTCTCCGGCGCCTCATAGGTGATGGCCCAAAAAACGATCCAGATAAAACCGACTGCTCCGAGCAGAAGGAACGAGGCCTGCCACCCGAATTGGATTGTCAGCCACGGCACGAGGAGCGGGGCCAAAATAGCCCCCACGTTGGCGCCAGAATTGAAAAGTCCCGTGGCAAGAGCTCGTTCCTTTTTGGGAAACCATTCCGCCACGGCCTTGATGGCCGCCGGGAAATTGCCAGCCTCACCAAGTCCCAGCGCAAAACGCGCGGCACCAAAACCGAAAACAGATTGCGCCAATGCATGTGCCATGGCTGCCAGGCTCCAAAAGCTGATCGCAATGGAATATCCATGTTTGGTCCCCATGAGGTCGATGATTCTTCCAAAAACCAACAGCCCGATCGCATAGGCGGCCTGAAAAGCGGTGACGATGTTTCCGTATTCCATTTCGCTCCAGCCAAACTCGGTCTGAAGCCTCGGCGCGAGGATGCCGAGGATCTGGCGATCCATGTAATTGATGGTTGTGGCGAAAAAAAGGAGCCCACAGATAGTCCAGCGGAGGTGGCCAACCCGGGTTGATAACTCAACTGTTTTTTCACGCGTCGTTTTTCCGTTCATCATGCAAAAATATCAAAGGAAGTTTTATTCATAAGGAATCGCTGAATAGCAAGCCCCACGATGGCTTATTTTACAAACCGCTGCACGCGCAGCCAATACAGGCAATCGGCGGCCCAGGGATGTGGGGATGCCGGATTGCCCAGCCCCATGCCGTGGCCCCCTTCTTGGTAGATGTGCAGGTCGAAGGGGACCCCATGGGCGCGCAGCGCCCGGGCGAAATCGATGGAGTTTTCGACCTTCACCGTCCCATCCTCCAAGGTGTGCCAGATGAAACACGGGGGGGTATCCTTGGTCACCTGTTTCTCGTTGGAGAGCAGGTCCACCAATGCGGGCGAGGGATCTTTGCCGAGCAGTTTGGCTTTGGTCCCTTCGTGGGTGTTCGGCCCCATGGTGATCACGGCATAGCAGAGGATGCCGAGGTCGGGGCGGGAGCTGACGCGGTCAATGGGATCGTCGGCTTGCGGGTTCCCGGCGTCGAAGTGGGTCAGCAAGGTGGAGGCAAGGTGGCCGCCCGCCGAGGAGCCGATGATGCCGATGCGCTGGGGATCGACGTTCCATTTCGCGGCGTGGGCCCGAACGGTTCGCAGCGCGCGAGCGGCGTCCTGGAGCATGATCGGGTGGAGGTAGCCGTGGGAACCGAGGCGGTATACCAGCACAAAGGCGGCGATACCGTTGGCACTGAACCACTTGGCATACCCCGCGCCCTCATGCGACGCCAGCCATCCATAGCCTCCCCCGGGGCACACCACGATGGCCGCTCCGGTGGCTTTGGCCGGGTCGGGCAGATACGGTTTGAGAGTCGGGATGTCAAAGAAACTGCTGCCCAGCGCGCCGGGGGCTCCTTTCTCCCAGAGAGGGAATACGGGCTGTTCTTCGGCTTTGGCGCAAAGGGGGGAAGCAAGGCAGACGGCGGCGATGGCGGCGAAAAGGAAGGGGGCGGAACTCATACCGGGCAAGAAAAGCGAGAGCGTATCCCCGGCCGGGGAAAAGGCAATGCCGTATTCGGCTGCTAAGCCATGATGCTTTTGGCGATTTCCCGCGCTTTCGCCTCGCCGAACAGCCGCCGGACGAGGGCGAGGCCGAAGTCGAGCGCCGTTCCCGCGCCGCGCGAGGTGAGGAGGAGGCCGTCTTCGACCACCCGTTCCTCGCCGAGGGAGGCCGGGAGTTCGTCCCAGACGGAAAAGTGCGCGGTGAAACGCTTCCCGGCCAGCAATTCGGCGTCGGCAAGCACGGTGGGAGCCGCGCAGATAGCGGCCACCGGCTTGCCCGCTTTCCCGAACGCGGCGGCAAGCTGGGCGGGCCTCCCGTCGGCCCGCAGCGCCGCTACGCCGGGGCCTCCGGGAAGCAGGAGCAGATCGAAGCCCGTGGGATCGACCTCTTCCAGGCGGGCGTTGGAGTGCACGGCGATGCCGCAGCGGCCGGTCACCACCGGCGCGCCCGCCACCGAAGCAAGCACCACTTCCGCTCCGGCCCGGCGCAGCAAATCGACCGGCGTCAGCGCCTCGATCTCTTCAAATCCATCCACCAGCAAGCAAAGGACACGTTGGGACATACCGGGAAATCTACTTCAAACGGCCCCCGGCTGAAACCCTAAAGAGCGTTTTAAATTGAAGTATTGACAATGATGCGAGAGCGCCGCGGGTCGTTGTGGGGCGCGCACCACATCGGGCGCGCTTGGCGGGTTGTAAACACGGGCCTCGTTCCAGCCCTCGGGCATTTTTCACAGGCCCTAAGACCGCTCCGGCAACCGGGCACGGATGGCGCTCACCGCCCGGAACATACGCCACGCATCGCGCAGCAATGACACCTTGCTGCCAGGCACATCCTCCCAGTCCACGGGCACTTCCTCCACCGGGAACCCAAAGTGATTCAGCGCGGCCAGCAGTTCCACATCAAACGCAAACCGTTTTTCCTCCAACACCGGACGAATCCGCCGGTAAGCCGGCGCCGGAACAAGCTTGAACCCGCACTGGCTGTCGTAAACGCGCGGGTCAATCAGCGTCCCCACCAGCGTGGCAAAAACGCGGCCCATCAAATGCCGTTTCAAATGGCGCTTTACCGTCCGCCCCCGCATTTGGATCCGCGAAGCGAAAAGGCTCGCCGTCCCTTCCGGGGATGCCGCAATTCTCCCCAAAACGCGCGCCACCTCGCGGGCCGAAACCGCGCCATCGGCATCCAGAAACCCCACCCAACCCTCCTCACGCCCCAGCCCCCCCTCCTCCAGAGCGGCATCCCAACCATGCAAAATCGCCGCCCCCTTGCCCTCGTTGCGTTCCAGGAACAAAGCGGGGCGCACCAACGGATACTGGGGCCGGACCCGCTCCATCAACGATTCCAGCGCTTTCCGGTTCTCCGGCGTTGACCCGTCATCCACTGTCTGCACCCAAACCGGCAGCGGAACCGCCGCCAGCGTGGCGCACAGCTCCGGCAAAAAGCGGGCCAGCCGCTGGGCATCGTTGAAGCACGGAATCACCAGCCAGACGGAGTGTTTGGTTGGGAAATCGAGAGGCGGTTCGATTGGTTTTTCAGCCCTTTCGGCGCTCCGGTTCATCAATACAAGTGGCTACCGGAAATGCGTGGAGGAAGCAAGGACTTTGGAAGGGAGGTTGCCGCTTGCCCCAAACCATGTTGGCCAATCTATTCTGCCATCGCTTGTTGAATTTCTGCCGCCGATTTTAGAGCATCTTCGTTCGATATCTTTGTGTGATCTGACGATAAGTGTCGAAAAAGGTTGCTGAATGCGGCACACTCGCCGCATCGTGAAAGCCGATGCCGCCGGGGGAAGTCCATCCGTTCCATGAGTAACGAGGTTCTGAAACAATCCAGCCCGCAAAATCTTCTGATGCGCGTCCTGCCGGGGCTGTCGCTCTTTCGCCATTATCAGCGGCAGTGGCTTCTTGCGGACGTCGTGGCGGGTATCAGCGTTTGCGTGGTGATGATCCCTTCGGTCATCGCCTATGCCGGGCTGATCGGCATTCCTCCTCAATACGGCCTTTACGCGGCGCTGGTGCCGTTGGTGGTCTACCCATTGTTTGGCAGTTCGCGCCAGGTGATCGTCGGGCCGGATATCGCGATTTCGCTGCTGATCGCCAGCGCGGTCGGCCCGCTTGCGGGAGGCGATGCGGGCCGCGCGGCGGTGCTCTGCGCGATCATCGCTTTGTTGAGCGGCCTGCTGTTGTTCCTCGGCGCTCGCGCCAAATTCGGCGCTGTTGCGGATTTCCTCTCCAAGCCGGTCCTGATCGGTTATATGAGCGGCGCAGCCCTGATCCTCATGGCCTCCCAGTTGAGCAAGCTCTTTGGAGTGCCGCTCAAACACACGGAATTCTTCCCGCTTCTCTCCGAATTGGCGGGGAAGCTGCATCAGACTCACCTCCCCACGCTCTTGCTTGGGATGGGGCTCCTGGGACTCCTCATGCTGCTTCACCGCGTGGCCCCAAAGATCCCCGGGGCGCTCGTTGTTTGCGTGATCGCAGGCGCCGGTTCATCGGTTTTTGATTGGGAAAAACATGGGGTCGCGGTGGTCGGGGCTTTTCACGGCGGCCTGCCCGGATTCGCTTTGCCTGCGGTGACGTTAAGGGACATTCACTCGCTGTTTCCCGCGTCCATTGGCATTGCCCTGCTCACCTACACCGAATGCATTTTGCTGGCGAGGGCGTTCGCGGAGAAAAACCGCTACGAGGTGAATGAAAACCAGGAATTGATGGCCCTCGGGTGCGCCGATGTCATTACCGGCCTGTTTCAGGGATTCTCCGTCACCGGCAGCCAGGCCCGCACCACTCTCAACGACGCCACCGGCGGCAAAACCCAATTGGTGAGCTATGTGACGGCGGGCACCCTCGCCCTCTTCCTCCTTTTTCTCACCCCGTTGATCGCGCCGCTGCCGATTGTCGTTCTTGCGGCCATCCTGATTCACGCTGGATTCAGCCTCGTCGAGTTCGATGTGATCAAACGCCTTTACCGGTATTATCCACGATCCAGCATGCTGGCCGTCATCACCACGGCGGGCGTGCTCGTGGGCGGGGTGATTCCAGGGATTCTCCTGGGCGTGGCCATTTCGCTCATCGGCTTGATCGACCGCATATCCCGCCCGATGGATGCGGTGCTGCAAGAGGTTCCTGGCCGCGGCTATCACGACATTGGCGATACTGTGGATGTGCAAACCGTTCCCGGGCTCATCGCCTACCGCTTCTATGCTCCGCTGCTCTTCTCCAACTCGGGCTACTTCACGGAGCGCGTCCGCGAGCTCATCGCCGCCAGTCCCAACCCGGTGCGATGGTTTCTCCTGGATGCGCAGGCGATCACCGACATCGACGTCACGGCGTCCGAAGCCCTTTTAAGTTTGAAAGAAGAACTCCGCGACAAGGGCATTGTTTTGAAAATCGCCCGCGCCAACCGGCCCCTGCGTGAAATCCTCCAGCGCGCCGGAATCACCCACGACCTCGGAGAAGCGAACTTCTTTCCCTCGGTGCATAAGGGCGTCGCGGCCTTTTTGGAACAGTCATCCGAGAGGTTGTCCTGAGGCGCGCAGAGGCGGGGAAAACGTCCTGCGCCAAGGGATCTCCCGGGACGCGCATCGCGTGTGCCATCAGAAATTTAACACTTCCTTAACAAAGTCCGGGAGGCGTTGAAACAAACTCTTAACAATGCGGATGTCTTATTCCTTGCAGGAATAAACGATTCCCGCACTTAAAAATAATGACAGACGACAGAATGGGCCACTTGTAACCCCCGGCGTTGCCATTAAGATATCGCACCATCGAACCGAGCAAAACCGCCATGCCTTCCACCCATACGCCAGAAAAGCCGGAAACCTTGAAGCAGCCCGATGCCGGCACCGGGGGCAGACAACGGCATCCCTTGCGGTGGATTTTGCTTTTCCTGGGGGTTGCCGGCATCGCTTATTGGTATTACCCGCATGCCCCCGCGGAAGGGACGCCGCCGGGAGGCAAGCCCGGGGCGGGCAGAGGCCAGGGAGGAAGGGGCGGGATGATGGTGGTTCCGGTAGTCGCGGGCACGGTCGCGGAAAAAGATGTGCCGATTTATCTGGAGGGGCTGGGAACGGTCCAGGGGCTGAACTCCGTCACGATCCACTCGCGCGTGGATGGCCAACTGACCCATATCGCATTCACGGAAGGCCAGAATGTCCGGGCGGGCGACGTGCTGGCAAAAATCGACCCCGCTCCTTTCCAGGCCCAACTGGCGCAGTCCGAGGCGAAGAAGCGCCAGGATGAAGCCCTGCTGGCCAACGCGCGCTCTGACTTGGAGCGCTACACGGAGATGCTGGCGCGCAAGGCCGCCTCCCAGCAGCAATACGACACGCAGAAATCCCTGGTCGCCCAATACGAGGCCGCAGTGGGCGCGGATCAAGCGGCGATTCAAAGCGCCAGGGTGCAACTGGATTACACGACGCTTGTTTCGCCCATCGACGGGCGGGCGGGCATCCGGCTCATCGACAACGGCAATATCGTCCACGCCTCGGACGCGGGCGGCCTGGTGGTCGTCACGCAACTGCGTCCCATTTCCGTCGTCTTCACCCTGCCGGAGCAGAACCTGCCTGAAGTCCGCAAGCAGATGGCAAAGGGAGACCTGACGGTTTTTGCCATGGACCGCGATGAGGGCCCGCCCCTGGGGAAAGGCGTGGTGGCGGTTTACGACAACCAGATCGACACGACGACGGGCACCGTCAAACTCAAGGCGACCTTCCCCAATGATGATCTGGCGCTCTGGCCCGGCCAGTTTGTGAATGCGCGGTTGCTGCTCACCACGCGCAAGGCCGGGATTGTCGTTCCGGCGGCGGTGATCCAGCGGGGGCCGTCCGGTTCCTTTGCCTTCGTGATCGCCAAGGGAAGCCACGCCGGCCCCGAAGATTTGACCGTGGAATTACGACCCGTGAAAGTCGCCCAGATCGAGGACGGCGAAGCATTGATCGACGAAGGGCTCAAGCCGGGCGAGCGGGTGGTCGTGGAAGGCCAGTACCGGCTCCAGGCGCATTCCCGCGTGAGGATCGAAAAATCCGCCGCCATCGCGGACGGAGACGACGCCCAATAGCTCCAACTTCCTCGGAATCCGCCTCCGTGAACATCTCCGAACCGTTTATCCATCGCCCCATTGCCACCTCGCTGCTGATGGTGGGCGTGATCATCATGGGGCTGCTTGGCTATTCACTGCTACCCATCTCGGCGTTGCCCGCGGTCGATTTTCCAACCATCCAGGTTTCCACCCAATACCCCGGCGCGAGCCCGGAGGTGATGGCCTCTTCCGTGACCACGCCGCTGGAACGCCAGTTCGGCCAGATCAGCGGGCTGGCGATGATGAACTCGTCGAGCTCCTTCGGCAATTCCACCATCACCCTGCAATTCAACCTCGACCGCAACATCGACGCCGCGGCGCAGGATGTCCAGGCGGCCATCAACGCGGCCAGCGGCGTGCTGCCCAAGTCGATGCCCAACCCGCCCACCTACAACAGGGTCAACCCGGCGGACACCCCCATTCTCACCCTGGCCATCACCTCGGATGTCCTGCCGCTGGAAAAGGTCAACGACATCGCCGACACCGTGCTTGCGCAAAAGTTGAGCGAGGTGACAGGCGTGGGCCTGGTGACCATCGAGGGAAATCAAAAGCCGGCCGTGCGGGTCCGCGTCAATCCGGGAGCCATTTCCCAATACGGCATCGGCCTCGAAGACATCCGCACGGCGCTGACACAGAATAATATCAACGCCCCCAAGGGCAGCTTCAATGGCCCGCGCCAGGCCTACGCCATCGGGGCCAACGACCAGATTTTTTCCGCCGACCAATACAAGCCGATTGTCGTGGCTTACCGCAATGGTTCGCCGATACGCCTGCAGGACATCGGCGAAGTGGTGGACAACGTGGAGAACGTCCGGATGGCGGGGTGGGTCGGGAGCAAACCTGCGGTGATCGTCGATATTCAGCGGCAGCCGGGCGCGAACATCATCGAAACGGCGGACCGCGTGAAAGCGCTCCTGCCCAAACTGCGCGCCTCCATCCCCCCCTCGGTGCAAATCAACACGCTGACGGACCGCACGGAAACGATCCGCGCCTCGGTGGCGGACGTGCAATTTACGCTGATCCTGACCGTCGTGCTGGTGGTGATGGTGATCTTCATTTTCCTGCGGAAGTTCTGGGCCACGGTGATCCCCAGCGTCGCGCTGCCGCTCGCGGTGATCGGAACTTTCGGCGTGATGAGGCTGATCGGCTTCAGCCTCGACAACCTTTCGCTCATGGCGCTCACCATCTCCACCGGCTTCGTCGTGGATGACGCCATCGTGATGATCGAAAACATCGTCCGCTACATCGAAGCCGGCGACAAGCCGCTCGCCGCGGCGCTAAAGGGGGCGAAGCAAATCGGGTTCACCGTCATTTCGCTAAGCGTCTCGCTCATCGCCGTCTTCATTCCCCTGCTCTTCATGACCGGCATTGTGGGCCGCTTGTTCCGCGAATTTGCGATCACCCTGAGCATCGCGGTGGCCGTCTCGGCGGTGGTCTCCCTGACCCTCACCCCGATGATGTGCGCGCGGCTCCTCAAGCCGGAAAGCGAGGAAAAGCATGGCCGCCTTTTTCACTTCACGGAACGCCTCTTTCAGCGGCTGCTCAACGCCTATGAGCGGGGGCTGAAGTGGGTGCTTCGGCACCAGCGGTTCACGCTTTTGGTCGCGGTGGCCACGCTGGCCGCCACCATCTGGCTCTACATCATCATCCCCAAGGGCCTGCTTCCGCAGCAAGACACCGGCCTGATCATGGGCGTCACCGATGCCGAACAGTCGATCTCCTTCAAGGGCATGGCCGCCCGGCAAAAAGCCGTGGCCGAGATCGTGCGCAAAGATCCCGACGTGGTGAGCGTCGCCTCGTTCGTCGGAGCGGGAACGGTCAACGCGACCGTGAACACCGGCAGGCTCTATATCAACCTCAAGCCCCGCGAACGGCGCAAAGCGGGCGCGGACGCGATCATTGACCGGTTGCGCGAGGCAGCCAGGGACATCCCCGGCATCACCCTCTCCATGCAGGCAGTCCAGGACGTGCAAATCGACAGCCGCATCAGCCGCACGCAATACCAATACACGCTGCAGGACGCGGATGAAGCCGAGCTGGCACAGTGGGCTCCCGCGCTGATGGAAAAACTCAAGTCCCTGCCTGAATTGGCCGACGTGACCAGCGACCAGCAATCCGGCGGCCTCCAGGTGAGCATCGATGTCAACCGCAGCAAGGCGTCGCGCCTCAACATCCTGCCGCAAGCCATTGACGACACGCTCTACGACGCCTTTGGCCAGCGCCAGGTTTCCGTCATTTTCACCCAGCTCAACCAATACCGCGTCATCCTGGAACTGGAGCCGGGCTTCCAGCTCACGCAAGACGCTCTTGCCCACGTCTATGTAAAGTCCACCACCGGCCAAATGGTGCCGCTCAGCGCGTTCAGCGCCTTAAAGATGGTCAGCGCGCCGCTCGCCATCGTCCATCAGGAGCAATTCCCGGCGGTGACGCTCTCCTTCAACATTCAGCCCGGCAGTTCGCTCGGAGCAGCCGTCAAAGGAATCCAGAAAGCCGAGAAGGAAATTGGCCTGCCCGAAACCATCGTGACGAGTTTTTCCGGCAGCGCCGCCGAGTTCCAGTCCTCGCTGGCCAGCGAGCCGCTCCTCATCCTCGCGGCCATCGTGGTCATCTACATCGTGCTCGGCGTCCTGTACGAAAGCTACATCCACCCCATCACGATTCTCTCCAGCCTTCCCTCCGCGGGCGTGGGGGCGCTGCTGGCCTTGATCCTCTGCCACACGGAACTCTCGCTCATCGCGCTCATCGGCATCATCCTCTTGATCGGCATCGTCAAAAAGAACGCGATCATGATGATCGACTTTGCGCTCGACGCGGAGCGGGAACGAGGGCTCAAGCCCGAGGAATCGATCTACCAAGCCTGCCTGCTCCGGTTCCGCCCGATCATGATGACAACCTTTGCCGCGCTGCTCGGCGCGCTGCCGCTCGCGCTGGAGACCGGCACCGGCTCCGAGTTGCGACGCCCCCTGGGCATTTCCATCGTCGGCGGATTGCTGCTCTCGCAATTCATCACCCTCTATACAACGCCGGTCATCTATCTCTATATGGAACGGCTGGCGAAATGGCTCAGGCCGGAACGCCCCGCCGTGGAAGTTGAACTGCTGCCGGCCCCCGTGGAATGAACGTTTCCGCGCCATTCATTCAGCGCCCCGTCGGGACGGCTTTGCTGGCCATCGGGCTCGCGCTCCTGGGGATCGTGTCCTACCATTTCCTGCCGGTCGCATCCCTCCCACGGGTCGATTTCCCGGTGATCAACGTCTCGGCCTCGCTGCCGGGAGCCGATCCCGCGACGATGGCCTCGTCCGTCGCCGCTCCGCTGGAACGCCGCTTAAGCCAAATCTCCGGGGTCACGGAGATCACCTCCGTCAGTTCGCTGGGCAGCGTCTCCATTCCCATCCAATTCGACCTGGCGCGTTCCGTCGACAGCGCCGCGCGCGATGTGCAGGCCGCCATCAACGCCTCCGTCAATGACCTGCCGGCCAGCCTCCCCAGCCTGCCCACGTATCGCAAAAGCAATCCGGCGGATTCGCCCGTCCTTATCCTCGCGCTGACGTCCGATATCCTGCCCCGCTCCCAGGTTTTCGAGGCGGCGGACCAGGTTGTCGGGCAGCGGCTCAGTCAAATTGAGGGCGTCAGCCAAGTCGTCATCAATGGCGCTGAAAAAACCGCCGTGCGCGTTCAGCTCCACACCTCCGCACTCGCCTCCACCGGGCTCTCCCTGGAGGACATCCGCACCTATCTGGGCCAGGTCAACGTCAACCTGCCGCTCGGATCGCTGGATGGGAAAGAACAGTCCGCCGTGCTCCAAAACAATGGCCAGCTTTTCCAGCCCGAGCCGTATCGCAATCTCGTTGTGCGGCAACTCAACGGCACTCCCATCCCTCTCAACGGGCTGGGGCATGTGGTTGAAAGCGTTGAAAACACAAGGCTTGCCGGTTGGGTGGGCGACCGCCCCGCGGTGTTGCTCATCATCTTTAAGGAACCCGGCGCAAACGTCATCGAAACCGTGGACCGCATCAAGGCGGCGCTGCCGCAACTCCAGAAATGGGTCCCCCCTTCCCTGCAGTTCAAAGTGGTCAGCGACCGCACCCAGACCATTCGCGGTTCGGTTGCCGATGTGCAATTTTCCCTCGGGGTAAGCATCTGCCTCGTGGTGATGGTGATCTTCCTCTTCCTGCGCCGCTTCTGGCCCACCTTCATTGCAAGCATCACCGTGCCGCTCTGCCTGGCCGGCACCTTTGGCGGAATGTACCTGCTCCACTACAGCATCGACAATCTTTCCTTGATGGCGATCACCGTCTCCGTCGGCTTTGTCGTCGATGATGCCATCGTGGTCATCGAAAACGTCTTTCGCCACCTGGAAAAGGGCGATTCGGTCATGAGGGCGGCTCTCAAAGGCGCAAGGCAAATCGGCTTCACCGTGATCTCGATGAGCACCTCTTTGGTGGCCGTTTTTATTCCGCTGCTATTTATGAGCGGGTTGATCGGGCGATTGTTCCATGAATTCGCCGTCACCCTCAGTTTGGCCATTCTTGTCTCAGGCGTCATATCGCTGACGCTGACGCCGATGCTCTGCTCCCGCTTTTTGAAGAAAGAAGCGGACTATCCCGCGCCGGGACTTTTCGCGCGGGGCATGGAAGGGGCCTTCAATCGATTGCTTGGGGGCTATGAGAAGGGCCTCCGATGGGTGCTGCGCCATCAAGGATTCATGCTCCTGATCGCGCTCGCCACCTTGATTGCCACCATCTGGCTTTATAGGAACGTGCCCACGGGATTTTTCCCCTCGCAGGATACGGGGACGCTCAGGGGGACGACCGAGGCCGCGCAGGATGTCTCCTTCGCAACCATGTCCCGGCTTCAACGCAAGGTCGCCAAAATCGTGCTGGACGATCCCGCCGTGGATACGCTGGCCTCGTTTATCAGCTCGTCCAACAATGGCAACATGTTCATCACCCTCAAGCCGCTTGCGGAACGCAAGATGAGCGCGGAGGAAGTGATCGCGCGGCTGCGGGGCAAAATGGCTCATGTGGAAGGAATCACGCTGTTTCTGCAAGCCGCGCAGGACATCCGGGTGGGCGGGCGCAGCAGCAAAACGCTGTATCAATATTCACTGCAAACCACGGATCTGAATGAGTTGAACTACTGGGCCAACCAGTTGTTGGATAAACTCAAAAAGATTCCCCAACTCAAGGACGTGACCAGCGATCAATTGACCGGCGGCCTCCAGGCCAACGTGGTCATCGACCGCGACGCCGCAGCGCGCCTCGGCGTGTCCCCCGCGGACATCGATAACACTCTGTATGATGCCTTTGGGCAGCGGCAGGTCTCCACGCTCTACGGACGCTACAATCAATACCACGTCATCATGGAAGCCGATCCGAAGGATCAGATGGACCCGGCGGCGCTGAAAAAAATCTATGTAAAATCCAGCACAGGCCGGCAGATTCCGCTCTCGACCGTCGCCAAATTCACCTTCAGCAACGCCTATCTTTCCGTCAACCACCAGGGGCAATTTCCCGCCGTGACGCTTTCCTTCAACCTTGCTCCAGGCGTTGCGCTTGGGGAAGCCACGGCTTTGGTCGAGAAAGCCACTGAGGAACTCAGAATGCCATCGCGGGTGCAGGGACGTTTCCAAGGAACGGCGCAGGTCTTCAAGGCGTCCCTCTCCAACATGCCGCTCCTCTTCTTCGCATCGATTGTGACCGTCTACATTGTGCTCGGCATGCTGTACGAGAGCCTGATCCACCCGCTCACGATTCTCTCCACGCTCCCCTCGGCCGGCGTGGGGGCGTTGCTGGCGCTCATGGAGTTTGGGTACGATCTCTCGCTGGTTTCCTTCATCGGGATCATCCTGCTCATGGGCATCGTGAAGAAAAACGCCATCATGATGGTCGATTTCGCCCTCGATGCGGAGCGCAACGAAGGGCTGACTCCCGAGCAAGCCATCTACAACGCCTGCGTGATCCGGTTCCGCCCGATCATGATGACCACCATGGCCGCGCTCCTGGGCGCGATCCCTCTCGCGGTCGGGTTTGGCATTGGATCGGAACTGCGCCGTCCGCTCGGCATCGCCGTGGTGGGTGGACTCATTTTCTCCCAGGCCCTCACGCTTTACACCACCCCGGTCATCTATCTCGCCTTTGAACATCTGCGCCGCCGCGTGTCAAAGGCTCCAGCCATCCCAGACCAACTGGCGAGCGTTTGAGCCTAAAAACGGTGATGGGAGGGGATGAGCTGACACAAATACTGAGCCGCGATGACTTAAGGAGAGACGAGGCGTATCCAAATACGGCGATCGCCCCAATCCATTGCCGTTTGTCAGGTAACACCAGTGAAACTGGTGGCGTGGACGAGGAGCCGCTCAAAGCGGCCTATTGATAGACGCAGGCCCTGTTTGCCTTCAACGCGTTCTCCTCTTCCTCTTTGTCTTTCTTCGTGCCTTCGTGGCTTCGCGCCTTGGTGTTAAAAACTAGTGTGGTGAAAGATCAATTCGCTAAATAAGTCCGAGTCCATTTTTCCAAATGGCACCTGCCTACCAAAGCGGCGCGCGTAAGCCGCCGCTGTCGCGCGGTAGCGCGAACTGGGTCAAGCGTCACGCTTGCCGTGCACCCTGGCGGTGTAGGCGGCGGCGGCTTCGCGGATGGCGGCTCCGGCGGCGGCGAGCGGCTTGGCGAACTTCGGGGTGAACCAGGGGAAGAGGCCCGCCAGATCGTGAATCACGAGCACCTGGCCATCGCAATCCTCGCCGGAGCCGATGCCGATGGTGGGGATGCGCAGCGCCCTGGTGATGGGGGCCATTGCTTCCGGCTTGACCAACTCCACCACCACGGCCAGCGCGCCCGCCGCTTCCACGGCCAGGGCATCCTGGAGCACGAGTTCGGCGGCCTCCGGGGTTTTGCCTTTGATTTTGTAGCCCCCTTCCTCGCGGACGCTCTGGGGCAGCATGCCAATGTGGCCGACGAGCGGGATGCCCGCTCCGGTAATGGCGGCGATCCGCTCGGCGTGGCTCACGCCCCCTTCCAGCTTCACCGCGTCGGCTCCGGCTTCCATGAGCCGCCGGGCGTTGGCGACGGCCTGCTTGGGGTTGTCGTAGCTGTGGATGGGCATGTCGGCGATGAGCGCGGCGCGCAGGGTGCCACGGGCAGCGGCGCGGGTATGGTGGACCATGTCGTCCATGGTCACGGAGGTGGTGTCCGGGTAGCCGAGGACGACCATGCCGAGGGAATCGCCCACAAGGATCGTGTCCACCCCGGCTTCGTCGAGAAGCCGGGCGGTGGGATAATCGTAGGCGGTAAGCATGGCGATTTTGCGGCCCTGCGGTTTGGCGGTGCGGAAAATTTCGAGACGGGCATTCATGTTTGTAATCAGTTAAAAGGTCCCAAAGAAACGGGCGGACGGAGCGGGCGGCAACGCGGCGAGCAGCGCGGCCACGGTCTGTTTGCACCCGGGGAGAACCAAGCCGGGCCGGATATCCGCGAGAGGCTGGAGCACAAAACGCCGCTCGGCGAGCCGGGGATGCGGGAGCGTCAAAACGGGGCTTTGGAGCGTGGTGTCCCCCGCGTAGAGAAGGTCCAGGTCGAGCGTCCGGGGAGCATGGTGCACATGGGCCTCCGGGCGGCCCTCGCGGTGCTCGATCTGCTGGAGCGCTCGCAAGAGGCCCAACGCGCCGCCTTGGTAGCCGATCTCGATCACGGCGTTCAGATACGCGGGAGTATCCGGGGCGCAATCGACCGGCTCGGTTTCATAAATGGGCGAAATGAGCGGCGCTTCGGGCCCGGCGTGGAGCAGGCAAACGGCGGCGCGGGCGGCCCGCAAGTGCGCAATCCGGTCGCCAAGGTTGGAGCCGAGAGCGATGCCGCAGCGCATGGCGTGTGATTACTTCAAACCGAGCACGTCCTGCATGTCATAGAGCCCGGCGGGCTGGGAGGCGGCCCATTTGGCGGCGCGGATGGAGCCGCGGGCGAAGGTGTCGCGGCTGGAGGCTTTGTGGGTCAGCTCCACGCGCTCGCCGATGGCGGCATAGATGACGGTGTGATCCCCCACCACGTCGCCGCCGCGCACGGCGTGCAGGCCGATCTCCGTGGGCGTTCGCTCGCCGACGATCCCCTGGCGGCCGTGGCGCACGTCCTGGTTGTATTGGAGGCCGCGCACGTCGGCGAGGATCTCGGCCAGACGCTTGGCGGTGCCGCTGGGGGCGTCTTTTTTGAGCCGGTGGTGCATTTCCACCACTTCCAGGTCGAACTCCGGCCCCAGGATTTCCGCGGCTTTGCGGGTGAGCCAGAAGAGGGTGTTCACCCCGACGCTGAAATTGGGGGCGAAGACAATCGGGATCGTCTTCGCGGCTTCCCGGATCGCGGCGGCTTGCGCGTCACTATGGCCGGTGGTGCCGATGACAAGGAGTTTCCTGGCCCGGGCGCACGCCTGGGCGATCTCCTCGGTGAGGCTAGGGTGGCTGAAGTCGATCACGGCGTCGCACCCGGCAAGGGCGGCTCGGAAATCATCCCCCTGGTCGATGGCGGCGGCGACGGTTGCCTCCGGGTCGCCCTGGAGCGCGGCGAGAATGGCCTGCCCCATGCGCCCCTTGGCGCCATTGATGAGAAAACGAAGTGGCTTCATAACAATGACCTCTTTCATCTGCGAAAATCTGCGGATAGCTCTTCCGTTAAACGAGTTTCAACGCCCCAAGGGTTGCCTGAAGCTTGGCGGCGTTGGCCTCGCTCATCTCGCAAAGGGGCAGGCGGACCTCCAGCGCGATGCGGCCTTGCAGGGCCATCGCCGTCTTCACGGGGACCGGGTTGGTCTCGACAAAGAGGTCGCGGAAAAGGGGATACCAGCGCTCGTGGAGGGCGCGCGCTTGCGCCACGTCCCCGGCCAGCGCGGCTTTCACGAGGTCGCCCACCTCGCGCGGGATCAGGTTCGAGGCGACGCTGATGACGCCCACGGCCCCGGCGGCCATGAACGGGAGCGTCAGGGCGTCGTCGCCGGAGAGAATTTCAAACGCCGCGGGGAGGGCCTGGCGGAGCTGGCTGACGCGGTCGGCGCTGCCTCCGGCTTCCTTGATGGCAATGATGTTGGGGCAGGCGGCGGCGAGACGGCGGACGGTCTCCACGCCGATCTCGATGCCGGAGCGCCCCGGGATGCTGTAAAGCACGAGCGGGAGCTTGGTGGCGGCGGCGATGGCCTGGAAATGGCGAAAAAGCCCCTCCTGGGAGGGCTTGTTGTAATAGGGGGCGACGAGCAGGGCGGCATCGGCCCCGGCTTTTTCGGCTTCCCGCGTGAGCGAGATCGCCTCGTCGGTGGCGTTGGACCCGGTCCCGGCGATGACCAGGCAGCGGCCCTTGGCGATTTGGACCGCCAGTTCGATGACGCGGTGGTGTTCGGCATGATCCAGCGTCGGGGATTCCCCGGTGGTGCCAACGGGCACGATGCCGGTGATCCCGTGGGCGATCTGGTCCTCGATCAACTGCGTAAAGGCGGCTTCGTCGAGACGGTTGTTGCGGAATGGCGTGACCAACGCCGTATGGGCTCCTTCAAACATGGGGCGGTATTTTTAGACAGTTTTTGCGGGAATGGCACGCTTTTGTTGCGGGGGAGAAGAGGGGTCCGCAGATTAAGAATTTTAAAGAGGAACTCGCATAGACCCTATTTTAGAGCAATTCTCAAAAATCCTTTCCGAAAGAGCTGGGGCGACACAAGCCGTCTGGCGGCGTTGCGGCGCTTGGGCTGTGGCGGAAGCCACAGCCACGGCGCTTGCGCCTTGCCAGCCAGCTCGTGGCGCTCCCATCTCTTGATTCGGAAATTCTTTTCGAGAAATGCTATAAAAATCTGCGTTCATCTGCGGATTCTTCTTTAAATCACAATCTCGCCTTCGAACACGAAGTCGGCCGGGCCGGTGAGCGTGACGTTGCGGTATGCCCCGCGCCCTCCTTCAAAGCCGACTTGCAAGATATCGCCGCCGCGCACGCGGACGGAAAGGGGGCTCGGCGCGCCGGTCAGTTCGTGGAAGGTGAGCGCGCTGGCCACCACGCCGGTGCCGCAGGCGAGCGTTTCATCCTCCACGCCCCGTTCATACGTGCGGATGGCGATGGTTGCCGCATCCAGCGGCTGGATGAAATTCGCGTTCGTCCCGCGCGGGGCGAAGTGGGCGTGGTAACGAAGCCCCGCACCATATTCCTTCACCGGGACCGCGTCCAGGTCGTCCACCACCACCACGGCGTGCGGCACGCCAGTGTTGACGGAGTGGACGGTGAGCGCCGCGCCGGGGAGCGCAAGGGACTCGTTGAGGGCCAGCCCCCGGGGTTCGCTCATCGCCAGGCGGACGAGGTCGCCCACAAACTCGGCGGAAATGATCCCCGCCATCGTTTCAAAGCGGATGCGGCCCGTGATCCCCGCCAGGCGTCCGGCATACCGGGCGAAACAGCGGGCTCCGTTGCCGCACATCTCGGCTTCGCCGCCGTCGGCATTGTAGTAGCGCATGCGGAAGTCGGCCCCCGCTTCCGCCGGTTCCACGGCCAGCAGCCCGTCGCCCCCCACGCCCCGGTGGCGGTCGCACAGGCGCGCAATCGCCTGGCGGGTAAGAGGCAGTTCCCTTCGGCGGTTGTCCACGACCACAAAGTCGTTCCCCGCGCCGTTCATCTTGGTAAAATGCAGCAACATGCGGGCGATTGTAGCACCGCGCCGCGCGCGCGCCAAGCAGGGAAGGTGTCTACACGGAAGCGAGCTCTTCCGATTTCTCGGGGACCTCCGGGGCGTCGTGATGGATGCCGACGTGCGTGGCGCGGTGGGAGCGGAAGAAGGAAACGCGGTCGAGCACGTTCTCCTGGAAGGCTTCGAGGTAAAGGAAAAGGGCGGGGGTGATATAGAGGGTGACGAGTTGGGAAACAACCAATCCGCCGACGATGATGAGGCCAAGCGGCTGGCGCGAGCTGCCGTCGGCTCCCATGCCGAGGGCCAGGGGGACGGCTCCCATCAGAGCCGCGAAGGTGGTCATGATGATGGGCCGGAAACGCTCGACGCTGGCTTCGTGCACGGCGTCCACGCGATGGAGCCCCTCGGCCATGCGTTGCAGGGCGAAGTCGATCATCATGATGCCGTTCTTTTTGACGATGCCGACCAGCAGGAACATGCCGACGAAGGCGTAAAGGGAGGCTTCCTTGTTGAAGAGGAACAAGGTGGCCAGGCCGCCAACGGTGGCGACGGGCAATGCGGTGAGGACGGTGATGGGGTGAACGTAGCTCTCGTAGAGGATGCCCAGGATGATATACATCGCGAAGACGGCGAAGATCATGAGGATGGAGAGGCTCGTGATGGTTTCCTTGAACACGAGGGCCTCCCCTTGCAGGCTGCCCCGGATGCTGGGGGGCAGGACTTCGGCTGCCGCTGCTTCGATGAACTTCGTGGCGTCGCCAAGCACGGCTCCGGGGACGAGGTTGAAGAAGATGGTGACGGAGGGGAATTGGTTGATGTGGTTGATGGATTGCGGGCCGATGACTTCCTTCCACCGGGCGACGGCTTTCAACGGGACGAGGGTCGTTCCGTCGTCGGATTTGACGTAGAGTTTTTCGAGGTTGTCGGGCTTCGCGCGCCAGGCGTCATCGACCTCCATGATGACCTGGTACTGGTCGGTCGATTTCTTGATGAGGTAGACGTAGTTCTGCGCGTAGGCGTTGCGCAACGCGGAGAGGATGGCCTGGGCGGAGACGCCATAGGTGGCGGCCGGGTCGCGCAGGATGTCGATCTGGAGGTTGGGCGTCTGGGTTTTGAGGTCGGAGTTGACGAAGAGGAAGCCGGGATAGGGCTTCAATTTCTCCATCAATTTCTGCGCGGCGGCGTTGACTTCGCCGGGATCAATGCCGCTGAGGGCGTAGGCGAATTTGCCCTGGGTGTTGGCGGTGGCCCCGGTGCTGATTTGCAGGACGGGGTTGGCCTGCATATAGGGGAGGATGCCGGGAATTTCAGAGATCTTGGCGGCGATCTGGGCCATGACCACGTCGATGGAGGGGCGCTTGTCGGCCGGGATGAGGTTGGCCAGGATGCGCGCCTGGGAGCTGGGGAGCTTGCCGGTGAGGTTGGAGATGGTGTAGGAAAGATCCACGTTCGGGTTCTCGCGCAGGATTTTGTCGACGGCGTACTGGTACTCGCGCATCCGCTCCGGCGAAGTCCCTTCCTGGGTCATGAAGGTGCCGCGGACGGTCCCGCTGTCGCCGACGGGCAGGAAGGATTTGGGAACGGCTTTGAAGAGAACGATGGTCCCGGCCATGCAGACGACCCACGCGAGGGCGGAGATCCACTTGTGCCGCAGGAAGAAGTGGAGCGAGCGGCCGTAGGCGGCGATGATGCGCCCCAGGAGGGCCTGGACGTGCAGTTCAAGCCATGTCTTTTTCCCGCTCTCGTGCCGCGCGAGCATCCGGGCGCACATGAGGGGCGTCAACGTGAGGGAGACGACGCCGGAGGAGATGATGGCGATGATGATGGTGATGGCGAATTCCTGGAAGGTCCGCCCGATCAAGCCCGGCATGAAGACCATGGGCAGGAAGACGGCAGCCAGGGAAAGCGTCATGGAGAGAATGGTGAAGCTGATTTCCTTGGCGCCGTGGAAGGCGGCTTCCAGCGCGGTTTCGCCCCCTTCCATCCGGCGCACGGCGTTTTCCAAAAAGACGATGGCGTCGTCCACGAGGAAGCCGATGGAGAGGGTCAATGCCAGCAGGGAGAGGTTGTCGATGCTGTAGCCGAGCAGGTACATGGCCAGGAAGGTCATGAGCATGGACATCGGCAGGGCGACGACGGGGATGAGGGTGTCGGTGGCCCGGCCCAGGAAGAGGAAGATGACGATGACGACGAGGGCGAAGGCGATGAGGAGGGTCTCTTTGACGTCGTTGACGGAATTCACGATGGTGATGGAGCGGTCCATCATCGGGACAAGCTGGATGGAGCCGGGCAGTTCCCGGTGAAAGAGGGGGAGCAGGTCTTTGACGCCCTGGGCGGTGGCGACGGCGTTGGCGCCGGACTGGCGCGAGACGGCCAGAACGACGCTGGTTTCGGCAGCGGCCCCTCCCCGCATCCAGAAGTGCCGGGACATGCGCTCGTCCTGAATGGAGTCGGTGACTTCGGCGACGTCGCGCAGGTAGATGGAGGCCCCGTCTTTGCGCCCGATGATGAGGCCGCCATAGGCGGCGGCGTTCTCAAGCTGCCCCTGGGGCTGGAGCAGGAAGGTGCGGCCCGATCCGTCGAACTGCCCCGCCCCCTGGTAGCTGGTGCCGGCCTGGATGGCTTTGGAGAGGTCGTCCACGGTGAGCCCCAGGGAGGCGAGCCGGGAGGGGTCCACCTTGACGCGCACGGCGGCCTTGGAGCCGTAGATGTCCACTTTGGCCACGCCGGGCAGGATGCTGATGCGCTGGGCCACCTGGCTGCTGGCGTAGTCGTAGAGCTGCCCCTGCGTCAGGGAGGCGCTGGTCATGACCAGGTAGATGACGGGCTGGTCGTTGGGGTTGAATTTGGTGAAGAGGGGGGGCGCGGGGAGGTCGATGGGGAGGCTGGAGGTGGCCTGGTTGATGGCGGCCTGGACGTCGGTGGCGGCGGCATCGACGCTCTTGCTCAAATCAAACTGCAAGGTGATCGAGGTGTTGCCCTGGGCGCTCTGGGAGGTCACGAGCGCCAGCCCGGGGATTTGCATGAACTGCCGCTCCAGGGGCGTGGCAACGTTGCGCGCCATGGTGTCCGGGCTCGCGCCGGGGTAGTTGACGCTGACGGTGATGACGGGAAAGTCCACCGCGGGCAGGTCGTTGACGGGGAGGCGCAGGAAGCCGAGCACGCCAAAGACGACGATGCACAGGGTGCACATCATGGTCATGACGGGCCGCTTGATGAAGGGGTCGGAGAGGCTGGCCATGGCTACTTTGTTGCCGCGGGAACGACTTTGACGTACGCGCCGGGGGCGAGGGAGATCTGCCCGGTGACGACGACGGTTTCGCCCGCCGCGAGCCCCTTGGTGACGGCGACGGCCTCCTCCTGGCGCTGGCCGGTCTGGATTTTCCGCAGTTCAACGGTGGAATCCGCTTTGACGACAAAGACAAACGGGCCGCTCTGGCCGATTTGCACGGCTTCGGCGGGAACGAGGACGGCATTGGGGAGGACGTCCAGCAGCAGCCGGACGTTGACGAACTGCCCCGGCCAGAAAAGGCGGTCTTTGTTGTCCAGCAAGGCGCGCACGCGAACGGTGCCGGAGCCTTGCTGCACGCCGTTGTCGAGAAAGTCGAAGGTCCCGAGGCGGCGTTTGGCGGGGTTGTCGGCGAAGCGGGCTTCCACTTGCAGGGTTCCCTTGTCGCGGTAGGCGCGGACGTCCGCGAGCGTTCGCTCCGGGATGGTGAAGTCAACGTAAATGGGGTCCTGCCGCTGGATGGAGAGGAGCTGGGTCGCGTTGGCGCTGACGATGTTGCCGATGTCCACTTTGCGTTTGCCGGCGCGGCCGTCGATGGGGGAGCGGATCTCGCAATATTCGCGGTTGAGGCGGGCTTCATCGACCGCGGCCTGGTCGGCCTGCACGGTGGCCTGGGCGGCCTGGGCGGTGCTGCACAGGCTGTCGTAATCCTGGGGCGCGATGACTTTGGTTTTGCTCAGCTCCTCATACCGCTGGACCTGCAATTGGGCGTAGGCGGCCTTGGCGCGGTCGGATTCGAGGGTGGCTTTGGCTTTGTCGAGGGCGGCCTGGCTGGGGCGCGGGTCGATGGTGAAGAGGAGATCGCCCTTGCGGATTTCCGCGCCGTCCTGGAAGTGAACGGCGGTGAGGGCGCCGGAGACTTGCGGCTGGACGACGACGGCTTCGTAGGCGGTGCAGTTGCCGATTTCGTCGAGATAAAGGGGGACTTCCTTGATTTGCGGCCGGGTGACACTGACGGCGCGGACCGGCCTGGGTGCCGGCGCGGCGTTCTTCTTGCCGCAGCCGGGGAAGGCCAGAAGCCCCACAACCCCCAGGCAGGCGCAGACATGACGGGAAAGATGCATGGGAACCATGATTCAACGTTTTGGCAAGAAGATCAATGTTGCTCTGGAGTTCAGGAAAGCGAAGCGTTACAAGAGCCCTTTGCCATTCCCCATGGGCTTTTTCTCCAACACCGGTCTGCGCGTCCGTTTGATGCTGGTAGTGGTTCTCGCGATTGTGCCGATGTTCGGCCTGCTGCTTTACCATGCGGAGGGGGATCGCGACCGGAAGTTGCGCGCGATGGAGGAGGAGGCCGTCCGCATGGCGGAGTTGTCGGCGGAAAGTCTCAGCCAGGTGGTGGAGGGAACGCGGCAGCTCCTGTTTACACTGGCCTATGCGGAGCCGGTCCGACAGAAGGATGGCCCGGAGGCGAGCGCGATGTTCGCGGAGTTGCTCCGCCATTCCAGCAATTACCTCAACATTGGGCTGACGGAGTCGGGCGACACGACGATTGCCAGCGCGCTCCCGATGCCGAACGCCTTCAAGCCAAGCGAACGCCCCTGGTTCAACCGGCTCCAGGAGCGCCGGGATTTTTCCGTGGGAATTTTCCAGATGAGCAAGGCGACGGGCCGCCCGACGCTGGTGCTCTCCTACCCGCTGCCCGGCCAGGAGGGGGGCCGTCCGCTGAGCGCCGTGTACGCGGCGCTCAACCTGAACGCGCTGCAAGCCTGCATTTCAGCGCACCAGCGCATCCCTCAAAGCGTGACCGCCGTGGTGGACCGCAACGGGGTGGAACTGGTCCGCAACCCGGGCTCGCAGCAGTGGGTGGGCAAACAAGCCCGGAGCTGGCAGGCGTTCCAGGACCAGCCCCCCCCGCGCCGGGGGGCTGTGGAAACGGCCGGGGTGGACGGGGTGAAGCGGCTCTACTTCTACGCCCCGGTGCCCGATTCGGACGACGGCCTTTTTGTGACCGTGGGCGTGGCGAAGGAAACGCTGCTGGCGACCGTCCGGGCGGATTTCCTGTGCAACCTCCTCTGGCTGGGCGGGCTCACACTGGCGGCGCTCGGGGGTGCCTGGTTTTTCGCGGATTTCTCGGTCGTCCGGCCTGTCAAGCGCCTGAAGGCGGCGGCGCGACGGCTGGCGGAGGGGAAATGGGAGACGCCCACCCAGCTCCCGGGCGGGGCCCTGGAACTTCAGCAACTGGCCCAGGCGTTCGGGGACATGGCGTTGACGCTGCGCAGCCACCAGGATTTGCTGGAAGAGCAGGTGGCCCTCCGGACCCGCCAGCTCTTGCATACCAACGGGCTGCTGCAGGAGGAGATCGACGAACGCAAGCAGACGGAGGCGGCCTCGAAAAAGCTGCTCGCGGAGCTGAAGCGCTCCAACCAGGATCTGGAGCAGTTCGCCTATGTGGCCTCGCATGATCTCCAGGAACCGCTGCGCCTGGTTTCGGCCTATACCCAACTGCTGCTCCAGCGCTACCGGGACCGGCTGGACGCGGAGGCCGAGCCGATTGTCCACTTCATTACGGAAGGGGTGAACCGGATGCAACAGCTCATCCGCGATCTGCTGACCTACTCGCGCGTGGGGAGCAAAAACCGGCCCTTCTGCCAGACGGACATGGAGGAGGTTCTGAACTCCGTGCTGGGCAACCTGGCCGTATCGATCCATGAAAACGGGGCGATGGTCACGCACGACCCGCTGCCCAAGATCCTGTGCGACCCGGTCCTTTTGGGCCAACTTTTCCAAAACCTGATCGCCAACGGCATCAAATTCCACGGCGAGGAGCCCCCCCTGATCCACGTGGGCGCGCGCAAGACGGACGACGGCGCGGCCTGGCTCTTCGCGGTCAGCGACAATGGGATCGGCATCGAGCCGGAATACTTCGAGCGCATTTTCGTGATCTTCCAGCGCCTGCACACCCGCGCGAAATACCCGGGAACCGGGATCGGGCTGTCGATCTGCAAGCGGATCGTGGAACGCCACGGGGGGGAAATCTGGGTGGAATCCGGCAAGGACAAGGGGTGCATATTCTTTTTTACAATCCCTCTGAAACCTGAAATAGTAGAGATGGAACCAAGCAGGTGAAACAGCCCCCCCCACTCGCAGGAAAACCGATTGAAATCCTTTTGGTAGAGGATGAACCAGGAGATGCCTATCTCACGATCGAGGCGCTCAAGGATGCCAAAATTCTCAATCGCGTCCATTTGGCCGAGGATGGCATCGAAGCGATGGCCTTTCTCCACCGCCGGGGAGCGCATGCCGAAGCCCCGCGACCCGACCTGATCCTGCTGGACTTGAACCTCCCGCGCAAAGACGGCCGCGAGGTGCTGACGGAGATCAAGAACGACCCGTGTCTGAATTCCATCCCCGTGGTGGTGCTCACCACCTCCAGCGCGGATGAGGATATTCTGCGCTCCTACCGTCTCCACGCCAATTGCTACATCACCAAGCCGGTGGACCTGGACCAATTCATGGCGGTCGTCCGGACCACGCAAGAGTTTTGGCTCACCATCGTCAAACTGCCCCCCCCACCTCCTTGAAAAAGGCATTCGTGCCCGTAAGTTCTCCATGTCCCCCCCCCCGATCAAAGTCCTGCTCATCGACGATGAGCCAGCCCAGGCGTGGCTGGTGACCGAACACCTCCGTTCGGTTTCGGCAAAGTCGGGCAGGCCGATCAGCCTGGTGCACACGGAGTCCCTCCACGAAGGCTTCCAGCGGCTCGCCGAAACGGACATCGACGTGCTGCTGCTGGATCTCTCCCTGCCCGACAGCGTGGGATTGGACACCCTCACCAAAGCCCACACCAAGTTCCCGGCAACCCCCGTTGTGGTGCTGACCAGCCTGGAAGATGAGGAACTGGGCATCCGGCTCATCCAAAACGGGGCGCAGGATTACCTGGTCAAAGGGCAGGTGGACGGCCTGCTGCTCTTCCGCACACTCCGCTACGCCATCGAACGCAAGCAGGACGAAGCCGAACGGGACCAACTCATCCAGGAACTCCAGAAAGCCCTCGCCCAGGTGAAGACCTTGAGCGGCATGCTGCCGATTTGCAGCGGGTGCAAAAAAATCCGGGACGACCAGGGGTATTGGAACCGGATCGAAACGTACATTTCAGAGCACTCCGAGGCGCAGTTCTCCCACGGCATCTGCCCGGATTGCGCCAAAAAATACTTCCCGGGCTACAAAGTCTCGCTGGACGGAGAGACGCCCGAAACCCCGTTGCCCCCCGAAGAGCAAGGGGCGGAGCGGGCAAGAAAAAATCGCATCCCCCTTTCCTGAAGTGCTCCCCTACTCCACGGCCATCCGGCGCAGGGCGTTAGAGGCGAACTGGGACAGCCCCGCGACCATCGTGGGCACGCCGGTGCAACGGATGACCTTGAGGCTCCGCTCCCCCTTGCCCGCCAGCTCCGGCTCTCCCTGCGCGACAACAATCGAACAGCCAAAATGCTCGCCGAGGATCGCCAAGGCCCGCTGGAGCGCTTCCTCCTGCTGCGGGTGGATGACCGCCGCGGCGGCGTTCGGCTTCGGCGGGCGGTCGCCAAAGGTCCGGCAGAGGAGATCGGAGGCGTAGATCATCAGCCCCGTGGCGGTGGTGGAGCAGCCATACCAGCGCAGCATTTGGGCAAACTGCGGCTGCCCCTCTTCGTTCACGAATTGGGCCTCGGCCACCATCACGACGTTCGGGAAATGCTCCGAAACGATCTGATAGGCGGACTGCAAGGCGTGTTCCCGAGGGTCTGTGGGCATCCTCTTTCCATTAGAGCCCGCGCCCCGGGAAGTCAAACTCAGGAAGGCATGATTTGACCTTTTTGCCGCGGAAACCGTATATTCCCGCCCACTATGCAACCTCTTTTTGATGGCGTGATCCTGGCCGAAGGCAAAACCAAGGTGATCGGGCAATCCCCGGACGATCCCACGAAAGTCGTCGTGGTTTCCAAAGACGATATTACCGCGGGGGACGGGGCAAAACACGATCTGCTTTCGGGCAAGGCAGCCATGGCGACGCTGACGACCTGCAACAACTTCCGGCTGCTCAAGGCGTGCGGGATTCCGGTCGGGTTCGACGAACAGCTCAGCGCGATTTCCTTTTCCGCCCCGAAATGCGAGATGCTCCCCTACGAGGTGGTGATCCGGCGCGAGGCACACGGCTCCTACCTGAAGCGGACGCCGGGGCTCTCCAAAGGCCATCTTTTCCCGCGCCTGCTGGTGGAGTTCTACCTCAAGACCTCGGGCCGCAAATGGAAAACGCACGATCTGCGCTGCGACGACGCGCTGATGCGCCACGACGCGGACGCTGGCACGGTGAGTCTTTTCGAGCCGTCCAAGCCGATCGCGGGCCAAACGCCTTTCCTGGTGCTGCCGCAGCAGGAAGTGTTCTCTCACGAGGGGGAAGCGAAGTTTTTTGCGAAAATGAGCGCCATCGCCCGCCGCACCTTCCTGGCGCTGGAGAAAGCGTGGCAGCTCGAAGGGGGGCGGCTGGTGGATTGCAAGGTGGAGTTCGGCCTCGCCGCCGATGGCAGCCTCCTGCTCGCCGACGTGATCGACAACGACTCCTGGCGCGTGCTGGAAGACGGGGCCTACCTGGACAAGCAGGTTTACCGCGATGGCGGCCAGCTCGACGCCGTGGCGGCCAACTACCAGCGCGTGGCGGGCATCACCAGCCACTTCCGCATCCCGGCGCAACGGATCATCATCTGGTCCGGCTCCGTCAACGACGACGTGAGCCCGGTGGAAAAGGCCATTAAAGACCTCTCCCACGGCAGCATGGAAACGACCCGGATCGCCTGCTCGGTCCACAAGGAGCCGGTGCGCGCGATTGCGGAACTCAACCAACTCGCCCAGGCGACGCCGGACGCGGTCCTCATCGCCTACATCGGGCGCTCCAACGGGGCGGGCCCGACGCTTTCCGCCGCCACCACCCTCCCGGTCATCACCGTGCCGGCAAGTTTCAAGGAGTTCCCGGAAGATGTCTGGTCTTCGCTGCGGACGCCCTCCAACGTCCCCGTAACCACCGTCCTGGAGCCCTCCAACGCGGCGCTGGCCGCCCTGGAAATCCTGGCTCTGCGCAACCCGCGCCTTTATATGCACCTGCGCGAAGCTCTCGAAGACCGGCTGGCGTAGAAGATTCGCGCAAAGGGCGCAAAAGCGAGGAAGAAGTGGAGGCGCTACCGCAGCTCCGACAAGGCGGCGGCCACGGCTCCGGGGAGCATGCGCGCGCCGTCGCCGCCCAACGCGGCATCGACGGCTTCCAGGCGGCGGATCAAGTCAACGACCTCACTCCGCGCGTAGGGTCCCCCGGCGGCGGCGCAAAAATGGGTGCGGCAGCCGAAGGGGCGCGCGGCATAGATCATGCACTTGCCGGTGTGGGGATGCAGGAGCGGGCATGCGCCATCGGTCCGCTCCGGGAGTTGTTTGCGCCCGGCGGCCCGGACGCCGCGCGCGGCGACGAGCGCCTCGCCCTTGGTCAGGTAGGGGGTCCGTCCCGTGAGATGGAACTGGCAGCATTCCGTGCGCAGGGCGCAATCCCGCAGCACGGGCCGGGCGGCGAGCGCCGCATAGACGGCGCGCACTTCCTCCAACGCGGCGGAAGGACGGGATGCGGGATGCGGTTTCATGGGAGAAGGATAAAGGCTCCATCCGGGCCCGCTCCGCAAGCCGAAACCTTCTATGATGTCCGATTTTAAGGAGTTGGAACTGGAAATCAACGACCTCACCGAGGAAGCGGCCGAGGAACAATTGAAGGCGGCGCTGCGCCAGATGAACGGGGTCCACACGGCCCGCATCACCCAAAGCGGAGTCCATGTCATTTACAACCCGCTCGGGATCACCCCGGAGGAAGTGCTGTATGCGGTGCGCCAAGCCGGATTTACCGTGGATTATGCCCAGATGGCTTAAATTTTCCCCTTCGCGCAGCTTTAGAGCGTTTTAAATTGAAGTGTTACCGCGCATCGGCCCGCGCCGCCGAGCAGCGTGTAAACGGCAAAATTTAAACCGCTTTAGAGCGCCGGACGGGGCGCGGGCCTGTTGCGCCGGACGGAGTGCCAGATCAGCGCCACGCCAAAGAGGATCATAAACAGCGAGAGGAACTGGCCGCGCGTGAGCCCGAGGGTGAACGCGATGCCGACGTCCGGCTGGCGGAATTGCTCGCCCAGGATGCGCAGGAGGGCATAGAGGACGAAGAACGCGCCGGTGGTCACTCCTTCCGCGACGCGGGTGCGTGTGCGGATAAACCAGAGCAGGACGAAGAGGAGAAGCCCCTCCATGCCCGCCTCGTAAAGCTGCGAGGGGTGGCGCGGGGTGAGGATCCCGGCGAGCACGGCGCGCACGGGGGCGCTGGTCTGCGCGGCGTCCACGATGGCGTCCGTATTCGTGAGCGCGGGGTCAAGCGCGGAACAGGCATCAATGGCTCGCTGCGCCAGGGCGGGGAGATCGAAAAGCTCCTTGGGAAACTGGACGGCCCAGGGGACGTGCGTCGCGCGCCCGAAGAGTTCGCCATTGATAAAATTGGCGCAGCGCCCGAAGAAGATGCCGAGCGGAGCAGCGACGACGAGATTGTCGCCCAGGCCAAGCCACGAGACTTTGTGCCGCCGGGCATACCAGAGGGTGAACAGGACGATGCCGAGGATGCCACCGTGGCTGGCCATGCCCCCTTCCCAGACGCGGAAAAATTGAAGCGGGTCATGCAGCACCCCTTCCAGGTCGTAAAAGAGGACGTAGCCGAGCCGCCCCCCCAGGAGGACGCCAAAGAGTGCGGTGGCGGCGATGAAATCGGCGACTTTTTCTTCCGGCAACTCGGAGTAACCATGCCGGGCGAAGGCCCGCAGCATCCAGATGCCGAGCAGGAAGGCCGCAACGTAGGCGCTGCCATACCAGCGAATGCCGATGCCGTGCCAGGGGCCGAGGATGAAGGGGCTGAAGTGGTCGATGTAGTAGGCGAACATGAAGAAAGGGGAATGATGACAGAAAAACTGCCCGCTGCCTACTCCGCTTCAGCGACGGCCCGGCGCAACGCGGCGGCGGCGGCGCGGGGGGACGGGGCGGAGCCTATGGCGGAGATGACGGCGACGCCGTGGGCTCCCGCGCGCACGACGCTCGCAGCGTTCTCCACGGTGATGCCGCCGATGGCGACGAGGGGGCTCTGGACGCGCTCCCGCAGCCAGCGCAGGCCGTCCAGACCCCAGGGGGCGGCGGTGTCCGTTTTGCTGGCGGAGGGGAAGACGGGGCTGACGCCGAGGTAGTCGGCTCCGAGCGCTTCGGCCGCCAAGGCCTGGGCGCGGTTTTCGACGGAGAGGCCGATGCACGCAGCGGGCCCGAGAATCCGCCGGGCTTCGGCGCAGGGGAGGTCGGACTGGCCCAGATGGACGCCGTCCGCACCGATGGCGCACGCAACGGTCACGTTGTCGTTGATGAGGAGGGGCACGCCGGTGGGGACGAGCGCCGCCTTCAAGGCGGCGGCCAGGGCGGCGAAGGAGCGGAAATCGGACGTTTTCTCGCGCAACTGGACGCAGGTGACGCCTCCCGCGACGGCCTCCAGGACGAGGGAAACCAGGTCGCGGCCCCCGGTGAAATCCGTGCCGATGACGAGGTACACGGAGAGATCCGTTTTCATGCGCGGGCGAGCCGGACGCGCCGGATCAACTCCTCGGGGGTCAGTTGGTGGAGGGCGTCGAGGAAGTAGAGCTGCTGGGTGCCGGGCCCTTCGGCGCTTTCGGCGGCGATCTCGGCGGCGACTTTCATGACGGCCATCCCGGCGACGGCGGCTTGCAGGGGGGTGGCGCAGACGCCCGCGAACGCGCCCACGAGCGCGCTGGCGGTGCAGCCCATGCCGGTGATGCGGGGCATAAGCGGGGAGCCGCCGGAGAGCCGCCAGGCGTCTTTCCCGTCGGTGACGAAATCGATGGCTCCACTGACGGCGACGGTGCATCCGGCGCTTTGCGCAAGCGTGCGGGCGGCGGCTTCGGCTTCCCCGGAGGTGTGGGTGCTATCGACGCCCTTGGTCACTCCGGCGGCTCCGGCAAGGGCCAGGATTTCGGAGGGGTTGGCGCGCACGATGGCGGGACGCCCCTTTTGCAGCAAGGCCAGCGCGGTGGCGGTGCGCAGCCGGGATGCGCCCGCGCCGACGGGGTCAAGGACAATGGGGACGCCCTTCTTGCCCGCAAGGAGGGCTGCTTGCTCCATGCTGGCGATCCAGGCGGCATCAAGGGTACCGATGTTCAGGACGAGGGCGGAGGCGAACCCGAGGAGCTCTTCCAATTCCTCCGCGGCGTGGGCCATGATGGGGGAGGCCCCGATGGCAAGGAGGGCGTTGGCGGTCACGTTCATGACCACGAAGTTGGTAATGTTGTGCACCAACGGGGCGCGCTCGCGCAGGGCGAGGAGGTCGCGCCCGAGGGAGCCTGGCAAAGAATCAGCGGTTTTCACAGCCCGCAATGTTCTATGCGGGGGAGCGGAGTTTCAAACTAAAAGCGGTGATGGGAGGGGATGAGATGCTCTCAATGAAGATGACTACCACTGGAAGACGGTCAGGCCCGTAATCCGTGCAAAGTGGTCGTCGCTGGTTGCCAGCGGCAGCCCGGTCTGGATGGCCATTGCCGCTATCCAGATGTCGTTTTGGGGGATGGGGGTTCCGGCCACCGCCAACGCTGTGGCGATTTGTCCGTAAAGCAGGGAAGTTTCTTCGTCGGGGTTCAACACGTCCACCGCCGCAAGGAGCCGCTCGATTTGTGCCAGATGCTTTTCAGGCCGGCCGGAGCGGTATGCTCCGTAGTAGAGTTCGCCCAAGGCTTGCTGAGGCAAGTAGAGGTCTTCGTACCCTGCCAGTTTGTCGGCCACGGCTGTGGCGTCCCGAAAGTGCTTCACCACGACGCAGGTGTCGAGCAAGAGGCTATTTCCACTCATCGGCGTCAATCCTGTCGGCTTCTTCCCTGACGGCCTTCTCAAAGGCTTCACCTTCCTCGCCGGGCATGCACCCGCCCACCGCCTGCAATGCCGCCATGCGCTCGCTACGGCGTTTCGGGTTGAAGTGGCTCACGTAATGGGCCACCTCCACCAGCTTGGATGCTGGGAGCGTTTCCAAATCTCTGAGGATGGATTCCATGACCGTCATATGGTGATACTACCAGCTTGGCGGGACGGTTTCAATAGGGAGGTTGGCCGGGTTGCAACACAGGTAGGTGTACGGGGTCACAGGTGTTTCTTGGGTTTCTACACACAGCGGTGCGGCTACGCCGAAAATGGACGGAAAGTCCAGCGTGATGATGCAAAAGGTTATAGCATTTCTCGAAAAGAATTTCCGAATCAAGAGATGGGAGCGCCACGAGCTGGCTGGCAAGGCCCAAGCGCCGCTCTTTCGGAAAGGATTTCTGAGAGAATTGCTCTAAGCAGTAATGCCTGCCCCCGCGACCTACATTGCAGCCCGCAATGTTCTATGCGGGGGAGCGGAATTTCAAGGTAATCCGCTTCATGCGGGCATCGTCGTCCGGGCTCCACGTGGTGATTTGCGGGTCGTCCTTGAAGGCGTTGTGGACGAGCCGCCGGTCGTAGGAGTTCATCGGCTCCAGGTGGAAGGGAACACCGTTCGCACGGACGGATTCGGCGATTTTGCGGACGCGCTCGATGAGCAGGTCGTTGCGCATGTCGCGGTAGTGCTCCACGTCCACGTGCACTTTGGGGCTGGACGGGTCCTGCGCCTGCAAGACCCGGTTGAGGAGGTATTGCAGGTCTTCGATGGTCTGCCCGCCGGGGCCGGTGAGGCGTTCTTTCTCGGAGGTGTAGACCTGGAGCGTGAGCCCGTTGTCGGCTACGATTTCTTCCATTTCGCACACGAAGCCGAGGCAGCCGAGCATCGTGTCGAGGATTTCCTTGGGCGTTTGTTTCATTTCCAAAAAACGTTACCGGGCTTTCCGGCCCGCTCCCACGCGTTGGAGGGTGGGCATGGGCTGGTTGCGGGTGGCGTAAAGTTGCAGGATGGATAGCAAATTCTGAACGGTGTAGTAAAGCGCGAGGGCGGAGGCGAAGTTGTAGGTAATGAAGATGAAGACCAGCGGCATGAACATCATCATCTTCTGCTGGGCGGGATCGCCGGCCTTGGGCGTCAGTTGCATCTGCCAGATCATGGTCGCGGCCATGGCCAGCGGCAAGACGTTCACGGGGATGCCCCCGAGGTGGAAGATAGTGTCGGGCCGGGAAAGATCGTGGACCCACAGGAAGGAGCTGTTGCGCAGTTCCACGGCGGTTCCCAGCATGGAGTAGAAGCCGAAGAAGATGGGGATCTGGATCAGCATCGGCAGGCAGCCGCTCAAGGGGTTGGCTCCATAGTCTTTGTAGAGCTTCATGACCTCCTGGTTCATCCGGGCCGGGTCGTCTTTGTACTTCTCGCGCAGCTCCGTCATTTTCGGCTGGAGAAGCTGCATGCGCTTCATCGACTGGTTGGCCTTGCCCTGGATGGGCCAGAGTGCGCCGCGCACGATGAAGGTGAGGATGATGATGGCCCAGGCGTAGCTGTGGAAGATGCGCTCCAGCGCGTTCATGGAACGCAGGAGGACCATGCCGACGCTGCGGGTGATCCACCAACGGTCCAGGTTCATTATGTGCACCGCGCCTTTGTCCAGCGCGGCCAACTGGTTGTATTCAGCCGGGCCGGAATAGAGGGTGAACTGCCGGGCGGCGCGTTCGCCGGGAGCGAGCTTGAAGCCGGGCAGCTCCAGGTAGCCTTCCATGCCCTTGATTTCCTTCTCCTCCACTTTCAGGGCGAGAGGACGAGCCCAAACGCCCTTGGCGAGGCTGCCTTCGGGCAGGAGCATGGTGGTGAAATATTGGTCGCGCACGCCCGCCCAGGCGACGTTGCCGGGACTCTGGGCGTAGACGGCTTTGCCGGGGGAGGTTTCAATCCCGACGAAGGGGATTTTACCGGGGTTAAACCAGTTGGGCGTGATGAAAGAGTTGCCTCCGCCCGCATACCAGTCAAAGCCGATGTAAATGGGGAGGTCGTTGGCGTGGAGAGGGGCGGCGGCGCCGGTGTAGAGGAAGTAGCCGGGCTGTTCGACGGGAGCGGCGCTTTCGTTCTGGAAGGCGACTTCCAAGGCAAGGCGGTAGGGCGCTCCGGGCTTCTGGTCGAGGGTGTAGGTTTTGCGGATGCGGATGCCGGGCGGAACCATTTTTTCGCAGATCACGCGGTCGTTGCCTTCCACGCGGACGGTGTAGGGGTCGGTCCCGGCGGCTTCGGCGTCGGGCTGCAGCGCGAGCGCGCCGATGGGGCGCGGGGCGGCGCTGTTGAGAACCATCCGTTCCCCGGGATGCGCCCCCTGGTGTTTGAGAAGCTGGAGGGAGGCGATGCCGCCGCCGCGATTGGTGAAGGTGTAGGCGATGGAGGGGGTCCCGACGGTTTCTGTCTGCTCGGGGACGGCGGGTTCCGCCTTCACCTCCGGGATGGCGGCGGGCGCTTGCGGCGCGGCGGATGCGGTGGGCGCGGCAGTGGCGCTGGGTGCCGGGGAAACCTGGGCGGCTACCGGCGGCCTGGGGTGACGCCGCTGCTCCTGGATCTGCATGTATTGAGCCCAGGCAAAAAGCCCGACAGCAAGCGCGATCCCAATGATACTTTTTCGGTCCATAAACAAAATCTTACGTTGAATCTTTCGGGGAATCCTTCGGCGGAACAGGATCCATCCCCTGCCCGCCCCACGGGTGGCAGCGGGCGATTCGTTTGAGCCCCAGCCATCCGCCGCGCCAAATCCCAAACCGCTCCACGGCCTCCGCGCAATAGCGCGAACACGAAGGCTCGAACCGGCACCCCCCACGGGGGCCGGCAATCGCCGCCAGGAGCGGCGAAACCCCTATTTGGTACACCCGGATGAGTTTTAACACAACCCACTTCACCGCGGCTTCCCCCCCTGCGGTTCCGGCGTTTCGGACGGCTTCGGCAAAACCCCGGCGCGAACGGCCAGGCGCAACCACTCGGCCTGCAGTTCGGCGAAACTGGCGGAAACGGCGGCCCGCCGCGCAATGACGACGACCCAAACGCCCGGCGTCCACGCAGGCCGGGTAAGCCGCGTCAACTCCCGCAGGCGGCGACGGATGCGGTTGCGTTCCACGGCTCCGCCGACCCGTTTGGAGGTAATCAGGCCCACTTTGGACGCGGTGCGTCCGGGGAGCACGCCCAGCGCCATAAAACGCCCGCCATGGGTGCGACCCTCCGCTTTCACTTGGAGAAACTCCGAGCGATGCGTGAGCCGGACCGACTTGGGAAAGGTCAGCGACACAAGGGAGCGACCTTTGTTTCCCTCCCGGGCTAGGCCTGGGTATGGCGCGCGAAGTGGACCTCCACGCCCTTGGGCAACAGGCGTTTACGCCCGCGCTGACGGCGGCGGGAAAGGATGGCGCGGCCGCTTTTGGTTTGCATCCGAGCCCGGAATCCGAACTGCTGTTTGCGCGTCCGTTTGGAAGGTTGGTAGGTGCGTTTGGTATTCATAAGCCTGGGAATTCAATTGGAAAAAGAGCGGAAACTCTATCGGCTCCCCCGCCGTTGTCAACAAGAGTTGAGAGAGGGAACAGGGCAACGCATCAAAAGCGAACAGTTTTATCAGGTAAATGGGATGAAACTTGTTTCTGTCGTTCTGAGAAAAACTGGTATCACACACCCCGCATCCCATCAGCTTAATCCAACATTTTTCGGTAATTGTTGATCCTCGCATCGAACGGGACAAGGAACACCGGCTCATCGACGTCAAAGCGCAGCGCATCGAAGTTGTCCCCCCTCAATAATGAGATTCCGCCAAGGGGCGTTTCCGACATTATGCTCCTGTACCAGGTCAAGGCCACGAAATCCGAGTCGATTGCCTTATCCCGCTCGATCTCGTTTGCCTCCCAAACGAGCGCCTCCCCTCCGGGGTTGACGGGCGAAAGGGCCCATGGCACGATCAGTTTTTTCGCTTCCCCCGCGCCAGATGAAATTCGTTCACTTATCATTCTCCGGGATTTTCTTGCTCCTGGCCGGTTGCGCGCAACAGGGGCCGGGGATCTTGGGGGAGGCGCTGAGAGGCACGCCGCACCCGGGGAAAATCTACCGGGTCAAGACGACCGCCTACGTTGGCAGGCGCAACGCGGTGGGACGTCCGCTCCAATACGGCGCGGTGACGAGCGCGGCGGCGGATTGGTCCGAATTTCCCCTCGGCACGCGCTTCCGCGTGCTGGAGAACGGATGCGATTACGTGATCGACGATTACGGATCAGCCATGGTGGGAACCCGGATCATCGACCTTTACATGCCGCACCGCCGGGCCATGCAGGACTGGGGAACGCGCACGGTGGAGATTGAAATCCTGGAGTGGGGCTCGCCGCGGCGCAGCCTGGAAATCCTCTCGCCACGGGAGAAGGCGTGGTATGTCCGCAAGATGCTCGTCTCGCTGCGGCGGCAGTCGTCCGGCGTGCCGAAGCAGTTTCACAAGGTGGATTAGTTTGCCACGGGCTCCCGTTTCCCCTAGGCTGGGGGTTTACACCATGAATCTTGCCGAGCTTCAGCGCATCTACAACCAGCCCCTTTTCGAACTCATCCAACAGGCCCGCAACGTTTATCTGGAGCACTGGAAAGTGGACCAGGTGCAACTCTGCACGCTGCTTTCCATCAAAACCGGCGGCTGTTCCGAAGATTGCGGCTACTGCTCGCAGAGCGCCCGGCACGGCGGCAAGCTCCCGGCGGGCAAGCTGCTGGAGAAGGAGGAGGTGCTTTGCAAGGCCCGGGAAGCGGCCGCCAACGGCTCCACGCGCTTCTGCATGGGGGCGGCCTGGCGCGGGGTGCGCGACGGCGAGGCCCGTTTCGAGCAGGTTCTCGACACGATCCGCGGCGTGGCCAAGCTGGGCATGGAAGTCTGCGTAACCCTGGGCCAGCTAACGCTGAAGGAAGCCCAAAAGCTGAAGGAGGCGGGCGTGACCTCCTACAACCACAATATCGACACGTCGCCCGACTTTTACCCCGAGGTCACCTCCTCGCACACCTTCCAGGACCGGCTCGACACCATCGCGGCGGTGCAATCCGTCGGCATGTCCGTCTGCTGCGGCGGCATCATCGGGATGGGCGAGAGCGAGACGGACCGGCTCAAAATGCTGGAAGTCCTCTCCCACTTCAACCCGCCGCCGGAAAGCGTCCCCATCAATTGCCTGATCCCGCAGCCGGGGACGCCCATGGAGCATCGGAGCGGCAGCATCGACATTTTTGAACTCCTGCGGCTCATCGCCACGACCCGCATCGCCTTCCCGAAAGCCAAGGTCCGCCTCTCCGCCGGGAGGAGCCTCCTCACCCGCGAGGCCCAGGCCTTCTGCTTCTTCGCGGGAGCGAACTCGCTCTTCTACGGCGACCGGCTCTTGACCAGCGACAACGCGGCCGTGGCGGAAGACGACGCGCTGCTCAAGGCGATGAATTTGAAAGCACAGGTCCCGCACCAAAGCATGGCCGTTTCGTAAATCCCATGTCCCCGGCCCTTCTCCTCGATACCATCGCCGCGCTCAAAGCCGGCCAGCCGCTCTCCGCGCAAGCCGTGGCGCAGGCCGCCGGGTTCCTGGTGGACCCCCAGGCCGACAACGGCCTGAAGGCGGACTTCCTGCGAGCGCTCTCGCAAAAGGGGGAGACGGACGAAGAGATCGCCGGGTTTGCCCAGGCGTTCCTGGACCGTTCGGTGGACCCCGGGCTCGCCCCGGAGGCGCTCCCCGGCCCCCTGCTGGACTGCTGCGGGACGGGTGGCGACAAACTGGACCTCTTCAACGTTTCCACCACCGCGATGTTCGTGCTGGCGGCGGGCGGCGTCTGCGTGGTCAAGCACGGCAACCGGAGCATCACCTCCCAATGCGGCGGGGCGGATGTGCTGGAGACGCTGGGCGTCCGCATCGACCTGCCTCCGGCTGATTTCAAGCGCTGCATGGCGGCGGTCGGCTGCGGCTTCATGTTCGCGCCGTTTTACCACCCGTCGTTCAAGGCCATCGGACCCGTGCGCAAGGCGCTGGGAGCGGAGGGAGTGCCGACGATGTTCAATCTGCTGGGGCCCATCCTTAACCCGGCCCGCCCGGCTTACCAACTGGTGGGCGTTTTTTCCAAAGCGATGCTGCCGAAGTTCGCCCACGTGCTGCGGCAACTGGGGCGGACGCGCGCCTGGGCCGTCCACGGCGACGCGGGCAAAGGCCCGGGCATGGACGAGCTTTCCACACTGGGCCCGACGGCGGTCTGCGCCGTGGACCGGGGCGAGCTCTCGGCGTTCACGGTCGATCCAGCCGCGCTGGGCATTGCCACCGCCCCTTCGCTGGCCAGCCTGCAAGGCGGGGATTGCGCGGCGAATGCGCGGATCGTGCAAGACGTGCTGGGCGGCCTGCCCGGCCCGAAGCGGGATTTGGTGCTCCTCAACGCGGCCGCCGGGTTCGTGGCGGCGGGGCTGGAAAATCGCCTGGAAGCGGGGCTGGCGCGGGCGCTGGAAGCGCTCGACTCGGGCAAAGCGCTTTGTAAGTTACAGGAGCTGAGGGACTTCCGCTAGATGCAAGGGGCCGCGATAGAATTGCGGGGGCAGGCGCGTGCCCATATGGAGTTTGGGGATGCCTCCTCCGCAATGGATACGATTTTTCTCCGCTTTCGGCGCGATTGGTTTAAGTAAAGAACCTCTATGGAAGATCCCGCTTTTCTTTTCGACTTGCTGAACACCCCGAGCCCGACCGGATTTGAAATCGCCGGCCAGCGCAAGTGGGCCGCCTACGTCCGCCCCCTGGCCGACCGCGTGGAGTCCGACGCTTACGGCACGGCGTGGGCGACGCTGGAAGCCCGCGCGGCGCAGGGCGCGCCCAAGCGGATCATGCTGGAAGCGCACGCGGACGAGATCGGCTTCATCATCAAGCAGGTGACCAAGGAGGGGTTCCTGCGCATCGACCGCATCGGCGGCTCCGACACGGCGACGGCGCGCGGACGCCGCCTGCAAATCCTCGGCGACAACGGCGCGGTACGCGGGATCATCGGCAACACCGCCATCCACTTGCGCAAAGACCTGACCGATGAAAAAGCGCCCAAGATCCACGAGCTTTACGTGGACGTCGGGGCGTCCAACCCGGAGCAAGTGGCGGCGCTTGGCCTGCGCGTGGGGCATCCGGCGGTTTATGCCGACCAAGCGGAGGCGCTGGGGAGCCACCACGTGGTGAGCCGCGCGCTCGACAACCGGGCTGGCGGCTACATTCTCTCGCAAGTCCTGGCCAACTTGAGCCAGCGCAAGGAGAGCCTTCGCTCGACGGTGCTCGCGGTCAACGCGGTGCAGGAGGAGATCGGCGGCAACGGAGCGAGCATGGCGGCCCACCGGCTGAAGCCCGATCTCTGCATCGTCCTGGATGTGACGCACGCGACGGACACGCCGGGGATCGACCAGGCGCAGCACGGCGAAGTGAAGCTGGGCGGCGGCCCGAGCGTGACCCACGGGACGTGCAACCACCCGGCGCTGGTGGCGCGGCTCCTGGAAACGGCCCAGCGGCTCAACATCCCGATCCAGCACGAATCCTCCTCCCGCTACAGCGGCACGGACACGGACATCATCTTCAAAACCCGCGACGGCATCCCGAGCGCGCTGGTATCCCTCCCCCTGCGTTACATGCACTCGGTGGTGGAAATGGCCAATCTGAACGACGTCCGGCAGGTCATCGAACTGCTTACCGCATTTGTGGAGTCGATTGCGGAAACCGACGTGTTCGGAGTCACCTTGTGAGCGAGCCCGCGCGGATTCTGATCGTGGACGATCACCCGCTGATGCGGGATGGCTTGGTGTTGCTGATCCGCGACGAAGCGGACCTGAGCGTTTACGGCGAAGCGAACAGCGCCGGTTCCACGATCCTTGCGGTGGACTCCGATCCGCCGCCGGATCTCGTGATCCTGGACCTGATGCTCGGGTGTGAGGACGGCCTGGAGCTGATCAAGCAGCTCCGCGCGCTGCGCCCAGGGCTCTTGATTCTCGTCATTTCGATGCACGACGAGTGGATCTACGCGGAACGGGCGCTGCGGGCGGGGGCTTCCGGGTATATCATGAAAAAGGAGACGCCCGAGGAAGTGCTCGCCGCCGTGCGCGCGGTGCTGCGCGGGGAGGTCTATCTCAGCGGCCGGATGCGGGTGCTGCTTGCGCAACGGGGGCTGACGCCGGACCCGTGCCATGTCCTGGTGCCGCAGGCCGATCCGCCGCTCTCCGACCGGGAACTGCACGTCTTCCGGTTGATCGGCGCGGGCTTATCGACCAAGCAGATCGCCGGGGAACTGCATTTAAGCGGCAAGACGATTGAAACCTACCGGGAAAACCTCAAAGTCAAACTGCGGCTTTCCAACGCACGGGAACTGCTGCGCGAGGCCAAGGCGTGGGTGGACAAGGTGGGGTAAAGCCGCTCAAGGCCCCTTTTGCAAGGGATGGAGGGGGCTGCCCGTCGCGCGTACGGCAGCCTCGTCCTCCACGGAGGCTTCGCCGGTGGCGGTGTTGTAGCGGAAACACCAATGCTCCAACTTCTGCTCCCCGCTGGCGTAGCCCCAAATCACCACCCCGAGGATGCCGTCGTCATCCGGCGCTCCCATCGTATTGCAATAGAGGTGATTGATTTTGGGGGGCGGGGTCAGGCTGAATATCTTCGCCAAAAGCTGGACACCTTTTTCGGGAATATCGCCGGTTTTTAGGCGGCGGAATTGCCCTTTCGCGTCGCGCTCCAGAACGGCAATCACGCTGGCGTTGCTGAAGGCGCGGTCCACGATCGCAACGTATTTTCCACCGGCAGAAAGCGACGCCTGGGCAAAGCCGCGGTCGTAGGTGTAAAGGCGGCTGGCTCGGCCCGTGGCGGTTTCCCGCACCCAGAACTCATGCTCGCTCCCGCCGTTGGGTTTATACGTGAAAAGCTGGAGGCCGTTGGGCTCGGGCGCTTGCTCGGATTCATAGATGCGCCCAGCGGGTACATCCTTCGGGCTGGCGAGCGTGCAGGTGAGGGGTGGAATTTCTTCGGGCTCCTCCTCTGGCGTGGGGGAAGCCTCGGGCAACGCGCTTCTGAAAGCCTCTTTTCCCACAATTTCGTAGGCGTCGTATTTGCCCCGGAGGATACGCTCGGTGCCGGGCTTGCCGACGCGCACGGTGATCTTGGCAATCACGTCCAGGGTTTCCTCCGGGTCATCCAGGATCACACGCAGGGAGCAATGGAGGACGAGGTCCGTGTTGTTGGCCCATTCCAAGGGGAAAACTTTGCAATAGGTGTCTTCCTTTGGCGGTTCTTCATGGCGGGGCATTTTCTCAATCTCGCGGAGATGTGCCAGATACCGCTTTTTTTCGGCATCTTTGAGCAGCGACGCCTCAAAGGTTTCCTTGTTCTGAAGAGCGGCGCTTTCCCAGGGGCGGCCCAGGAACAGGAGTTTCCCTCCTTCTATCGCCATCACGCCGCCGCCCGCCGCGAGGTAGTGGCCGTCGGGGCTCCAAAGGACGGTTCGATCTCCTTTTTCCTCCACGCGGGGACCGCGCAGGATTTTTTGCGAGCCGGTTTCTTGGAGTTCCAAAAACCAGTCGCCCGGCCCGTTTTCCTGCGCATCGCCGGGAACCCACTTAACGGTGGCCTCCCATTTCCCGTCGGGAGACTGGGAATGAAGGGGGGAATGGTCGGTTTTGGCGAGGGCAAACCCGCCAAGGCAAAGAAAAACGAGCAGCGTCCGGCTTACAGGGTGCATGACGGCTTTGGAGCCTACCCTTTTCGCCGCGCCACGCAATCCGCCCGTGGAAAAAAACGCGCTTGTCTCCGGGGCGCGCCCGGTCCATAGAAAGCCACCATGCCTACCCAATTTGCTCCCGAACTCCCCGCCAACCCTCATCACCTCCGGTTCCATGCGCCGCATGTGCATCTCAATTCCGTCTTTGGCGGGGATTGGTTTGCGCTGAAGGCGGAGGCGTTCGCCCGCTTTTTTGGCACGCCGGTGTTCCTGGTGGTGCAAACAGTGATCGTGGCCGTCTGGATCGGCTTGAACGCGGTGGGGTGGACGAAGTTCGACGTCTATCCGTTCATTCTGCTCAATCTGGCGTTCAGTCTCCAGGCGGCCTATGCCGCGCCGCTGATTCTGCTGGCCCAGACGCGCCAGGCGGACCGCGACAAGGCGCACGCGGACGCCGACGCGCAACACCGCGAGGCGCTGGCCGCCGCGAGCGAGGAACGGCAGAAGCTGGCGGCCTGCCAGACGCAGCAGCTCCTGGACCTGATGCAGCAGAATACGGAGCTGACGCGGCTGACCCGGGAATTGAGCCAGCGGATCAAGGAGCTGACGGAAGAAATGCACCGAAAGATGGTGGCCAGCGAAGGCCGGTAACCGCCGCTGGAGCATTTCCGATCTTCTCCCTGCAAGGGCGCGGGGAAGACCAGCCCCCCCTGCCCCTTCTCCTACCGATAAAACGCGGCGATCGCTTCGACGGCGGCGTGGATTTGCTCCGGGATCAGTTCGGGGTAGATCGGCAGCGCGAGGGTTTCCTTCGCGGCGCGTTCGGCCTCCGGGAAGTCTCCCTCCTTGTAACCGAGATCGGCGAAGCACTCCTGCAAATGGAGCGGGAGCGGGTAGTAGATGGCGTGGCCAACCTTCGCCTGCGCGAGGTGCTCGCAGAGGGCGTCGCGGCGCGGCGCGCGCACGATGAACTGGTTGAAAATGTGGTGATTGGGGAGCCCGCTCTCGGCGTACGGCTCCGAGGGGAGCGTCAGGGTTTGATCCAACCCGGCTTTTGCAAATGCGGCGTGGTAAAGCGCGGCGTTCGTCCGGCGCTGGGCCGACCATGCATCCAGGTGCGGCAGTTTGATGGAGAGGACGGCCGCTTGCAGGGCGTCGAGACGGAAGTTGCCGCCCACCATTTTGTGGAAGTAGCGCCGCTCGCCCCCGTGGTTGCGCAAGGCCCGGAGCTTGTCCGCCATGGCCGCATCTTTGCAGACGACCATGCCGCCGTCGCCAAACGCGCCGAGGTTCTTGGACGGAAAGAAGCTGTAGCAGCCGAAGTCCCCCATCGCCCCCGCGCTCCCCTGCCCGTTTCGGGAGGGATACTGCGCGCCGAGCGCCTGGGCGGCGTCCTCGATCACGGGGAGGCCGTAGGCATCCGCCAGTTCCAGGATCTCGTCCATCGCGCAGCAGAGGCCGTAAAGATGCACCGGCATGATGGCGCGGATCGTCTGCCCGGCATGGCTGACCAGTTCGCCCTTGGCGTTTTTCTTGCAGCCCTCCAGATAGCGGCGCAGGGCGGGAATGGAAATATTGTAGGTTTGCGGATCGATGTCGATGAAGACGGCCGACGCGCCGACGCGGGCGATGCTCCCGGCGGTCGCAAAGAAGGTGTAGGGGGTCGTCACCACGGCGTCCCCGGCTTTCACACCCAGGGCCATGAGCGAGATGAGCAGTGCGTCGGTGCCGCTGGTCACGCCCACGGCGTGCGCCGCGCCGGTGTATTCGCAAATGGCGCGTTCGAATGCCTCCACCTTCGGCCCCCCGATGAACATCTGGGAATCCATGATGCGGTCTACTTCCGCGCGGATTTCTTCGCGGAGGGTCTGGTACTGCGGCTTAAGGTCGAGGAGAGGCACTTGCATGATCGGGCAATTTTGTCAGGGAAAAGGGGCGCTTGGCAATGGCGGAATAGCCCGAAAATCACGCGGGGAGGAGGTCGCAAAACCAAAAGCCTTGCGTCCGGCGCGCGAAATCCGTCGAGGCCGAATCCGCGGGCATTTCCAGCGGGCGGTACACTTTCTCCCCCACCTTGAATGCCACCGGTTCTTTGAAAATCGGCCCGGCGAAGGCGAAGGAGTGGAACTCGCCGTTCTCGCCGCACGGATCGACCTCCGGCGGCAGCGAGGCGATGAAATCGGCGTCAATGACCCGCCCCACGGCCTCTTCGCCAAGATAGGCGTCGTTCGTGCAGGTGATCACCGTGCCGAAACCTAGCGCGAAAAATTCGCGGATCAATTCCCGCGTATCGATTTTCCAAACCGGGAAAATGCCGTGCATTCCGACTTTTGCCAGGTTAACTTCGCGCCAGCATTTGAGGTCTTCCAGAAAGATATCGCCAAACGCGCAAGCGCTAACGCCACGCTCCTTGTAGGCGAGCAGGCAGGCGGACATCTTTTGCTGATACTCTTCGTTGGAACTTTGTTTGCTGACAAAGACCTTTTCGAGCGGCAGCCCGATGGCTTCGGCTTGTTTTTCGAGCAATTCCAACCGCACGCCGTGCATGGAGACGCGCTGGAAATGGTCATTGCACGTCGTGAGCAGGGAAACGACTTCATAACGGCTGTCCTGCAACAGGCGATGGAGTGCGAGCGCGGAATCTTTCCCGCCGCTCCAGCAGAAGACGACTTTTTCTTTCATGGCATTGTTGTTAGCGAACCCGGGGCCGCGAGGCAATGGCGGAATCGGAAAGAAACCACATGAGAGATTTTCTAAGCCTCCGCCGCGAGCCGAATGGCTTCCAATTCCTCCCAGCGGGCGTAGAGCCCCTCCAGACTCTGTCGCGCCGTCTCCACTTCATCGTTCAGCTCGACGGCTTGCGCTCCGTATTTCTGGTGAAATTCCGGGTCGGTGAACATGCCCTCGATTTCCTCAATCCGCGCTTCCACGGTCAGGATGGCGTCCTCCATTCCTTCCAGTTCTTTCGTCTCCTTGTAGGTCAATTTGCGCGACTTTTCCGTGCGGCGCGGCTTCGGCTTGGCGGCGCTGGCGGGACCCGGATCGGGGCCAAGCTGCCGCAGGAGGCGCTGCCGTTTTTCGCAATAGTAATCGAAATTGCCGACGCTGTAAGCGACCTGCCCCTCCCCTTCAAACGCAAGGATGCCGGTGCAAACACGGTTCAGAAAATAGCGATCGTGACTGACGACAAGAACGACCCCTTGGAAGGCAATCAGCGCTTCTTCCAAAATGCGCAGCGTGGCCAGGTCGAGGTCGTTGGTCGGCTCGTCGAGGATGAGGAAGTTGCCCCCGTTTTTGAGGATGCGCGCCAGGAGGAGTCGGCTCCGCTCGCCGCCGCTCAGGAACCGGACCTTGGTCATGATCCGGTCGTCGGTGAAAAGGAAGCGCTTCAAATAGGCGCGCACCGGGATGCGCGAGTCGCCATAGGTGACGTATTCGCTCTCGTCGCTAACGGATTGGAGCACGGTGTCGTCGTCGTTGAGAAGGAGCCGGGCTTGATCGACGTAGTTGAACCGGGTGAGCTGCCCCGTGCGGACTTCGCCCGTTTCCGGCGCAAGCTGGCCCAGGATGATTTTTAAAAGGGTGGTTTTCCCCAGGCCGTTGCGGCCCGTGATGCCGATCCGCTGGCCCGCCGCGAATTGAAAGCCGAACCCGGAAAAGAGTCTCCTCCCGCCCAGCGACATGCCGACGTTGACCAACTCCACGACGCGGTTGCCCAACTGCGGCGCGGGCGGGATCACCAGGTCAATGTCCTGGTCCAGCTCCGGCGCGGCTTGCGCGGCGGTCTCAAAATAGGCGTCCAGGCGGCTCCGGGACTTGGTCCGGCGGGCCTCGGGCGCGCGGCGCACCCATTCCAGCTCGCGCTTGAGGAACATTTGCCGTTTGTGCTCCGCCAACTCGGCGGCGGCCATCCGCTCGGCGCGGGCAATGAGATAATCGGTGTAATTTCCCTCGTAGGGGAAGAAGGTGCCATTGGCCAGTTCCACGATCTGGTTCGTCACGCGGTCGAGGAAATAGCGGTCGTGTGTGACAACCAGGAACGCGCCCCGGTAGCTTTCCAGGAACCCGGCAAGCCAGTCGATGGAGTCGGTGTCGAGGTGGTTCGTCGGCTCGTCCAGGATCAGCAAGTCGGGCTGCGAAACGACCGCGCGGCAGAGGGCGATGCGCCGTTTCTCGCCGCCGGAGAGGCTCGCGATCGACGCCTCGGCGGCCGCGCACGAGAGCTTGGACATGGCGGTCGCTATCCGGTGGTCCAGGCTCCAGCCATCGAGGACGTTGATCCGCTCCTCCAGCTCGTGATGCAGACCGGAGTCGCCGGGGAGCGCCTCGAATTCGGCGATGAGATTGAGCACATGCCTCGCACCTTCCCGGATGTTCTCGACGACGTTGAGCGCCGGATCAAGCGCGAATTCCTGCGGCAAATACCCCACCACCAGGCCGCGCCGCCGGGCGACCGTCCCGCCATCGGGCTCCAGCGCCCCGGCGAGAATGCGCAGAAAGGTCGATTTGCCGCAGCCGTTGCGTCCGACCAGCCCCATCCGGTCGCCTTCGTGGATGGAAAGCGCGGCGCGGTCGAGCACGACCTGGTCGTTGTAACGAACCGAGAGGTCTTGGGCGGTGAGCAGACTGGCGGAGCCGGGTGGTGCCATGGGGCGCAAACGCATACCGCAAGCGGCGGGAAACCGCAAGAACGAGGGTAAAAATCCGGCTCTATTACCTTGTACTACCAATGACACAGTTGGATTGGCCTTATTGTCCCAAAGGGACAACCCGAAAGTAGCCCGGCGTTTTAACGCCGGGTTCGCGGGAAACAACGCTTCGTCCCGGAGGGACGTTTGATGGGGGGAAAATGACGCT
>JBAWXX010000014.1:0-55943 GCA_037143855.1 Verrucomicrobiota bacterium | reverse complement strand
GCGCCCCATGGGGACGCTCTGAGAGTAGCCCGGCGTTTTAACGCCGGGTAGGGAGAGCGAAGCCTTTCGTCCCGGCAGGGACGGTTGAAAATGAGCGTCATTTTTCCCCCTTCAAACGTCCCTCCGGGACGAAGCGTTGTTTCCCGCGGACCCGGCGTTAAAACGCCGGGCTACTTTCGGGCTGTCCCTTTGGGACAATAAGGCCAATCCATAAGGCCAATCCAACTGTGCAATTGGTATCAATAGCGACGAGTATAAACTAATTGAGTTTTACCGGGAAATTTGAGCGAAAAGGGCATGGCAAGACCCAAGATAAAACTGATGATCGAAACGGCGATGCGCAGGGAGATAGAACGCCGTTTTCGGGATACTCGGGAGGTGCGGCAAAGGGAGCGCTTAAGGGACCCGGAAGAAGTGGCGGCGTTTCCAGAGCATCTTCTGGAAAACCTGAGGGCGCTGCAAATTCCTCCTCAAGGTTGCGTAACGAGCACACTCATGCCTGCCAAACCCAAGATCCCCTCGCTGCAGGTGGCGCGAAGTTCCACCGACTCCAGCACACACTGGGGATCGGCGGGGATCGCCAGCGCGTCGGCGTGGCAGAGCTTGGCGGTGTCAGCCGCTTTTTTCGTGTCAAATCTTCCTAGCGGCACCGCCACGCCCTCGCGGCTGAAGTGTTGATAGTAACAGTCGAGATTGTAGGGCGGGATCAGCGCGGTGGTCGCCATTTTACCGCCGGTGTAATGCAGGATCACCTCGCCATTGGGCACGTAACACTTGGAAGGGTGAACATAGTTCTGCAACAGCAGCCAGACCCTCCCGCACTTCTTCCCGACCGAGATGGTCACGCCGGCTGGCCACGGATAAGGCCGCCAACTGGAGAGCGCCACGAGACTCTTGGGCGCGTTGGCCGCCGCCACGCCGTCGGGCCGGCCGGCAATCTGGAAGCGGACGCCGTTTCCCGCCTCAATTTGCCGCGGGGTCGGCGGAAGAGTCAGCGGCGGATTATACCACCAGTCCTTCAATGGCATCGGGGTCTGGCGGTTGTCGAAGAGCAGGGGCGTGCTCGTCAATTCTTCGGCACGGATGTTGTACGCCCCCGAGAGGTCCACCAGCTGGAGCCGTGCCTGCTCCGCAGCCGAGAGCTTTGCCGGTTTTTCGGCAGTGGACTTCTCCACGAGCATGCTCGGCGGATGCGTCGTCGCAAGCGGCGACAGCGCGGGACCGACTTTCACCTGCACCACCGATTCGCGTTCCGCCGCCGTCACCACCTCCGGCCCGGTCAGGTTGGCGCGCACGCGCTTGACCAGCGGCTGGGAGGTGCGGATGTGGAAGGTGACGTCATCGCCCTGTCGCCGGTACTCATAGCTCACATCCGGCGTCTTGATCGAAGCCTCTTTCCAATCCGCCGGGAAAGCCGGGCAGATGGCGATCCCGCCCTTGTGCAATTCCGGCTCGATGCCGAAGAGCCCGCGCACGGCCATGTGCGCGTGCGAATCGTCGGCATCAACATCCTCCAGGTCGCCGCCGCCCACGCCGTACATATTAAGGCCAAAGCGGATTCCTGGAAGCGTGCTGCTGAAGGCGGAGCGCACAGCGGTCTGCAGGTATGGCCACCATGCCTCCGTCTCGCCGCATTTCATCGCGGCGAGCACGCTGAGGAATGTGTCGCCGACGGGTGCCCAGTGCCCGCTCCAGAGGATGGGCCAGAGGTCGTCGGTCAACATGAGATGCACGTCAGGGCGTGCACCCTGCATGCCGTAGCGCGACTCGACCCAACGCATCGCCCGGCGGCCCTGCACCGGATCCAGCAACCCCATATTGATCGCCAGCGTTTCCTCCCAACTGTGCGGATGCGAGTAACTGAGGCTGTCCGCACCGATGGACACCAGCGCCCCGGCTTTCTCATTCCACAACTCACGTTCCGCTGCCGCATGGGTCTTTTCCGCCAGAGCTCGATAGTCCTGCGCCGCCGTAGCATCCCCCGCCGCCTCGCCCAAACCCGCTGCGGCCATCAGCATCCCATAGGCGGTACTGGTGGCGACAGCGGACTTGGCCGGCACGCCCATTGAATCGGCGTTCCAATACGGATAGAAGCTGTAAAACAGCCCGTCGCCGCTGGGATTATGATTGCGCCGCTCCCAGGCGACCGCCTTTTTCACCATCGGCCACAAGTCGCGAGCGAACTGCTTATTGCCGGTCCAGCGGTAATGGTTCCAGACCTGCTCGACCCAGAAGGGAGTGTTGTCCTCCTTGAACCAGGTCGTCAAATCCGGCATGAAATAGCCGATGTAGCCACCCTCGCCGGTGATGATCTCGCCGCCGCCGAGGTGCCAGTTGTTGAAAGGCCGCCCGCCGTTAAGCGGCGCGCCCGGCACATACGGTTCCTCGCGGTTCTTGCTGTTGCGGGTCATGGCCGAGAAAGCCGGCACCTGCGTGGCGGCATAGAGGCGCAGTTGCTGCTCCATGGTCGCGTGATCGCCGCCCCAGCTCTTGCCGTTCCACCCGCAAGTGATGTGGGCGTAGCGGGTCCAATAGAGAGTGCCCAGGAACAGCCCCGGCCCATGCTTGTGGTAATCGCTGACGGCGCGCGCCCAGTTCATCAGTGCGTCGAGGTGCTCATCCGGCGTGCGGATCTGGAACTCCTCCCTACGCTGGTCCCAGGTGCCCAGGGAGCGCTCAAGCGCCGCTGCCGGCGCCGCCATCAAGGCGCGGAAATGATCCTCAGGATTGAGTGCCGGATTGACATAACAGTCCAGCCAAGACAGCCAGAGTTTCTCCGCCTCAGTCGGCCAGGCCTTGGCCGCGGCGGAAACCATCAGGTTCTCGCGCGATTGGGCGACATTCTTCTGATCCAGCTCCTTCACCCCCCAAGTCGCGAAGATGTGATAGCTCTTGCGAGGTTTGTCGGTCCGGAATTCGGCCCACGGCGATTCCGGGGTCTTATACGCCGTTCCCTCGCCCGACCAACGGAACCCGAACGCGGTGCCGTCCGTGGTCTTGCGCCCTTCGCCATCACCGTCCCACCCGGCCAGGACGACAGCGTTGGTGCGTTGACTATCCGTGAAGCGCGCCTCACCCCCGTTAATGGCCAATTCGATCCTGGGATTTTCCTCCGTGAAATAGACGTTGCCATACTGCCAGACCAGTGGCATTTCCCGGTCGAAACGAACCTCACACACCAGGCCGTGCATGCCGATCGTTGGGGCAATCCGGATCGTGGCCTTCCACGCCTTGTTCGGTGCGATCACTTCATAATCGGTATGCCCAGGGAGGAAGCTCGTCGTGGTCGTCTGCGGCAGTTCATCAAGCCACTGCACGGATCCGCCCGGACCCGCCACGCCCAAGCGCAAACACCCCAGCGAACAAGAAAAAGGAATGTCGCTCACCTTATGCGGATTCGTGGACGGCTTGGCGTCGAAAGGCGCCTTTTTCCAGAGCGGGAGGGTCGGGCAATTGTCTGTCACGTAGCTGTCCATCTGGAAATAGGGGGCATCCCCGGTCCAGAGCCGGTTCTGCCCCTGCACGATGTAGCGGTTGAGCCGGTGGCCGCTGCCAGTGATGCGGAACCCGCCGCCGCGCACCGGTTGATAGACCGTCTTGGCATCTCCCCCTCCGCTATGATATGCGGGCTGCCCCAGCAATACGCTTGGCCCCTCTGCCCATGGCGCGGTTGGTTTCAGCGGCGCCAGCTCAAAGCGCACGGTGGGCGCAATGGTCGGCGTTTCGGCTGCTAGACCGGCCAAGGGCAAGAGCATTGCCGCAAAAGAAATCCTAGCTGCAAAGTTTCGAGTCATAAAAAAGCCTGCCCATGAATGTATTGAATTGCCGAAAACTGAAAAATCCTGACGAGAATTTGTGGATTTTCCATTTTATTCGGGATTTCCCATTTGGTTTCTTGGTGAAATGGTGAAGACACCTCTTCCGTGGTTTTCGGGGTTCTCATTCAATTCCGTTTACTCAGTCCCGCCCAAGCCGGAGGATGGCGGCGGGGTTCCCGCGGCGTGCAGAGCGCGGTAACGGCTGGGCGTCAGGCTTTCGTGGCGTCGGAAAGTGTTGTTGAAGTGCTGCGGGTGACAAAATCCCGTAGTCTTGGCGATTTCCCCGGCGGTCAGCCGACTGTGCAGCAACAGTTCACGCGCCTGCTGGATTCTCATCCGGTTCAGCTCCCCATGGACCGTCCGGTTCAGGTGCTGCTGGAATAGCCGCTCCAGCGTCCGGCGAGGGACCCGCGCCGCCGCGGCGGCATCGCCGGTGCCGATGGACCGGCCCAGGTTGTCCCGCAGGAACTTGAGCGCCGTACGGACTTGCGGTTGGTTGACGGCGAGAATGTCGGTGCTTTGGCGGAGGGTGATTCCGCGCGGGGGAATCAGGATGGGCTGGGAAGGTGCCGGGGCTCCGCGCATGAGCCGGTCCAGCAACGCGGCGCCCTCGTAACCGATCCGTTCCATGTCGTGGTTGACGCTCGAGAGCGGAATAGCCTGGCAATCGCAAACTAATACCAAATCTTTGAAATGGCTGGATTTTAGGACGCCGGGATTTTTGTGCGGAGCAAGGCGGAAGGCAGTGGCGCTATCTTTAGATATCGCCTCTGCCTGACAACGTCGCTCCGCGCAAAAAGACCAAGTCATAAGGTCCAGAAATTGAGAAGATTTGGTATAATTCGCTGTTGTTGATGCCCAGGATGGCCACCTCATCCGGCACATCCAACCCGGCGATGGCACAGGTCTCCATGACCGTGGCGGCATCATAATCGCTGTAGGCCAGGATCGCGAGGGGCTTGGGCAGCGCGCGTAATTGTTGTCCCAGCCAGAGCCGTTTGTTCTGCCAGCTATCCGGCCACTGCCGCCGGCGCCGGTGATGCCAGATGAGCCGGTGGCAGGAAAAACGAAAGGACGCCAAACGCTGGCAAAACCCCAGCAGCCGCAGGCGTTCGACGTTGGTGAAATAATCCGAATACCAGGCAAAATGGCGGAACCCGCGCTCGACAAAATGTTCCGCGGCCATTCTGGATCGCAAGCCGGGCTTGACGTGGATGTCCATCGGCATCCATTTCGAACGGCTCAATACTTGGTGAGAACAATCGCGGGCCTGGCTGACCTATCTGGGCGTTGCCAGTACCGGCTGGAGACGACCGAAGCGGGGCAGTACGAACTGAAAACTGCTTCGGGGAAAAAGCTCTCGGCCACAGTCGGCGAGTTGCCGGAGCTGGTGAAACTCGAAGGCCCGTGGGAGGTTAGCTTTCCCAAGGGCGGAGGGGCTCCGGAGCAGGTGAAGTTCCCCCGGCTGATCTCCTGGCCGATGCATCCCGACGATGGCGTGAAGCATTTTTCGGGCACGGCGACGTACCGCCGGCTGATGGAAATTCCCGCGCAACTGCTGGCCAGTGGCCAGTGGCCAGCGGCTCTACCTGGATCTGGGCCGGGTCGAGGTGATGGTGGTGAACCTGTGGGTCAACCGGCTGATCGGCGACGAGCGGCTGCCGGAAGATAGCGAACGATTTGACGCCGAAGCCTGGAACGCGCGGGCGGTCAAGAAATGGCCGCAGTGGCTGCTGGAGGGCAAGCCGAGCCCGACGGGACGGTTGACCTTCAGTAGTTGAAAGCACTGGCAGGCGGAAGACCCGCTGCTGCCCTCGGGCCTATTGGGGCCAGTGCGGCTAGAGCGGTTTCGGTTTATTTTGTCGTATGCTCTTCGGCGGCGAGAGTCGCTGTGCGTCTTTTTGCGCTTGGGCTGTATTTACAAATACAGCCGCTGCGCTCAAAAAGCCCCGCATCAACCCTCGGCGCTCTCAGATCATTGCGACAAAATAACTCAAAAACGCTCTAGTGCCGGCATCCGTAATAATCAATTGAGGTATTTTGCCGCCATGTGTTGTTCAACCGGATAACCGGCGGTGGCAAATTCCTTTCGGAAAGTTGATATCGCCGGGACCGGTTTTAGGCACACACAGCGCCAAATTTTAGGCACACGCCTGTCGGGCGGTGTTTTGGACTGGAAGTGTCAGCGTGAAGCAAATCGCTGATTGTGAGGCACTTCCTCGAATGAGGAAGTGGTTGCGGGGGCAGGATTTGAACCTGCGACCTTCAGGTTATGAGCCTGACGAGCTACCAGGCTGCTCCACCCCGCGATCTGGTTTTTCAAAAATAGCTGAAACCGGCCGGGATGCAAGGGCGAATTCAGGCTTTCGCTCAAAAAGCGGTGCTTGCAGAAGGAATACGGCTCCCCACGCCTCAAAGGCCAGCCTGAAAAACAGGCTACTCCCCCACGGCCCGGCGGTTGGCGGCGTCGAGCCGGGAGGCGAAGGTGGAAAGGGAATCGGCCCGGAAAAGCTGGGGCAGCGCCGCCAGCGCCGCTTCGGCCAAAGGCCCTTCTTGTTGGCCCAGGCCGCTCTGGAGGTAGATGGCCAGCCGAAAGAGTTCGGCAAGGTCCTTGGCGCGAAGCTCCTCCCGCTCGGCCTCCGTTCCGTGGAAATCCCGCTCGGCGCTCTCGAAATCAATAAGAAAAACACGCACGGGGGCGGTGCAGACGATCAGGTTGTGCAATTCCAGGTCCCGGTGAAAGAAGTTCTTCGCGTGGAGCGCCCGCACTTGCCGGTAGGCTTCCTCAGCTAATTTCCAAAGCCCGATGAGCGCGGCGGGATCGGTCTGCTGGGCGATACTCAGGCAGCGCTCCTGCGGCTCCACGTCGGTGAAGGGGGAAAGGCGGCTCAACGGTTTACCGGGCAAAAACGAGGAGCGGATGCTGTTGGCGTCGTAGCCGATCGGCTCGGGCGCGCCGAGGATGGCGGCGGCGGCCTGGTGGTTCTCGAACTCGACCTTCGGGTCGCCATGGAAGCTCCAGGGGTGATACGCTTTGACAAAGTGGATCGGGTACCGCTCGGCCAGCGGGTAGGCGGCCCGCGTTTCGCGTCCGGCAATGACGAGCTGCATCTGGACGAGTTCGCGCCCGTCGGGCCCCTCCTTGTGGGCGATGGAGCGGATGGAGAAATCCTTCTCGCGCGGTTCCTGCAAGAGGTAGCGCAGGCTTTCGGCGATTTCGATGCGATGAAACGCGGAGAGCGGGATGGGGGCGTTTTCCGGTGTCATAAACTAGGGTCTGTTCAAGAATTGCAGAGAAGTATCCGCAGACCGCCTTACCGCATAGTAGCAGTGTTCTTCCTGCGGAGCCCCGAGGCTTTGTGAGGGGGATCTTTCGCAGATGGACGCAGATTGGAAAGGAGAAAAATCAACGCCATAACCTTAAGCCCAAGAGTTTTCAGGAGCACGCTTCCGATGTTGTGGAAGTGGTTTGGTTTGCTCCCGTCTATTGCGAGCCGCTGGCGACGAACTTGCCGGGGTTGAGGATGCCGTTGGGGTCAAGCGCCTGTTTGAGCGTCTCGTGCACGCGGCGGCTCACGGGCGAGACGGCCTGCTCCCACCAGCGTTGCTTGGCCAGGCCGATCCCGTGTTCGCCGGTGATCGATCCGCCCCAGGCGAGCACTTGGGTGAAAAGTTCGTCCAGTGCGCGGCTGATGCGTTCCTTCACCTCGGGCCGGTCGTAATCAGCCGCCATCAGGTTCGTGTGGATGTTGCCGTCGCCCGCATGGCCGAAGCAGGCCACGGGAACCCCGTAGCGCGCGCGCAGGCTCGCCGCGAACTCGGCCAGATCGACGAGCCGCCCGCGCGGCACCACGATGTCCTCGTTGAGCTTGGTGAGCCCCGTCGCCTTGAGCGATTGCGAGAACTGGCGGCGCAATTCCCAGAGCGCCTCGCAAGCGGCCTCGCCTTCGGCTGTTTCCAGGAATACCGCGCCCAGCCCGCGCACCAGCGCGGCCAGCGCCTTCGTTTCGCTGGCCACGGATTCCGCGTGCCCGTCCAGGTCAATTAAGAGATGTCCTTCGCCCGCGGGCACGAGGGAGGCTCCCAGGTAGCCGCGCGCCGATTGCAGTGTGAACGCGTCGGCGATCTCCAGCGCCGCCGGGAGGAACCCGGCGCCGAGCACCCGCTGCACGGCGTTCGCCGCCTCCGGGAACGTGGCGAAGCTGGCGGAAACGGTGGCGCGCGCCGGGGGGAGGGGGATCAGCCGCAGCGTCGCTTCCGTTACCACGCCTAGGAGCCCCTCCGAGCCGGTAAAAAGGCCCACGAGGTCAAAACCGGTCTTGTTTTTATGCGTCCGGCCGCCGGTGCGGAGGATTTCGCCGCTGGCCAGCACCACTTCCAGCCCGAGCAAGTAAGAGCGCGTGACGCCGTATTTCAGGCAGCGCGGCCCGCCCGCGTTGGTGGCGATGTTGCCGCCGAGGGTGCATTCCTTGAGGCTCGCCGGGTCCGGCGGGTAATACAGCCCAAGCGCGCGCGCCGCCGCTTGCAGGTCGCCGGTGATGACCCCCGGCTCCACGACCGCCACCCCGTCGGCCGGGTGGATTTCCTTGATCCGGTTCATCCGGGCCAGCGAAAGCGCGATGCCGCCCCGCGCCGGGACGCAGCCGCCCACGTAGCCCACCCCGCCGCCGCGCGGCGTGACGGGGATGTGGTGCGTGTTAGCAAACGCCAGCAGGCGGCTCACCTGCCCGGTCGATTCGGCGAATACCACTGCTTCCGGCGCGTGGCTGGCAAACCACTTGTCGCCGCTGTGCGCCGCCAAGGTCTCCGGGTCGTCGTCGACCACGCCGGAGCCAAGCAGGGAAGTGAGCTGTTCTTTCAAAGACATGTTGCGGGACAATCTAGCCGCTTCTTTTCCAGCCTGACACTCCAAAAAACAGGGGGTCATTTGCAGCCCTTTTCGCCCGGCGCACCTTTTCTTGCCGGGGAATCCGCATCCTTTGGCAATTGTGATTCCGGCGCGGGGATTGTCTTGTAATCGGCCCCGGTTTTCCGAACCTTATCGGCCCATGCGCAACACAAAGATCATCTGCACGCTGGGGCCCGCCACTGAATCCGATGAAATGCTCCGGGCCATGGTGGATGCCGGGGCGAACGTGTTTCGTCTGAACATGAGCCACGCCTCGCACGAATGGGTGCGCGCCATCGTGCCGCGCATCCGCAAAGTCGCCTCGGATCTGAACGCCGTCGTCGCCGTCCTGCTCGACACCCAGGGGCCCGCCATCCGCACGGGCGACCTCGCCACCAAACTGCAACTCAAGGCGGGCGACATCATCGAGTTTACCGTGCGCGGCGAACGGAGCGAGGAGCAATATTCCGTGGACGTCAACTACGACGGCCTGGTGGACGATATTTCCGTGGGCGACACCGTGCTGGTGGACAACGGCGTGATGCACATGGAAGTGCTTGAAAAGGAAGACAAGCGGGTGCGCTGCCGCGTGCTGACCGCGGGCACGCTCGGTTCCCGGCGGCACATCAACCTGCCCGGCGTGAAGGTGAACCTCCCCGCGCTGACCGAAAAAGACCTCGCGGACGTGGCTCTCGGCGCGGAACTGGGCGTGGACATGGTGGCCTTGAGCTTCTGCCGCGAGCCGAGCGACGTGGACGCCCTGCGCGACGTCCTGGTTCAACACAACAGCCAGGCCCGCATCATCGCCAAGATCGAAGACCAGCTCGCCGTCCGCAACATCAGCGGGATCATCGCCAAGGCGGACATCATCATGGTGGCCCGGGGCGATCTCGGCATTGAGTGCGCGATGGAGGAGCTCCCCATCATCCAGCGCGCCATCGTCAAGCGCTGCCTGCGCGCCGGTCGGCCGGTGATCGTGGCCACCCACCTGCTGGAGTCGATGATTTCCAACCCCGTCCCGACCCGGGCCGAAGTGACCGACGTCGCCAACGCCGTCTATGAACAGGCCGACGGCATCATGCTCAGCGGCGAAACCAGCGTCGGCAAATACCCGGTCAAATGCGTCGAGACGCTCCACCGCGTCGCTTCCCGCATTGAGCGCAGCGGCGGCGCGGGCTATGCCGCCGAGGCTTTCTATACCGAGAACCGCCAGCGCACCATGCACTCCGCCGTGGTACTGGCCAATTCCCTGCGCAACAGCAAGGTCGTCGTCTTCACCCGGCGCGGCCGCGTGGCGGATTACGTTTCCGCCCAGCGCCCCGAGCATTCGCCCATTTTCGCCTTCTCCAACACCATGGAGGTCTGCTGCAAAATCGTGCTCAACTGGGGCATCGTGCCGATCCTGCTCCCGTTCGCCGCCGACCCGGAGCAGACCATCGAGGCCGCCGTCCAGCTTCTGCGCAAACAGGGGCATGTCCATCACGGCGACAACCTCGTCATCGTCAGCGACCTGCAGGCCGGGGAATCGACCTTCGATTCCATCCAACTGCGCCCGGTGATGTAGGAAGAGCGGGGGCGCGCTGCCTTTAGAGCGTTTGAAATTGAAGTGTTTACAATGATGCGAGAGCGTCGTGGGTTGATGCGCGGACTCTTCAAGCGAAGCGGCTCTATTTTTCAATACTGCCCGAGCTTGAAAGACCGCGCATCGGCCCGCGCCGCCGAGCAGCGTGTAAACAACAAAATTTAAACCGCTAGAGCGTTTTTGGGTTATTTTGTCGCAATGATCTGAGAGCGCCGAGGGTTGATGCGGGGCTTTTTGAGCGCAGCGGCTGTATTTGTAAATACAGCCCAAGCGCAAAAAGACGCACAGCGACTCTCGCCGCCGAAGAGCATACGACAAAATAAACCGAAACCGCTCTAGTGTCCTGTCAGGTAATTACATTTCATAATTCCGGCCCCTTTTCCGATTTTTCGGCGTCGCTTCCTCGGGCAATATCTTGGTATAATACCATCTTTCAGAAATAAACGGACAGTAGGACGCCGGGGTTTTTGCGCAGGGCAAGGCGGAAGGCGGATGATTTGCGGGCGGCGCAGGCTGTTGTGCGCCTACAGAAAAAATGAACCCGCCCTAAACCGGGGCTTTTTCCCCGCGGCAAATGGCGAATGAAGGGCTGACTTCTTTTTGCGTGGCGCAGTAGACTTCCACGGAGGATGCTCCTCCCGAGGCGGCGAGCCGGGTGCGGACTTCGTTCAAGGCCAGCTCGGGCGAGTTGCAGTCGCGGCTCAAGTGGCAGAGGATGGCCCGCTGGAGGCCGTGTTCAAGGAGCCCGGCGAGTTCGGCGGCGGCCGCCGCGTTGGAGAGGTGGCCGTGGATGGACATGATCCGCTGTTTCAAGGCCCAGGGGCGGTGCGGATCGTTTTGGAGGGTTTTTTCGTCGTGGTTGGTCTCGATGACCAGCGTGCTGACGCCGCGCACTCGTTCCCGCGCCAGGTTGGTGCATTTGCCCAGGTCGGTCAAAAAGCCTAGGGAGGCGCTGCCATGGTGAAAGGCGAAACCGATGGGGTCCACGGCGTCGTGCGGGACGGAGAAGGTCCGGACGGTGATGTCCTGGATGGCAAACTCGGCCCCGGCCTGGAACTGGCGCACATCGGGGTGCAGCGCGAGGGGATCTTTGCGGAGGACTTCGGCGGTGAGCCGGGTGCAGTAGACGGGGATCGGATTTTTTTTGCACAGGACGCGCAGCCCGGCCACGTGGTCGGTGTGCTCGTGGGTGAGGAGGATGCCGTTGAGCATCGAGGGATCGACCCCCACGGACGCGAGCCGCAGCGTGATCTGTTTGGCACTGAGGCCCCCGTCAATGAGCAGGCGGCAGCCGTCCGATTCGAGCAGGGCGCAATTGCCCGCGCTGCCGCTGCCGAGGAGGGTGATCTGGAACACGGGGGGATTATCGGGGAAATTTTAACCGCAAAAAAGCGCAAAAGGCTCAAAAAATGGAACGATGTCTCCCTTTTTTGCGGTTATCGCATTTCTCGAAAAGAATTTCCGAATCAAGAGAGGGGAGCGCCGCTACAGAAAAACTTAAGCCGCTCTAAACCCCCAGCACCTCGCGGGCGCGGGCCACGTCGCAGGCGATCTGGGTTTTGAGGGCGTCGAGCCCGGCGAATTTTTGCTCCGGCCGCAGAAAGCGCCGGAAGACGACTTCCACATCCTGCCCATACAGGTCGGCAGCAAAGTCAATCAAGTGGAGTTCGAGCAACCGCTGGCCGGTCGCGCCCGGGATGGTGGGGCGGACGCCGACGTTGACGACGCCAGGGAGGGTCTTTCCGGCATGCAGGGCTTCCACGGCATAAACACCGTTGGGGGGAAATTGCTCGTTGTGGGCGCTCAGGTTGGCGGTGGGGAAGCCGAGGGTGCGCCCGAGCTGGTCTCCCGGGACGACGGTGCCGAGGATGGCAAAGTCCCGCCCCAGCAGCCGCGCGGCCTTGGCAAGGTCGCCCGCTTCCACGGCGGCCCGGATGAGGGTGCTGCTGACGACTTCGCCGTCGATTTCCACGGCGGGGATGCCGACTTCGTCGAACCCAAGCTGGTCGCCCATGGTTTTAAGGAGGGCCAGGTTGCCCGCACGGCCTTTGCCAAATTCCCAGGTGTGGCCGACGCAAATCTCGCGCAACGGGGAGCAGGCGGCATGGAGTTCGAGGACGAAGTCTTCCGGCGGCAGCGCGGCAAACTCGAGGCTGAAGGGGACGATGAGCAGATCGCGGACGCCGAGCTGCTCCATTAAGAGGGCCTTGTGGGCGGTGGAGGTGAGCAGCCGGGGGGCGTCGCCGGGCCGGGTGACGCGCAGAGGGTGGGGCTGGAAGGTGACGGCCACGGCGCTCCCGCCCACCGCTTGGGCGTCGGCAAGGGCGCGCCGGATGACGGCCTGGTGCCCCAGGTGGACGCCGTCAAAGACGCCGATGGCGAGGCAAACCGGCCCGGGGACGGTGGCAAGTTCGGCGATGGCGTGGTGAATACGCATGGCTAAGAAGACTATAGACTATAGAGGGGAGAGATTATAGAGCTTCCGTGGCTTGCTTGGAATTTCTCAATGTTTCTTATCTCTCTATCATCTATCCTCTTCCTCACGCTCCGCGCATGCGGGAAACCGTCGGCAAGCTCAACATTTTGGCGACGATTTCGGCTCTCGGCTTGGTTTTCAGATCCTCCACCGTGACGGCGTACTCCAGGGTGAATTTGCCGCTCTTGGTGCGCCGCAGGGCTTTCAGGTGCGCACCGCACCCGAGATCGTCGCCGATGTCGGCGGCATAGGTGCGGACGTAGAAGCCTTTGCTGCAAACGACGCGAAATTCCACTTCCGGCAGCGCGATGGCCTTGATCTCGTGGGCGAAGATGTGGACAAAGCGGGGCTCGCGCTCGATGGTTTTGCCCTGGCGCGCGAGTTTGTACAGGGGCACGCCGTCTTTTTTGATGGCGGATACCATCGGCGGCATCTGGTAAAAGTCGCCGTCGAATTTGGCGAAGGCGGCGTCGATCCGCTCGGGCGTCAACGCGGGCACGGGGCGGGTTTCGAGAAGCTCTCCGTCGGCGTCCTGGGAGGAGGTGGTTTCGCCCAGCTTGAGGGTGCCGACGTATTCCTTGTCCTCGCTCATAAGAAGGTCCTGGATTTTGGTGCCCCGGCCGATGACGACGATGAGCAGGCCGGTTGCCAGGGGGTCGAGGGTGCCGCAGTGGCCGACTTTTTTGGTGTCGAGGGCCCGCCGAACGATGGCGACCACGTCGTGCGAGGTCATGCCGGGGGCTTTGTCGACGATGAGAATGCCGTCAAGGTTGGTGGATTGCATCGGAAATGGCTTGTAATACTTTGGCTTCGACTTCGGCGAGGGTGCCGGAGACGCGGGCTCCGGCGGCGAGGGTGTGGCCGCCTCCGCCGAACTGTGCACAAATTTTGCAGACGTCGTAGCGCGGGTCTTTGGAACGGGTGGAGATGCGGACTTGGCCCCCTTCTATCTCTTCCAAAAAGGCGGCGACGAGCACGCCTTCGGTGCCGCGCAGGGTGTCGATGAGCCCTTCGGTGTCTTCGGGCGTGGCCCCGATGGCCGCGACGGTGGCGCGCGGGAGGGCGCAACTGGCAACGCGGTCTTCGCAGGTAAAGCGCGTGATGTTCAATACGGCGCGGAGCAGTTCCATGCGGCGGCGCGGATGGGTCTGGAAAAGCCGCTCGGAGATTTTGCCGACCTGGACGCCCGCCTGGATGAGTGCGGCGCCAATCTCGAAGGTGCGGGCGGTCGTGTTGGAATACTGGAAGGAGCCGGTGTCGGTGGCGATGGCGGCCCAGAGGTTGTCGGCCATGGCGGGGGTGAGCGGGAACCCGGCGGCCCGAATCAGTTCAAAGACGATCTGTCCGGCGGCGGGGGCGGCGGGGTCGATGTAGACGAGATCGCCAAAGCCGGTGTTGGAAACGTGGTGGTCCAGGTTGATCCAAAGCTTGGCATGGCCGACGGCGGCGCGGCTGTCGCCCAGGCGCGGCTGGGTGGAGGTGTCCACGACGAGGACCACGTCGAAGTCTTCGGGTTGGCGCGGCGGTTTCTGGATGAGATCGCTGCCCGGCAAAAAGGCCAGTTTTTCGAGGGGGCCGTCGTCGTTCCAAACCACCGCCTCTTTGCCCAGTTCCCGGAGGCAGAGGGCGAGGGCGACGGCGCAACCGATGGCGTCACCATCGGGCCGCACGTGGCTCATGACGACAAAGCGCCGGTGGGACCGGAGCGCTTCGGCGATCTGGGCAAGGGTGCAGTTCGTGCTCATGCGACCCTCCTTTCCCATGGCTCACACGAAGGGATGATGAAAGAGATTACGCCGCCCGCTGAAACATGGCGCGCTTCTGGGTTTTCACACGAAGGCACGAAGGCACGCAAAGCCAATGGGCTCAAGCCCTCCTTCGTGCCTTTGTGTGAAATCGAAAGAATCATCGCAAGGGAAGTCAGCCTTCGTGTTCCCCCTCCTCGTCCTCCTTTTTCGGCTCGTCTTCGGGGATGTCGAGGCTTTGGAGGATGTCGATGATGTGGTCGCCCCGCTCGACGGTGGTGTCGAGCTGGAAGTGGAGGTGCGGGGTGTATTTGAGGATGACCCGGCGCGAAAGGAGATGCTGGAATTCTTTGCGGCGCTCGTGGAGCTTGGCGAGCGCCCCGGCGGGGTCGTCGCCCAGGACGCTGACGTACACGTGGGCGTGCTTGAGGTCGGGCGTGATGTCGACTTCCTGCACGGTGACCAGTTGCGTGAAGGTCAGCTCACGGGCAATCAGGTCGCCCAGCTCCCGTTTGATGAGTTCGTTGACTCGGACAAGACGATGCTTCATGGCGAATAACGGAATACAAGCCTCGCAGACGCGGCGGATTCTCGAGGAAACCCGCTCCCGGCGTGACGGCTAAAGGCTCTTTTTCCTACAGGCTTTGGGTGAATTTTTCGAGCGTGTAACACTCGATGATGTCGCCGGGCTCGTATTCGGTATAATCGCCCAGTTTGATGCCGCATTCCAGCCCGGTGCGGACTTCTTTGACGTCGTCCTGGAACCGGCGCAGGGTGGCGATGTTGCCATCGTAGATCGGCTGGCGGCGGCGCAGGACGCGGGCCCGGGCGGTGCGGCTGATGCGGCCGTCGGTGACGGAACACCCGGCGACGATGCCCTTGGTGAGCTGGAAGACCTGCTTGACTTCGGCGTGGCCGATGACGCTTTCGCGCAGTTCCGGCTCCAGCAACCCGGCCATGGCTTCTTTCACCTGGTCGAGCAGTTCGTAAATGATGGAGTAGAGCTTGATCTGGATGGCTTCGCGCTTGGCGGCGCTGGAGGCGGTGTTCTCGACTTTCACGCCAAAGCCGATGATGACGGCGTTGGAGGCGGTGGCCAGGAGCACGTCGGATTCCGAGATCGGCCCGACGGCGGCGTGGATGATTTCGAGGTCGACTTTCTTCGATTGGATCTGGTTGAGGGAGGCGACGAGCGCTTCCAGGGAGCCCTGCACGTCGGCTTTCAGGACGACCCGGAGCGATTTCCGGGCGTCGGCGGCGAGGCTGGCAAAGAGGTTTTCCAGGGTGGCGCGGCCGCGCGGGGCGGCGAGCTTCTCTTCCCGGTGTTCGCTAAGCCGTTCTTCGCTCAAGGCTTTGGCGGCTTTGTCGCTCTCCATGACGAGCAGTTCGTCGCCCGCGTTGGGGAGGCCGACGAAGCCGAGCACTTGCACGGGGGTGGAGGGGCCGGCCTGTTTGACATGGCTGCCTTTGTCGTCGATGAGGGATTTGACTTTGCCGGAGTAGTTGCCGCAGATGAAGGGCTGGCCGACTTTGAGCGTCCCCATGCGCACGAGGATGGTGGCGGTGGGGCCGCGGCCGGGCTCGACCTGGGCCTCAATGACGGTGCCGCGCGGGGAGACCGACGGGCTGGCCTTGAGTTCGAGCATTTCGGACTGAAGAAGCAACATTTCCAGCAGGTGATCGACGCCGGTCCCCTTGGTGGCGGAAACCGGGCAGACGATGGTTTCGCCGCCCCAGTCTTCGGGGGTCAGCCCGTGCTCCTGGAGCTGGCCTTTGACGCGGTCGATGTTGGCCGAGGGGAGGTCGACTTTGTTGATGGCGACGACGATGGGGACTTTGGCGGCTTTGGCGTGGTTGATGGCCTCCAGTGTCTGCGGCATGATGCCGTCGTCGGCGGCGACGACCAGGACAACGATATCCGTGACGTTCGCCCCGCGAGCCCGCATGGCGGTGAACGCGGCGTGGCCGGGGGTGTCGAGGAAGGTGATCGTGTTGCCGTTGGATTCGACGGTATACGCGCCGATGTGCTGGGTGATGCCGCCCGCTTCGCCCGCGGCGACGCGCGATTTGCGGATATAATCCATCAGCGACGTTTTGCCGTGGTCGACGTGCCCCATGAAGGTGACGATGGGGGCGCGGTTTTTGAGTTCGTCCTTTTGGGGGGGCGGCGGCGGTTTGGGCGCTTCGACGACGGGTTCCACTTTGTGGACGCCGCCGCCTTCCTTGCGCTTTTCTTTCTCGAAGACGAAGCCGTGCCGTTTACAGAGGTTGGCGGCGATTTCGGGTTCGAGGGTGTGGTTGATGGCCGCGAAAATGTTCATCTCCATCAGCTCGGAGATGAGCTGGAAGGGTTTCAAGCCAAGCTGGGTGGCCAGTTCCTTGACGGTGATGGGCGGCTTGATGTGGATGATTTTTTCGTCGCTCTTGATTTCTTCGGCGGCGATCACCCGGGGCTCTGCGGCGGCGGGCTCTGCGGCGGGCTCTGCCTCCGGGGCGGCGGGCGCGGCCGGTTCCTCCGGTTCGGGCTGGGGCGGCGGTTCGGGGGCGAGGATGCGGGAGATCGGCGGGAGGGCGGAAAACGGACGGAACCCGGAGGCGGCGGACCGCCGGCGGACCGGTTTTTCTTTTTCGATCAACGAGACCGTCTCCGGCGGAGCAACGGGAGCCGGTTTGGGCTCGGCGGGGCTGGCCTCTTCTGGCTTGGCTGCTTCTGGCTTGCCCGCTGCGCGGGCAGGCGCGCCTCTGGCTCCCGTGGGTTTGCGGGAGGTGGGTCGCTTTGCGCCGTGAGGATTGGGAGTTGCTCGGGTTGCCATTATAAATTGAAAAAAATACGGGAATGCGGCGGCTTCATGAGGCCCGGGTTAGGCCCGGGTCGCTCCTTTTTGATATTCCGCCTGGGCCGCGTTGTAAATAGCCTGGGCTTGTTCGAGGTCGACGCCTGTGGCGTCTGCGATGTCCTGGGGCTCCGCGCCCACGATCACTTCGGCGCTGTTCATGCCTGCGGTGATCAGTTTGCGGGCGATGGCCGCGTCGATCTTGAGGGAGGCGGCCAGGGATGCCGCAGCTTTGGTGACGCTCTGGGCGAAGGCTTCCTTGGCGGTTTCGTCTTTCTCGATGTTGATGTCCCAGCCCAGCAGCCGGGAGGTGAGCCGGGCGTTCTGGCCGCGCTTGCCGATGGCGAGCGAGAGCTGGTCTTCATCCACGCGGATGTGGACGGCCCGTTTCTCCGTGTCGAGGGTGACGCTCTTGATTTTGGCGGGCTTCAACGCTTCGAGAACGAATTCCTTGGTGTCGGCGCTCCAGCGGATGATGTCCACTTTTTCGTTGTTGAGTTCGCGGACGATATTTTTCACCCGGGAACCCTTCATGCCGACGCACGCGCCCACGGGGTCCACTTTTTCGTTGGCGCTGAAGACGGCGATCTTGGTGCGGTAGCCGGCTTCGCGGGCGACGCCGCGAATTTCCACGGTTTTGTCGGCGATTTCGCTCACTTCGGTTTCGAAGAGGCGGCGCACGAAGTTGGGGTGGCTGCGGGAAAGGATGATTTCGGGGCCGCGGGGGCCGACTTCGACGGCGACGACGTAGGCGCGGATCCGGTCGCCAACGTTGTAGTCTTCGGTCTGGACGCGCTCGCGCGAGGGCATGACGGCTTCGAATTTGCCGAGGTCGATGATGACGTCGGAGCGCTCAAAGCGCCGCACGGTGCCGCTGACAATCTCTCCGGCGCGGTCTTTGAATTCGTCGTAGACCATCTCTTTCTCGGCCTGGCGGATGCGCTGCATCATGGCCTGCTTGGCGGTCTGCGCCGCGATGCGCCCGAAGTTCCTCGGGGTCACTTCGATCTCGATGGCTTCGCCCAGGGCGGCGGAGGGCTTGATGGCGCGCGCCTTGGAGAGGGAGATTTCATCGTGGGGATTCTGCACGGTCTCCACCACGAGCAAATTGGCAAGGGCGCGGATTTCCCCGGTCTTGCCATCGACTTCGATGCGCAGTTCCCGTGCGGGGCCAATCGCCTTCTTGGACGCGGAGAGCAAGGCGTTTTGCACGGCCTCAACAAGCACCTCGCGCTTGATGCCTTTCTCGCGTTCAAAATAATCCAACCCAGAAATGAGATCGCTGTTCATAAAAAAACGTGATGCCCAGAGACAAAAAAGAGTGGGGCTAAGCCCACTCACGCCTCAGACAATCCGTTTAACCTAGGGGCGGTAGGCAGGAGCGTCAAGCAGAGAAGATGGAGAAGGCGTGGGGGCGGCGCTGACGGTGTTGACCGTGTCCGCTTTCATTTCGAGCCGGTCCAGGGCTTTGGTGGCGAAGTCGCGGTCGGACTCCCCCAGGCTCGTGTCCTGAAGCGCGGCTTTGAACTGCTCCTCGGCCAGCAGGGCGCTGCCGGTGGCGGCGTAGGCCTGCCCCAGGTAGAGCTGCCAGAAGCCCACGGATTGCGAACGCCCCTGCAACAGGCCGATCAAGCGTTGCAGCACTTCGATTTCTTCCTGAAAAGAATGGGCTCCGTGGGTCACTTTGGCATGGAGCAGGAGAATTTGGGGATTGGCGGGCGCGGCGGCGTAGAGAGCGCGTGTGAGCCTCAGCGCCTCGTCAAATCGCCCCTCCGCCTCCAACGCCTGGGCCTTGGCCGTCTGCGCCGGGCGGTAGCTGCCGCTCAGCGCCAGGGCGCGTTCGGCGGCTTGGCACGATTCGGCCCATTGGCCCGCCATTCCATGCCAATAGGCCATCTCCGTCCACGCCTCCCTGGATTTCGGCTCCCGGGCCAGCACTTCCTCCAGAAGCCCCTTGGCTGCTGGCATCTCCTCCAAAAACATCAGCCGGTGGGCGATCTGGATGCGCGCGAACTGCTGCTCCTTTGGGCTGTGACTCTGGTATCCCTCCAGCACGGGCGGCACGCCCGCCACCGTCCACGCCTTGGCCGGGCTGCGTTCAAAGAGATAGCTCGCGGGGTCCACCCGGGTCAGCGTCCAGTCGGCGGCGTGCCGCAAATGGTCCAGCAGCGGGCGGAACGCGGCGGGATCGCCCGCCAGGAGAACCGCGCCGAAATGCCACTTGCGGTCCAGGACACGCCACGCTTTGGGGGATGGGAGGGTGGCTTCAAACTCCGTGGCAAGTTGCCCGGGCAATGGGGCGGCTGCGCCAAACGCCGGCCCCCACTCCCCCCAACGTTTCTGGAGCAGGGGAAGGGCCGCCGGGGTGAAAAAGAGGGGGCGGCTGCGCAACTCCGGGGATGCCTGTTCCAGCGCCAGCTTGGGGGTTTCCAGTTCGGGACTCAACGGGGCGGGCGGGCGGGTAATAGCCCAAAGACCAAAGACGCCAGCCACGGCTAACAAGCTGGCAACAACCGCATAGGCAAAAAAGTGACGGGAAAGCATGGAAACCTGGTGGAAAAGCAGCCCTTGGCGGCCCATTAGGGATTCCCTAACAGCCTGTTGAAATAATGAACGATGGACAGTTTGCAGGAGATTTTGGGTGTGGGCAAGGAGCCGAGTGCAGCGCCTGTATTCGGTGCATACAGGCCCAGCGAGCGACGCTGCCCGCGGCAAAAAGATGCGCAAGATGGCCTTCGGGCATTTTTTTCACAAGGTCTAAGACATGCCCCCTCCCCGCAGCAACATCAAGTGTAGAAAATGGCAAATTTTTGGGCTACGCTTCCCCGGCCATGGCCCTGACCCTCACGCTCCAAACCACTCCCAACGCCCCGCGCAGCGAAATCGTCGGCTGGCTGGGCGGCCGCCTCAAGGTGAAGGTGAAAGCCCCCGCCGTGGAAGGGAAGGCCAACGCGGAACTGCTCCGCTTCCTGTCCGAGCGCTTTGGCGTCCGCCCCCACGCGGTGACGCTGGTGCGGGGGGAAACCGCGCGGCTCAAAACGGTGCGCATCGAAGGGGTGGAAGCGGCCGATCTCCAGCGCGTCTGCCCGGCGGCCCGAGACGCTGGATGCCGCCTATGAAGAACTGGACCTGGAACCGCGCCGGGGGCACAAAACGGGCGACCCGTATGCCTACTTCGTGGTAAAGGGACCAGAGCGGGACAGCTTGTCCGCACATTGACGCCCCGTCTCCCCGTCTCCCCTTTCCCGCGCCTCCGCGTCTTCTTGGACGCCGGGCAGCCGGATGAAAAACGCGGTTCCCCCGCCCACTTTGCTCTCGGCGCGGACGCTGCCTCCGTGGCTTTGCACGATGTGTTTGACGATGGCGAGCCCGAGGCCCGTCCCCCCCATCGCCCGGCTGCGGGCTTTGTCGGCCCGGTAAAAACGCTCGAAAATATGGGGGAGGTCGGCCGGCGGGATGCCGCTGCCGGTATCGCGGACCTCAATTTCCACGTCCCTGCCGGGCGTTCCGTCGGCGGCGGGCGCACGCTGGGCCCGGAGCGTGACGGCTCCCTCCGGCGGTGTGTATTTGAGGGCGTTCTCCAGCAGGTTGTTGAAGACTTGCTCCAGCCGGAAGGTGTCGCCGCAGAGCGCGGGAAGCTCCGGCGCGACCTCCGCGTCAAACTGGATGCGGGCTCCCTGGAACTTGAGCTTCCAGTCGATCTCCACGCCGCGCAGGAACGCGGCGAGGTCGATGGGCTCGCGTTCGAGTTCATCCCGGCGCGATTCCAGCCGGGCGAGGGTGAGCAGGTCTTCGACGAGGGCGTTGAGCCGGGTGGAGTGCTTGGAGAGAATTTGCAGGGTCTTGCCGATCTCTTCGCGCGGCAGGTCCGGGTGCTCGCGCAGCATCTCGACGTAGCCCTGGAAGATGGATAACGGGGTGCGCAGCTCGTGGGAGACGTTGGCGACGAAATCGCGCCGGACTTCCTCCAACTGATGGATGCGGGTGATGTCGTGAAAGGTGACGGCCGCCCCGAGAATGCCGTCCGCTTCGTCCCGCACGGGGGCGGCGCTCATGGCCAGGTGACGGCTGGGATGGGAGAGCGTGATTTCGCGGGATTGCGCCTCCCCCTCGGCGAGGACTTGGCGCAGGACGCCCTCCACCGACGCGTCGCGCAGGGTCGTCAGGCTGCCCCGGCCCACCGGCGAGGTCCGCAAATGGAAGAGGCCAAGGAAGGAATCGTTGACGAGCCGTATAACGCGGTCCGTATCCACGACGATGACCCCCTCCCGCATGCTGGCGAGGATGGCCTGGAGATTGAACCCTTCGCGGGAGATCTGGCTTTCCAGCCGGTCGCGCTGGTCCGCGAGCGTCTCCAGCCCCAGCCCGATGCGCCGGTAGGCTTTCTCGCCGTGCAGGATAAAGCTCGACGGCCGCTCGCCCCGCGCAATGGCGTCGATGATCCGCCCCACCTGCCGCCACTGGGCGCGCGTCTGGTGGCGGTGGCGCAAATAAGAGACGGCAAGGACCAGGAAGGCAAGGAAAAGGCAGGAATCCCAGTTCATTCCACGATCCGGTAGCCAAAGCCGCGCACGGTTTCGATGCAGTCCGCAGCGGCTCCCAGTTTTTCCCGAAGCCGCCGGATGTGCGTGTCCACGGTGCGGGTGTCGATGACGCTTTCGTAGCCCCAGACGTCGTTGAGCAGGACTTCGCGCGATTGGACCCGCCCCCGGCGTTCCATCAGGAGGGTGAGGAGTTTCAGCTCCGTGGCGGTGAAATCGACCGGCATTCCGCCGACGGTGACTTGCAGGCGCTGCCGGTCGAGGATGATGCCGCCCTGGACGAGCCGGTCGCCGCCGGATTCCGGTTTCCCGTTCCGCTTGAGGATGTTTTTCACGCGCAGGACGAGTTCGCGGGGGCTGAAGGGCTTGGTGACGTAATCCTCGGCCCCGAGTTCCAGGCCGACGATGCGGTCCACTTCCTCCGCCTTGGCGGTGAGCATCAGGATGGGGAGCGCGGCGGTGGCGGGGTCGGCCTTGAGCGCGCGGCAGATTTCCAGGCCGCTCATGCCGGGCAGCATCAGGTCCAGGATGAGGAGGTTTGGAGCCTCTTCGCGCACGGCGGCCAGGGCCGAGGGGCCGTCCTGCGCCTGGAGGACGTCCAACCCGGCGGCCCGAAGGTTGGCGGCCACGAGGTTCAAGACATCCGGCTCATCGTCGGCAACCAGGATTTTGGGATTCATAACGCGGAAGAGCGGGTCGGGGAAAAACCTAATCAGGCCGGGCTCTTTTAGGAAGCCCGAAAATGAGAAAGGGGGGGATATGGGCGGTGGCCCGGAAATTGGGAGAACCCGACACCCGGCTCTGGAGGATGCTCGGAGGCGCATGTTGCTGCGTCCCATCCTCAAGCGATTCAGCTTTCTACCTGCCCTTTGGCGGTGTTTCCTGCCACATATGAAAACCCATGGGCGCAATCGTCACACGGCCATCCAGCGTAAACGCTGAACTGCCAAAATTAACGGCGACGTGCCACCCATTGGAAAACTCGGTTTGTTGAACATTCCTGTCGGGCGTCAACCAACGATGATTCACCAAAGCTGCCCCAAACAGTTTTTCATAAACAGGCACAACCCGCTTATATGACTCGAGGATTTTGTCTTTGTTTTTCCAATAGGTTCGGTTGTCGATGTGGTAGGAAGGCGCGGTTCCGTACAAGATATTGAAGAGGTCCTTCTTAAGCAGGTATTCGGGTTGCAAAAGAGTATTGTCACCCCAGGCCCAGGTGGCCACCCGGGCGTCGCCATAGACAATCCCATTTGCTGGCACTCTTTTCTGCGGCGACATGTTGAAGTTTTTAAAATCCTCATTGGGCGCCACCGGGTCCAACCGCCCCACCATGTGATAGACGCTCATCCCGCCTTCACTGACCGTAAAGTACGGCGTCGCCCAAGCGTCACCACCCTCCCCACCTAGAATCACGCCATGATCGTAGAAGTATTTGAACAGTTGCAGGCGCGATTCCATCGATTGTTTTGGGGTCACCGGATGTTGGGGATTGAAATCCTGGTCTAGCCACAGCGCCGCTCCCGGGCTGACATCGAAAAACCGATAGGTAAACCGGTAATCGTGCAATTCCGCTTCGAGCCGTTCCTTGGCCGCCACAAGACTGGTAGCCGGCGAGCCGACATACCGGTTCGCTTTGGGTCCAGGGCTGAAGCGCTGCTCGCCACGTTCATTTAGCGCGACATCCTCGGGAATCCGACCGATTCGCTTGTAGCGTTCCAGCCACTCCATTTTCGTCGGGTCCGCATCACTCCACCATTCCTTCGGCATGACGTCGAAGTAATTGTCATAGATCCCGACAACATAGTTGAACTTTTCTTGGATCTTTCGGGCCTGCTCGGGGTTGATGTAAAAGTTGAACCCCAGCCCCAAAATCCCCTTGTCCATGCCCGAAGCCGCCATATCGTCGAGGATTTTTAAAACAAGATCTGCTCCAGAAGTGCGGCTGGGATAAATCCAAAACACCGGGGCACCTCGCAACTTTCCAATGGCCGGGTTATCCTTCTGCTTTTCTTCCAGACTCCGATAATGCCCAGTTTCTTTGAGGTATTTACGGTAGTTCAAAGCGATATTCACATAGCCGCCGTTTTGCTGAAAAATGTATGTCACCGACCGCGGCTCCTGGAACTTCCCAAGGTACCCTCCAAATGACAGCTCTGGGACCAACGCGGCTTTGCCGGCGACCTCTTTTCGTTTCAGTAAAAACGCGCCATTATAAAAGTCTTTGATTATCAGCGTATACCCCTCGCCGGTTTGGGGCTGCAACAATCCGGCCCATTCCGCGCATTGCTTGGTGATGGCGTTGGGGCACCTTTCAGGCAGCTCCGGCTCGTCCACTTTATATAACATTCCATACCCCTGGGGCAGAAGCCACTCGAACCCCTTCCCGCAAACCGTAAACGGCACAGGGAACGTCACATGGCTGATCTTCTGATCAGGGGCGATTTCCAGCGTCACGTCGACCACTGGCAAGTCCTGTGCCAACCTGTATTTGAGCGACATCGCGATCTGATCGAAGGAAAAGGAGACATGCACCGCCCGCCCATTGTCCTGAACTGCAACCGCAACATTCTTGATTTTATGAATGTCAAAATCAGGCAGTTGCTCGTAAACAGTACCCGTTTTGAGGTCAGCAACCTGCACCAACGAGGTGGCCGTATCCACCCGCAAGGAAAGATATGCATTCTTTACCTCGATATCTTTCGCAAAACCATCCCCAATGGAAAACCACAGAAGGGCTGGCAACAATACAGAAATCATACTGAGTTTGATTCTTCGCATCGTTGAAACAGTTGTCCAAAACAGGCTTGAGGGGCAAGGGAAATTGAACCGCCCCCCCCGAACTGGTCTGGATCGTGTGCTGACCGTTCAAGCTGATGATGGATACCGTTTATTTTGGGCAGCAATGTGTGGGGACAAAGAAAGGGCCTCTCCGGCGGGGATTCCGCCGGAGAGGCCACATATTACCCCGCAGATGCCGTTCAGGAGCGTAACCCGTTCCCTCAGGGAAACGGCGGATGACCTGGAACACTGTGCGGACTACCAGTAAAGGCATGCCCTTGCGAGCGCCACATTGGCCTCCTTAATCGTATCGATATCGGCCCGGGATTTGCTGCCTTAAATCGCGAACACCGCAGGGTAAATCGCGGAAGCATTTTTAAGAAATCGCTTTTATCAGTGATTCCTTTGCTTCCAAAGGGAATGGGAAAGATCATTCGCGGAAGCTCAACGGCAGTTCCGCCTTCAGCCGCTCTTTGAGCCTTTGGTGGGCCTGGGCGACCTCTTCGGCCGTCAATGTCCGCTCGCTGGAGCGATATGTCAATGCGTACGCGACCGATTTTTGATCGGCCGGAATTTTCCCTCCCGTGGGATCGGTGAAAACATCGAAAAGCTCGATCCCAGCCAGCAACGGCTCGCGGGCGCTCCGCAGCACGGCCTCGATCTGCGCGTGCGGGACCGACGCCGGGACGATCAGGGCGATGTCGCGGGTGACGGCGGGGAATTTGGGCAATTCGGTGAACCGGCCCGCCGCGGGAGCGGGCTCGAAGGCGTCGAGGCCGATCTCGGCCACGAGCACGGGGGCCGTGGCGTCGAGGCCGCGGGCGAGCGCCGGGAGAAGCTGGCCGGCAATCCCCACCGTTTCTTTGCCCCGGCGCAGTTCCACCGCCAGCGCGAGCGCCGGGTGCGTGGACGGTTCCAGGGACATCCCTTCCAGGCCGAGCGCGGCAAGCGCCCCCTTGAGGTCAAAGAAGTCGGCCGGACGCGGCTTGGCGTCGCGCCACGAGGCCGGGGCAGCCGCGCCGCTCCAGACGAGCGCGAGCGAGGCGCGCTCCTCGGCAGCGCCCGCGCGGAAAATGCGGCCGATCTCAAAGAGCCGCAGGTCGCCGGTTCCCAGCCGGACGTTCCGGGTAAGGGCCTGGAGTAGGCCGGGGAGAAGGCTCGGGCGCAAGATCGCCTGGTCTTCGTTGAGCGGGTTGCGCACGCGCAGGATCTCCTCCACGGGGAAGGCGGCCAGGGATTTTTCGGAAATCAGCGTGAGGCTGCGGGCTTCGTGGAAGCCGAGGCCGGGGGCGGAGAGGCGGCGGCGCAGGCGCATTGCCTGGTCGTGGCGCAAGTCGGCGGCGGTGCTGGCCGTAAAGCGGGTCTGTTCGCGGGCGGGCACGGCCTCAATGCCGATCACGCGGGCGATTTCCTCAATCAGATCAATCTCGCGGGTAAGATCCTGCCGGAACGACGGGGCCTGCCAGCCTTGCGCGGCCTTGCGGAGGCCGAAGCCGGTCAAAATGCGGTCCACCGTTTCGGCGGCAACGTCGGCCCCCAACACCGCGCGGCAGCGCGCGAGGCGGAAGGGAATCTCCGGTTCAAACCGGGGGGGCACTCCGGCGGCGCGGGCGACGGGCTCGGCCTCGCCTCCCGCGACTTCCAGGATCAATGCGATGGCGCGCGCGGAAGCAGGCAGGACGCCCGCCGGGTCGATGCCGCGCTCGTATCGGTAGCTGGCGTCGCTGGAAAGCGACAATTCGCGCGAGGTGCGGCGGATTTCGGACGGGGTGAAGTAGGCACTTTCGAGCAAAATATCACGGGTCGCCTCGGTGACGCCGCTCTCCTCGCCCCCCATGACACCCGCGATGGCCAGCGCGCGCCGGGAATCGGCGATGACGAGATGGCGCGGCGCGAGGGAATACGGCTTGCCGTCGAGCGCAAGGAATGTCTCGCCGGGGGCGGCGTGGCGGACGCGGATGCCGCCGTTGAGGAGCGCCAGGTCAAAGGCATGGAGCGGCTGGCCGAGTTCCAGCATCACGTAGTTGGTGACGTCCACAATGTTGTTGATGCTGCGCAGGCCCACGGCTTCGAGCTTGCCGCGCAACCACGCGGGGCTGGGGCCGACCTTGACGCCGCGCACGCGGCGCGCCGTGTAGAAGGGGCAGGCTTCCGGGGCTTCGAGCGCGATGTCGTCCGCCGCTTGCGAGCCGGTCCCCGCCGTGGCCAGAATGGCGGCTGGCAGCGTGAGCGGACTTCCCAGAAGTGTGGCGATTTCCCGCGCCATGCCGACGTGGCTCAAGAGGTCGGGCCGGTTGGGAGTGACCTCCACATCCAGGATGGTTTCCGCCGGGAAAAGTTCCGTAAGCGGCGTGCCGACGACCGATTCCGGCGGCAAAATGAGGAGCCCCTCGGCGTCTTCGGCGAGGCCGAGTTCCTTGGCGCTGCACATCATCCCGGCGCTTTCCACGCCGCGCAGTTTGCCGACCTTGATCTTAAAATCGCCGGGCATGACGGCGCCGGGCAGGGCGAGCGGAACCTTGTCGCCCACTTTGTAATTCTTCGCGCCGCAGACGATCTGGCGCGGCTCGGCCGAGCCGTCGGCCACCTTGCAGACGCTCAGGCGGTCGGCGTTGGGATGCTGGAGGGATTCGAGAACCTGCGCCACCACCACTTTTTCCACCGCACAGCCGCGCGTCTCGATCCCTTCCACTTCCACGCCCGCCTTGGTGAGCAGTTCGCAGAGCGCCGCCACGTCGGCGGGGATTTCGACCAATTCTTTGAGCCAGTTGAGAGAAACTTTCATGGTGCTTGCTACTTGTATTGCGCGAGGAAGCGGACGTCGTTGTCGGTGAAAAGGCGGATGTCGGTGACGCCGCTCAGAATCATGGCCAGGCGCTCCAGGCCGAAACCGAAGGCGAACCCGGTGACCTTCTCCGGGTCGTAGGCGTTGTCGCCGCGTTTGCGGTTCATTTCCTGGAAAACCGCCGGGTCCACCATGCCGCATCCGGCCAGTTCCAGCCAGCGGTCGCCCTTGCCCAGCGCGGCGGCCTTGATGTCGATCTCGAAGCTCGGCTCCGTGAACGGAAAGAAGTGGGGGCGCATCCGCACCTGCGCGTCGGGGCCGAGCAGTTCGCGGAAGAAATATTCGATGGTTCCCTTGAGATCCCCAAGCGTCACCCCTTCGTCCACGTAGAGCCCTTCGATCTGGGTGAACTGGGCGAGGTGCGTGGCATCCGCTTCGTCGCGCCGGTAGACGCACCCGGGGGCGATAATGCGCACGGGCGGGGCGATCCGCTCCATCGTTCGGACCTGGATGGTGGAGGTCTGGGTGCGCAGGAGGCGGCCGTCGGGCAGGTAGAACGTGTCCTGCTCGTTGCGGGCCGGGTGATCCGCCGGGGTGTTGAGGGCGTCAAAGCAGTGCCACTCGTCCTCGATGTCGGGGCCGTCGGCCAGCACAAACCCCATCTGGCGGAAAATGGCGATCGCCCGCTCCAGCATTTGCGTGATCGGGTGCATCGCGCCCACGGGCAGCGGGGTGCCGGGGAGCGACAGATCGACGCCGGCGAGCGCCTGCTCATCGCGCTCGGCTTCGAGCGCCGCCTTGCGGGCCTCGATGGCGGTGGTGACGGCGCTGCGCACGTCGTTGAGGAGTTTGCCGATGCGGGGTTTATCCGCCTTGGGGAGCGTGCGCATCCCTTCGCTCAAGGCGGAGATGCTGCCGGAGCGCCCGAGGTAGCTGACGCGGACGGCTTCGAGCGCGGCTTCGTCCCCGGCGGCCGCGAGGGCCGCCAGCGCTTCGGCGCGGAGTTGTTCAAGTTGCTGGTCCATGTGGAAAACCCCTATTGAACGCCAGCCGCCGCTTTGTGGCAAATCAAAGATGAAGCCCCGGGATTTTACGGGTGCGATTCAAAGTGGTGCAGCATCAAGCGGTGGCGGGGCGCCGCCCACGCAAAAGACGCGCAAGATCACCGCTGGGCTTTTTTCAACAGGCTGCTAACTGAACCACTCTTTGGCTTTTTCGAAGAAGCTCTTGTGCAACGGGGTGTTTTCATCGCCGCAAAGGCCGGCGAATTCCTCCAGCTTCTTGCGCTGCTCGGCGTTGAGTTTGCTGGGGACCTCCACCAGGACGCGCACCATCAGGTCGCCCCGCTGGCTGGAACTGAGAACCTGGATGCCCTTGCCCCGCAGCTTGAAGAGGGTGCCGCTCTGCGTCCCGGCCGGGATTTTGAGCGCCGCCTTGCCTTCCAGCGTCGGCACGTTCACCTCGCCGCCGAGCGCCGCCGTGGTAAAGCGGATGGGCACTTCGCAATAAAGGTTGTCCTCTTCGCGCTCAAAGACTGCGTGCTCCTTGATGTGGATGACCACGTAGAGATCGCCGGGAGAGCCGCCGCGCAGCCCGGCCTCGCCGTTGCGGGAACTGCGCAGCCGCGCGCCGTCTTCGATCCCGGCGGGAATCTTGAGCTTGATGCGGGTGCTCTTTTCCGTTCGCCCCTCGCCGCCGCAAGCCTTGCACGGGTTGGCAACGGCCTGGCCCGTCCCACGGCAGCGCGGGCACGTCTGGGCCACCTGGAAGAACCCACGGGAAGCGATCACCTGGCCCCGCCCCCGGCACGTCGGGCACGTCGTGACTTTGGAGCCCGGCTCCGCGCCGGTGCTGTGGCATTTGGCGCAGGCGTCGAGCTTGGAAATCTCGATCTCCTTTTCGCAGCCAAAGGCCGCCTCTTCCAGCCTGATTTGCAGATCGTAGCGGAGGTCGGAACCGCGCTGGCGCCCGTCGCTCGAGCGGCCTCCGCCGCCCATGCCGCCGCCAAAAAATTGCTCGAAAACGCCGCCTCCGCCGCCGCTCGCGCCAAAGACTTCCCGGAAGAGGTCGAAGGGGTCATGGAAGCCGCCCGCGGCATCGGCGGGTCCGGCCGTACCCTGGGCAAAGGCCGCATGGCCCATCCGGTCGTAGGCGGCCCGCTTGTTGTCATCCATCAGGATGTCATAAGCCTCGCCGAGTTCCTTGAATTTCTCCTCCGCGGCGGGATTGCCCGGGTTCTTGTCCGGGTGGAATTTCACCGCGAGCTTCCGGTACGCTTTCTTGATTTCGTCCGAGGTGGCCGATTTCGAAACGCCCAGCACTTCGTAATAGTCGCGCTTGTCCACCGTCATGCCTTGCCTTTGGAAACAAACACGTTGGCGGCCCGGATCAGGCGGTCGCGCAATTTATACCCCTTGCGGAGCTGCCGGATGACGACGCCTTCGGGGACCGTCTCGCTCGGCTCGTGCCCGACGGCTTCGTGGAGGTTCGGGTCGAACGGTTTGCCTTCCGCCTCCACGGTTTCCACGCCCGAGGCGGCGAGGAATTCCTGGAACTGTTTGGCCACCATCTCGAAGCCGAGAATCACCCCCTGGCTCCCTTCGGCGCGCGCCGCCTGGAGGCCGAGTTCGAAGTTGTCCAGCAGCGGGATGAGCCGTTCGATCAAGGCCGCGTTGGCATATTTCACCGCCTCCTCTCTTTCACGGATGGACCGCTTGCGGTAGTTCTCGAAATCGGCCTGGGTGCGCATGGCCAGATCGCGGAAGCGCTCCATGTCGGCCTGGATCTGCGTCTCTTCCGCACCGGCTTCAGCCTCGGCTTTCTCGGGCGTTTCGGGTTCTGGTTTCAAATTCTGGTTGCTCATAAAAAGGTTTTTGCCAGGCAGGCGGCACTAGTGTTTACGGAGCGGACAAACGAAACGCCGTCCTGCAAATCCGCCGTATCCTGACGCCGCCCAAGGCGTGGGAATGATCCTACCGAACCGGCTCCGGGTGTCAATGCCCGGGGGGCCGCCGCGCCCTATTCCGGGTGGGCGAGGTCCTGTTTGAGATACTCCAGGACGTCCTTAAACTTGGTCAGGTTCCCCGGCGAGGCCTCCACCAACGCTTCATGCGCTTCCAGCATCGTCTGGGCCTGCGCCGCGCGATCTCCGCCGGCGTCCGTCTCGATGGGCTCCGTTTGCGTTGCCGCCTCCTCGGGCAGGGGGGCGACCCCGCACAAATCGAGGGCGAAGAGCCGGTCAAGCCCCAGGTTGCGCAACAGATCCCCGTTGCGCTCGTTCAAATGGATCACATGCAAGGCTCCCTGGCCGATCTCCCGCAGCCGCAGAGCGATCCCCGCGAGCGTCCCCATGAACGTCGAGTCCATCACGGGGCAATTGCGCAAATCGACCACAAATTCCCGGTGGCCCCGGTTGATCATGGCGCGGGCAAACTCCTTCAAGCCGGAGCTGTTGAGGAAGGAGCCTTTGCCCTCCACCCGAACCCAGACGACTTTGTTGGAACAACCGACAAGGATGCTGCTTTGATTACTCACTGCTGCGGTGAATGTAAGAGGTTTCCTTGCAACGTGTCAAACGGCCGCACGCGGTTTTTCGAAAAGAATGCCGGGGTGTTTTCTGGCATCAATCGACTTAATTCCAGAGGAATGACTGGGTCAGCGCCACGATTTTCCCATTCTCGATGAGGAGCGCACGCCAGGCGGTCACGCGGCCGTCCTGCCGGTAGCGATCTCCCACCACGGTGAACTTTGTTTCGATGGTTTTCTTGGTGGCGGCAAATACGTCCACCTCCTGGGCCTGGACATAAGCGCCCAGCCCCTCCTGCCGGTATTCCAGGCGGACTGTCAGATGGGCGGGCCGCTCCGCGCGCCACCAGAAATGGAAGTAGTGCCCTTCGCGCGCCTCAACCTCGTCCCCCGCTACCGCGTGATAGCCGAGCCGTTCGCGCTCGAAGCTGATCATCGGGCTCGTTGTCGGCTTTTCCAATTTCTTGTCGTGCAGGAAGAGACTGGTTTTGCGGAAGGAAAACGCCGGATCGAGCGCCAGCGGCAACACGTCGGCTTTGTGCAACAATCGCGGCTGCGGCTGGGGAGCGGAAACGGCGCACCCGCCCGCCAAGACGGCAAAGAGCAGGCACACAATCAAAAACGGACGCGTCATGGGAAGGCAGAGTAGGGAAGGGTGCGGAAAATCGCAAGCAAAGCCGGAGAAAACCGGCGACCCCTTCCGGGATTCCCCCATTCAAGGCTCCTGCGGCGGGCCATCTCCCCCGGCCTCCTCCAGCGCCTCCGGGCTCAACGACCCGGGGATCCGGTAATCTTCCCCCAACCATTTCCCAAGGTCGATCTGTTTGCACCGCGAGGAACAAAAGGGGCCGGTCGGTTCCGCAAAAAAATCATTTTCGCGCCCGCAAATGGGGCACTGGATCAAAGCAGCCATGGGGTTTACTCCGCGTAGTGGAACGTCACCGGCTTTTCCACCTCCGGGTGGAGGCTGGCATGGACGGGGCACGTCAGAGCCGCCCGTTCCAAGGCCGGATCTTTTGCGACCCCGGCGGGGAGCCAGATTTCGGTGGTCAGCCGCGCGATGCGCCGAGGCGGCGTCTGCGTCATTTCCTTGGAAACCTCGATCCGCATTCCTTTCAGGTCGAGGCCATGGGATTCGGCGTAAATCCCCATGAGCGTGGCCATGCAGGCGCCCAGAGCCCCGGCCACCAGATCGGTCGGCGAGAACGATTCGCCCCGGCCGTGGTTGTCCACGGGAGCGTCGGTTTCGAGGGTTCGGCCGGACGGGCCGTGCGTGGCGACCGTGTGCAGGCCGCCCGTGTATTCCAGCGCAATTTTGACCATAAAGAAAAAGGAGGCTACCGGCTCGCGGCGCTTTTGTCGATTTCAGGGTTTTCCTTGCGCCTTTTCAACCTTCGCCGCGAGGGCTTTGTTGCCCGCGTCGAGCGCCAGCGCTTTCTTCCAGGCATCGAGGGCCTTGGCGGCGTCGCCGGAGGCGGCATAGGCGTCACCGAGGTGTTCAAAGACCACTGGGTCCGGCTCCGGCAGGGCGGCGATGGCTTTCAGGAGGTTCGCCGTGGCCTGCGGATAATCGCCCATCTTGTAATCATACCAGCCGAGGCTGTCGAGGTAGGCGCCATTTTTGGGCTCCTGGGCCAGCGCGCGCCGGATCAGTTCCCCCGCTTCGCGCAGGTGCATCCCGCGCTCGATCCACATGTACCCGAGGTAGTTGCGCGCCGGGGCCGCCTCCTCCGGGGCAAGCGCGATGCTCTTCTGGAGCAACGCTGCCGCCCGTTCCAGCTCTCCGGCCTGTTCCGCCGCCATCCCGTAGGCGAAATAGAAGGAGGCGTTGAGGAGGTTCGGCTTGGAGGCGGGGGCCTCGCGCAGGGTCTCTTCAAACACCGGGAGAGCCTGCGCGTATTGGTGCGCCTGGGCAAGCGTCGCCGCCAGGGAATAGGTCACCAGGACCGCGCCGGGGAATTTCTTATGGGCTTCCGCGAGCGTGGCCAGGGCTTGCTCACTCTGGCTCAAGCGCATTTGCAGGTCGGCCACGCGCAGGTAGGCCGGAGCGATGGAAGGATCCAGCCGGATCACCTCCCTATAGGCCGCAAGCGCTTCTTCCAGACGGCCGTCCAACAGATGGACGTCGCCCAGAAGCGCCTGGGTTCCCGCCCGCTGGGGGGCGTCGTCCGCCATCGCCCGCAGCACGCCCAGGGCCTGGTCGCGGTGACCGGAATCCATCAACGCCCGGGCCAGCTTGTCGCGCAGGGAAAGGGCATCCTCGGAGCCGGGCTCCTCCTCCGCGGCGATGGCTTTGCGGTAAAGGGGGATCGCCGGTTCGAACTGCTTGGTGTTGAAGTAAAAGTCGGCCGCCTTGACGATCGTTTCCGGGTTCGCGGGATCGTAGGCGAGCGCTTTTTGGAAGAGGTGGTTAAGCCGCCGGAGTTTCTCCGGGAGGACTCTCCCCTCCCCCTGGACGTCCAGGCGCGTGCAGAGTTCCGCAAGCTGGAGCCAGAAATCGGCGTCCTCGCTATCGCTTTTGAGGGCTTTTTCGAGGATCTCCTCCGCCTTTTTCGCCTGTCCCCCCTGGGAATACAACTCAATCAGCGCCAGATACGGGCCGATGCTGCCGGGGTCGAGCTCCATCGCGGTGGTGGCGTGTTTGATCGCCAGCGCCGGTTTTTTGAGGAATTTGGCGTAAATCTGGGAGAGACACAACGGCGGGAGCGAGTCCTTGGGCGCGGCTTTGGCCGCATCCTTCAGCAACCCGATCCCCTCGGCCACTTCGCCGCGCCGCGCCAGTTCAAAGGCGACCTTGACGGAGAGTTCCGTGTTGTTGGCATCGGCCGCGAGGGAGCGCCGGTACGCTTCAAACGCCCGGTCGTTATCCCCATCGTCCTCTGCGAGAAGCCCTTGGGCATACGCTGCCAGCGCCTGCGCCTTCCGTTCCCCTTCCCGGCTCAACCCCAAATCGTCCGGCGCGGCCGGTGGCTTGGGGGTCCGTTCGGAGTCGGTCGCGACGGCATGCTCCGCCGTGCGTGGCCGGCCCAAAGGCGCAGCCACTCCCGCGGAAGGGAGGGGGCCGGCCAGCAGACCGGCTCCGATCACGAAACGGCAACAGACCGATACAACCCGTGGGAGCAACCGTTCGGCAAGGAAAGGCTCTCTCCACGGATTCATGGGCTCCAAGGTCTCGACTAGCTCTTGTAGCGCAAACGCTTCTTGTGGCGGTTTTCTTTCATCCGCTTGCGGCGTTTGTGCTTTGCGATTTTCGATTTGCGGCGTTTCTTTAAGGAACCCATACGTGACTGCTGTTCTACTTGGCTGTTTGAGAGCGTTTTTAATAAACGACTTTGTTGAGGGGGTATTCGATGATCCCCTCGGCGCCGAGCGCCTTGAGTTGGGGAATAATCTCCCGGACGATTTTTTCGTCGATCACCGTCTCGACGGCAACCCACCCGCTTTGGGCAAGGTGGGAAATGGTCGGATTGCGGAGCGAGGGTAGGGCATTGAGCAGATTCTGCAATGCCTTTTCTTCGATATTCATTTTGAGCCCCACCTTGTCCCGGGCATTGAGCGCCCCCTTGAGGAGGAGCAGGAGCGTCTCCATCTTGGTGCGCTTCCAGGCATCCGCCCAGGCCTCCTTGTTGGCGATCACCTGGGGCGAGGACTCCATGAGCGTCTCGACAATGCGCAGCTTGTTGGCCCGCAGCGAGGAGCCCGTCTCGGTGACATCGACAATGGCGTCCACCAGGTCGGGCACTTTCACCTCCGTGGCGCCCCAGGAAAATTCCACCTTCGCCTCGACGCCGTTCTTCGCCAGGAACCGGCGTGTCATGCCGACGGCCTCCGTGGCAATCACCTTGCCCTGCAAATCCTGCGCGCAGCGGATCGGCGAATCCTCCGGCACCACGAGCACCCAGCGCGTCGGCGCGCTGCTCACCTTGGAAAAAGTCAGCTCGCCCAGCGTCTCCACGTCCGAATCGTTTTCCACCACCCAATCCCGGCCCGTCAGGCCGAAATCGAGATAGCCGTGCTCCACGTACCGGCTGATTTCCTGGGCGCGCAGAAGGCGGACTTCCACCTCCGGGTCATCAATGGCGGGCTTGTAAGAACGCCGCGGCACATTAATATGGAAGCCCGCTTTGGCGAACAACGCCAGCGTGGGCTCCTGGAGGCTGCCCGAAGGCAGGCCGATTCTGAGAATCTTTTGGCTCATCGAAAAAGGGAGAGCCTTTTAGGCGGGTTCTTCCGCGCTGGCGAGGAAAATTTTCACTCCCGCGCAGAAAATCAGGAAAGGTCCATTGGAAACCCAGGAGGGGGAAGAGATCAGGAACTCAGGAAAGAGGGGGAGAGGAGGCGAAAATGCCATCCCCCTTCGAAAAAGCGCCTCATTTTCAAATAGCGCCCCCTACCGAAGCGGCGCGCGTCAGCCGCCGCAGCGCGCGGTAGCGCGAACCGGGTCAAGCGTCACGCTTGGAAAAATCCTAAGAAAACCTTTTGACAGCCCCGGCGCATTTGCTACCTTCCCCACTCGCTTTTACGAGCCAAGAGTGAAATTCGGACCCTAAATCGTGCTTGCCGAAAGGCCGGCTTCGGTTCAGGGGTTTTTCGCCCTACGGAATCGTTGATTAAAGCGACACGGAGACAGACGCGAGCAAGTTTTGCTGAATGTCGAAGTCGGGAGCTGTGGCAATATCAGAAGATATTGACACGGCGAGCGGCGATGACAGACGGCAAAAATCGCTCGCAGATGGTCCGTGGCGATTTAATCAACGATTCCACAAGCCGTTGAGGCGGAAGGAGACGGCGTGGAAGACGGGAAGGGCGCAAGCCCGACCGGCCAAGCGCCACAGCTCCGCGAGGAATAAAGCCCATGTAGCTCAGTTGGCAGAGCACGTCCTTGGTAAGGACGAGGTCACCGGTTCAAACCCGGTCATGGGCTCCATCTTCCCCGCAAGCAGGCCGAACGGCGAGGCGAGCCGGATTGAACTTAACATTTTAACAAAAACAACACCTAACACAGAGAACGAGGAGACCATCAAATGGCTAAGGAAGCATTCAAGCGCGACAAACCGCACGTGAACATCGGTACGATCGGCCACGTCGACCATGGCAAAACCAGTCTGACCGCCGCCATCACCACCATTCTCGCCAAATCAGGCAAGGCGCAGGCGAAGAAGTACGACGAAATCGACGCCGCCCCCGAAGAAAAAGAGCGCGGGATCACCATCAACACCGCTCACGTGGAATACGAGAGCGAGAAGCGCCACTACGCGCACGTCGACTGTCCCGGACACGCCGACTACGTCAAGAACATGATCACCGGCGCGGCCCAGATGGACGGCGCCATCCTCGTCGTCAGCGCCGCCGACGGCCCCATGCCCCAGACCCGCGAGCACATCCTGCTCGCCCGCCAGGTCGGCGTGCCCGCCATGGTGGTTTTCCTGAACAAGTGCGATCTTGTGGACGACCCCGAACTGCTCGAACTCGTCGAGATGGAAGTCCGCGACCTCCTCACCCAGTATGAATTCCCCGGCGACACCATCCCGATCATCAAGGGATCTGCCGTCAAAGCCCTCGAAGGCGACGCGGAAGCCGAAAAGGCCATCCTTGCCCTCGTGGACGCCGTGGACGAATACATCCCGCTCCCCGAGCGCCCCATCGACCAGCCCTTCCTGATGCCGGTCGAAGACGTGTTCAACATTGAAGGCCGCGGCACCGTCGCCACCGGCCGTGTCGAACGTGGCATCCTCAAGAAGATGGACGAAGTCGAAATCGTCGGCATCAAACCGACCCAGAAGACGACCGCCACCGACATCGAAATGTTCCGCAAGCTTCTCGACGAAGCCCGTGCTGGCGACAACGTCGGCGTGCTGCTGCGCGGCGTGAAGAAGGAAGACATTCTCCGCGGCCAGGTCATCGCCAAGCCCGGCACCATCACCCCGCACACCAAGTTCAAGGGCGAAGTTTACGTCCTGAGCAAGGAAGAAGGCGGCCGTCACACCCCGTTCTTCACCAACTACCGCCCGCAGTTCTACTTCCGCACCACCGACGTGACCGGAAGCGTCAAGCTGCCCGAAGGCGTGGAAATGGTCATGCCCGGGGACAACGTCACCGTTGAGGTCGAACTCCTGACCCCCATCGCCATGGAAAAAACCATCCGCTTCGCCATCCGCGAAGGCGGGCGGACCGTGGGCGCAGGGCGCGTCGCCGAGATCATCGCCTAGCTATCCCGCAAAAACACACGGAAAGAGCTTAGGCCAGTAACTCAATTGGTAGAGTAGCGGTCTCCAAAACCGCCTGTTGGGGGTTCAAGTCCCTCCTGGCCTGTTCTTCCATAAACACTTCATGCTCGCGCGCACCAAAACATTCATCTCCGAAGTCCGGGGGGAACTCGCCAAAGCCAGTTGGCCTTGGGACCCGAAAGAAAAAGGGTTCAAGAAATACAAGGAATTGGTCGATTCCACCCTCGTCGTCGTCATCGCCATGCTGTTACTCAGCGGCTATGTGGCGCTTCTGGACTTCGTCCTTCTGAATGTCGTTGGGGCGCTCACCGGCGGGAGTTGGAGCAAATAATGGCTAATTCGGCACGCAGTCAGTGGTTCGCCGTGCACGTTCTCTCCGGCCAGGAGCAGAAAGTGCATGACAACATCGTCAAACGCATCAAGACCGAAGAGATGGGCGACCTCATCTTCGAAGTCCTGATCCCCACCGAGCGGATCTCCGAAGTCAAACGCGGCAAGCGGACCGAAACCATCCGCAAACTGCTCCCCGGCTACCTCATCATCAACATGCACCTGCTCGACGAGCAAGGGCAGTTGGTGGACCGCACCTGGTACTTCATCCGGGAAACCCCGGGCGTCATCGGATTCGCCGGCACCAAGGACCGCCCCATCCCGATGCGCGACCAGGAAGTGCAGACCATGCTCGCCCAAATGGCCGAGCGCGAAGACACCGTCAAGCCGAAAGTCACCTTCGAAGTGGGCGAAACCGTCAAAGTCGCCGACGGCCCCTTCCAAAACCAGAGCGGCGTCGTCGAAGAGATCGACCCCGAGCGCGGCAAACTCCGCGTCTCCGTCAGCATCTTCGGGCGTTCCACCCCGGTCGAACTCGAATACTGGCAAGTCGAGCGCAGCTAACCGCAGCGGCAGCCGCAAGCTTGCCTCCTTAATCGCCCCTTTCATCAACCCAACCCGCATCCCAAACATTTCCCATGGCTAAAGAAGTCGTCGCGCAAATCAAATTGCAGATCCCGGCCGGCCAGGCCAACCCGGCGCCGCCCATCGGCCCGGCCCTCGGTCAGCATGGCGTCAACATCATGGCGTTCTGCAAAGAATTCAACGCCGCCACCCAGAAGCAGGCCGGAGACATTCTCCCGGTCGTCCTGACCGTCTACAAAGACAAGAGCTTCACCTTCATCACCAAGTCGCCGCCCGCGGCCGTCCTCCTCAAGAAAGCCGCCGGCATTGCCGCCGGTTCCAAGGAGCCGAACAAAACCAAGGTGGCCAAGATCACCAAGAAGCAAGTCCTGGACATCGTCAAAATCAAAGCCAACGACCTCAACTCCCGCAACGAGGAAGCCGGTTTCCGCGTCATCGCCGGAACCGCCCGCCAGATGGGCATTGAAATCGAAGGCTAAACCCAAACCCAACCGCAGGAGAGCGGCGCCGTTTTCCACGCCCCGCTCGCAACCACTGCAACACATCATGTCAAAATACAGAAGCAAACGCTACCGCGCCGCCGCCGAAAAGGTGGAGACGCGCGCGTATCCCCTCGCGGAAGCCATTGGTCTCCTGAAGACCCTGCCTCCCGCAAAATTCGACCAGACGGTCACCCTCTCCTTCCGTCTCGGCGTCGATCCCAAGCAATCCGACCAGATGGTCCGCGGCACCTGCCCCCTGCCCCACGGCAGCGGCAAGGCCGTCCGCGTCCTCGTCTTCGCACAGGGCCAGGCCGCTGAAGCCGCCCGCGAAGCCGGAGCCGAATACGTCGGCTTCGAAGACCTCATCAAGAAGTGCCAGGAAGGTTTCCAGGACTTCGACGTCGCCATCGCCACTCCCGGTGCCATGAGCGAAGTCCGCAAACTCGGCAAAGTCCTCGGGCCGCGCGGCTTGATGCCCAACCCGAAGACCGGCACCGTCACCGAAGACACCGCCAAGGCCATCAAGGAAGTCAAAGCGGGCCGCGTCGAATTCAAGCTCGACAAGAACGGCAACATCGCCGTCCCCGTCGGCAAATTCTCCTTTAGCGAAGAAGCGCTGGTGGAAAACGGCTCCGCCGTCATCGACGCCGTCGTCAAAGCCCGCCCGGCCACCGCCAAGGGCACCTACGTGGAAAACGTCACCCTGGCCGCCACCATCCTGCCCGGGATCCAAATCGACGCCGCCTCCTTCATCAAAAACTAACGCTTCGCATTCCCATGAGACCTGAGAAAATCACTATCGTCGAAGATTTGCAGGCGAAGCTGAACGCCTCGCCCTTTGTCCTGGTCACCGACTACACCGGACTGCAGGTGGACCAATTCTCCATCCTGCGCAACCGGCTCGCCAACAACGGGGCTGAGTGCAAAGTCGTCAAAAACACCTTCCTCCGCCGCGCCATGAGCGAAGCGGGGCTGCCGGACATCAGCGCCGACCTCAAAGGCCAGACAGCCATCGTCATCGGCGAGAAGGACGTCGCCACCGCCGCCAAAGTCCTCAAAACCTTCGTCGGCGAGTTCAAGAAGCCCGAAATCAAGCTGGGCGTCGTGGACCGCCTCGTCGTCAGCGCCGAGCAGATCAACGCCATCGCCGACCTTCCGAGCCGCGAAATCCTCCTGGCCCAGCTCCTCGGCGTTCTACAAGCCCCGGCGAGCGCCCTCGTCCGCCTGCTCAACGAACCGGCCTCCTCCCTCGCCCGCGTCCTCAAGGCGAAGGCCGAAGCCGAGCCCGCAGCAGAATCCGCAGCCTAAACCTTTACCAAACAACAGATTTTTGCGGGGGGCTTTTCCCCCGCGAAATAAGCAAAACACAAAATCCAACTGGTTCCTCGTCGGGCGGACGGCAGTTCGCCTCAAATGACCGGGTGCTCCCGGGCCGCGACGACACCGAAAACATCCTATGGCCGATATCAACGCAATCGTCGAACAGCTCAGCGGACTCACCGTTCTGGAAGTCGCTGACCTCGTCAAGAACCTCGAAACCAAGTGGGGCGTCAGCGCCGCCGCTCCCGTCGCCGCCGCGGCACCCGCCGCCGCCGGAGCCGCAGCCGCTCCCGTGGAAGAAAAAACCACTTTTGACGTGATCCTCAAGGAAGTGGGCAGCAACAAAATCGGCGTGATTAAAGAAGTCCGCGCCGCCGTCGCCGGTCTCGGCCTGGCCGAAGCCAAAGCCCTCGTCGAAGGGGCTCCCAAGACCATCAAAGAAGGCGTGACCAAGGAAGAAGCCGAAGAGATCAAGAAGAAGATCGAAGCGGCTGGCGCCAAAGTCGAAATCAAATAAATTCGAGAAATCGAACGTTTTGTGCGTGCGGCAGGCAAATATTGCTTGCCGCACGCCGATTCGTCTCGTAGGCTTGAAACCCACTTTTGCCAAGGGGAGCACGCACTTTTCTGAACAATTCAGCGAATCACCGATCCTTTCATCAGAGACCGAAAGCCGCGGGTCAAACCTTCCCGGATTTGACGACCCGCGACTTTCGGCCTATTGCTTTTCCCCGGCTCCTTTTGCACCGGGAAACCTGAGATTCATCGCCACCTTTACCGCCGCCGCGCTCTCTTCTTGCCGGCAGGCGGCCCAACCTAACCGCACCACCTATGTCAGAGCGAATCTACTTCGGTAAACTCAAGGAAGTCAGCGAACCGCCGAACCTCATCGAGGTTCAGGTGAACTCCTATATCGAGTTTCTTCAAAGGGACCTGTCCCCCAGCAAACGCAAGGACATTGGACTACAGGCGGTCTTCCGGGAAGTTTTCCCGATTCACAGCTACGACGAAAAAGTCACCCTCGACTTTGTCAGCTACGAAATCGGCGATCCCAAAATGAGCGCCCTGGAGTGCCAGCGCGAAGGCCAGACCTTCAGCGCTCCCCTCCACATCACCTTCCGCCTCACCGACGAAAAAGGGACCAAGGAAGAAAAAGTCTACATGGGCGAAATCCCGCTCATGACCCCGCAGGGCACCTTCGTCATCAACGGCGCCGAGCGCGTCGTGGTGAGCCAGTTGCACCGTTCGCCCGGCATCGCCTTCGAGTCCTCCATCCACCTCAACGGCAAGGTCCTCTTCAGCTTCCGCATCATCCCCGACCGGGGCTCGTGGCTGGAAGTCCAGTTCGACACGAACGACCTCCTCTACATCTACCTTGACCGCCGCCGCCGCCGCCGCAAATTCCTGGCCACCACCTTCCTGCGCGCCATCGGCTACGGCAGCGACGAAGAAATCATCAAACTTTTCTACACCGTCGAAAACCTCAAGCTCAGCGAGAAGCTCGAAGAAGAGGAAATCAGCAGCCGCGTCCTCATCCGCGACATCCGCGACGGGGAGATCACCGTGGCCCGCGCCTTTGAGCCGCTCACCAAAGCCACCATCCGCCAAGTGCTCGGCCTTGGGGTCAAAGAAGTGCAGGTCGTCGACACCAAGCTCGATGACACCATCATCAAGGCCCTCAAGAAGGACCCCGCCCACGACGAAGAGGAAGCCCTCAAAGACATCTACCGCCGTCTGCGCCCCGGAGATCCGCCCACCGTGCCGAACGCCCGCGGCCTGCTGAAACGCCTCTTCTTCGACCCGAAGAAATACGATCTCGGGCGCGTCGGCCGCTACAAGCTCGACCAAAAGCTCGGCCTCGAAATCGACCTCAACGAGCGGACCATGACGAAAGAGGATTTCATCGCCGCGATGAAATACCTCATCGGCCTGCGCCGCGGCGAAGGCTCGCTCGACGACATTGACCACCTCGGCAGCCGCCGGGTGCGCACCGTGGGCGAACTGCTCGCCAACCAGTGCCGCGTCGGCCTGGCCCGCACCGAGCGCCTCGTCAAGGAGCGCATGACCCTCTTCGACGTCAACATCGAAGGGATGACGCCCCAAAAGCTCATCAACCCGAAAGCGCTCAGCGCCGTGATCCGCGACTTCTTCGGCCGCTCCCAGCTTTCGCAGTTCATGGACCAGACCAACCCGCTCGCCGAGCTGACCCACAAGCGCCGTCTCTCGGCTCTCGGGCCAGGGGGCCTCTCCCGCGACCGCGCCGGGTTCGAAGTCCGCGACGTGCATCCTTCGCACTACGGCCGCATCTGCCCGATTGAGACGCCGGAAGGCCCGAACATCGGCCTCATCAGCTCCATGTCCACCTTCGCACGGATCAACGACTTCGGGTTCATCGAAACCCCGTATCGCCGGGTGGAAAACTGCCGCGTCACCGACAAGATCGACTTCCTGACCGGCGACCGCGAAGAAAATTACTACGTTGCCCAGGCCAATGCGGCCATCGACGCCAAAGGCAACTTCCTGGCCGAAAAAGTTTCCGTCCGTCACCGGGGCGACTTCCTCGAAGTCGAGCCGGGCATGGTCCATTACATGGACATCTCGCCCAAGCAGCTCGTCTCCGTGGCCGCGGGCCTGATCCCGTTCCTTGAGCACGACGACGCCAACCGCGCCTTGATGGGTTCGAACATGCAGCGCCAGGGCGTCCCGCTTCTCGTCTCCGAGTCACCGTTCGTCGGCACCGGCATGGAAGGCAAAGTGGCGCGCGATTCCAAGGCCGTCATCGTCTCCGATGCGGACGGCATCGCCGCCTCCGTCACCGCCGACCAGATCGTCATCACCCACGACGGCACGCTCCCCGAAGGGAAAAAGAAGATCAAGCACGACCCGCAGGAAGGCGTTTACGTCTACGAACTGCGCAAGTTCATGCGCTCCAACGCCAGCACGTGCGTCAACCAAAAGCCGATCGTCAAGAAAGGCCAGAAGATCAAGAAAGGCGACGTGCTTGCCGACGGCCCCAACACCCAGGGCGGCGAGCTGGCCCTGGGCCGCAACGTCCTCGTGGCGTTCACCCCATGGAACGGCTACAACTTCGAAGACGCCATCCTGATCTCCGAAAAAATCGTCAAAGAGGACATCTACACCTCCATCCACATCGACGAATTTGAAATCGGCGCCCGCGACACCAAGCTGGGACCAGAGGAAATCACGCGGGACATCCCGAACGTCTCCGAGGAAGCACTGCGCAACCTCGGGCCGGACGGCGTGATCCGCATTGGCGCGGAAATCAAGCCCGGCGACATCCTGGTGGGCAAGATCACCCCCAAGAGCGAAACCGAGCTGGCCCCCGAAGAGCGCCTCCTGCGCGCCATCTTCGGCGAAAAAGCCGCCGACGTCAAAGACACCTCGCTGACGGTCCCCTCGGGCACCTACGGCATCGTCATGGACGTCAAGGTTTCCTCCCGCAAGGAAATCGCCAAGTCCAAGCTGACGCCGGCCGAAACCAAGCGCCAGATCAAGGCCGCGACCGAAGACTTGAACCGCCGCAAGGACGAACTGCACGAGCAGTTAACCGAAGCCCTCTCCAACATCCTGTTGGGCGAAAAAATCCCGCTCGACGTCGTCAACGCCCAGACCGGCGAAATCATCATCCCGGCCAACCGCAAGATCACCAAAACGCTCCTGCGCAAGCTCGCCAGCGTGCACGATCACGTCGAAATCGATCCGAGCCCGATCCGCAACAAAATCCGCGAGATCATCAGCCAGTTCGAGCACCGCTTCCACGAGCTCGACCTCGAGACCGAGCGTTCCATGGACCGCATCGAATCGGGCGACGAGATCGATCCCGGCATCATCAAGCAGGTCAAAGTCTACATCGCCAGCAAGCGGAAACTCTCCGTCGGCGACAAGATGGCAGGCCGCCACGGCAACAAGGGCGTCGTCGCCCGGATCGTTCCCGAGGAGGACATGCCCTTCCTCGCGGACGGGACCCCGGTGGAAATCGTCCTCAACCCGCTGGGCGTGCCTTCGCGCATGAACGTCGGGCAGGTGCTTGAAACCCACCTGGGCGTCGCCGCCAAGGCCCTTGGATTCAAGGTCGCCACGCCGGTCTTTGACGGTATTGAGGAAGCTCAAATCTTCAACTACCTCAAGGACGCCAAGAAAGTCGACGGCTTCACCTGGATTGAGGAAAACGGCAAGGCCACCCTCTTCGACGGGCGCACGGGCGATCCATTCGACCAGCAGGTGGTGGTCGGTTACATCTACATGCTGAAACTGGGCCACTTGGTCGCGGACAAAATCCACGCCCGCGCCGTGGGACCCTACTCGCTCGTCACCCAGCAGCCGCTGGGCGGCAAAGCGCAATACGGCGGCCAGCGTTTCGGCGAAATGGAGGTCTGGGCGCTCGAAGCCTACGGGGCCGCCTACACGCTCCAGGAACTCCTCACCGTCAAATCGGACGACGTGCAGGGCCGCACGCGCATCTACGAGTCGATCGTCAAAGGCGACAACTCGCTGGAAGCCGGAACGCCCGAATCGTTCAACGTTCTCATCAAAGAAATGCAGAGCCTCTGCCTCGACGTTCGCGCCGGAGCGAAGACTCCCGCGCTACCCGAGGGCCTCGCCTAACCGCCGCCATCCCCAACCTGCGTAAACCAAAGAACTGCAAGTATGAGTGATCCCAATTTCCGTGACATATTTCCCGCCGACCGCGGGACGGGCTTCGACCAGATTGCCATTGCCGTGGCCGCCCCGGATACCATCCGCCAGTGGAGCAGCGGCGAAGTCAAGAACCCCGAGACCATCAATTACCGGACCTTCAAGCCCGAAAAAGGCGGCCTCTTCTGCGAACGCATCTTCGGCCCCACACGGGACTGGGAATGCTCGTGCGGCAAGTACAAGCGCATCAAGCACAAGGGCGTCATCTGCGACCGTTGCGGCGTGGAAGTCACCCTCTCGCGCGTCCGCCGCGAACGGATGGGCCACATCGAACTGGCCGTGCCCGTCTCGCACATCTGGTTCTACAAGTGCATGCCCTCGCGCATCGGCCTGATGCTGGACATGTCCAGCCGCCAGCTTGAGCGCGTCATCTATTACGAGGACTACATCGTCATCGACCCGGGCAACACCCCGCTCCAGCGCTGCCAGCTCCTCACCGAAAACGAATACCGCGAAGCCCTCGACCAATACGGCGAAGGCAGCTTCAACGCGGGCATGGGCGCCGAAGGCATCAAACTGCTCCTCGCGCAAACCGATCTCGCTTCCCTCAACAAAGAGCTGGAAGACCAGATGGCCACCACGCGCTCCAAGCAGATCCGCAAGAAAGTCGCCAAGCGCCTCAAGCTCGTCCAGGGCTTTATGACCTCCAAGAGCCGTCCCGAATGGATGATCCTGGATGTGCTCCCCGTCATCCCGCCCGACCTGCGCCCGCTGGTTCCCCTCGAAGGGGGCCGGTTCGCCACGTCGGACCTGAACGACCTCTACCGCCGCGTCATCAACCGCAACAACCGGTTGAAAAACCTGCTCCAGCTCAAGACGCCGGAAGTCATCATCCGCAACGAAAAACGGATGTTGCAGGAAGCCGTTGACGCCCTCTTTGACAACGGCCGCCATGGCCGCGCCGTCACCGGAGCCGGCAACCGCCCGTTGAAATCCCTCTCCGACATGCTCAAAGGCAAGGGCGGCCGCTTCCGCCAGAACTTGCTGGGCAAGCGCGTCGACTACTCCGGCCGTTCGGTCATCGTGATCGGGCCGGAACTCAAACTGAACCAGTGCGGTCTGCCCAAGAAGATGGCGCTCGTGCTGTTTGAGCCGTTCATCATCCGCCGGTTGAAAGAACTCGGCTACGTCCACACCGTCCGCTCGGCCAAGAAAATGATCGAGCGCCAGACCCCGGAGGTCTGGGATATTCTGGACGAAGTGACCAAGGGGCATCCCGTCCTCCTCAACCGCGCGCCGACGCTGCACCGCCTCTCCATCCAGGCCTTCGAGCCGCAGTTGATCGAAGGCGAGGCCATCCGCGTCCATCCGCTCGTCTGCACGGCCTACAACGCCGACTTCGACGGCGACCAAATGGCCGTCCACGTCCCCCTCTCCATCGAGGCGCAGATGGAAACCCGGATGCTCATGCTGGCAAGCAACAACATCTTCTCGCCATCCAGCGGCAAGCCGATCACCACGCCTTCGCAGGACATCACGCTCGGGTGTTACTACCTCTCGCAGAACCCGCGCAAGAGCACCAAGGTGCCCGACCGGCTCCCGCTCTTCGCCGACGAAGGGGAAGTCGAATTCGCCATCACCGAAGGCAAATTGGAAATCGCCGACCGGATCCGCTTCGTCAACCCGAACTTCGGCAAGCCGACCCACTACGGCAACAAAGACCTCAAAGTCCTTGAAACCACCGCCGGGCGCGTTCTCTTCAACGCCATCTGGCCGGAGAACCTCGGCTTCTTCAACAAAGCCGCGGGCAAAAAGCAGCTTTCCGACATCATCTGGCGCTGTTACCAGGTCGGCGGGCCGCAGAAGACCGTCGAGACCCTCGACAAATTGAAGCAACTCGGCTTCAAATGGGCCACCAAGGCAGGCATCTCCATCGGCATCGCCGACATGATCATCCCTTCCGAAAAGAAGGTGGAACTGGAACGCGCCTACAAGGAAATCGCCCAAGTCGAGAAGCAATACCGCGGCGGCATCATCACCGACGGCGAGCGCTACAACAAGGTCGTCGACATCTGGACCCACGCGGGCGAGCAGATCTCCAACGTCATGTTCCGCACCCTGGAACACAACGAAGGCCGCAAGGAACTCAACCCGGTCTACGTCATGGTGGACTCCGGCGCGCGCGGCAACCGCCAGCAGGTCAAGCAGCTGGCCGGCATGCGCGGCTTGATGGCCAAGCCCTCGGGCGAAATCATCGAGCAGCCGATCACCTCCAACTTCCGCGAGGGGCTGACCGTGTTGGAATACTTCATCTCCACCCACGGCGCCCGCAAGGGTCTGGCCGACACCGCCTTGAAGACGGCGGATTCGGGTTACCTGACCCGCAAGCTCGTCGACTGCGCCCAGGACGTCATCATCACCGAGGAAGACTGCGGCACCGTCAACGGCATCATCGTACGCCCGATCTACGAGGGCGACGAAGAAGTCGTCGACCTCGGCCAGCGCATCGTGGGGCGGGTAAGCTGCGAATCGGTCGTTGACCCCGTCACCAAGACCAAGGTTATCACGCCCAACCAGTTGATCGACGAAGTCGTCGCCGACAAGGTGGTCAAAATCGGCGTCGAACAGCTCAAAATCCGCTCCGTGCTCACCTGCGAATCCAAACGCGGCGTCTGCGCGAAGTGCTACGGGCGCAACCTGGCCACCGGCTTGCAGGTTAAGCTCGGCGAGGCGGTCGGCATCATCGCCGCCCAGTCCATCGGCGAACCCGGAACGCAGCTCACCATGCGGACGTTCCACGTCGGCGGCACCGCGTCCCAGACCTTCAAGCAGCCCATCGTCAAGGCCAAGAACGACGGTATTGTCGAGTTCAGCGACGATCTGCGCGCCGTGCAGGCCGTGGACGGCACCTGGATCGTCCTCAACAAGAGCGGCACCATCGCCATCCATGCCAAAGACGGCCGCGAACTGGAGCACTACAACGTCGTCGTCGGCGCCGTCATCTCCGTCGGCAACGGCCAGCCCGTCAAGAAGGGCCAGACGTTCGTCCAATGGGATCCCTACAACGTCCCGATCCTCACCGAGATGGCGGGCAAGATCGAATTCCGCGACATGATCGCAGGCGTCACCGTCAAACGCGAAGTGGACGAAGCCACCGGCGTCATGGAATCCGTCATCATCGAACACAAGGAAGACCTCCACCCGCAGATCGTCATCCTCGACGAGAAAGGCAACGTGGGCGTCAGCTACTCGATTCCCGCCGGGGCGCACATCACCGCCCAGGAAGGCAAAAAAGCCCAGGCTGGCCAGTTGCTCGCCAAAACGCCGCGCAAGATCGCCAAGACCAAGGACATCACCGGCGGTCTGCCCCGCGTGGCCGAGCTCTTCGAAGCCCGCCGCCCGAAAGACTCCGCCGAGATCGCCAAGATCGACGGCGTGGTCGAAATCGGCGGTTCCGTGCGCGGCAAACGGCGCGTGATCCTCAAGGACCCGGAAACCGGCGCCGAAGAGGAGCATCTCGTCCCGCTCAACAAACACATCATCGTCTTCAAAGGCGACTTTGTGAAGAAAGGCAGCCAATTGACCGAAGGGCCCGTCGTGCCCCACGAAATCCTCGACATCTGCGGGCCGCACGAACTCCAGGAGCACCTCGTCAACGAAGTGCAGGAAGTTTACCGGCTCCAGGGCGTCGAGATCAGCGACAAACACATCGAGATCATCGTCCGCCAGATGCTGCGCAAGGTGAAAATCACCGACCCCGGCGACACCACGCTCCTCTGGGGCGACCAGGTGGACAAACTGGAGTTTGAAGCCGAAAACGCGCGCGTCATCGAGAAGGGCGGCAAGCCCGCCGAAGCCAGCCCCGTGCTCCTCGGCATCACCAAGGCCTCGCTGGAAACCGATTCCTTCATCTCCGCCGCCTCGTTCCAGGACACCACGCGCGTCCTCACCGAAGCGGCCACGCTGGGGCGGATCGACCACCTGCGCGGCTTCAAGGAAAACGTCATCATGGGCCACCTCATTCCGGCCGGCACGGGCTTCCAGATCCACCGGAACATCAAGCTTGTCTCCCACGGCGAGCCGCTCCCCGAGCCGATCCTCGCGCCGGAGCCCGAGGCCGAGCAGCCCCTGGCTTAATTCCAATGAACTTACATGATGAGATGAAGCCGGGTAGGATGCCGAGTGGCTGGCGAGGCGCGAGGAGAGAGCAGAGCCAAAGCACTGTGACCGACGAGCAACAAAGCCAGCTTGGCAGACCAGCGCATTCGGCTCATCTTGTAAGCGATTTGGAATAAACCCCTCACCCAACCGGCGGCGTTCACAAGACGCCGCCGGTTTTTTTCTTATGTCCATTGCAACCCAAACCGGCGACCAAGGCACCACCAGCCTCCTCTTTGGGCGGCGCGTCTCCAAGACCGACCCGCGCATCGGCTGCAACGGAGCCATTGACGAACTGAGCGCCACCCTCGGCCTTGCCCGCGCCAGCTTGAAAGGAACCGTCGGCGACCCCTTCATCACGGAGCGCATCTTCGCCATCCAGAAGGAACTCGTCACCGTCATGGGGGAGATTGCGGTCGCCCCCCAGGACCGGGAACGCCACCGCGCCGGCAACTTCGGCAGCACCACCCCCGAGAAAGTCGATGCCCTCACCGTCCTCGTCCACGACCTCGAGCAAAACCACCAAATTGAATTCCACCGCTGGGCGACGCCGGGAGACAGCCTCGGGAGCGCCGCGCTCGACCTCGCCCGCACCGTCTGCCGCCGGACAGAACGGGAAATTCTCGGCCTACGCGAAACCGATCCCGGCCTGAACGGCGAAATCGCCCGCTACTTCAACCGCCTCTCCGACCTCCTCTGGCTCTGGGCCCGCTGGGTCGAAACCCAGGACGCGTCCCCCGGGAGCGGCGCCCCCGAAACCGTGGCATAAAACCTTGCAACCTGGGGCGGAATCAGCGAAAAATGGTTTTTCACAGTCAACCAACCCAAAACTAAACCACCAACCGGACGCGAAGGAGCCCACTCCTTGCGTTCAACCCAAAGAGCGGACACACGCGCTCTTTCAAAGAAACTCCAAAAGAAAATAGACCTATGTCCACCGAACTCATGACGGAATTGCTCGAAGCAGGCGTCCACTTTGGCCACCAGACCAAACGCTGGAACCCGAAGATGAAGCCCTTTATCTTCGAAAAACGCAGCTCCATCTACATCATTGACCTCAGCATCACCGTTGAGCAGCTTCGAACCGCCACGCAATTCCTCAACGGCATCGCCGCCAAAGGTGGCAAAGTCCTTTTCGTCGGCTGCAAAAAGCAGGCCCAGGAAGCCGTCAAGGAAGCGGCCCTCGCGTGCGGCCACTTCTACGTCAACCAGCGCTGGCTGGGCGGCACCCTCACCAACCTCACCACGATCCGCAAGAGCATCAACCGCCTCAAATACATCGAGAACCTCGAAAAACAGCCCGAGTATTCCAAGATGGGCAAGCAGGAAATCGCCGCCGTCAAACGCGAAGGCGCGAAACTCTTCCGCAACCTCGAAGGCATTCGGGACATGGACAAAAACCCGGACGCGATGATCGTCATCGACACCACCCGCGAAGCCATCGCCGTGGCCGAAGCGCGCCGCCTCAAGATCCCCGTGGTCGCCATCGTGGACACAAACGCCAACCCGGACCTGATCGACTACCCCATCGCGGGCAACGATGACGCCATCCGCGCCATCCGCATCATCCTCCAGAAACTCGTGGACGCCCTCGTCTCCGGTAGCGGCCGCACCACCAGCGCCGCCAACCAGGACGCGATGACCGCCGTGGCCGAATAACCGCCAAGCCCCTTTACCGCGCCGGCCGGAGCACTCCTCCGGCCGCGCCTGTTTCAACCTACTCCTTCCATTTTTCTATGAGCGAAATCAATCCTCAACTCGTTAAAACACTTCGTGACAAAACCAACGCCGGCATGATGGACTGCAAACGCGCCCTTACCGAAGCCGGTGGCGACCTTGAAAAAGCCGAGGATCTCCTCCGCAAAAAAGGCATCCTGAAAGCCGGGTCGAAATCCACCCGCGCCACCAAGGAAGGCGTCGTCGCCTCCTACATCCACATGCAGGGCAAAGTCGGCGTGCTGGTGGAAATCAACTGCGAAACCGACTTCGTCGCCAAGAACGAAGCCTTCCGCGAGTTCGTCAAAGACATCACGCTGCACATCGCCGCCTCCAGCCCGATCTGCGTCTCGCGCGAGCAGGTGCCCGACGCGCTGATCGCCCGGGAACGCGAAATCGCCGCCGACCAGGTAAAAGGCAAGCCCGCCAACATCATTGAAAAGATCGTGGACGGGAAGATCGACAAATATTTCCAAGGCGTCTGCCTGCTCGACCAGCCCTTCATCAAGAACCCCGACCAGACCGTCGGCGACCTCGTGAAGAGCAAGATCGCCGAGCTGGGCGAAAACATCGTCGTCCGCCGCTTCACCCGCTACATGGTCGGTGAAGAAATCGCCGCCGAGAAACCGGCCGAACCCGCCGCGTAGGGGCCCCTGCTCCCAACGTCAGCATTTCAAAAAGCCGCAGAGCAATCTGCGGCTTTTTTGCGTCACCTTGCCTGCGGATTTCGCACGTAACCTAAAAACGGTGATGGGAGGGGATGAGCTGACTCAAGATACTGAGCCGCGATGACTTAAGGAGAGACGAGGCGTATCCAAATGGATACGGCGAGCCTCGACGAAAGTCACTCGCGGCCAGTAGATTGTGTCAGATCGCCCCGATCCCTTGCCGTTTTTAGGTAAAGATCCCACAATGCCGACTCGGACGCGTGGCTGAAATGCTCGGTCAGGTAGGCCCCGTACACCTCCCGCAAATCTTCCGCACCGTTCAACCCGATCTTGGGAACCATCACATGCGTCACCTCGCCAAACACCCGCTGCGGACTGGGGAAAATCTGGTGGCTGAACGTCCTCCGGTCCCACCATAGAGATCCTCCTTTGGGAGGCGGCAGCAAGAGCGCCAAGGGAAACGGATTCATCAAATCCATGCAAAAAATCCGCGACGCCGGGGTCACATGCGGACGAAGCAATGCCAGCCCGTCATTCACGAGATGGGCGTATTGGTAGGGGGTCAAACTCACGCGGCCCGTCATGTAGGGACTGAAATCCCTGCGGGTCAAGAGCCCCCGCACCACATTCGGCTGCTCGACCTGTTCGCCAGGCTGCGGAGGCAGGAGCAGTGATCCGAGGGATTCCGATTTGATGAGCCCTGAATCCGGGGTCAAATACCTCATGTGATTCTTAAACGCCCAGGAATAAACAATACTCGCGCCGTCGTTCACAAAAGTTCCGCTGAACAAAAACAAGAAAAGAGCGGCCCCGCCCATCAACCGGACTCGAACGATTTCTGAACTCGGCGCATCCGCCGCGCCGCTGCCTCTGAACGCCGTTTCCCAAACCACCGCGCAGGCCACGGCCAGCAGAGGAATCTCATGCCACTGCATATCCAGGGTCAGCACCACCAACCCGATGGCCACGCAGGCCCCGCAGATCACAACCAGCCGGCCGATCCCGCCTTCCCGCCACGCCCCATGAGGCCCGCCGCAAAAAGGCTTGAGCAGCCAAAGAACCGCGCCGACGCAAAGAATATCCGGCAGATTGATGACGAACAACTGCACCAGCCGCACCAGCCGGTCATGCGTATCGGCCAAGCGGCCGAGAGTCACAAGGTCGCCAAGATAAGCCCGAAAACTGAAACGCGTGAATGCCCACAGCACCAGGGGAAGGAACGCCATCCCCGCCACATACCAGAAGACGCGGCGCCAGCCGGGCCGGGTCACACAAAGGCCCGCCAAGCCGATCCCCAAAGCGGCCGCCAGGTAATTTACTTTGGTCAGAGCCAGCAGGAAGGTGAGGCATCCCGCTATGCAAGCCTCCCCGTCGTTCACGGTCTCTGAGCCCTCCCGCGAATGCGGCGAAAGAAAAGATTGAATCGCCAGGAGAGACAACAGCGCCCATCCCACGCGGTTATACCACATCGCATACGAAGCATGGGAAAACTCCAATAGGTAATTTAACAATCCAAAGGACATCGGGCGGCTCGCGATGAAGAGCCCCCCCACTAGAAGAGACAGCGAAAGAGAGAAGAAAGCCGAGAATCTTCTGGCGGCAATGAACCAAGCCAGCAAGGTGATGAATACAAACCCCAGCGCGCCGCCATACGCAAGGGCATTTGCGTTCACGCCGCCGATGCTCATCCCCAAAGAGATAAGCCAGAAAGGGAAGACCCCTATCTGCGAAAAATAATCCACATGGGGCATCTGGCCGGAGTGCAACCGATAAGCGCCATCGAGCATGAAAATCGTATCCCACGTCATATCATCCTGATGGCTGCATCCCGTTCTCGCCACGAGCCCGGTTATAACGAGGATAAAGGCAAGAAGCAGAAAAAAGGAGATCCTGTAGGTTATTCTTCTCCGGTCGGTGAGCAGGGCAAACAGCATGGCAGTAGGTTCTTGGGATGGGGGTGAGGGTGAACCCGCCTCGCCTGCGCTGGCGCGACGCGTTCTCAGGACGCAAGCACTTCGCGGACGCGCTCTTTCAAGACGCTGGCGGTAAAGGGTTTGGGCAGCGTGATGACGGGGGTTTCCCCATTGGCCAGATCCCAGCATTTGTCCGGGTAACCCGAGCAGACGATGAATTTGCACGCGGGCCAGTGGTGGCTGACGGTTTTGCGGAGGAGTTCCCCGTCCATGCCGGGCATGACGACGTCGGAAATCACCAAATCCACTTTGGGCTGCTCCCGGATGACCGCCAGGGCCTCCTCCCCGCTGCGAGCCTGGATGATCTGGTAGCCGGCATCGCGCAGGATCAAATCCATCAGGCGCAGCATGAACGTGTCGTCGTCGACCAGGAGGATCGTCGGCGGAGGCTTGGGGGTCTCGGTTGGGGCGGTGGAATTCATGGGCGGCACGTTGGGGGAAATCGCCGGGACCTGGGAATGTTCAGCCCAACAATCCCCCCCGTGGAGCTTCTACCCAATATGAGGCGGTTTTTGCCGGGCGTCACGGGGAAAAAACAGAACAACCGGGCCTCGAGAGGTTCTCAAGGCCCGGTTGCAAGGAGTGCTGAAGGAAGGGGCGTTTTTCCCACCCCCTCCTCGATTTCAGACGGCTTAGTAGTCCATGCCGCCCATTCCGCCCATTCCGCCGCCCTGAGGCATGGCGGGCTTCTCTTTCTCGGGGAGTTCCGCGACGACGCATTCGGTCGTCAGGAGCAGGCCGGAGATGGAGGAGGCGTTCTGGAGCGCGCTACGCGTGACCTTGGTCGGGTCAACGACGCCGGCTTTGACGAGGTCCACGTATTCGCCGGTGGCGACGTTGTAGCCTTCGTTGCCTTTGCGCTTCTTGACTTCCTGGACGATGAGAGCGCCTTCCTGGCCCGCGTTGTTGGCGAGCTGGCGGAGGGGCGCTTCCACGGCGCGGCGGATGATTTCGAGGCCGATCTTCTCGTCGCCGGTGAGCTCGAGCTTATCGAGAGCCTTCTGGGCGCGCAGGAGAGCGGTGCCGCCCCCGGGGACGATCCCTTCTTCCACGGCGGCGCGGGTGGCGTGCAGGGCGTCTTCCACGCGGGCTTTCTTTTCCTTCATCTCGGTTTCGGTCGCGGCGCCGACGTTGATGACGGCAACCCCGCCGGCGAGCTTGGCAAGGCGTTCCTGGAGCTTCTCGCGGTCGTAGTCCGAGGTGGTTTCCTCGATCTGACGGCGGATCTGGTTGACGCGGCCCTGGATGTCGGCCTGCTTGCCTTCGCCTTCGACGATGGTGGTGTTTTCCTTGTCAATGGTGACGCGCTTGGCTTTGCCCAGGTCTTCCACGGTGACGTTCTCGAGCTTGATGCCGAGGTCTTCGGTGATGCAACGGCCGCCGGTGAGAACGGCGATGTCTTCGAGCATGGCCTTGCGGCGATCGCCAAAGCCGGGGGCCTTGACGGCGGCGACTTGCAGGGTGCCGCGCAGTTTGTTGACCACGAGGGTGGCGAGGGCTTCGCCTTCGACGTCTTCGGCGATGATCAGGAGCGGACGGCTGCTCTTGGCCACTTTTTCAAGCAGCGGGAGCAGGTCTTTCAAGCTGCTGACTTTCTTCTCGAAGATGAGGATGTAGGCGTTTTCGAGGATGACTTCCATCGACTCCGCGTTGGTGACGAAGTAAGGGGAGAGGTAGCCCTTGTCGAACTGCATGCCTTCGACGACGTCGAGGCTGGTTTCGATGGTCTTGGCTTCCTCAACGGTGATGGTGCCGTCTTTGCCGACTTTGTCCATGGCGTCGGCGATAATGCCGCCGATGGTGACGTCCCAGTTGGCGGAAACGGTGGCGACCTGGGCGATCTCTGTCCGGTCGCTGACTTTCTTGGAGATGGCGGCGAGTTCGTCGACAATCGCGGAGACGGCTTTGTTGATGCCGCGCTGGAGCGAGGTCGGGTTTGCGCCCGCGGTCACGTTCTTGAGGCCTTCCTTGTAGATGGCTTCGGCGAGAACGGTGGCCGTCGTGGTGCCGTCACCGGCGATGTCGGAAGTCTTGCTGGCGACTTCGCGCACGAGCTGGGCGCCCATGTTTTCATACGGGTCTTCGAGCTCGATTTCCTTGGCGACGGTGACGCCATCCTTGGTGATGGTGGGGCTGCCGAATTTTTTGTCGAGGATGACGTTGCGGCCGGATGGCCCGAGGGTTGCCTTGACGGCGCGGGCGAGTTTCTCGACGCCGCGCAGGAGGCCCTGGCGGGCGGCCTCATCGAATACGAGTTGTTTAGCTGGCATAATAATTAAGCTGGTTAAAAAATGGGGTTGGGAAGTTAGCCGAGGATGCCGAGGATGTCGTCCTCGCGCATGATGAGATAGCTGACATCATCGACTTTGATTTCGGTGCCGCCGTATTTGGAGATGAGAACGCGGTCGCCCACCTTGACGGTGAAGTCGACTTTGTTGCCTTTCTCGTCCACTTTGCCGGTTCCGAGCGCGGCGACTTTGCCTTCCTGGGGCTTTTCTTTGGCCGAATCAGGAATGATGATGCCGCCCTTAACAACTTCTTTCTCTTCGAGCGGCTGCACGAGCACCCGGTCGCCGAGAGGTTTGACATTGACTGCCATAGATTAATGTTTCTGTTGGTTTTGGTGTTGTTTTACTTCCGCCCCCACAGCGTTCGGCCAGGGGGGTTTGGTAAAGGTTAGGTTAAAAATGTAAATTTCGAACGCTACGATTTCCCGCATTCAGTTTTTGAGCGCCAAAGAGAGCGCCATGTGCTGAGCGTGACCGTCTTGAGCGCCATGTGCTGAGCATGACCGTCTTGAGCGCCATGTGCTGAGCGTGACCGTCTTGAGCGCCATGTGCTGAGCATGACCGT
>JBAWXX010000013.1:0-60971 GCA_037143855.1 Verrucomicrobiota bacterium | reverse complement strand
TCAACCCACGACGCTCTCGCATCATTGTAAACACTTCAATTTAAAACGCTCTAGCCTCTTCTTCCTCTTCATTACGGCAAATCGGTCGCGCCCATCAGGTGGCGATCAATCTCGCGGGCCACGCCACGCCCTTCGTTGAAGGCCCAGACGACGAGGCTTTGGCCCCGGCGGCAGTCGCCCGCGGCGAAGACGCCGGGGACGTTGGTCGTGTAGCACTCAAATTCGGCTTTGATGTTGCTGCGGGCGTCGCGTTCGAGGCCGAGCGCTTCAGCAAGCGTCTTCTCGGGCCCGGTGAAGCCGAGCGCCAGGAGGACGAGTTCCGCCGGGACGATCTGGTCCGAGCCGGGGACTTCCTGCGGCGTGAAGCGGCCCTGGTCGTCCTTTTTCCACTCGATCTGGACGAGGTGGACTTGCTTCACGTTGCCGCATGCGTCGCCGATGAAACGCTTCGCTGTGGTGAGGAACACGCGGGGATCGGCGCCGAATTTGGCGGCAGCCTCTTCCTGGCCGTAGTCGGTCTTGAGAACCTTGGGCCATTCTGGCCACGGGTTGTTGGCGGCCCGTTCGAGCGGCGGTTTCGGCATGATTTCCACCTGCGTGACGCTCACCGCGCCGTGGCGGATGGAGGTGCCCACGCAGTCGGTGCCGGTGTCGCCGCCGCCGATGACGATGACGTGCTTGCCTTTGGCGCTGATCGGCGCGTCGGTCTTGTCGAGGAGCGCCTTGGTGTTGGCGCTGAGAAATTCCATTGCGAGGTGGATGCCTTTGAGGTCGCGGCCTTCCATCGGGAGGTCCCGCGCCTGGGTGGCCCCGGTGCAGAGCGCCACGGCGTCAAAATCCTTGCGCAGTTGCTCCACGGAAAGGTCTTTGCCAACTTCGGTGTTGCAGACGAACACGACACCTTCGGCTTCGAGTTGCCGGATGCGGCGGAGAACGACTTTCTCCTTGTCCAGCTTCATGTTGGGGATGCCATACATGAGGAGCCCGCCGGGACGGTCGGCCCGCTCAAAGACGGTGACGCTGTGGCCCACGCGGTTGAGCTGGGCGGCTGCGCACAGGCCGGCGGGGCCGGAGCCGACGACGGCGACCTTTTTGCCGGTGCGGGTGGCGGGCGGCTGCGGAGTCACCCAACCTTCCTCCCAGCCTTTGTCGATGATGGAGACCTCGATGTTCTTGATCGTCACCGGCAAGCCGTTGAGGCCGACGGTGCAGGAGCCTTCGCATGGGGCGGGGCAGACGCGGCCGGTGAAGTCGGGGAAGTTGTTGGTCTTGTGGAGGCGTTCCAGCGCTTCGCGCCAGAGGCCCCGGTAGATCAGGTCGTTCCACTCGGGGATCAGGTTGTGGATCGGGCAGCCGCTGGCCATGCCGCTGATCAAGACCCCGGTGTGGCACCAGGGAATGCCGCAATCCATGCACCGCGCGGCCTGCGTGCGCAGGTCTTTCGGGTCCATGTGGCTGTGGAACTCGTTCCAGTCTTTGATGCGTTCCAAGGCCGGACGGTCCAGCGGCAGTTCGCGGAGATATTCGAGGAATCCTGTGGGCTTACCCATTTTTCGTTGTGCTTAAAGTGTTATTTCCAGAGAGTTACCCGCCGCCGACGCGCGCCACATCGTGGACGTTGGCTTCAAAGGCGGCGTTGAGGGCTTCGTCGCCGCTCAGGCCGTCGTCGTGAGCCTTCTTGATGGCGGCAAGGACGCGCTTGTAATCCTTCGGCATGACTTTGACGAACTTGGGCGCAAAAGCGTTCCAGTCCGCGAGGATCTTGGCCGCGCGGCTGCTGCCGGTGTATTGGGCGTGGTTGGCGATGAGCTGGCGGATTTCCCCGCTCTCCGCGGCTTCCATTTTTTCGAGCCCCACCATTTGCTGGTTGCAGCGGCAGGGGAAGGAGCCGTCTTCGTCCAGCACGTAGGCGACGCCGCCGCTCATGCCGGCCGCGAAGTTGCGCCCGGTTTTGCCGAGGACGACAACCTTGCCGCCTGTCATGTATTCGCAGCCGTGATCTCCGACGGCTTCCACGACGGCGCTGACGCCGGAGTTGCGGACGCAGAAGCGCTCGCCCGCGACGCCGCCGATGTAGGCTTCGCCGCTGGTCGCGCCGTAGAGGGCCACGTTGCCCGCGATGATGTTTTCTTCCGGGGCGAAGGTGGACCCTGCAGGCGGGTAGAGGATGATCTTCCCGCCGGAGAGGCCCTTGCCGATGTAGTCGTTGGTGTCCCCCTCCAGTTCCAGCGTGACGCCCTTCGGGACGAACGCGCCGAAGCTCTGGCCCGCGGAGCCTTGGAAGTGGAGGCGGATGGTGTCTTCAGCGAGCCCCTTCGCGCCGTGGCGCTTGGTGATCTCGTTGCCAAGGATGGTGCCGGTAACACGGTTGACGTTGCGGATGGGCAGCGTGGCCTTCACTTTCTCGCCCTTTTCCAGAGCGGGTTTGCAGAGATCCAGGAGGACCGTGATGTCGAGCGATTTGTCGATGCCGTGGTCCTGCGCCATCTGGCAGTAGCGCCCGATTTCGGGAGCCGCTTCCGGCTGGTAAAGGATGGCGGAGAGATCGACGCCCTTGGCTTTCCAGTGATCGAGCGCCTTGCGGGCTTCGAGCACTTCGGTGTGGCCCACCATTTCGTTGAGGGTGCGGAAGCCGAGCTTGGCCATCCATTCGCGCACTTCCGTGGCGACGAATTTCATGAAGTTGACGACGTGGGCCGGGTCGCCCGTGAACCGTTTCCTTAGTTCGGGGTTCTGGGTGGCGACGCCCACGGGGCAGGTGTTCAGATGGCAGACGCGCATCATGATGCAGCCCAGCGTGACGAGCGGAGCCGTGGCGAAGCCGAATTCCTCGGCGCCCAGCAGCGCGGCGACAACGACGTCGCGGCCGGTTTTGAGCTGGCCGTCGGTTTCCACCATGATCCGGCTGCGGAGGTTGTTGAGGACGAGGGTCTGGTGCGTTTCGGCGAGGCCGAGTTCCCACGGGAGGCCCGCGTGTTTGGTGCTGGTTTGCGGCGATGCGCCGGTGCCGCCGTCAAAGCCGCTGATCAAGACCACGTCGGCGTGCGCCTTGGCGACGCCCGCGGCGATGGTGCCGACGCCGACTTCGGAGACGAGCTTGACGCTGATGCGGGCTTGTCGATTGGCGTTCTTGAGGTCGTGGATCAGTTCCGCGAGGTCCTCAATCGAGTAAATGTCATGGTGCGGGGGGGGCGAGATGAGGCCGACGCCGGGGGTGGAGTGCCGGGTCTTGGCGATCCACGGGTAGACCTTGGAGCCGGGGAGCTGGCCGCCTTCGCCGGGCTTGGCCCCTTGCGCCATCTTGATCTGGATTTCCTCCGCGTTGGTGAGGTAGTCGCTGGTGACGCCAAACCGCCCGGAAGCGACCTGCTTGATGGCGCTCTTCTTGGAGTCGCCGTTGGGAAGTGGCACGAAACGCTCGGGGTCCTCGCCGCCTTCGCCGGTGTTCGACTTGCCGCCGATCCGGTTCATGGCGATGGCCATCGCTTCGTGGGCCTCCTTGGAGATGGAGCCGTAGGACATCGCGCCCGTCTTGAAGCGCTTCATGATCGCCTCAATCGGCTCGACTTCCTCGATGGGAACCGGCTGGCGATCCTTGAACTCCAGGAGCCCGCGCAGGGTGTAAAGCTGGCTGTCCTGCTCGTTGACGAGCGCCGCATAGGTGCGGAACGCCTCGTAGCTGTCGGTGCGCACCGCTTTTTGGAGCGTGTGGATGGTGAGCGGGTTGAAGAGGTGGGCCTCGCCGTCCGCGCGCCATTGGTATTCGCCGCCCGCCTCAAGGGTCGCGCCGTTGGAGGGGCGCTCCGGGAAGGCGTGCTGGTGGCGGAGCTGGACTTCGCCCGCGATCACGTCGAGCCCCGCGCCTTCGATGCGGGAGGCCGTCCACGTGAAGTATTTGTCGATCACCTGGTGGTTGAGGCCGATGGCTTCAAAGATTTGCGCGCCCCGGTAGCTCTGGATGGTGGAGATGCCCATCTTGGAGGCGACTTTGACGACCCCCTTGGTGGCCGCCTTGGTGTAAAGTTTGCAGGCGGTCTTGTGGTCGGTGTCCACCAGCAGGCCCTGCCGGATCATGTCGTCGATGGTCTCGAACGCCAGATACGGGTTGACCGCGCCGACGCCGTAGCCGAGCAGGAGTGCGTAGTGGTGCACCTGGCGCGGTTCGCCGCTTTCCAGGATAAGGCCGGTACGGGTCCGGGTCCCTTCGCGGATGAGGTGATGGTGCAGACCGGAAACGGCCAGCAGCGAGGGGATCGGGGCGTGGTCTTTGTCCACGCCACGGTCGGAGAGAATGAGCATGTTGGCTCCGTCGGCGATGGCCTTGCTGGCCTCGGCGCAGAGGGCGTCCATCGCGGCTTCCAGGGCCTTTGCGGCCTCGGCGTTGCTCCCCTTCGGGCTGAAGAGGATCGGCAGCGTGACGGAGCGGAACCCTCCTTCGCTGATGTGCCGCAGCTTCGCCAGTTCCTCGTTGGTGAGGATCGGCGTTTGCAGCTCAATGACATGGCAGCTTTCCGGCTCCGGCTTGAGGAGGTTCTTTTCCGCGCCGATGGTGGTGAGCGTGGAGGTGATGATCTCCTCGCGGATGGAGTCGATGGGCGGGTTGGTGACCTGCGCGAAGAGTTGCTTGAAGTAGTCGAAGAGGGGGTGCGTCTTGTTGGAAAGAATGGCCAGCGGGGTGTCCGTGCCCATGGAGCCGACGGCTTCCACGCCATCGCGCGCCATCGGGAGCATCAGTTTGCGCACTTCCTCAAACGTGTAGCCAAACGCCTGCTGCCGGGCGACGACGGTCTTGTGGTCGGGCTCGGGCAATTCTGGCGCATCCTGCACGGCGGAAAGAGGGACCAGGTGCTGGTCCAGCCAGGCGCGGTAGGGGCGCTGTTTGACGATGGCGCTCTTGATTTCCTCGTCGGCGACGATGCGGCCTTCCTCCATGTTCACCAGGAACATGCGGCCCGGCTGGAGCCGGCCTTTGCGGGCGATCCGCTCGGGCGCGATGGGGAGCACCCCGGCTTCGGAGGCCATGATGACGAGATCGTCCTTGGTCACATAATAACGCGAGGGGCGCAGGCCGTTGCGGTCGAGCACCGCGCCGATGCACGTGCCGTCGGTGAACGCGATGGAGGCGGGGCCGTCCCACGGCTCCATCAGGCAGGCGTGGTATTGGTAGAACGCCTTGGTGGCGTCGTCCATCGACTCGTGGGCGGTCCACGGCTCCGGGATCATCATCATCACCGCGTGCGGGAGCGAGCGGCCGGAGAGGACGAGGAGTTCCAGGCAGTTGTCGAACATCGCCGAGTCCGACCCATTGGCGTCGATGACGGGGAGGATCTTCTGCATGTCCGCGCCGAAGAGGTCGCTCTCAAAGAGGGACTGGCGGGCGTGCATCCAGTTGATGTTGCCGCGCAGGGTGTTGATCTCGCCGTTGTGGGCGATGTAGCGGTAGGGGTGGGAACGCTCCCAGCTTGGGAAGGTGTTTGTGCTGAAGCGGGAGTGAACCAGGGCCAGGGCGCTTTCCACGTCCGGGTCGGCCAGGTCGAGGAAATACTCGCCCACCTGCACCGGCATCAGCATCCCCTTGTAGATCATCGTTCGGGCCGAAAGGCTGGCGATGTACCAGTGGCAGTTGCCCCCGGCGGTGCGGATTTCGTTGAGCGCCCGCTGGCGGATCACGTAGAGCTTGCGCTCGAAGGCGAGGTCACTGGGGGTGCCTTCTCCGCGGCCGATGAAGACCTGCATCATGCACGGCTCGGCGGCCCTGGCGCTCTCGCCCAGGGTGGCATTATTCGTCGGCATCTTGCGCCAGCCCAGGAGCGTCTGCCCTTCTTCGGCGACGATCTTGGCAAAGGTGGCTTCGTCCTTCGCGCGCCCGGCGGCGTCGGGCGAGGCGAAGACCACGCCCGCGCCATACTGGCCCGCTTCGGGGAGCGTGATGCCGCAGGCGGCAGCCGCTTTTTTCAAAAACTTGTGCGGCAGTTGCATCAGGATGCCCGCGCCGTCGCCGGTGTTCGTTTCGGCTCCGACCGCGCCGCGATGGTCGAGATTGAGGAGGACCGTCAGCGCCTGTTGAACGATTTCGTGCGACTTCCGGCCTTTCATGTTCACGACGAACCCGACGCCGCAGGCGTCGTGTTCAAACTGCGGATCGTAAAGGCCTTGCTTCGGGGGGAGTCCTTGGATGGGCATCGTCTGCATCTTTTCTTTCTATAATAGGGCGGCAGCTTCGACTAATCGCACAAGAAGCGCGCGGGCGCCATGGCTTGATGGGATGCTTTCTCGTCAAAGGAGGGCGTAGTCTGGAGCATTGGAAGCTGTTGTTTCTGAATTTTGGGTCTTTTCGCGGGTTGGTAATAGCAGCATTCCTGCGAAATTTTTCAATGAAAATTAGGGGGTTCTGGGTCTTGGGGCCGTTTTCACGGCCAGTTCCCGCAGGATGCCCAGGTTCACCCGGTCTTCCTCCATCTCCTTTCCCTTGGGGGTTTCGAGCACTTTGGGGACGCTCACAAACCGGGGATCGCGCATCAGGAACCGGAACGGAGCCAGGCCGATCTTCCCCTTGCCCAGGTGCTCGTGGCGGTCCACGCGGGAGCCGAGGCCCACTTTGGAGTCGTTGCAATGGACGGCCACGAGCCGTTCCAGCCCCAGGATGCGATCAAAGCGTTCAAACGCCGCGCGCGTGCCCGCTTCCGTGGAGAGATCATAGCCCGCCGCGAAGAGGTGCGCCGTATCCGCGCAGATGCAAAGCCGTTCGGGTGCGGCCGAGTGGCCGATGATCCAGGCCAACTGTTCGAACGTGTGGCCAAGCGAGGTCCCCTGTCCTGCCGTCGTCTCCAGCGCCACCCGGGTTTTTACTTGCGGCAGTTCCGCGAACACCGCGTCCAGCCCGGCCACGATCTTTTGCAACCCGGCTTCCTCGCCCGCCCCCATGTGCGCTCCGGGGTGGAGTACCAGGAAGGGGAGCCCGAGCTGGTCCGCCCGCACCAGTTCGCCAGCCAGGGCCCGGCGCGATTTTTCGGCGAATTCCGGGTTGATCGCCGCGAGGTTGATCAGGTAGCCGCTGTGGCCGAAGACGGAGCGGAGCTCCCCCCGCCGGGGGTGCTGGTGGAACGCGCGCAATTCGGCCTCCGTAAACGGCGCGGCGGCGAACCACTGCATGTTATTCTTGACGAAAATCTGCATCGCGCTCGCCCCGACCGAGAGAGCCCGATCAATCGCCAGCGCCACGCCCCCGGCAACGGACATGTGCGCGCCGATCAGCGGGGAGCAGGATTGGCGGGACGGTTGGGCGGTTTTCATCGAAGGGGGCGGATTATCGCGCAAAGGCCGCCAGGAACGCAAAGCATCCTTTTCTCCGCGCTTTACCCCGGCGGCGGAGGGCTCTATGGTGCACGGCGATGTTTCGTTTTCAAACCTTGTGGGAAGCCCGTTGGATTTTCGCCGTGCTCGTGGTGGCCACCGCCTTTTTGTGGCAGTTCCGCCACCGGCTGAGCATCTGGCCGTGCTTACTGATGGCCGGTCTGATCCTCTTCACTATCGCCTTTTTCCGCGACCCGGAGCGCCCCGCCCCCGCCGAGCCGGAAGCCGTCGTGGCCGCCGCCGACGGCGTCGTGGCCGACATCCGCGAAGTGGAGGAGCCGGATGTCGCCAAGGCCAAAATGAAGCGCGTCGGCATCTTCCTTTCCGTCTTCAACGTTCACACCAACCGCGCCCCCATCGCCGGGAAGGTCATCTATTCCAAGGAATACCCCGGTGCCTTCCTGGACGCCCGCGACCCGGAGGCCAGCGGCAAGAACGCCTGCCGCACCTGGGGATTCCAGAACGACCGCGCCACGGTTGTCGTGCGCCAGTTGACGGGCCTCATCGCCCGGCGCATCGTGGGGTGGTCGCAAGTGGGGGACACCGTGGCCAAGGGGGAACGCTTTGGCATGATCCGCTTTGGCTCCCGCACGGAAGTCTTCGTGCCGCTGGAGGCCGAGATTACTGTAAAACCCGGGGACCACGTGGCAGGCGGCGCAACCGTCATCGCGCGGCTCCCGTAACGCCTTTTTCCATTCATGAACGCATCCCAGGACGAATCGCCCAAAATTTACCTTCTGCCGAATCTGATGACGGCGGGAAATCTCTTTTCCGGCTTCGCCGCCACGCTCCTCATTGTCAAGGGGACGCTGGCCCTTGAAACCGGGGAGACTTCCATCGCTTTCTTCAACCAAACCTATTTCCACCTGGCCATCGAGCTGATCCTGGTGGCCTGCATCTTCGACCTGCTCGACGGGCGGCTGGCCCGGCTGGGCGGGCACGAGAGCGAGTTTGGGCGCGAGTTTGATTCGCTGGCCGACGTGATCTCCTTTGGCGTCGCCCCGGCGCTGCTGCTCTACAAAATCGTGCTCCAGAGCTTCGACTACGGCTGGATCGTGGCGTTCCTCTACCTCCTCTGCGGGGCGCTGCGCCTGGCCCGCTTCAACTGCATGGCCGCCAAGGGCGGGAGCGCGGACAAAGATTTCCGGGGCTTCCCCATTCCCGCCGCCGCCGGGGTCATCGCGTCGGTCACGCTCTTCATCCTCTGGTGGGAGGGCAAGGAACGGGAACTGGGCAGTTGGCGCTATCTCCTGCTGGTGCTGATGATCTTCCTTTCCTTCATGATGTTCTCGAAGTTCAAGTATCCGAGCTTCAAAGCCTTCAACTGGCGCACCCAGGGGTCGATTCCCAAGTTCATTTTCATCTTCCTGTTGCTCATCTTCACGGCGCTCAATTACATGTGGATGCCGGCGATCCTCTTCATCACCTACCTCCTTTACGGCTTCCTGCGCCCCTTCCTTTCCCTGCGGATGCGCCAGGAGATCGAGGAGGAGCCGGGCGAGGAGGAAGGGCCTGCATCGCCCAAAATCGAGCCGTAATTGCCCTTATATTATCTTTCAGAAATAAACGGACAGTAAGGACGCCGGGATTTTTGTGCGGAGCAAGGCGGAAGGCGGAGGCGCTATCTTTAGATAACGCCGCCGCCTGACAACGACGCCCTGCGCAAAAAGAACAAGTCATACCGTCTGGATATTGATGAAAGTTGGTATGAGGCATGGGGGCTGCTTTTCCATGAAGCCGCTCCCATGGTTTTACCCGATCCCCGCGGCGCTGCCGCCGCCTTCTCCAACCCGATTTTGCACGCCCCCGCCGCCGATCCTTGGGTGATCGAGCACGGCGGCATCTGGTTCGCCCTGCTCGCCTCCGAACGCACCCTGCACCTGCGCGCTGCCGCGAACCTGGCGGAACTCGGCATGTCCCAGCCCGTGACGATCTGGCGCGCCCCGCAGGCAGGCCCCTGCTCCCGCAACCTCTGGGCTCCCGAAATGCACCGGCTCGACGGCCATTGGTTCATCTACTTCGCCGCCGACGACGGCAAAAATAAAAACCACCGGATGTGGGTTCTGGAGGCCGAAGGCGCCAATCCCTTCGGGGCGTGGCGGCTGCGCGGGATGCTGGAAACGGGCGGCTGGGCCATCGACGGCACCGTGCTGGAGGAGGCGGGCAAGCGCTACTTTGTCTGGAGCGGCTGGCCGAGCCGCAAAAATGAGCAGCAGAACCTTTATATCTCAGAAATGAGAACTCCCTGGAAGCTCGACGGGCCGCGCGTCCCCCTGGCCGAGCCGACGGAATCGTGGGAGCGGGTGGCCCTCCCGCTGTGCGAAGGGCCGCAGATTCTCCGGCGCGGCAAGCGCACGTTCGTGGTCTATTCCGCCAGCGGCTCGTGGACGCCGGATTACTGCCTGGGGATGTTGATCAACGAGGATGGCGATTACCTGAACCCCGGTTCCTGGACCAAGCGGGGCCCGGTCTTCCAGAAAACCGAGCACGTCTGGGGGGTCGGCCATTGCTGTTTTGCCCGGCACCCCGACGCGGGCGACCTGATTTTTTACCACGCCAAAACCGACCGCGCTCCCGGCTGGGACGACCGCAATGTGCGCGTGCAACCGTTCGGCTGGACCACCGAGGGCCTCCCCGATTTCGGCCGCCCCGTGCCGGTGTAGAGCAAGACAGGGAGAAGGGGGGGACGAGGTGAGATGTCGTGCACAGGCTGCTAGAGCGTTTTTGGGTTATTTTGTCGCAATGATCTGAGAGCGCCGAGGGTTGATGCGGGGCTTTTTGAGCGCAGCGGCTGTATTTGTAAATACAGCCCAAGCGCAAAAAGACGCACAGCGACTCTCGCCGCCGAAGAGCATACGACAAAATAAACCGAAACCGCTCTAACGGATTTTCACGCCCGGTTTTTGAATGAGCGGGACAAGCTGCCGGATGAAGTCCTGGAGGATCGCGTCGGTCTGCGCTTCGGTGCGGCCGAATTTATCGAGGTTCGCGGTAATCCGCCCCATGACGGTGATGTAGGCCCACCGCTGGTTGCTCCCCTTGAGGAGCCGGTCGCGGGCGTCCATCAGGTAACGGGCGGTATGGTCGGCGGTGGTTTCCGAGGACCCGATAAACCAATAATAGAGGAGGCTGTATTCGTTGAATTGCCTGCCGTCGCGGGCCAGGAGGGGCTTGCCGGAGGGGTCGAAAAGCGGGCGGATGTTGTGCAGCCGCGTGACGGTCAACGGCTTGGCCGCAAGCGCCACGGGCTGCCGGCGCGCATCCACGACGGTGTAGCCCTGCGCGGGCAGGCAGCGTTCGGGCCGGTGAATGCTGGAGCTCATATCCTCCCCGGAAAGGACGATGGAAACGTATACCGCGTCGCCCACGGCGTTGGTGTATTGTTTGCGCTCGAAGCGGGTTTCGCTCCCCAGGGCCACCCGCTCTTTCTGGCTGACGATGGCTTCCTGCCCATACCAGGCGCCGATAAAGTCGGGCAGCGCCATCAGGACGCCCGGCTCGGGAGGCGGCGGAGCCTTGGGCAGCACGAACACGCATCCGAAACCGGCCAGCAAAATCCCCAGCAGCAGCCAAAGACGTTGGGAGAGGGGGGCCATCATGCGGCGGGGGTTGCCTCCGTGGGCCGGGGGGCGGTGGCCCCGGTTTTTTTGGAAAAATCAAAGTTCACGGCCTGGGCGAAAAAGAGCATGGCCAGGATGGCGATGGGGAAGAAAAGGAACCCGGAATAATCGTGGTACAACCCGGCGGCCAGTTTGGGATCGTAGTATTTGGCCAGCACCACGATGGAAAAGATCCGCCCGATATTGCCCACGATGGCAAAGCCAAAGGAGCCGCTGAAAATGAGGGCTTTTTTCCACAGCCGGTCCTGGGTGAGATGAACGAAAACGGCGGTGAGCATCACCATGGCCGTCAGGGAACGGATGCCGCTGCACCCTTCGGCAATCTCGAAATTGAAGGAGCCGTCGTTGGCCGTCAGCGTCGTGCCGACAGCCAGGATGGAGATCCCCAGGAGATGGGAGAGCGCCCCCACCGCGCCGGTAATGATGAATTGCAGCCGCGAGGTGGCTTGCTCCAGGGCTCCCACGGGAATCATGAACACCAAAAACGCGCACGGGAAGAGGACGGCCCGGGCGGCTGCCCGCCCCCACACCCAGCGGATGCCTCCGTAAAGCAAAAACGGGATGCTGCCCAGCGCCATGCGGGGGTTCAGGCAGCGGACGGAGAGCACAAAGAGCAAGAGCCCCAGCAGAAGCGGCGCGAGCCCCGGCGCCTCCCCGCCCCCCGGCGCGCGCGCAAGCGCCTCGCGGTGGTAATAAAAGAGCCCCAGCGCAAGAAACGGCACCATGCAGCCGTAAGACTGGTTGCCTTCCGGGTTCCATGACTCCCAGGCCCAGCGGGCGGCGGAGATGGTTCCGTAGGCGAACGGGGGCAAAACCCAGAAAAAATAATAGAGAGCGGCCGCAATCCCCGCCACCGCCACGGCTCCCAACGGGTTGCGCCCGCCCCATTTGCCGAAGGCGGCGAGAAGCCCCGCCAGGGTGCGCAGGATTTCCCAAAGTCCCATCCCCATTTCCAGCACCTCTTCCCAAAGCGAGGGGGGGCGGGACAGGGCCGCCTTGCGGGGGAGAGAAGAATCCGTTTTTTCTTCTGGAACCCCTCCCGTTTTGCTGGTTGGGTTGGTCGGGATCGACTCGGCCATAAGTCTGCCAGTATTATCCCACAACAGGCTCCATGCAAATCCCTAAAATGCAGAAGACTGGCGGCGCATCCGTGCCGGTGCTCGGCGTCCCCCTGGCGGCGACCGACTATGCAGGGGCCGTGGCGCTGACGAAGGCGTGGGCGGAGGAAGGCGGCGTCCGCGCGGTGGCGGCGGCAAATACGCACGTCGTGACGCTGGCGCGCCACGATCCCCAGTTTGGCGCGGCGATGGCGCGGTTTGACTTGATCGTGCCGGACGGGATGCCGCTCGTCTGGGCGATGAACCGCCGGGGCGCTGGGTTGCGGGACAGGGTCTACGGTCCGACGTTGATGCTCCATGCGCTGGCCCAGCCGGGAGCCTCCCATTTTCTGCTCGGCGGCACGGAGCCGCTGCTCGAAGCGCTCCAGCAGAGCCTCCGGGAACGCTTCCCCGGGCTCCGCATCGCCGGGAGCTACGCGCCGCCTTTTGGCGAGTGGACACCGGAGGAGAACGCCCGGATTTTCGAAAAAATCGCCGCTTCCTGCGCCCGCTACATCTGGGTGGGCATCGGCTGCCCCAAACAGGAACTCTGGATCGCCCGCCACAAGGCGCAATTGCCGCCGGGCGTCTACTTTGGCATCGGGGCGGCGTTCGCCTTCCACGCCGGGTGGGTCCGGCAGGCCCCTCCCTGGATGCAGCGGCGGGGGCTGGAGTGGCTCTTCCGCCTGGCATCCGAGCCCCGGCGGCTCTGGAAGCGGTACGTGGTCTACAACACCCTCTTTGTGGGCTACCTGGCGGGCGAGATGCTCCGCGGCGTTTTTCGCAAACCGTGAACGCCGACGCGAGCAAATGCCTTGAGATTTACCGGGGCGGAGGTTAAAAAACCGGGCTCCGCAACTTTTCTTGACGCCCCATTTTTTATGACGCAATCCACCGCCAGCCAGCTCGATCTCCTCAAAACTTTCACCAAAGTCGTCGCCGACACCGGCGACTTCGAATCAATGCGGCAATTCCACCCGCAAGACGCCACCACCAACCCGAGCTTGATCTACCAGGCTTCGCAGAAGCCGGAATACCGTTACCTGCTCGACAAGGTGCTCGCGGATCGCCGTAGCTCGGGCCTCAGCGGGGCCGCGCAGGTGGAGGACATCATGGACCACGTGCTGGTCGCCTTCGGCAAGGAGATCCTCTCCATCGTTCCCGGGCGCGTCTCCACGGAAACCGACGCCCGCCTCTCGTTCGACACCCAAGGGAGCATCGCCAAAGCCCGCCGGCTGATTTCCCTTTACGAAGCGAGCGGCATCTCCCGCGAGCGCGTTCTCATCAAGATCGCTTCCACGTGGGAAGGCATCCGCGCAGCCGAAGTGCTGGAAAAAGAGGGCATCCGCTGCAACCTGACGCTTCTCTTCTCCCTCACCCAGGCCATCGCCTGCGCCGAGGCGGGCGTGCAATTGATCTCGCCGTTCGTGGGCCGCATTTACGATTGGTTCAAAGCCGCCCACAAGCGCGACTACGCGGGCGCGGAAGACCCCGGCGTGCAATCCGTCACGACCATCTACAATTACTACAAAAAGTTCGGCTACAAGACCGAGGTCATGGGCGCGAGCTTCCGCAACACGGGCGAAATCACGGAACTGGCGGGGTGCGACCTCCTGACCATCAGCCCCGATCTCTTGGGCAAACTGGCCGCCGCGCAAGAGCCGCTCACCCGCAAGCTTGACCCCAAAGCCGCCCAAGCCCTCGACATTGCCAAAATCGCGCTCGACGAAAAGACCTTCCGCTACCAGCTCAACGACGACGCCATGGCGACGGAGAAGACCGCCGAGGGCATCCGCAAATTCGCCGTCGATATCGTCAAGCTCGAACAATTTATCGCGGGCCTGGTCTAACGGCTAACAGGCTACTAACCGAAAGAAACCCTATGACACTCACCGTCGGAACCCAAGCCCCGGACTTCACCCTCAAATCCAAAAAGGGGGAAACGATCTCGGACATCCAACTCAGCGCGGCCTTCGGCAAGACGAACACCGTCCTGCTCTTTTTCCCGCTCGCCTTCACCGGCGTCTGCACGCAGGAGATGTGCGACATCACCGGCGGCATCGCGGCCTATGAAAGCCTCGACGCAAAGATCATCGCCGTGAGCGTGGACAGCCCCTTCGCCCAGGACGCCTGGGCGCAAAAGGAGCGCATCGGCATCCCCCTGGCCAGCGACCTGAACAAGACGGTCGCCGCCGCCTACGGGGTGCTGCTGCCCGATCTGGGCGGGTTCGGCAGCGTGGCCGCCCGCGCCGCGTTCGTCATCGACAAAGCCGGGGTGATCCGGTACGCGGAGCAAACGCCCACGCCGCACGATCTCCCGAACTTTGAGGCCATCAAAGCCAAGCTCGCGGAGCTTTAATCGCCTGAGGAAAGCACAGCGCCTGCCGTTCGGATCGTCTGCGCGGCGGCGTGGACGTTGTGGACGCGGAAGATCTGCGCGCCCCGGCGCAGTCCGCTGACGATGCAGGCCACCGTCCCGGCGTCCCGCTCCGATGGCGGCAGACCGAGCACTTCGCCGATCACCGTTTTGCGCGAAACGGGGAGCAGGATCGGCCGTCCGAAACGGTGGAGCCGTTCCAGGTCGCGGTAGATGTGCAAATTGTCGTTGCGCAGTTTGCTGAACCCGATGCCGGGGTCGAGCACGAGGGCGTCGCGCGGGACGCCAGCCGCCTCTGCCTGGGCGATTTTTGCCTCAAAAAAGGTTTCCAGCGAGGCCATCACATCCGGGTAGGCGTGGTAGGGATGCCAGACTTTCGGCTCCCCCTCGTTGTGCATGAGGAGCAGGGCCGCGCCGGTGGCGGCGCAGAGTCGGGCGTTGGCCTCCGTGGGCAGCGCGCTCAGGTCGTTTAAGAGATCCCCGCCCGCCGGGAGCACCGCCTCGACAACCGCCGTCCGCCACGTGTTGATGGAAAGCAGCGGGGGAAAAAGTTGCAGGGGATCGCGCGGCGGCGTGAAATCGCCTTGTTCCGCCAGGAACCGGCGCACGAACGGCAGCAGGGTGGCGATTTCGCCGGCCTCGCTCATGGGCGGCCGCCCGGTCGCGGCGCTCTCGGCCCCGACGTCGATGATATCCGCTCCTTCCGCGATCATCTGCCGCACGCGGCGCAGGGCGAGGTCGAGGTGGGCGACGCTGTCGCCGGAGAACGATTCCGGGCCGAGGTTCAGGATGCCCATCACCAGCGGGCGGCGCGGGAAAATGATCGTGCGGTTGCGGGCAAGGAGATTCACAGCGCCGCCACTGTGCGATTTCTCTTTTCCCATCGCAACACTTCGGTGTAGCCCGCCTCGCGGGCCAGGGGGATGGCCGTCTCGAACCCGGCCCCCACTTCCTCCGGGGCGTGGGCGTCGGAGTTGATGAGGAGGGGGACGCCCGCCTCGCGCGCCAACTGCACAAACTGGAAGCTCGGGTAACATTCGCCGACCGGTTTGCGCAGTCCGGCGGTGTTGATCTCGAAGGCCGTGCCGGTTTCCGCCAGCGCCGCGATGACCGGTTCGTAAAAGCGGCGCAGATCGCCCCCAGGCCAGTGGCCGAATTTCTTGGGCAGGTCGGGGTGGCCGACGAAATCGAAGAGGCGGCTGCGGATACAGCGCTCGTAGGCGTCAAAGTAGAGCCGCCAGATTTCCTCCACCGGCTGCGTTTGAAAGCGCGAGAGGTGGGCGGGATTGTCCACGTCCCAACCGGGGGCGATGTAGTGGACGCTGCCGATCAAGTAATCCCAGTCGGCCATTCCGGCGAGTTCCTCAATCCATGCCTCCTGCCCCGCGATGTAATCGACCTCCAGGCCGAGCCGGATGGGGAGCTGCGGGAAGGCGGCGCGCGCCTGCTCCACGGCTTCAAAATAGCGGGGCAAATCGGCCAGCGCCATGCGCCAGTTGTCAAACGGCTCCAGCGCGGCGGGCATGGGGCTGTGGTCGGCAAGCCCGAGTTCGGCAAGCCCGCGCGCGACCGCCTGGCGGGCGTAATCGACCGGCCACCCCTCGGCATGGTGGCACAAGGGGGTGTGGGTGTGGTAGTCGGCAAGGGCGGGACTTGCGAGACGCGGGGAAGGCATGAGACGACGCTCCCCCGGTTAGGACGGCTTGACGAAGATGCCCAGCAGCGGGCGCTTGGAAGGCGTGGGAGACTCGAAATCGCTGACGAAGCCGCCCGCCGTGCGGATTTCCACATGGCCCGCCCCATGGCCGCCATACACGAGCACGGAGCCGATGGGGGCCTTGAACGGATCGCTGATGGAGAGGCGGCGGAAGCCGTGCCGGTTGATGAGCTCATCCCCGGCCTGTTTGGCCAGCGCGGTTTGGGGATAGGTGTCCACGACGTTGGCGGCGAGGAGGGCCTCTTTCACGTAGCGCCAGCAGCTTCGCACGGAATGTTGGCGGGCGCGCGCCTCGGCGATCTGCGCGGCGTGGATCATCCGGGCATCGTAGCGCACGCCGTCCGCCTTGGGGCCGAACAAGCCAAACAAGCCGGTGGAGGGGGCGGCCTGCGCGCCGTGCCGGTCATAGAGTGAGGAAGAAAGGGTGGCGGCGGGAATCGCATCCACGGCCCGCGCAGAGAGCTTGGAGGCGGCGGCGGACGCTTCGTCACTCTGGGTGGAGTGGTGGCGGTGGCGGCGGGCTCTCTTCTGATGACCGTCCGCGGAAATGTCCGCTCGCGCCGCAAAGGGCAAAAGCAGGAAGAGGATCAAAATGGCGCGTCGGGAGAGCATGAAGGGCGAAGTTCGGAACAAAAGCGTGAACTACGCCTGCCGTCAACCCCAAATTGCCAGGTTCACGTCCCCCTTCGCGGAAAAAACCGGGCCCTCCGCGGCTACGTGGCCCCGCCGTAAACTTGCAGGATCCGCTCAATGGTGCTGGTGGTGGAGCGTCCCTCGACCATGTCGGCCAGCACAACCTCCCCCCCGTGCGCCTCCACAACGTCGCGCCCGCTGACGTAATGCGCCCAATCCCTCCCTTTCACCAGGACGCGGGGGAGGATTTTTGCGATCAAATCCCGCGGTTCGTCTTCATCGAAGAGCACCACGCAATCGATGGCCTCCAGGGCCGCCAACACAAACGCGCGGTCTTGCTCCGGGTTGATCGGCCGGTTCTCCCCTTTGTTGCGCCGCACGGAAGCGTCGCTGTTGAGCCCCAGGCAGAGGGCGTCCCCCTGGGAGCGCGCGAACGTCAGATAGGTCACGTGGCCCCGGTGCAAAATGTCGAAGCAACCGTTGGTGAACACGAGTTTCCTCCCCTCGGCCTCCAGTTGGTCGCGGAAGGCGCGGGCCTGTTCGGGAGTCATGATTTTGTTGGAGGGCTGGCGCATGGCGTGATGGGACTGGAGGCTTCTTATCCGCAAGCGCTCTCTTTTTCAATCTCCACTTCCATGGTCAGCGGTTCCTTACGGCCCCCCAAAGCCTGCAACGCGGCGGCGGCGAAGATCGCGGGGTAAAGCGCCTCGCTATACCAAAGCTGGGCGAAGTAGAACCCGATGGGCTCCGGCGCGGGCGGCCACGGCTCCGCGTTCACGCGCGCCGCCAGCCAAGCCGCGCCCCGGCAGAGGGCCTCGGCCGCCTGCGGGCCGGGAGCAGGGTTCGCCGCCAGGGCCTCCAGCGCGAGACCCGTCTCTTCCACCGAGGACGTGGCCTGCGCGGCGCCCGCCCACCCGCCGTCCCGGTTCTGGCCCGCCACCAGCCACGCTTCCGCTTGCGCCGCCAGCGGCTCCGCCTCCTCCAGCGCCGTCAAACGGCGCAGGGCGAGCAGAACGCGCGCCGTGCCATAGAGGGGGTTCTCCCCGCGCGCCGATTCCTGGTGGCCGAACCAGAGCGGAATCCACGCCCCATCCGGCCTGCGGCTCGCGGCCAGGAACGCGACTCCCCGCCGGATGGCCCGGCGCGTCCGGCGGCCCAGCGCGGGCGGGAGTTCAGGGCCCCATTCCGCCCAGGCGCGCAGGGCGTGGGCGGTGATGTCCGGGCTGCTCCGGTCGAAGGGGAGCGTTCCCCAGCCCCTGCAAAAAGTGGGCACGCCGCCGTCGCGGTTCTGCAAATCCAAAAGCCAGCGAACCCCGGCGGCGGCGGCGCGAAGGCCAGCCTCGTCCGGCGGCCCGAGGCGGCGCAACGCCAGCAGCGCCCCCGCCGTGTCGTCGGCGTCGGGAACGCCCCCCGGAAGGTCGGTCCAGGCCCAGCCGCCGGGGGCGGCCTGGGTGTAGGGATGGATGGTCTGCCCTTGCTGGCCCAGCAGCCAGGCGCGCACCGCCGGGGCGCCGGCAATCGGGAACGCCCCCTCCACCCCCCCGAGGGCCTGGACGGCCAGCGTCGTCAGCCAGGTCGCCAGATTCGTGTCAATGGGCCAGCTCCCATCCGGCCGGGCCGAGGCGCACAAAAACCGGACGCCCCGCGCGGCCACCGGGTGGCGGCCGAGCCCCATCGTGGCGAGGCTCATCGTCACGAAAGCCGTGAGCGGCGTCGCCTCCAGAAACCCGCCGTTGCCGGGCTGGATGCGCTCCAGCGTCCGCAGCGTCGGAGCCCGCGCCGCCGTGCGCAACCGGCGCAGGAGCGGGTTGCGCGTGGGGCGGAAATGGTGGCGCACCTGGCCGATGGCGATCAGCGCCGGGAGCGCGTAACTGACCACCGGCAGCCGCAGCGCCCCGAACCAGCGCGCCGGGAGCGCCGCCAGCTCAAAGGGAAGCCCCGGGACCAGCCGCCACGCCTGTTCTGGAGAACCCAGCCGCCCGGCAATCGCGCAAAGCGTCAGAATGGGGATCGAAAACGTCCGGTCTTTGCCGTAGCGGGCCGCCAGCGCCTCCGCCAACCGCTCCGGCTCCAGGGAGCCCACCGCGCACCGCAGCCAGGCTTCCGCCGCCGCGACGGGAGCGTCCCAACGGGCCTCCTCTCCCGCCGCGCCAAAGGCGGCCCAGGCGAGCAGCGTCGTGCTGAGGTTGCTGAAGCTCCGCTCCGTATCCCCCCACCCCCCGTCGGCATTCTGATGCCCCGCGAGCCACGCAAGCCCCCCCTCCACCGCCGCCGCCAGCGGATCAGACGAGTCCGAACGGTTTACGGTGGCCAGCGCGCAAACCGCCGTCGCCGTGGAAAGGGCGCTGCTGGAAAGGCGCCCTCCCCAATGGCCTCGCGCATTCCGGGCGGCCAGGAGGGTGGAGAGTGCCCGTTGCCGGGCGGTCTGGAGGGGATCGGACATCATCATCGGCCCTCTTTGTGCCGGGGAGGCAGCCAGGCGCATGCGGTTTTGCAGCCAAAAAGGCGGCTCAAAAAGAGCCGGTGGCGGCTCACCCAGCGGTAAATGATTTCCGCCACCTGGATCACGCCCGGGATCCACAAGCACAACGCCGCCGGCACAAACAGCGGGAGCCGCATCCCCAGGAACCGGAGGCAACGCGCCCCCCGGTAGACCCGCCCCCGGGGCGAAATACAGTGGATCGCCTCGGCCAGCGCCTCCGGCGTCAGCCCCGGCGCGGCCGCCACCGCGCGCGGATCGGAGAGAGCTAGAGGCTCCAAAACGCCGAACCAATCCAGCCATGTCAGAAGCCGCATCTGGAAGGTGCACAGCGGGCACGCATCGTCGTAGAGAACCAGGGAGCGTTTCACAACCCGCAACATCCCCCGGCCGCCCCCCGGGCGTCAAGGCCGCCTTCGACGAAGGCATTTCAACCTCTTCTTTTTAATACCATCTTTCAGAAATAAACGGACAGCAGAACGCTGGGGTTTTTGCGCAGGGCAAGGCGGAAGGCGGAGGGGCAATTTCAGCCTTCCCGCCAAAGAGACTTGTCAAACGGGGCAAAAGCAGGGTTATTCAAGCACCCCGCCATGCCGCCCGAACCGTCTCATTTCCTCCTTTACCAGCGCGCCCGGTTCTCCACCCGCCTCCCGGCGGCCTACCGCTACACCGCGTCCCACTTTTGGCTGGCCCCGGAGGAGGGCGGACTATGGCGGATCGGCTTGACGAAGTTCGCCACCCGGATGCTGGGGGAGATGGTGGACCACCACTTCGAGCCCGCGCCGGGCGCGCCCGTGGTCCCCGGCCAGCAAATCGGCTGGATCGAGGGGTTCAAGGCGCTGACGGAACTCTATTGCGTGGCGGGCGGGACTTTTGCCGGGGAAAACCCGCGGCTCAACGAGGACATCAGCCTGATTTCGCGCGATCCCCACGACTCCGGCTGGCTCTACCGGGTACGCGGGGAGCCGGATGAGGCCGCCGTTGACGCGGAAGGTTATGCGGCGATATTGAATACAACCATCGACCGCCTTTCCGAAGCCGAATGCCGCCCATGAGCCTCCCCATGCGCCTCCTTTACTGCCATTGCGCCCACGCGCAAGCGACGCCCCGGGCCGCCCGCGAAGCCGCGCTAAGCGAACTGTGCGCCTCCGGCCTCCCATTGGAGACGGTGGCCGATTTGTGCGTCGCTGCCGCCCGCCGCGCGCCGGAACTGCGCCGGCTGGCCGCGTCCGGGCCGCTGCTGATCGCCGCCTGCGCCCCCCGCGCGGTAAGCGCCCTTTTTGACGCCGCGAACGCCCCTCTTCCGCCGGAAACCACGCATTACGTGAACCTCCGCGCCACCGCGCCGGAAAGCCTCGCCGAAACGGTGCGATCCCTGCCCGGAGCGCATGCCGCGCCACCGCTGGAGCCGTTTGCAACCGTGTGGAAACGCCTGGAAACGCATGCCCCGGAGCCGGACGGCTGGACTGGGTGGGCTCCGGTGATCGACGCCGGCCGCTGCACTGGCTGCATGCAATGCTTGAGCTTTTGCCTCTTCGGCGTGTACGCGGCGGAAGAAGGCAGGGTGGCCGTCCGCGAGCCCGCCCAATGCAAACCGAACTGCCCGGCCTGCGCGCGCGTCTGCCCGGAAGCGGCGATTCTTTTTCCAAAACATCCGGCGGAAACGATCCACGGCGGAACCGTTCCCGGCGGCGCGCCGCGCCCGGTGCCCAAAGCGGACCTCTCCGCCCTGCTCGGCGGCGATCTCTACAGCGTTCTTCGCGCCCGCAACAGCCCGCGCTTTTCGCCCGACCGCTCCCCGGAGGCGGCGCTGGAAGAACGGCGGGAATGCCTCGCCGCGCTGGCGCGGGAGGGGGGGATCCCCCTGGAAGTGCTGGAAAACCTCCCGCCCACCCCCGAACTCGCCCAACGCGCGGCCCAGGCCCAAGCCGCCGCGCAGGAGGCACGGGAACAAAAACGCTGATCTAAAATCCCCATGTTTTTCTCCCTCGCCCTTCGCGCCCTGCGCACCGTGGATTTGCGCCTGCTCCTCAAGTTCGGCTGGAACTTTGGGGTGAAAAACCTGCTCGCCATGGAACGCTTCAAGCGCCGCCTGCGGCGCGGCGACGTTTTCCCGCCGTTCCTGCAACTCTCGCTGCTGAACTCCTGCAACCTGCGCTGCCAAGGCTGCTGGGTGGACGTGGACGGCCCCCGCCACCAACTGGAGCTGCCGGAATTGAACCGCCTGATCGACGAGGCGCGCCGCCACGGCAACGCCTTCTTCGGCCTGCTGGGCGGGGAACCGTTCCTGCACCCCGGGCTCTTCGACCTGCTGGCCGCCCACCCGGATTGTTATTTCCAGATTTTCACCAACGGCCAGGCCATCACGGAAGAGATGGCGGAACGCCTCCGCAAGCTCGGCAACGCAACGCCGCTGGTGAGCATCGAGGGGGGCAACGTAGCCAGCAGCGACGCCCGGCGCGGCGGCAGCGAGGTGCTCGACCGCTCCTTGCGCGGCCTGGACCACTGCCTGAATGCCCGGCTCATCACCGGCGTGGCCACGAGCCTCTGCCAGACGAATTTCGATGACCTCTTGAGCGAACGCTGGCTGCGGGAGCTGATCGCACGCGGCGTCCACTACGTCTGGTATTACACCTACCGGCCCGTGGGCCCCCGCAACAATCCGCAACTGGCGTTGACCCCGGAGCAGATCGTGCGCGTGCGCCAGTTCGTGGTGGAAATGCGGGCCCGGCTCCCCATCGGCATCGTCGATTGCTACTACGACCACGACGGGATAGCCCTCTGCCCGGCCGTGACCGGGGCGAGCCACCACGTCAACCCGCGCGGGGACATCGAACCGTGCCCGCTGATCCAGTTCGCCACCGACCGCATCGACGACCCGCGCGGGCTCTACGAAACCATTCGATCCTCCCCTTTCCTGCGCGACTTCCGCGCCGAGGCGGCGGCGGCCACGCGCGGCTGCGTCCTGCTGGAGCGGCCCGAGGTGGTCCGCGCGCTGGTGGAGAAACACCACGCCCGCGACACCACCCTGCGCGGAACGGCCCGGGCCGAACTCGACGCCATGCAGCCCCGGCCCAGCCAAGCCATGCCGGGCCGGGAAGTCCCCGAGCGAAGCTGGATGTACCGGCTCGCCAAGAAATACTGGTTCAACGACTTCGGCGCTTACCGTAACGGCAAAAAAGACTAGTGCATAAAATGACGCCTACCGCTTGTCTTTTTGGCCCAGGGCTGCGTTGTCAGCCCAAGGCGCTATCTTCAGATAGCGCCATGGGCTTCCGCCTTGCCCTGAACCAAAAATCCGGCGCTCTATGCGCCATTTTCCTTGTTACAAGGTACTAGCCATGGAAACCGCCGCGCAACCTTTGCAAGAATCCCCCTTCCCGCCGACGGCACAGGAACGGCGGCGGCTGCGCGATGCCGTCCAAAGCGCGGCGGAAGCGCTGGCCCTTGTTCCGCCCGTGCCGCTGGAGGAACTGCGGGCCCACGCGGAAACAATCCGCGCTGCATTGGCCTGCCCCCCGGCGTGGAGCGATGCCATCCTGCTCCTCCTGCACAACGCCCTTTGGCGCGACGCCTTTGCCGCCGTCCCGTTCGAGCGCCGCCTCCTCCTGCTGCCCAAATGCCTGCGCCCCGAGGCGGACTGTCCCGCCGGGTTCGACGCCCTGGGCCTGCGCTGCGAGCGCTGCGGCGCGTGCTCCCTGGACGCCTTGCAGACCGAAGCGGAACGCCTCGGCTACGCGGTCTTGATCGCGGAAGGCTCGGCCGTCGTCATGGCGCTCATCCAGGAGAAAAAAGTGGAGGCGATCCTCGGCGTCAGTTGCCTCGGCGTGCTGGAACGGGCCTTCGCCCCGATGTCGGCGGCGGCCATTCCCGGCCAGGCCATCCCGCTGCTGCGCGACGGCTGCCGCGACACGGAGGTGGATCTCGACGCTGTGCGCGACGCGCTGCGCCTGCGCACAGAGGGGGGGGCTTCCCGGATCGACCTCGACGCGCTCCGCGCGGAAGTCGCCTCCTGGTTCGCCCCGGCGTCGCTCGACGCGCTGGCCGGGCCGCCCGAGGGGCGCACGGAGGAAATCGCCCGCGCCTGGCTCGCCCGGGGGGGCAACCGCTGGCGCCCGCTCCTCTGCGCGGGCGCCTACCGGGCTCTCCAAAGCGACGCCGCGAAATCCCCCTTGCCGACAGCGCTGCGGAAAATCGCGCTCGCGGTGGAGTGTTTCCATAAAGCCTCGCTGATCCACGACGACATCGAAGACGGCGACGCGGAACGCTCCGGCGCGCCCGCGCTGCATGCGGAACACGGCCTCGCGGCGGCGCTGAACGTCGGCGATCTGCTTATCGGCGAAGGCTACCGCCTGCTGGCGGAGTGCGGGCTTCCCGCCGAACAGCGCGCGGCCATGCTCCATTTCGCCGCCGAAGGCCAGCGGCAGCTCTGCCGGGGCCAGGGGGAGGAATTGCTTTGGGCGCGCGCTCCCGGGCCGCTGAAGCAGGAAGACGTGCTCAACATCTTCCAACAAAAAACGGCTCCGGCTTTTGAAGTGGCGCTCCATCTGGGGGCGCTGGCGGCAGGCTGCGAGCTGCACGCCGCCGTCGCCGGGGCATTGAACGCGTATAGCCGGGCGCTCGGCGTCGCCTACCAAATCCGCGACGACCTGGAGGACGCCGCCCGGGATGCCGCCAAGCCGCGCCCCAGCCTCTTCCCGGCGCTTTCGATGGAGGCCGCCGAGCGCCTCCTGGACGCCCAAAAAACCGCCGCCGTCCGCACCCTGGCCACGCTGGAAAACCCCGCCTTGAAAGGGCTCCTGCGCCGCATCATCGGGAAAATCTTCAACGAAACGGAGCTGACGGTATGGTGCCGGGAGATCGAGCAAAACCAAGCCTGAAGGCGCTCTTTAGGACCCTCTTCCGCCGCGGGGGAACGCTGCGCGGCGCGTTGATCCGCACCGCCCGCCGCGCCCCGGCCCTGCTGGGTGATTCCACGGCGTTGGTGCGCGACTTCCTCCGCAGCAGCCAGACGGCTGAAGGCGGATTCGCGGGCCGCGACGGGCGCGCCGATTTGTACTACACGGTATTTGGCCTGCAAGCGGCCTTGGCGCTGGACGCTCCGCTTGCCATGGAGCCGTTGCGCACTTATTTGCAAGGCTTTGGTGCGGGAGATGGGCTCGCATTCGTCCCGCTCTGCTGCCTGGCGCGCGCTTGGGCGCTCCTGCGCGATGCCGGCGCCCCACTCGCCGGCGCGCGGACGCGGGAGCGGGAACTGGCCGCCCGCCTCGCCCCGTTCCGCGCGGGCGACGGCGGTTTTCACCCGGCGCCGGGCGCCGCTCATGGCACAGCCAGCGCGGCGTTCCTCGCGCTGGGGGCCTTCGAGGATTTGCGCCTCCGGCTGCCGGACGCCGCCCGGCTCGCCGCTGCGGTGTCCGCGCTGGCCGCGCCCGGGGGCGGCTGGGCCAACGAGCGCGGCATCCCCCTCGGCTCGACCCACGCAACGGCGGCGGCAGCCGCCGTGCCCGGGCTCCTCGGCTCCCGCGCGGCAATGGGGGCGGCGGGTGCGTGGCTCCTGGCGCAGGCGCACCTGCAGGGCGGCTTCCGGGCCTCGCCGCTCGCCCCGATGCCGGACCTGCTCTCCACGGCGACGGCGCTCCAGACGCTCACCGCCCTCGGGGTTCCGCTGAACGCCGTCCGCGAACCGTGCCTCGGTTTCCTCGACTCGCTTTGGACCAACGCCGGGGGCTTCCACGGCCATTGGGAAGACGACGTGCTGGACGTGGAATACACATTCTACGGCCTGCTCGCACTGGGGTGCCTGGTATGATGGAGCCTGAACCGGCCTTCGTGCTGGCACATCGGTGCTCTTTTGGCATAGACTGAGGGCCGCAACCTCCCGTGAACGGCCTCTTCCTCCATACCGGCAACCGGCTCGAATCGCTCGCCGCGCAGTGGGCCGCCGTGACGGCCCAACCACTCGCCTCGCCGTTTTCGCGCGAGGTCGTCTTGGTGCAGAGCCTCGGGATGCGCCGCTGGCTCTCGCTCCAGCTCGCCGGAAGGCTGGGCGTCTGCATGAACGCCGCCTTCCCTTTCCCGCGCGCTTTTCTGGACGAGACGCTGCGGCGGCTGGTGCCGGACATGGCCCCGGCGGCCGTTTTCGCGCCGGACACGCTGACCTGGAAGCTCCACGGGCTCCTTCCCGCGTTGCTCCACCGGCCGGAGTTCGCCCCCGTGCGCGCCTACGTGGAGGACGGCGACGGCCTGAAACGCTACCAGCTCGCCGCCCGGCTGGCGGGGCTCTTTGACCAATACCTGGTGTACCGCCCGCAGATGCTCCTGGAGTGGGAGCGCGGCGGGGACGGCGGGGAGGGGGAGGGCGTCATATGGCAGGCGGCGCTCTGGCGGGAACTCAACCGCGAAAAAGCCGTCCACTTCGCGGCGGCGGTGGAGCGGCTGCGCCAGGGGCGAATCGCGGCGAACGCCGGCTGGCCGGAACGGGTCTCGCTTTTCGGCATCACCACGCTTCCCCCGGCCCAGGTGGATGTCTTTTTCGCGCTCGCCGCGCATTGCCCGGTGCACCTCTTCCTGCTCGCCCCCTCGCGCGAGTACCACGGCGACGACCTGACGCCCAAGCAGCGCGCCCGGCGCGGGCTGACGCCCGGCGGCGGCCACCCGCTGCTGACGTCGCTGGGCAAGCTCAACGCGGAATTTACCAACGTCCTGCTGGAGGCGGACGAACGCGCGGGATACCGGATCGTGGACACCCCGGAGCATTTCGAGGAACCGCCGGAAGGGACGCTGCTCCACGGGCTCCAGCGGGATATTCTGCGCGCCCAAAGCCGGGGAAGCTCGGGCGGAGAGCCGTTGCCGCCGCTGGCGGTCGCCGGGGACGACGCCTCGCTGGAGGTCCACGTCTGCCCCTCGCCGCTGCGCGAGGTGGAGGCGCTTTACGACCGGCTCCTCGCGCTCCTGGCCAAAGATCCCACACTGCGTCCCCGCGACATCCTCGTCATGACGCCCGAGATCGAACGCTACGCGCCGCTCATCCATGCCGTCTTCGGCTCGCCGGAGGACTCAGCATTGCGCCTGCCCTACAGCATCGCCGACCGCCAGCCCCGCAGCGACAGCCCGGCGATCCAGACCTTCCTCACCCTGCTGGAAACCGCCGGGACGCGCTGCACCGCCCCGGCGGGGTTCGCTCTGCTGCAAAGCCGGGTCTTCCGCGCCCGGTTCGGCTTTGACGACGCGGAACTGGCCCGCATGAAGGATTGGATCGCGGAAAGCGCAATTCGCTGGGGGATCGACGGGGCGCACCGGGCGAAGCTGTCGCTCCCGGCGTTTGAGGAAACGACCTGGCGGCACGGGATCGACCGCCTTCTCCTGGGCTACGCCATGGCGGGCGGCGGACGGACGCTCTTTGAGGGGATCCTCCCGGAGGACGATGTGGAAGGCTCGGAGGCCGAGTTGCTGGGGCGCTTTGCCGAGGCGATGGAGGCGGTCTTCTCCTCGCTGGAACTATTGGAAGAGCCCCGCCCGCTGGGGGAATGGCCGCAAGCGCTGCGAACGGTGATCGACCGCTTTTTCGCGCCCGCTTCCGGCGACGAGCCCCCCGGGCTGCTGGATGACGTGCGCACGCTACGGGACGCCGTGGAGCGGCTCGCGGCCGTGGCCGCCGAGGCCGGGCCGGAGCAGGTGGCGGAGTTCGCAGCGGTGCGCGAGCATTTTACCGGGATGCTGGGCGAGGCGGAACAGCGCGGCGGGTTCCTGAAGGGCGGGGTGACGTTTTGCGCGCTCAAGCCGATGCGGAGCATTCCGGCCCGGGTGATCTGGCTGATGGGGATGAACGACGGCGTTTTCCCGCGCCGCCCGCAGCCGCCCCCCTTCGACCTGATCCATGCCCGGCCCCGCCCCGGCGACCGCTCAGCCCGCGCCGACGACCGCTATCTCTTCCTGGAAGCGTTGCTCTCCGCCCGCGACCGGCTGCGCGTCAGCTACGTGGGGCGTTCGCCCGGCGGCCAGGAGACGCTCCCCCCCTCCGTGGTGGTCAGCGAGTTGCTCGACCACCTGGAGACAAGCTGCCGGTTCCCTGGCGGAGCGGGTGCGCGCGCGGCGTTGGCCCTTACGCACCGGCTCCACGCCTTCAGCCGGAGTTACTTTGAGCCGGGCAGCCCCCTTTTCAGTTACTCGGCCGCGAATGCCGCCGCCGCCGCGCGCAAGGCGGCCCGCGCCGTGCCATTTTTGGAGAGTCCACTGGAGCCGCCGGAGCCGGAACGCCGCGCCGTGGCGCTGGCTGATTTGAGCGCGTTTTTTGCAAACCCGGCCGCCTTCTTCCTGCGTGAACGGCTGGCCATCCGGCTGGAAGAATGGGACGAGACGCTGGAGGAAACGGAGCCGCTCGCGCTCGACGCGCTGCAACTCTACCGGGTTTCCTCTGCACTCTTCGCGGCGCAGGCCGATGGCGCTCCGCTCCCGCCGGAGGCCGCCCTCGTCGCCCGGGGGCTGCTGCCGCCCGGCAGCGTGGGGGCGCAGCATTACCGCTCCCAGACCCGCGCCGCGCAAACGCTCCATGCCGCCATGGCGCGGCTGCTCGGGACCACCCGCCCGGACGCGCCGCGCCTGCTCGACTTGCGGGTTTCCCCGTTCACCCTCACCGGCCGCCTCGACGCGCTCTACGGCGGGCGGCTCGCCTTTTTCCGCCCGGCGAAATTGAAAGCCAAGGATCGCCTCCAAGCCTGGTGCGCCCACCTCGCCTGGTGCGCCGCGTGCGGAGAGGCGCCGCCGCCCCCCACGGTGCTGGCGGGCACGGATGGGGCGGTCCAATTCGCGCCGCAACCGCCGGAGCGGCTCCTGGAGTTGCTGGAGCTTTTCTGGCAAGGGCTGCAAGCGCCGCTCCCTTTTTTCCCGAACACGTCGCTGGCGTTCGCGGAAAGCCAGGAGGCCACGGGGAAGCCGCCGCTGGAGCGGGCTCGCGCCGTCTGGCGCGGCAACGTGCGCGCGCAGGGCGAATGCGAAAACGCGAGCTTCCGCCTCTGCTTTGGCGGCGCGGATGCCGGGGGCGACCCGCTCGACGCCGCTTTTGAAACCACCGCGCTGGCCGTCTTCGGCCCGCTGCTGGCCGCGGAGGGCCCGGCCGTATGAACGCTTTCAACGCCGCCGAGACGCCGCTGGAACGGGGCGCCACGCTCATCGAGGCGAGCGCGGGCACCGGCAAGACGTATTCGCTCGCGGCGCTTTACCTGCGGCTGGTGCTGGAGGAAGGCGTGCCGGTCGCCTCGATCCTGGCCGTCACGTACACGACGGCGGCCACGCAGGAGTTGCGCGAACGCGTCCGCGCGCTGCTGCATACGGCGCTCGCGGAGCTGAAAAGCGGCGCGGCGGAAAACCCGCTCATCGCCCGTTACCTGGCGGAGCACCCGGACAAGGCTCCCGGCATTCGCGCGCTGGAACTGGCGGCCCAGTCGTTCGACGAAGCGCAGATTTTCACCATCCACGGCTTCTGCCAGCGGATGCTGCAGGAGCACGCGTTTGAAAGCGGCGTCCGCTACGGCGTGGAATTGCTGACCGATTCCAGGCCCCTGCTGGAGGAGGTGGCGGCCGACTTCTGGCGCACGCGGTTTGCCGGCGCTCCGGCGCTCCTGGCCGCGCTGGCGCTGGACGCGGGCGTTTCGCCCGAGGGCTGGGCGAATCTCCTCGTGCAAACCCGCAATCACCCTGACCTTGCGCTGCTGCCGCAACCGGCGGCCGAGCCGTGCGCGGCCCTCGCCGAGCGGCTCGAAGAGGCTTTCGCCGCCATCGCCGAAGCGTGGCAAAACGGCGGCGGCGCGGCGCTCACCGCGCTCCTGCAAGCCGACAAGGCGCTCAAGCCCGGCGAACGGAAAAAACGCCTCGACCTGCTCCCCGTTCTGGCGCGGCTGGGAACGGCGGAAGCGCCGGACCAAGAGCTCGTAGAAACGCTCGCGCTCTTTGGCGCCACGGCGATGGAAAAGGCGACGGGGAGCCGCAAGACGCCCCCCTCGGCTCCGTTCTTCACCCTTTGCGAAAGCTTCTGCGCGCAGGCGGAAACCTTCTTCCAGCAACTCACGCGCGAATTCCTGGCCTATGCGGAAACGGCGCTTTCCGCGCGCAAGCGGGAGCGCAACGTGCTGACCTACGACGACCTGCTCACCCGCCTGCACTCTGCCCTGCATGGTCCCCGGGGCGCGGCGCTCGCCCGGGCCATCGGGGCCAAATACCAGGCCGCGCTGATCGACGAATTCCAGGACACCGACCCGCTCCAATACGCTCTCTTCCGGCGGATTTTCGGCGGCGGCGGCCACTGGCTCTTTTGGATCGGCGACCCCAAGCAGGCGATTTACGGGTTCCGGGGCGCGGATGTTTTCACTTACCTCAAAGCCGCCGCTTCCGCCGCGCGCCGCTACACGCTGGAAACCAACTGGCGCTCCGGCCAGGCGCTTTTGGAAGGCTTCAACGCGCTTTTCCTCGGGGTTGACGACGCATTTTTGGAAGATCGGATTCAATATTACCAAGTGCACTCACCCACCCGCGATGTCCCCCCGCATCAGCGCCCGCCGCTTCAGTTCCGCTATCTGCGGGGGGAGGAGGAGCGGGGCTGGAATCTGGAGGACGCCACGCGCCGGATCGCCGATGCCGCGGCCGCCGACGCGGCCCGCCTGCACGCGGACGGCGGCTGGGAATGGCGGGATCTGGCCGTCCTCGTGCGCACCCACCAGCAGGCGGGGCTTATCCAGAGCGCGCTGCGGCAACGCGGCATCCGCAGCGTGCTGCACGCCGAAGAGAGCGTTTTCCACACGCCGCACGCGGCGGAGCTGGCGCGCGTCTTGGAGGCGGTCCTCGCGCCCGGCGACAACGGCCGGCTCCACGCGGCTCTGTCGATGCCGCTCTTTGCGCTCAACGGGAACGCGCTGGCGGAATTAACCGACCCGGAGCGCCAGCAATGGACGGAGCGATTCGCCGAATGGCGGGAACTGTGGCGCGGGGAAGGGTTCGCCGCGATGTTCCGGCGGCTGGCGGCGGCGTCCGATGTGCGCCGCCGCGTGATGGAGCAGCCGGGCGGAGAACGCCGCCTCACGAATTTGCTCCACCTTGCCGAGCTTCTGCAGGAGGCGCAAGCCGCCGCGCGTTTCACCCCGGAGGCGCTGCTGGAATGGCTCGCCGAGCAGCGGGCCTCCTCCCGCGCCCCCTCGGAGTCCGCGCAGCTCCGTCTGGAGAGCGACGGCGACGCCGTGCAAGTGGTGACGGTGCACAAAAGCAAGGGGCTCGAATATAACGTCGTCCTCTGCCCGTTCCTCTGGACCCCCGCGGACACGTCCCGGCGCAACCGCGTGCAATTTCACGACAACGCTGGACGCCTCACGCTGGACCTGCGGGGCAAGCGCGGCGCAGCCCCGGAAGCGGTGGCGGCGCACGGGCGGGAGGCGCTCGCGGAGGAAATGCGGCTCTTGTACGTGGCCGTCACGCGCGCGCGGCAAGCCTGCACGGTCTACGCGGGCGACATCCAGCAGCAGGGCGTTTCTGCGCTGGGCCATCTGCTGGGCCAGCCGATGCTCGGGGGCATCCAGGGGCTCGCCACGGCGCTGCCGGGGCGGATCGCATGGAGCTTCGTGGAGCCGGAGGCGACGCGCCCGATCCAGCCATCAGCAACTCCTCCCGAGCACCCGCTCACGGCGCGGGTCTTTCCCGGCGCGATCCACGTCCCGGCGTTTTTGACGAGCTTCACCGGCCTGACCTCCGGAACCAGCCGGGAGGAGCCGGAGCGGGACGCGCCCGTGCCGGAACACCACCTGCCGCCAGAAATTCCCGCCCCCGAGGCGGCTCCCGGCGGCATTTTCCGGTTTGAAAAAGGGGCGCGGGCGGGCGAGTTCTTCCACGAAGTGCTTGAAGCGCTCGATTTCCAAAAGCCGGAGCAACTCGCGCAACTCATCCCGGCAAAGCTCGCTGCCCACGGGCTCTCCGGCGCGCCGTTCGCTGGGGCGGTGGCCCCCAAGCTCGCGGAACTCCTGGAGGTGGAGCTGGCCCCCGGCCTGCGCCTGCGCGATGTGCCGATGGAGGCGCGGCTTTCCGAAGCCGAATTTTCCGTCCGGCTCCCGGCGCTGCGCCCGGCGGACCTGCGCTCTCTCTTCGCAGAGACCGCCGACCCGGCGCTCGACGCGGAGGCGCTGGGGCGGCTCCGGTTCCAGCCGGTCGCCGGGTTCCTGCGGGGCTTTATCGATCTCTTTTTCGAGCACGAGGGAAAGTATTATTTGGTGGACTGGAAATCGAACTGGCTCGGCGACCGGCCCGAAGACTACGATCTCCCCGGGGTCGAGGCGGCGATGCGCGCCCACCACTACGCGCTCCAAGCACATTTGTATCTCCTCGCCGCCGACCGTTTTCTGGCGGCGCGCGTGCCGGGGTACACTTACGAAACGCACTTCGGCGGTGTCTTCTACCTTTTCCTGCGCGGGGTGGAGCCGGGCAACCCCCAACGCGGCATCTACCGGGCGCGCCCGGCGCTCGCGCTGGTGGAAAGCCTCCGCGCGCTCACCGTTTTGCCCAAACCATGAAGAGTGCTCACGCAAAGACGCAAAGGCGCAAAGAGGAGGATGGAATCCTTCTCGACGCTCCACTGTTCGCCGATCTCGACCGGCATTTTGCACGGTTCATTGCGCGCTTTGGCGGCGGGGAGACCGTGGCGCTGGCGGCGGCTCATCTCAGCCGGGCAGTCCGGCAAGGGCACATCTGCCTGGACCTGGCGCAGCCGCCCCTCTCGGATGCGGGGGAGCCGCTCTCCTGGCTGCCGCTGGAGGATTGGCGCGCCGCGCTGGCCGCTTCCCCGGCCGTGGGCGCTCCCTCGGAGGCCGCGACGCCGCTGGTCCTCGACGCCGCTGGGCGGCTTTACCTGCGCCGCTATTTCGCCTACGAAACGGAGCTCGCCGGTGCGCTGCTCCGCCGGGCCGCATCCGCCACGGGAGAAAGCCCGGTCGAAGGGCAGGAGGCGGCCGTGGAACGGGCGGTTTCCTCTCCGCTGACGCTTCTCTCCGGCGGCCCCGGCACGGGCAAAACGACGACGGCCGCCCGGATTCTGCTGCGCCTGATGCCCCCGGGCGCGCAGCCCCTGCGCCTGGCGCTCGCCGCTCCCACGGGCAAGGCGGCGGCGCGGTTGGAAGAGGCGCTCCGAGCCAGTCTCTCCCGCCACGAACGCCCCGATCTGCTCGCCGCGCTGCCGCGCGCCGGGACGCTCCACCGGCTGCTGGGCATCCGCCCCGGCGCGGCCCGACCCCGGCACGACGCCGCCAACCCGCTGGCGCTGGACGTGCTGGTGGTGGACGAGGCCTCGATGGTCCCGCTGCCGCTGATGGCGAAGCTCCTCGACGCCCTGCCGCCCGCGGCGCGCCTGCTCCTTTTGGGCGACCGCGACCAGCTCGCCTCGGTGGACCCCGGCAACGTCCTGGCCGACATGGTGGACGCCGCCTCCTCCCCCGTCAGCCCGCTCCGGGGGACGCTCGCGGTGTTGCGCCAAAATTACCGGTTCGGCAACGCGAGCCCGATCTACCGGCTCTGCGAAGTTGTCCGCGCGGGCCTTTCGGCCGAGGCGCTCGCGCTGTTGCGGGAGCCCGCTTCCGGCGGGGAAAACGGGCTGGGAAGCGCGCTCCTTCCGGCGCCCCAGAAGCTGGAGGTGGCGCTGCGCGATCCCGTGCTGGCGGGCTACGGCCCCCTGCTGCGGGAGTCCGATCCCGGCCGGGCGCTGGAAGCCTTTGGGCGCTTCCGCATTCTCTGCGCGGTGCGCAAGGGGCCCTATGGCGCGGAGGAGCTGAACCGGCGCGCCGCGGCGCTGCTGCGGCGGGAAGCGGGCCGCCCGGAGCGGGAGGGCGAACTCTTCGCCGGGACGCCGCTGCTGATCACCCAAAACGCGCACGGGCTCGGGCTTTTCAATGGCGACGTGGGGGTACTGCTGCCCGATCCGTCGGAGCCGGACGGCCCGCTCTGGGCCTGGTTCCCCGGCGAGGGAGCCGCGACGGCTCCCCGGCGCGTCGCTCCAGCCCAGCTCCCGCCCCACGAGCCGGCGTTTGCGATGACGGTGCACAAAAGCCAGGGTTCCGAATTTGACCACGTGCTGCTGGTGCTGCCGGAGCGCGACAGCCCGGTGCTCACGCGCGAGCTGATCTACACGGGGCTGACCCGGGCGCGCCGCCGGGTGGATCTCTGGGCCGGGCCGGGCGTGCTGGAACGCGGGGTGGCGCGCCGCATGGAACGGGCCTCGGGCCTCCGCGACCGTCTGACGGGGAGCCCCCACCCGAAGTAAAAACCCGGCCCGGTTACCCAAACCACTAAGTAACCGGACCGGGCAGGTTAAACTACGGCGCACCGGATTTGCGCCCGGCGCGCCTGGCACTAGAGCGGTTTAAATTTTGTTGTTTACACGCGGCTCGGCGGCGCGGGCCGTTGCGCGGTCTTTCAAGCTCGGGCAGTATTGAAAAATACAGCCGCTTCGCTTGAAGAGCCCCCGCATCAACCCACGGCGCTCTCGCATCATTGTAAACACTTCAATTTAAAACGCTCTAAACGGCCTTGTCGCCGGTTTCTTCCGTCCGAATGCGGACGGCTTCTTCGATCGCCGAGATGAAGATCTTGCCGTCGCCAATCTTGCCGGTCTTGGCGGCCTTCACGATGGCGCTGGCGGCGCTGTCCACAAGCTCGTCGGTCAGGACGATCTCGATCTTGATCTTCGGGAGGAAATCGACCGTGTATTCACTGCCGCGGTAGATTTCCGTGTGGCCCTTCTGGCGTCCGAAGCCTTTGACCTCGGTGACTGTCATCCCCTCGATGCCCAGCTCGGAGAGGGCTTCTTTGACTTCCTCAAGCTTGAAGGGTTTGATGATGGCTTCAATTTTTTTCATGTTGGGTTCCCTAGAGGGTTTGGATTTGGATTAGAGGATATAGCCTTCTTCGCCGTGTTCGGAGACATCCAGGCCGACGGTCTCGACTTCCAGCGTCGGGCGCAGCGCCATGAAGATCTTGATGGCGTAGGCGATCACGGCCGTGCCGGCAACCGCCAAAACGATGGTCAGGCCCATGGCCTTGAGTTGTTCGATCCAGAGCGTGTGCCCCACGATGTCCTTGAGGTTCGTGGCCAGGTTGGCGTTGACGTCCACGGTGGCCAGGACGCCGGTCAGGAACGCGCCCATGGTGCCGCCCACGGCGTGCACGCCGAAGGTGTCGAGCGCGTCGTCGTAACCGATCCAGCCTTTCAGCTTGTTGACAGCGAAGAAGGGGACAATCCCCGCGAGCACGCCGATGATGACGGACCCGGTCGCGTTGACAAAGCCGGTGGCCGGAGTGATTACGACGAGGCCGGCAACCACGCCCGAGCAGATGCCCAGGACGCTGGACTTGCCGCGTGAGAGAAACTCCATGAAGCCCCAGGTGGCGCCCGCGATGGCGGTGGCCAGCGTGGTGGTCATGAAAGCGTTGGCGGCGACGCCGTCGGCAGCCACGGCGCTGCCCGCGTTGAACCCATACCAGCCGACCCACAGCATGCCGGTGCCGACCATGCAGAGGACGAGGTTGTGCGGGGCGAAGTTCTCTTTGCCGAACCCTTTGCGTTTGCCCAGGATCAAGCAGAGGATCAGCGCGCTCCAGCCCGAGGACATGTGCACCACGGTGCCGCCCGCGAAGTCGATGGCCTTGATGCCGGCCTTCGGGTTCCAGACGCCATTCATGAAGCCGTCAGCCCCCCAGACCATGTGGGCCAGCGGGAAGTAGACGATGAACATCCACGCCGCGACGAAGGTCAGGATCGCCGCGAAGCGCATGCGCTCGGCAATGGCGCCGATGATGAGCGCCGGGGTGATGATGGCGAACATCAATTGATACATGGAGAAGACGTTGTGCGATACCCAGTAGGCGTAATCCGTGTTGGGAGCGGAGGTGACGCCGTTCAGGAAGGCGAAATGGAGCCCGCCAAGGAAGGGCGTCCCTTTGTCAAAGGCCAGCGAGTAGCCGACCGCCCACCAGAGAAGCGTCACGAGCCCCGTGATGCCCAGGCATTGGGCGAGCACGGAGAGGACGTTCTTCCGGCGAACCAGGCCGCCGTAGAAGAGCGCCAGACCGGGCAGGGTCATGAACAACACGAGCGCCGAGGAGGTCATCATCCAGCCGTTATGGCCGGGGCCGGAGGTGCCGACCGATGGCGTCGTCAGGCCCGCCGGGATGGCCGGTTGGCCGTCGGCATCCTTGGCGGTTTTCAACGCCGCCGCCGGGTCGCTGTTGGTCAAATAAGCTTCCAACCCAGCCACCCGTTGTTCGAGGGTGGGCATGGGCGCGGGAGCAGGTGTGGTTTCCGCAAACGCGGGGATGGCAGAACCTGCCACCAACGCGGCGATGGTACCGGCGCACGCCAGGCGTGCGAGGAGGTGTTTGAGTTTATACATTGTAGGATTGATGGTTCGGTTGTTAAGACCCTGCCGCCCCGCTTGTCGAAAGGCTGGCACTGCCTCGCCGCCCGGCTTTAGCAGCGGCCGTGCCAACCGATAAAAACCGATCCAAAAAGCCTTGTTTTACTCTGGAAATTAAGTTGCGCCCTTCTCTTTTGAGGCGGCCATCGTGCCGCCGGGGGATGTATAAAAAGCACCACCGGAGGGGCCGGTGATGCTTTTTAGCCAGAGAAATCGGGCAGGCTACAAAATGTAGCCTTCCTCGCCGTGCTCGGAGAGGTCGAGGCCGGAATGCTCTTCTTCCGGCGTGATCCGGACGGCCATGATCGCGCGGACGGCACAGGCGCACACCGCCGTGCCCACCGTGGCAATCAGGAACGTCAGGCCCATGGCCTTGAGCTGTTCGAGCCAGAGGCCGTGGCCGACCAGCCGGGCGAGGCCGTTGGCCTGCGCCGCGGAGCCGGTGAGGTTCGGGTTTACCGCCACGTCGGCCAGCAACCCCGTGAGGAGCATCCCCAGCGTCCCGGCCACGCCGTGCACGCCAAAGACGTCCAGCGAATCGTCATACTTGAGCCAGGCTTTCAATTTATACACCGCCAGGAACGGCACGACCCCGCCCAGGATGCCGATCCCGATTGCGCCCGAGGCGTTGACAAACCCGCAGGCCGGGGTGATCGCCACGAGACCCGCGACGATGCCGGAGCAGAACCCAAGCACGCTGGCCTTGCCGCGCACGATCCATTCCGCCAGCGCCCACGTGCCGCTGGCCACGGCCCCGGCAAGTGTCGTCGTCAGGAAAGCGTTGGCGGCGATGCCGTCGGCGGCCACCGCGCTCCCGGCGTTAAAACCATACCAACCTACCCACAGCAACCCGGCCCCCACCATACAGAAGACCATGCTGTGCGGCGCGAAAAGCTCCTTCCCGTAGTTCATCCGGTGTCCCACGATCAGGCAGAGCACCAGCGAACTCCAGCCGCTGGCCATCTCGACGACGGTGCCCCCTGCGAAGTCGATGGCGCGAATCGCGGCGTGCGGGTTCCAGACGCCATTCATGAGGCCGTCCGATCCCCATGCCATGTGGGTGATGGGGAGGTAAACCACGAACATCCAGAGAGTGATGAAGGTCAGGATGGCCTGGAAGCGCATCCGCTCGGCCACGGCCCCGATGATGAGCGCCGGGGTGATGATGGCGAACATCATCTGGAACATGCAATAGACGTTCTGCGAAACCCAGGGCGAATAGCTCGTGTTCGGCGCGGAAGTCACCCCGCGCAGGAAGGCGTAGTCCAGCCCGCCGAAGATCGTCCCCAGCGTATGACCGCTCGGCGCGAACGCCAGCGAGTAGCCGACCGCCCACCAGATAACCGTGACGAGCGAGGTCACGCCGAGGCACTGGGCCAGGACTGAGAGGACATTCTTGCGACGCACGAGGCCGCCGTAGAAAATCGCCAAGCCCGGCAGCGTCATAAAGAGCACGAACGCCGCGGAAAGCATCATCCAAGTATTGTGCCCCGGTCCGGGCACCCCAACGGCGGGTGTCGTCAGCCCGGCGGGAACGTGCCCTTTGGCGTCGGCGAGGGCGGCGGCGGGATCGGAGTTTTGGAAGTAAGCTTCCATGGCCGCGAGCCGTTGCTCGACGGTGGGGGTTGGCTGAGGTCCCGGGACGGCGGCAAAGGCCGGACCGGCCGACAATACGGCAAAAGCGCCTGCACAAGCCAGGCGCATGAGGAATGAACGCATGCGTTACGAAGGGTGGTTTGGTTGGGACCGCCGCGCGTCCAGGCGGCGGAAGGTGGGCTGACCCCGGCAAGCCGGGCGGACGCGGGGCTTTAAGCACCCCCCATGCCAAACGCCGGGTTTCCCCGGGCCTTCTCCGGTTTACTCTGGAAAAAAGTGTGGATTGCTGCCCAGGATGGTTAAATTGAGCCCAATTCGTCTGTCTAAAAAACGCCAATACGTGAAAGATTGGCGTTTTTTAGACAGATACAAGTGCCTTGTTGGCTATTTTTGATCTTCCAACTCGTTCCCAAGCACTTGGGAACGAGATCAAAAAAACAACGCACCGGGAGAATGGAACTCCCGATGCGCGAGCCGTGTTTGGGTGACGGGCTTCCCAGGGCGGGTGCATCCTGCGGAAATAAAAACGGCATTGCAATAAAAAAGCCCTATATACAGGGCCTTTAATTCAAAAAAATACGCCACTCTTCGTGGGTGCCAGTTCCCAGACAATTCGGCAGAAACCTCTCACGGCTGCGAGCTGAACGCGACCTGACGCAATTTCAGCTCGCTATCGAAGCAGAGATTAGCCGCTCCTATTTGCAATCCCTTGAAAAGGGGCAGTTCCAACCGACGCTTCCCGTGATTCTTCGGCTGAAGAAGGCCCTCCAATGCTCGTGGGAAGAGCTTATGGAAGGCGTTGAAGAATAGAGCATTTTAAATTTCATTCTTTCCCATCACAGCCTCCCGGCGCGCTTCCGTTTTTCCCCCAGCACCGCCTCGATTTTCCCGAGCGGCAGGCAGTTGGCCACGTCCGCCCGCGTCAGCCATCCTTTGCGGGCCTCGGCCACGCCAAACCAGAGATAGTGGAAGCTGGCGATGCTGTGGGCGTCGGGGTTGATGACGCAGCGGACTCCCTTCTTTTTGGCCAGGGGCCACCAACGCCAGTCCAGGTCGAGCCGCTGGGGGCTGCCGTTGAGTTCGATCATCGTCCCGGTCTTCGACGCCGCCTCGATGACGGCGGGGAGGTCAAGGGCGTAGGCGGGCCGCGAGAGCAGCAGGCGGCCCGACGGGTGCCCCAGCATGGTGACGTGGGGGTTCCCGATCGCCCGGATGATGCGCTTGGTCATCTCCGCCTCGGTGAGGTTGAAGACGGAGTGGACGCTGGCCACGACGTAGTCGAGCTGGGAGAGAACGGCGTCGGAGAAGTCGAGCGAGCCGTCCTTGAGGATGTCGCACTCCACCCCGGCGAAAAGCCGGAAGCCGTCGTCGAAGGTGGCGTTGAGCCGCCGGATGGCTTCCACCTGCTCCAGGAGGCGCGCTTCGTCCAGGCCGTGGGCCTGGAAGGAGCTTTTGGAGTGGTCGGCGATGCCGAGGTATTGCAGGCCCAGTTCGCGCGCCGCCTCCGCCATTTCCTCCAGGGAGGCGTGGCCGTCGCTGGCGGTGGTGTGGCAATGGAAGGTGCCGCGCAGGTTCTCCAGCGCGACCAGGTCGGGCAGGGTATGGGTTTCGGCGGCGGCGATCTCGCCCAGGTTCTCGCGCAACTCCGGCTCAACGAAATCGAGCCCCAGGGCGCGGTAGAGGTCGCTCTCCTGGGTGACTTCCGGGATCGGTTCGGGCGTCTGCCGCCCGTTCTCGACCGGGGAAAGCCGGTATTCATTGAGCGACCAGCCGTGCTGGAGCGCCCGGCTGCGCAGGGCGATGTTGTGCTCCTTGCTGCCCGTGAAATAGTTGAGCGCGAAGGGATACTGGGCGTTGGTGACGACGCGCAGGTCGGCCTGGAGCCCGTTCTTGAGCCGGACGCTCGATTTGGTCGCGCCGCTCATGATCACGCTCTCCACAAGCGGGTGGGTGGTGAAAAAGGCGGTGACGGCTTCGGGGCGCTTGGACGCGACGACGAAGTCGAGATCGTGGACCACCTCCTTGCGCCGCCGGGTGCTGCCGCCGATGGCGAGTTGGGAGACCTCCGGGTGGGCGCGCAGATCCTCGTAAATCGTCTCCGCCGCCTCGACCGCCACGCTCAAGAGAAAACTCCCGGCGAAGCTCCGGCGCTGGTCGAGGGAGTGGAGGATATTGGCCGCCGTTTTCTCGCCAAAGCCGGCCAGCCCGGCCACGCGCCCGTCCTTGCAGGCGGCTTCGAGGGCGTCGAGCGAGGTGATGCCGAGGCGGTCGTACAGGGCGCGGATTTTCTTGGGGCCCAGGCCCATCAGCTCGAACATCTCAAAAATCCCGGCGGGGAACTCGGCTTTGAGTTCCTCGTAATAGGCGAGGCGCCCGGTGGCGTAGAGTTCCCCGATTTTCTCGGCGATGGCCTGGCCGATCCCGGGAATCTCCTGGAGCCGTCCCTCGCGGGCCGCCGTCTCCAGGTTGCCGGAATAGCTTTCGATAGCGCGGGCGGCGTTCTGGTAGGCGCGGATTTTGAAGGGGTTCTCCCCCTTCAGCTCCAGCAGTTGGGTGATCCCCTCCAGCACGGCCCCCACCTCGTCCTTCGTCATGCTCATAGGGCCGCAGGCTACCTCCCCGCCACGCGGGCATCAAATGCATTTCACCGCAGATCCCCATGCCCCGCAGACGGGGCTCCACGAGCATGAAAATGGTGCTCTACCCTGGGGGCGTCACGTGACGGTCCAATTTGCCGAAACGGCGAGGCCGTGGTATAAGGAGGGCCATGTTCCGGTTCTTTCTTGCGTTTTGGATGATCGCGGCCTGCGGAATGCCCCCCGCCGGAGGGGCGGAGCCCGCCACGGAGAGCGCTCCCGTCACCGCCGAACTGGTGGCCGAAACGACCGCCGCCGTCCCGGGAAGACCGTTCACCGCCGCCCTGCATCTGTGGATGGCCCCTGGCTGGCACACCTACTGGCAGAATCCGGGCGATTCGGGCCTGCCGGTGACAGTGACCTGGAAGCTCCCCCCCGGTTGGCAGGCCGGGCCGCTGCAATGGCCGATCCCGCAAAAACATGTGGAAGAGGGGGACATGATTACTTACGGCTACGAGGGCGAAGTGCTCCTGCTCGCGGAGCTGACCCCGCCCACGGACGCCGCCCCCGGCGCGACCGTCACCCTGGAAGCGAAGGCCGACTGGCTGGCGTGTGAAAAAACGTGCGTGCCGGGGGGCGCGGCGCTCACCCTGGCGCTCCCGGTGGGCCCGGCGGCGCTGCCGGCCAATGCCGGGCTGTTTGCCGCTTTCCGCGCCCAATTGCCCCAGGCCGGCGCGCGCCCCTTCGGGCTCCGCTGGGAACCGGGCGACACGGAAACACGGATCAAAATCCTAGGGCTGGCCCCCGGGACGCGGCTGGAATTTTTCCCGATTCTCCCCTCGGCCACACACCCCGAGCAGCCCAGCCCGAACTTGATCCGCCTCCCCCTCTCCGATGAAAAACCGGCGTTGATCCGGGGCTTGATGGTTCTGGAAGACCACGGAACCCGCCAGGGCTGGCTGGTGGAAAACGCTTCTCCGGCGGGCGCGCCCGCTGTCCAGGCCGCCGCTCCGGTCCCCGCCGCCGGTGCCCCGCAACTGACCGTCTGGCGGGCGCTCGGCTTCGGGTTCCTGGGCGGGGCGATTCTCAACCTGATGCCGTGCGTGCTGCCGGTCATCGCGCTCAAAATTTTCGGCTTTCTGGGGCAGGCGGGGGCCTCGCGGGAGCGCGTTTTCCGCTCCGGGATGGCGTTCGTGGCGGGGATCTTTGCCTGGTTCCTGGGGCTGGCCGGGTTGATCGTGGCGGCCCGGGCTTCCGGCGTGCAAGTGACCTGGGCGTTCCAATTCCAGAACCCGGCGTTTGTCCTCGGGATGATGTTGCTGGTTTTCGTCTTCGCGCTGAACCTGCTGGGGGTGTTTGAAGTCTGGCTTCCCGGAACCGGGAAGCTCGTCCGGCTCTCGGAACGCGAGGGATACGGGGGGGCGTTCCTGCACGGGATGTTCGCCACGCTGCTGGCCACGCCGTGCACGGCCCCCTTCCTCGGCTCCGCGCTCGCGTTCGCCTTCACGCAAAACGCCGCCATCACGCTCGCCATGTTCGCCGCCATCGCCGCCGGGATGAGCACGCCCTACGTCCTCCTGACGGCCCAGCCGGGGTGGATGCGCTGGCTGCCCAAGCCGGGAATCTGGATGGTCCGGCTCAAGCAGGCTTTCGGCTTCGTAATGCTGGGGACGGTCGTCTGGCTCCTGGGCGTGCTGGGATCGCAACAGGGAACCTCGGGTGCGCTCGGCGCGGCCTGGATCCTCCTGGGCATCGGCGGGGCGTGCTGGATTTTCGGAACCTGGTTCACGCCTTCGGCCCAGCCGCTGCACCGCTTGCTGGCGCTGGCCGCCATGGTGGCGCTGGCCGGTTCCGGGTTCCTGCTGGCCGGGCACACCTCCCCCGGGGCGGGCGCGGCCTGGGAGCCGTGGTCGCCGGAACGGGCGGCGGCCCTCCAAAAAGAAGGGCGGCCCGTCTTCATCGACTTCACCGCCGACTGGTGCCTGAACTGCAAATACAATGAGCGGTTTGTCCTGGATACCCCCGCCGTGCGCGAGGCGCTGAAAGGCTTCACCGTGCTCAAGGCCGACTGGACCCGGGGCGACCCGCGTATCACCGCCGAATTGAAGCGCCTGGGGCGGGCGGGCGTCCCCGTCTATGCCGTCATCCCCTCCGGGAGCGGCGCGCCGGAAGTCCTCCCCGAGTTGCTCACCCAGCGCCTCGTTCTCGACGCCTTGCAACGCGCCCGATGATCCGCATCCTCTCCGACGTCCACTTCGGCTACCCGAGCACCCGCGTGAAAGCGGTGGAGCAGCTCGCGCCGCTGGTGGAGGGGGTGGAACGGGTGGTCTTCAACGGCGACACGGTGGAAATGCGCTTCCCGGAGGAACGCGCCCGGGCCGAGGCGGCCGTGGAAGCCCTCCGGCTGTTCTGCCGCGCCGCCGGAGCCGAACCGGTCTTCCTCACCGGCAACCACGACCCAGCGATCACGGAAACCCACCACCTGGAGCTGGCCAACGGGGCGGTGCTCGTCACCCACGGCGATATTCTCTTCCACGGCCTCTCCCCTTGGAGCACCGAGGCCAGGCTCCTCCACGCGGCGCACGACCGGGAACTGGCTGCGCTTGGGCATCCGGCCGATCTCCCCCGGCGCTTGCTGGCCCTGCGGCGCGCGGCGATGATCCTGGAACCGCTGGGAGAAAAACTCATGCCCCGCGTCAAACCGGGGTTGTGGCATGCGCTGGCCGAACATTTCTGGCCCCCCTGGCGCCCCCTGCGCATCCTCGGCGGCTGGGCGCAGACCCCCTTCCTAGCCAATGCCCTGGCCGCGCGCGACACCCCCGGGGCGCAATGTGTCGTCCTCGGCCATACCCATTTCAGCGGCGTCTGGCGCATGGGCACGCGGATGATCGTCAACACCGGCGGCTTTATCCCAATGGGGCGCCCGCTGGCCGTGGACATGGACGGGGCCACGCTCACCGTCCGCCAAATCGTCTACCAGCACGGCCTCTTGCGGCCCGGGCGCATCGTGGCCCGGCGGGAGTTTGGCCGGTAAGCCACCTACTCCCCGCGCAGCGCCTCCAACAGCGGCCCCCGCAACGACATGCGCGCGGCCAGTCCGCTCCACGCCAGCGCGCATCCCGCCAGGGCCAGCGCCGTTCCCAAGGGGCCCATCCACGACAGCCCGTTCCCCTCGGCTTCCACCGACGGCAAAATGGCGACCGCCGCCGACAGCGCGCCGATGCCAACGCCCAGCGCGACGAGCACGGCGTGTTCGCACAGCACCAGCCGCCGCAGCGCGCCCGGCGCAAACCCCAGCGCCTGCATGAGAGCGAACTCGCCGCGGCGTTCCGCGACATTGCGCCCCACCACGACCGCGAGCCCGGCGCTCCCAAGCAGCAGCCCCAGGCCGCCCAGCGCCTGGAAGATGGCCAGATAGCTGTTCTCCACCGCCAGAAAATCCCCCAGCCGCCGCGATGCGGGAACCCGCTCCATTCCCCGCCCTTGCGCTCCCTCCAGCCAGGCCGCGCCCGCCCCGCGCTCCACGGACGCCTCCAGCAGGAACGCCCGCCACCCAGCCTCGCCGGGGAACCGCCGCAGAAATTCCTGCTCCGAAATCACGAGGTTCCCCTCCAGCACCGAAGCGGGCAGAACGCCCACGATACGCACCGGGAACGTGCCGCCCCGGCCGTCGGGGCAGGAAAACACGTCCCCCGCCGCCAGCCCGAGCCCCCACCGCACCGTCGCCTCGTCCCCGATGGCCGGGACCGCCCCGCCCGGTTGCGGCGCGGCAAGCAGCCTCCAGCCGTCCTCACGCGCCAAGCCCGGAGCGCTCTCCAAAAAGCGGAAGGCCCGGCGCTCCGCCAGCGCCTCCGGCCGCACCCCGAGGAAGCCGGGCGTCTGGGCCCGGTTCAAATTCAGGCAGCTCGCGTCGTCCCCCTCCCAAACGCGCAGCGGCACGCCGTCGGCGTCAGGCGGCGGTTCGTAGACCGGGAGCGTCGTCCGGGCGAACCAGGCAAAGCCGCCCGTGCCGGAGCCCCGTTCCGGCGCGTGCGCAAGGGGGTCCTGCCGGAACGCTCCGGTGGCGATGGTCAGAAAAACCCCGGAGGCCAGCACGGCGATGGTGGCAAGGCTCCGGCCCGGATGCCGGGCCGCCCCGCGCACCCCGATGGCGGCAAGGCCGCGAGCGCCCCCCTCCCTTTGCGCAAGCCGCGCCAGGAACGCCGCGCTGCCCGCGATCCCCGCGGCGAGCAGCAGCGCCCCCGCGCCAAAAAAAGCCTCGGCCGAACGCCCGCCCCCCGCCAGCACGGCGCAAGCAGCAGCCAGACCCAAAACGCCCGCCCCGGCGTTCCAGCGCCCCGCGCGTGCCGAAAGCGGGCGCTCCCGTTCCGCGCCCCGGGCAAGCAATTCCGCCGCGGGCCGCTTTCCCTCTCCGCGCGCGGCCCACGCCAGCGCCAGCATTGCCGCGGCAAAACCGATCCCCGCGCCGAGCGCCAGCGTGAGCGGCTCCGCGTGATAGCGAAACTCCCCATACGGAGCCGCGCCGCGCCAAATGGTGGCCAGCCCGTGCAGGGCCAACCGAGCATAGAGCGCACCGGCGGCGGCCCCTGCCAGCGCGCCAAGCGCGGCAGCAAGCCCCCCTTCCGCCAGAGCCCAGCGGCGCACGCGTTGGGGCTCAAATCCGAGCGCCAGCAAGAGCCCAGCCTCCTCCGCCCGCTGTTCCCGGCTGAAGACAAAAAGCATCGCCATCAAGAGCAACGCGGCGGCGATCAGAAAAAAGCTGAATCCGAGGAACAGCCCGCCAAAGTCCTGCGCCCCCTCGCCCGCCCGCAACGCCTGAGCGCGCACGGGTTGAAACGCCAGGCCCGCCCGCACCGGGTCGATCCGTTCCCTTAACACTTTCTCCACCCCCCCAGCCTCGTCGGAAAATCGGAGCGACGTGAGCGCGCCAAAGCGGTTTCCCCAGATCGCCTGTCCGGCGCGCAGGCCCACAAACGCCTTGGGCGCGCCCCGGTAGGTCTTCCAATACGCCTCGTCCTTGGGGCGAATGCGGCTCAAATCCATCGGGATGCCCGGGTTCCAGTCGCGGCAGTTCCCGACGCCGGCGAGGCCGGGGAACGGCGGCATCCAGCTCGCATCCAGGCGCTCCATCGGCAGAATCGCGCGCACCGTGAACCGGGCCGCCTTTTCCTGAAGCCGCCGGTCGTTGCCTACTGTGTAATACTTGAACACAACCGAGTCGCCCATCCTGGCTCCGAGATCCTCGGCCAGCCATGCATTGAGGGCGATCTCGCCCTGCCCCAGCGCGGGAACCGCGCCCCCTTCTTCCGCCGCCGTGACCAGGGAATACGGGGCCGCCTTCTCCCCCAGCCGGATTTCATTGGCAAGATACGTCAATGCGCCGCGCGCCCCCGGCACGGCTTCCCGGGCGGCGGCGGCAAGGGCCGAGTCCAGAAAAATCTGGCCGGAATGCAGCTCGGAGCGCGCGTCTTCCAACCCTTGGGCCGCGAGCGGGCGCACCTCCAGGTTCAAGTCGGCCAGTTGCCACGCCGCCCGCAACGCCGCGTTGGCCGCCTCCGCCTCCACGCCACCCAGCAACAAACCATTCGCCCGGCCCGGTTGGTGGATTTCTTTTTGCAACCCCTCCAGCGGCAGAAAAACCGTGAGGGGCGGCACCTGGCTGGCCCGCAGGCTGAACCGCCCGCCGCGCGCCGCGTCCACGACCGCGCGCGCCCGCAACCGGAGCGCCACGGAGCCGCCAGCATTGCCGGAAAGCGGGGCATCGCGCGAAAGGAGCGACGGTTCCTCCACCCGCACCACGAAAGGCTCACCGGGGTTTCCCCCCAGCCGCTCCGCCAGCCGGTCGTTCACCGCGGCCTCGGACGCTGTTGCCCCCTCCAGCAAATCCGCGCCACCCCACAGCCGCCAGAATCGGGCGTCCACGCCGACGATCTGCACGTCGCGGCAAAGAGAACTGCCATCGGGGCGGGCAGCGGTTCCGCGCAGCAGCAAAATCGGCGCGGCCTGCCCACCAGCGTGGGCGGCAATCTCCCCCGCCAGGCGCTCGCGGAAAAAGCCGCCGCCGCTGGGCACCAGCGCCGCGCTCACCGCCCCCAATCGCTCCAGGGCCAGCCGCCGCAGGCTGAAGCGGACGGAATCCCCCACGCCGAGCGAGCCGGTCAGAATGGCCGCCGCCAGCAGCGCCCCCACGCAGACGCCCAGATGCGTGCGCCGGTAAAAAAAGAGGCTGCGCAGCAGGTAGCGGAAAGCCGTCATGAGACGCGAAGACGGCCCTCGTGAAGGCGGCCCGTGCGGGCCATCCGGCGGGCCAGTTCGGGCGAGTGGGTGGCGACGACCAGCGCCACCCCTTCCTCGCGGTTCAGTTCGGCAAGCAAATCGCCCAGGCTTTCCGCGGAGGCGGCGTCGAGCGAGCCGGTCGGCTCATCCGCAAGCAGCAGCGCGGGCCGGTTGATGAGCGCGCGAACAACGGCGGCCCGCTGGCGTTCCCCGCCGGAAAGCTCGCCCGGCCGGTGGTTCTTTCGCGCCGAAAGCCCCACGCGCTCCAGCAGCCGCCCGGCGCGTTCGGCCGCCTCCGGGCCGGGAGGCGAGGCGGGATCGGCCAGCGTGGGCAGGAGGATATTTTCCAGGACGGTGCATTGCGGCAGGAGATGGTGAAGCTGAAACACGAACCCGATCCGCCGGGCGCGCAGCCGGGCAATCTCTCGGGGGGAGAGCCGCTGCCAGTCGGCCCCCTCCAACAGCACCTCGCCAGAAGTGGGCCGGTCCAGCGTGCCGATGCAGTTTAAAAGCGTGCTCTTGCCGCAACCCGAGGGCCCCAGGATCGCCAGCGACGCCCCGCTTTCCAGCACCAGGTCCACGCCGTCCAGCACCTCCACGGCCGTGCCGCCAGCGCCGTAACGCTTTCCAACGGCGCGGAGTTCCAGCAGCGGCGACGGAGAAGGGGAGGCGTCCATGGAGGGCATTCTACGGGTGCGCGGGCGCGCTTTCAAACGCATAGACGCTCCCGTCCTCGGAGCCGAGGACAACAAGGCCCCCCGCCACGGCGGGCGACGCGGTAAGCGGCTTGCCGATGTCATACGACCAAAGCTGTTTGCCGCTGGCGAGGTCCACCGCGTACAGCCGCCCGTCCCCGGAACCGGCCAGCGCCACCCCTCCGCAGACGGTGGGGGAACTCTCCACGCTCCCTTGCGTGGCGAACGCCCAGACAAGCGCGCCGGTTTTGCGGTCCAAACAGTAGAGTTTCTTGTCGCGGCAGCCGATCACCACGCGGTTTTCCGTCACGGCGGGGGTGGAAAAATAGGGTTGTGTTCCCCCCTTGAAGCGCCAGGCGATCTTCCCGGCTTCCAGATCAGCACAGACCACCTCGCCGCCATAGTGGCCCGCGTAGGCGGCCTCCCCGTGGACGGCGCACGATCCGGCGACGTAGCCGCCCGCCTCGATCTCCCTAAGCCGCTTGCCGTCGGCGGCATTCAGCGCGTGCACCTTGCCATCGCAGCCGCCAAAGACCACGCGCCCGCTGGCGAACGCCGGAGCGCCGTTGACGTAATTCCCGGTGTCGTAGGTCCAAACGGCCTTGCCCGTCGCGGCGTCCACGCAGTGGACCTTGTTGTCGTAGCTCCCCACGAGGATGCCGGTCCCGGACGCGAGCGGCATCCAGTTCGGCGCGCCGGGGATCTTGTCGCCGCAAGCGTAGCGCCACTTTTCCGCGCCCGTCGCGGCATCAAAAGAGAAGAGATTTCCATCGCCGGAACCGACATACACCGCGCCGCCGCATACGAGCGGCGAGGACTCCAGCTCCTCCCCCGCGTGCGCGCTCCAAACCGGCGCGCCGGTGGCGAGATCCAGCGCATAGAGCTTCCCATCGCCGGAGGCGGCGAACACCCGCCCGCCGGCAATGGCCGCCGACGCCTTCACCGGGCCGCCGGTGGCAGCCGTCCAGCGGAGTTTGAGCGGAAGCGTCAGATTCCCCGGCGCGATGCCGCAGAGATCCTGGCCGCCCCGGAACATGGGCCACGCGGCGGGATCGGCCGCCGCCGCTTGCCAGGCCAGGGCCAGGATGCACAGGGAAAAGAGCGATTTCTTCAAAGTTATTGGCCGGAGAGGTCGAACACCACGGCGTTGCCGTTGTTATTGCGGCAAAAGAGCTTGCCGTTGGCCAATACCGGCGCGACCCATGTTTTCTTGGGGAGCGCCTCCGTGCGTGCGAGTTCCTTGTAGGCCTCGGGCGCGGCTTCGGCGACGGCGACCACGCCGCTTTCCGCCTGGATGAGGAGTTTCCCGCCCGCGAGAATCAGAGATCCCGTGCCGAACCCCTGCTGCCGCCATTTCACTTCCCCGGTGGCAAACGCCAGGCACGTCAGGGTGTTTTCGTCGAACCCGTACAGGCATCCCCGCCACAGGACGCAGCTATTCATCTTGTTGCGCAGGCTCTTGTTTTCCCACACCGGCTTCGGCCCGGGCGCGTCCAGCGGCAGCAGCGCCGCGCCATGGTTGTAGCCGGAGGAAAGGAGCAGTTTGCCGTCGGCCACGATGGGCGTGGCCGCGTTGACGCCCCAATCCGTTTTCCACGGATAGCGGAGCGCTTCTTTTCCGTCGGCAGCGTCGCGCACCACCAGTCCAAAGCCGTTGAAGAACGCCACGCGATGCTTCCCCTCCTGCAGGTAGGCATAAGGGGAGCTGTAGGCCAGGGGATCGTCGCCCGCCTGCCAGATCACCGCCCCGGTGGTTTTGTCAAACGCCACGGCGGAGGCTCCCTTGCCCCCCACGTCCACGAGCACCATCCCCCCCAGCACCAGCGGCGAGCCGGAGTACCCCCATCCCGCCACTTTGGCTTCAAAATCGCGCGGAAAATCCTTGGACCAGACGACAGCCCCGGTCGCCTTGTTCAGGCAAAAAAACTGCCCCTGGCGGCCCAGCGCATAAACGAAATCGCCGTCTACCGTGGGCGTGGAACACTGGCCGCCCTCGAACATTTTCGGATCGAGCGTGGAGGGAAAGGAATATTTCCAGACCGGCTCCCCCGTGCGGGCGTCCAGACAGAAAACCGAAGCCACGTCCTTCTCGTTGCCCATCGTAAAGACGCGGTTGCCCACGACGGCGAACGAGGAGCAGCCCTGGCCGAAATGAGCCCGCCAGAGCACCTTGGGGCCCTGGGCGGGCCAGGCGGACGTCCAGGCCGTTTCCGCGGAAATCCCGTCGCGCTGCGGACCGCGCCATTGGGGCCAATCGTCCGCGCGCACGGCGGCCGCGCACAGGATCAGGGAAAAGGCGATCCCAAGGAGGCAAAGCCCGGCATTTTTCCACAACGGTTTTCTGGAGATGGCGAAAAAAGAAGGCATGGGATGAATGGGGGTGCCTGGCCAAAAAATTCCTTTCCCCCTTTTAGAGAAACCCGGTGCGTTTGTCAAACCCGGGGCCTCTCTTCTTCAGCGCAAACGCATCTAGCCCGGCTTAAGTTTTACTGTAGCCGCGCTCGCAAATCCCTGCTGCTACCCTTTGAATGTTTCACACGAAGGCACGAAGCCACGAAGTTTTTTGTTCTTTGATTTCACTCTTTTCCCCGCCTTCTCCTCCCATGACCGCTCTATCACTCAAACTCTGGGAGCCTCCCCGGCAATGCCGGGGGATCCTCCTATTGGACTTTATTTCCCCAGCCGCATGATGATGTCGGTGCCGCCGAAAGTGTCTGGCAGGGGGGGCAATCCCGGGATCTTCGGTTCGCCGGAGGCCCGCTCTGCCGGTTCGGCTTCCAGGGCGAGTTCCTTCCCCTCGCGCCAGACGACGATGGGGACTTTCTCCCCGGCGGTGAGGAAGAACGAGGCGTTGAGCACGTCCTGGGGCGATTGGATGGCGGTTTGGCCGATCTGGAGCAGGATGTCGCCCGGTTGAAGCCCGGCTTGGAGCGCCGGAGCGTTGCCCTCCAGCCGTTCCACCTCGGCGGTGGAGCCGTGCATCGGGGCGCTTGCCGCGCGGACCATGACGCCCAGCCAGCCGGGCCGGGCCGAGCCGTAGCTGTCGTAGTCGCGATGGATTTTTTCCACGGCAGCCATGGGAATCGCAAAGCAGGCGGAGCCGTTGTCAATGCTGCTGGTGACGACGCCGACGACTTCCCCCTGCATGTTCAAGAGTGGCGCGCCGCTCTGGCCCCGCTGGACGGGGACGCTGGCCCGGATGTGCGTGGTGGCGAAGTAGCGGCCCAGGTATTTGATGTCCAGCCCGGCAACCATCCCGAAGGTGGGCGTCAGCGGCATGTCCATCGGGTAGGCGACGGCGACGACGGGGGTTGCAACGGCGAGGTTGGACGTTTTGGCCAGCGGAAGGAAGGGCGTGCCGGGCGGTATGTTCTCGGCCTTGATCAAGGCCACGCCCGCGCGGGCGTCGGCGATCAGGCAGCGGGCGGGGACTTTGACGTTGTTGGGCAGGAGGATCACCAGATCCCCGCTCTCGCCGCCCACGGAATAGGATGTCAGAAGCGTCCCGTTCGGGTCGATGAAGAAGCCGGTGCCGCAGAGCTGCCCGGTCCGGTCGGTCGCCTCCACCTTCACGACGGCCCCCTTGCACCGTTCAAAGACCTCCCGCACCTCGGCGGAAAGCGAGTCGGCCACGGCCCCCCCAAAGGCGGAGGAATCTCCCGCAAAAGACAGGGCCGCGCAGCAAACGGCGGTGGCCGCCGCAGCCGACCTAAAAGCTAAACGGAGGCTCATAACTGGCCGGGCGCGTATCCAGGATGTAGCGGGGATGCTGCCCGTCTGCGATGACGGAGGGAGCGGACGCTTCCAGAAAGGCGTCTGGAATGCGGATCTGCGGAGTGAGAGCGGCGTTGAGCGTGGGGGGCCGGGCAACCGAGGCGACGGCATAGGCCGGCTGGACGGAGGCGGCTGTATTTCCGGCCAGAGCCTCCGCCGAGGAGCGGACGCCGCTGCCGGGATGCTGCAGCATGTTGAAGGTCAAAGCCCCGGCCACACACAGGACGGCCAGGCTGGCGGTGGCATAGGAAAAGCGGGCAAGGGTAAAATATTCCTCCCGGAAGGCCTCCCAGCGGTCCAGCAGGATGCGCCAGGCCGGACGCCGCAGGATTTCCGCTCGCTGGCGCGCCTGGAATTCGCGCAGAAAATCCTCGTAATAACCGGCGGGCGGCTGCTCAAAGCGTTTGAGCCGCAGCAGCTTGGAAAGCGTTTGGTCGTCTACGGTCATAAGGCGTGGGAAGAGGTCAAAGCAACGGAGTTTGGGAGGCTAGCGAAATTCTTCGAGGTAATTCTGCAATTGGCGGTGGGCATAGAAGAGCCGGGAGCGGACGGTCCCTTCCGAAACACCCAGGATTTTGGCGATCTCGGCATGGGGCAGCCCTTGAATATCAAACATCGTCACCACGGCTCTATGGTCGTAAGACAATTTCATCATGGCCTCGTTCAATCTGATTTGGAGTTCCCCCAGGTCGGCCTCGCGGACAGGGTTGGTGGAGGAAGTCAGCTCGATAAATTCTTTGTCGTTCTCGATCCCCGCGTCCATGTCATCCAGGCTCATCTGGAGGCGGCGTCCCCGTTTTTTGAGGAAATTGATCGTCATGTTCACGGCGATCGAGTGGATCCACGTGTAAAAGGCGGAGTTGCCCCGGAATCCGGCGATGGAGCGGTAGGCCTTGGCGAAGACGTCCTGGAGCAGGTCGTTGGTGTCCTCGTGGTTGCTGGTCATGTTGTAGACCAGCCCGTAGAGGCGCGGGGAATACTTCACCACCAGCGCGTCGAAAGCCGACGGATCCCCCGCCTGGGTGCGGGCAACCAGCCGGGCGTCTTCGTTCGGCGCGGGTTCGTCGGTCATCGCGCGATTGCCTATCAGGTTTTCGGGCAGTCCCGCAATCATATTGCCCAAGTTAACCTAAAAACCGTAATGGGAGGGGATGAGCTGACACAAGATACTGAGTCGCGATGACTTAAGGAGAGACTCGACGAAAGTCTCTCGCGGCCAGTAGATTGTGACAGATCGCCCCGATCCATTGCCGTTTTTAGGTTTAATCGTTGCGGCGGTTTCCAAGGGAGAGGAAGTAGAGCAGCCACCCCAGGGAGGAGACAAAGGCGGCGACATAGGTGAGCGCGGCGGCGTTGAGGACGCGGTCCACCCCCACGGCTTCTTCGCCGGGGCGAACAATGCCCATCTGGCCGAGAATGATCTTGGCCCGGCGGGAGGCGTCAAACTCCACCGGCAGGGTGATGAGTTGGAAAATGGTCAGCGCCCCATAACAAAGGGCCGCAAGCTTGATGGCAAGCATGCCCGGAATCAGGTGAAAGAAAAACCCGCCGAACATGACGATCGGCAGCAATTGCGAGGTGAACTGCGTGAGCGGCACCACCGCCATGCGCGCCTGCAACGGGGCGTACCCGCTGGCATGCTGGATGGCGTGGCCGGTTTCGTGCGCGGCGATGCCCGCCGCCGCCACCGAGGGGGTGCCGTAGACTTCGCTGGAAAGGCAGAGGCGCTTGGAGGAGGGGTCGTAATGGTCGCCCAGCACCCCGTCGATCTCGGCCACCTCCACGTCGTGGATGTTCGCGGCGGCAAGGATTTCCCGGGCGATATCGGCGCCCGTCATATTGGTGGAAATCCGCACCTGGGAATATTTTTCAAACGCGCTCTTCACCCGGAACTGGGCCCAGAGGCCCAGCACAAAGGCAATGGCAATCAGCAAAATGGCGATGGTGAACATAACCGTCATTATCGGACTAAAACCGAGGATAAGACAGCGGGAATCCGGGGGTGTTCAAAAAAAACGGGGGGCGCACCCCCGGGTTGCGTTTCTCCCCGGATCGTGGATAGTCGAAAGCTCTATGCCATGGCTGTTCGATAGCGGGGTGATCGTCGCCTACTTCTGTTTGGTGATCGGCATCGGCCTGTACAAGGGCCGGGGAAGCAAAACGATGGAGGGCTTCGCCGTGGGCAACCGGAGCATCCCGTGGTGGGCCGTGCTGGCCTCCATCATCGCGGCGGAAATGAGCGCCGCGACGTTCCTGGGCGCGCCCGACGAGGGCTACAAATTCCGCAATTTCACCTACGCGCAACTTGCCATCGGGACGATCCTCGCCCGCGTCGTCGTCGCCTTCATCTTCATCAAGCCGTACTATGATTACCGGGTGGTTTCGATTTACGAGTTCCTCAACATCCGCTTCGGCGAAAAGACCAAGAACGGGGCGAGCGCCGTCTTCCTCCTCACGCGCGCGCTGGCCAGCGGGACGCGTCTTTACGTCGCCGCCGTGGTGCTGGTGCTCGGCTACGAGATGGTGGCGGGCGTGGCGCTCTCGCCGATGCAGCAGGTGGGCATCTACATCGGCGCGCTGGTCTTCCTGACGGCGGCCACGGCGGTGTACACGGCGCTGGGGGGCATCAAAGCGGTGGTCTGGACGGACGTGATCCAGGCGTGCGTGATGTTCGGCTCGCTCGGGTTCGCCCTCTGGTCGCTCCTGCACGTGATTCCCGGCGGCTGGGCTGGCGCGAAGGCCGCGCTGCAGGGCCCGAAGGACCTCGTTTTTCTCGATACCGGCACGCAGCCGGGCCTCCCCTTCCTCGGCAACGTCCGGGGCGTTCTGGAGAGCGAATACACAATCTGGGCGGCGCTCCTCGGCTCCACGTTCCTCACGATGGCGACGCACGGGACCGACCAGGACATGGTGCAGCGGATGTTGACGGCCAAGGATCACGTCAAGAGCCGGCTCGCGCTGATCCTCTCCGGGCTGGCCGACCTGCCGCTGGTCTTCTGCTTCCTGACGATCGGGGTTCTCCTCTGGGTGCATTACGGACAGGAAGGGAAGGAGCATCCGTTTGCCTATTATATCCTGCACGAGATGCCACGAGGGGTGCGCGGGCTGATGATCGCGGGGGTCTTCGCCACGGCGATGGGGTCGCTCTCCACGGCGTTGAACGCGCTGGCCACCAGCTTCACCGAAGACTGGTATCTGCCCTACATCCGGCCCGGGGCGACGCAGAGGGAGGTGGTCTCCGCCGCCCGCAAAAGCACGGTGATCTTTTCGGCGGCCCTCGTGGTGATCGGCTCCGTGACGGCCTACGCGGCCATCGTGCTGAAATCCGGGATCATCCCGATTGTGCTCGGAATTTTCGGCTACACCTACGGCTCCCTGCTGGGGGTGTTCCTGGTCGGCATGCTGACCAAGACGCGCGGCAGCGAGCGGGGCAACCTGGTGGCCATGATTTGCGGGTTCGCCGCCGTCGCTTTTTTAAGCGGGCTGCACAACGACCTCTGGAATCTCCTGCATCCGTCGAACCCGTCGTTCCTGCAATGGCGGGAGCTGTATCCGAAAGGCCCGAGCTTCCAGCATTGGCGCATCCCCTGGATGCCCACCATCGAGTTCCCGTGGCGGATCACCGCCGGGACGCTCGTGACGGGGACCGTCGCCCTGCTCTTCCGCACTCCGGCCGCGAAGGTCCAGGCCGTCCGCGCCCGCCTTGCCGCGCGGTAGCGTCCGCCATCCCGAGCTTGCGTTGCCTTTTCCTCTTTGCGGCTTTGCGTGAGATTTCTTAAAATGCGTGAACCCGCCCCCGCTCGATTGGCGGTTGCAGCCGGAGGCGAACCCGCCTATAAAGCCTTCTATGATCGACTACATGCAGAAAGGCGGCCCCCTGATGTGGCTGCTCGTGCTGCTCAGCATCGTGGCCACCGTCGTCTTCTTTGAACGGCTCATTTACTACCACCGCGTCACCATCCGGGTGGGCGAGTTCCTGCGCGGCCTTTCCAACCTGATCGGCCGCCGCCGCTTTGCCGAGGCCCTGCACGAGTGCGCCGGAACCGCCGGGCCCGTCGCCCGCGTCATCCACGCCGCCATCGTCCGGCACGAAGCCCCGCGCGCCGAGCTGAAGGAAATCGTCCAGGAGGCCGGGCAGCTCGAAGTCCCCAAACTGGAGCGGCGGCTGCCCCTGCTGGCCACCATCGCCTACGTCGCCCCGATGGTGGGGCTGCTCGGAACCGTCACCGGGCTGATCGACGCCTTCATCACCCTCTCCAGCAACGCCGGGGGCATCGCCGCCACCGCCGACATCTCCACCGGCGTCTACAAGAGCCTGCTCACCACCGCCGCCGGGTTGGTGGTCGCCATCCCCGCCTCGCTGGGCTACAGCTTCCTCTCCTCGCGCGTCAACACCCTCATGCACGACATGGAGCGCGCCGGGATCGAGATCGTCAACCTGATCACCGAAACCCCGGCTATCCCGGAGCCGATGATCAAATTCGGCGACCGGCAGCGGGCCGCCGGGGTCGAATAAGCCCCCTTCCTCGCGCGCCATGAAGCTCCAACGCACCGTCCATTACAACCCGGAGTTGTTCAACCTCACCCCGTTGATCAACGTCCTCTTCCTGACGCTGGCCTTCCTCACCCTCGCGCGCACCTTCGTCCTCCAGCCGGGGCTCTCCATCGCCCTGCCCGCCTCCTCCTTCGTCCTGAGCCCCCAGCGCCATCCGCAAATGGTGAGCATCACCGCCGGAGCGCTGCCCACCCTCTACTTTGAGGACAAAAAAGTGGATCTGAAGGAATTGGAAGCCCTGCTCGGGCGGCCCGTTGTCAAAGATCGCGCCCTCATCATCCGGGCCGACCGCGCCACCCCATACGAACTCGTCTCCAACGTCATGAACCTTGGCCTGCGGCTGGGCTACAGCGTCAGCGTGGCCGCCGCATCCCCGCAGCCATGAGCCCGGAACTCCGCGGATTGGCCGCGCTGGCCGCGCAGGTCGAACACTACCGGCTGACCTTTCGCTGGCCGGAGCGGACTTCCTCGCTGCTCCTCCCGGCCCTCTTCCTGCTTTCCGTGGCCGTCCACGGCCTCGCGTTTTACCTCTTCCAGGTCGTCTACCCCCCTTCGGTCGCCAGCCCCCCGCCGCCCGCCCAAGTCACCCTGCTCACCCCTGACACCCCCCGGGGAGCCGCCCTGCTGCGGTGGGTCGAAGCCCAGGACCCGGCCACCGCCGCCCGCGTGGAGGAAGTGACGCCCGCCCGGCTGGGGGTCATCGGGTACACCCCCTCGTATGTCACCGCGCAGACTCCCTTGCGCGAGGCGGAACCCGCGCCTGAGTCTTTCGCCTGCCCACCGGCCCACAGCCTCCTGGATTTCACCCCCTCCGCGCCCGTGTCCACGGGCGACGCCCCGCGCCTGGGCGTTGCCACCGCCCTCCACTTTTCCGAATCCCTCCGCGCGCGGGAACGCCCCGGGCCGCCCGCCCCCTTGAACCTCTCCGCCAAAAGCAGCGCCAACCTGCGGCCCACCGTCTTTCTGGCCGGCGTGGGCGGCCGGGGCGAACTCCGCTACTGTTTCCTGCAAGAGAGCAGCGGCGACCCCGCCATGGACGCCCAGGGCGAGGCCCTCCTCGGTCAGCACGCCTTTTCCCTTTCCGAAACCCCGCTCCAGTGGGGCTTTGCCACGTTCACCTGGGGTGCGGATGCCACCGCTCCGGCGGCGGCGCCGCGCGCGCAAGATGCGCCCCCTCCCGCGCCCCCTGGCACATGATCCGCGTCAGCCTCACCCTCCTCATCTTCATCTACCTGGCCAGCTTTCTGACCATCATCTTTTCCCTCTGGATCTGGTTTGAATGGAGCCGCCAGCGCCGCGAACGGCGCGCCGTGCGCCACCGCATCCGGTGCGCCCTCTGCGCCTTTGAGTTTGAAGACCCAAACGAGACCCCCCTCCCGCGCTGCCCCCGTTGCGGGAGCCTCAACGAGCGCGAGCGCTTCCGGATGCTCTGAATTTTCCACGGCAAAGAGACTTGCCAGAGGGGAAAGACTTGCCCATGATATGCCATGGCAACCAACCCTGCACCCGAAGCCCCTCTCGACGCCGCGTTTTACCAGACGGCCGATGCTTTCTTCGCCCAAAACGCCCATACGGGGCTGACTTTTGACGACGTTTCCCTCGCCACGCTCTACTCCGAGATCCTTCCGCGCGAGACGAACCTGGAGACCTCCCTCTGCGATTCCGTGCGGCTCCAGATCCCGATCATCTCGTCCGACATGGACACCGTCACCGAATCGCGCATGGCCATCGCCATGGCGTTGAGCGGCGGCCTCGGGCTGATCCATTACAACATGCCCGAGCGGCAGCAGCTTTCCGAAGTCAGCCGGGTCAAAAACCACGTCCACGGCCTGATCCAGGAGCCCATCAAAGTCGCGCCTGGGCAGTTGATCGGCGAAATCATCGAGCGGATCGAGGAGAAACGCTTCTCCTTCAGCACCTTCCCTGTCGTGGACGAGCAGAACCACTTGATCGGCCTCCTCTCCGGCCATGTCATCAAACAGCGCTACGCCGCCCGGAAAGTCGCCGAGGCCATGACCCCGCGCGAGGCCATCCACGCCATCCGCCAGAAAGACCTTTCCGCCGACCCGATCGAGTGCGCCGACCGCTTCTTCAACGATCACATCGGCATCCACAAACTCCTCGTCGTGGACGATGAAGACCATCTCTGCGGCCTCTTCACCTTGAGCGACGTGGAGCGGATCACCCAGGAAAGCCGAGCCCAGTTGAAGCCCGCCCGGGACGCCAAATTCCGGCTCATCTGCGGCGCGGCCGTCTCCGCCACCAGGGGGGCCAACGGCGAACTCGACAAAGAGCGCATCGCCGCCCACGTCGGCGCGCTGGTCGAGCGGGGCGTCGATGTGGTCGCCGTCTCAACGGCCCACGGCCACACCAAGGGCGTCGGCGAAACCGTCCGGCTCATCCGCCACAACTTCCCGGCTCTCCCGATCATCGCGGGCAATGTCACCAGCGGCGGGGGCGTGGAATACCTCGCGGAGTGCGGGGCCAACGCCATCAAAGTGGGCCAGGGGCCCGGCTCCATCTGCACCACGCGCATCGTCGCGGGCGTCGGCATCCCCCAGTTGACCGCCCTCTACGTCGCCTCCCGGGCCGCCGCGGCCAAGGGAGTCCGTCTCATTGCCGACGGCGGCATCACCAAATCCGGCGACCTCGTCAAGGCGCTGACCCTCGCCGACGCCGTCATCTGCGGCAGCCTGCTGGCCGGTTGCCCCGAAGCCCCCGGGCAGATCATGGAAATCAACGGCAAACTCTACAAACAATACCGGGGCATGGGGAGCCTCGCCGCCATGAAAGCCGGGTCGGCGGCCCGCTACGGGCACAGCGTCAAGGACACCACCCGCAAAGTCGCCGCCGAAGGCGTCGAAGCCGTCAAGGAAGTCTCCGCCTCCCTTGATACCGTCGTCACCCAGCTCGTCGGCGGCGTCCAGTCCGGCATGGGCTACCTCGGCGCGGCCACCCTGGCGCAGCTCCGGGAAAAAGCCCGCTACATCCGGGTGAGCCCCGCCGGCCAGCGCGAATCCGCCCCGCACGACGTCATCGAAGTCAAGACCGGCGCGGCCTCAAGCCAGAGCTAGTGCGTTTTAAATTGAAGTGTTTACAATGATGCGAGAGCGCCGTGGGTTGATGCGCGGGCTCAAAAGAACCTGTCAGATGGAAAGGTTATTTCTGAAAGATGGGATCGGAACCACGCAAATAGCTAATCCGTGCAAATTTTTGGGTTCTTTTGATTTTTTCCCCTCGTGCTTCTGGAGAAGCATGCTATATTGGTAGTCTATGCCTATTCAGAAGAAAACTGCGTTTTCTCGGCGGCTGCCGGACCTTGTCACCGAGGAACTCGTCAGCGTCCTGTCGCGGAAAAGCTCTTTCGAATTTAAGCAACTCTTTGACATTGTGCATGAAAATCTCCGCGCGCGGAACGCCGCCAGCGGGGGCGAAGAAATGCTGCGCCTGCGCGCCTACGAGAAGCTCCAAAATCTCGTCGCCCGCGGCATGGTGAAAAAGACCGGGAAAAAATACCGCGGTCTGGCCTCCCTCGCCACGATGCAGCCGGTCGTTCCGGCCGCCGCCGCAGCAGCCGCCTAACCCTTTTCACTCCAAGCCCCCCTCTCTTTCCAGCCGCCATCCACGCGGGGCTCCTTCTTTTACCCCTTTTTCCCGCTCGTTTATGCTCAAGGATTATTTACCGCTCCTTATCCAGGTCCTCGTGGCTATCGGGTTCGTCTCGGTCGCGCTCCTCTTTAGCGTCCTTCTGGGCAAAACCGGCCGCCGCAACCCAACCAAGGACAGCCCCTACGAGTGCGGCATGCTCCCCATCGGCGGCGCGCAACCCCGTTTCGCGGTAAAGTTCTACCTGGTGGCGATGCTCTTCATCCTCTTCGATCTGGAAGTCGTCTTCATGTATCCGTGGGCTGTCGCCTACCGGTCCTTTCTCGCCACCAACGGCACTCTCATCCTCTGGAGCATGCTCAGCTTCATCACCGTCATCACGGTGGGATACGTCTACGCCATCAAAAAAGGCGTGCTCGACTGGAAGCGCTAAGAGCTTCCCCTGCTTTCCCGGCTGATTCGTCCCCGGGGGAAGGGCCATCTGACGCCCCGCGCCGAATCCGTTTTGATGGGTAAACTCCGCGCGATGTGGGAAAAAGCCGCCGCCTGGGCGGATCACCTGCCGCTCGGGCGTCCCCCGGAACCGCGTTGGCCGCCGCGCCACCGCTGGACCCGGCCACTCTTGCGCCGCCTCCCATGGAGCTCCGGCTTCGCATGCGTCGGCCTGGTCGTCCTAGCCGGTTCCTTCGCCCTCGTCATCGCCCCCGACCCCGAGGAGGACGACGAACGTACATTCCCCTTTGCCCAGTTCCCCGCCGTCATCATCGACGCCGGGCACGGCGGCAAGGATGAGGGGGCCAAATGCCGGGGCGTGCGGGAGAAAGATCTGACCCTGGACGTCGCGCTGCGGCTGGAGCGCATCCTCAACGCGCGCGGCTTCCCCACCGTCCAGACGCGCACCGAGGATGTCTTCGTGCCGCTGCCGGATCGGGCCGCCATCGCCAACCGCGTCAAAGGCCCCGCGCTCTTTGTCAGCATCCATTTCAACCAGGGCAATGGGAGGGACACCGCCGGGATCGAGACCTTTTATGCCGACAACAAAGCCCCCCCTCCCAATGACTGGACCTGGGTGGGCTTCTTCACCCGCTCCGAGCCCGCCGACCTGGGGGAAGACCTCGCGGCGGAGGTCCAATATGCCGTTGTCCTGAAAACCGGCGCGCGCGACCGGGGCATCCGGGCCCGGCATCTTTACGTCACGCGGCATACCCGCTGCCCGGCCATTCTCGTGGAGGGGGGCTTCCTCTCCAACCGCATGGAGTCCCACCTCCTCAACGACGCCGACTACGCCGAGAGCCTGGCCTCGGGGATCGCCGATGGCATCGCCACCTGGTGCAAAACGCGGCGCATCCCTCCCCCGCTTCCGCCGCCCGCGCTGGCGCAAAAGCGTTGACACGCGCCCGCGCCTTTCCCCTTTTGCGCGGGGAGTTTTCGTGCTATCGGTCCCTTTCGCTTTGATGCCATGAATAAATTGCTCCTCTTCTCCGCGCTGGCCGTCACGCTGGCCGCACCCCTCGCCCTGGCCGACGACGCCCTGCGCGGCGCCCAGGTCACTCTCCGCAACGCGGGCTATTACAACGGCCCTGTGGACGGAGAGCTCAACGCCGACACCAAGGCCGCCTTGCGCCGCTACCAGATCCGCAACCAGTTGGAGCCCTCCGGCGAACTAACCGCCGAAACCGCCGCCGCCCTTGCCAAGGAATCCGGCCAAGCCGCAGCTCCGGCCCCGGAAGCTCCGCCCGCTCCTGTCCCGCCCGCGCCCGCTGCCACCACGCCCCTCCCGCCGCCGGTTGATCCGGGGTATGCCGCCCTTTTCGACCGCACGCCGTATCAAAACGCCGCGCAGGAACTCCAATGCCGCACCGCGCGCCAGGCGCAAATCCAGCTCGGGCAACGGGGGTTCTACCGGGGAGAGCCGGACGGGCAACCCAACCACGCGCTCCAGAAAGCGCTCTTACGGTTCCAGGATGAGCGCCGGTTGCCGCCCACCGGACGGCTGGACATCGATACGCTGGCCGAACTGCACCTCCTGCCCGTCGCGAAGCTACCGCGTCCCCGGACGGCCCCCGTGCCGTATGAAGCCCCGGTCCCCTCCGGCGTCCCCGGAGCCGTGCGCGGCGTGCCGGTGGATTAGAGCGTTTTAAATTGAAGTGTTTACAATGATGCGAGAGCGTCGTGGGTTGA
>JBAWXX010000012.1:0-61297 GCA_037143855.1 Verrucomicrobiota bacterium | reverse complement strand
TGCTCAAGGCTACGGGCAACGAGCTGGAAATCGAGGTGGCCAACCTCTGGCCCAACCGGATGATTGGCGACGCGAGTCTGCCGCCGGACAAGCGGCGCACCGTGACCAACGTCGCAACCTATGAGACGGTGTTTTCCAACAATTGGCCCGGCGTCAGTTCATGGGCCCGGGGCAGTTGTAAATCCTGTTCCGAGCGCCTGAAAACCGGCAAGCCCGCCGAGTTGCTCCCCTCCGGCCTACTCGGCCCGGTACGGGTGATGGTGGAAGAATGAAACGAGCCCGAAACATAGAGCATCGGCCAAAAGAAATTTCCAGAAAAATGCGAGCGCCACGAGCTGGCGAGCAAGGCGCGAGCGAAGCGGCTGTATTTTTAATACAGTCCGAGCTTGGAAAGCCACGCAACGGCCCGCGCCGCCTCAGAGCGTGTAAACAATGGCGCTCTAGAGCGTTTTTGGGTTATTTTGTCGCAATGATCTGAGAGCGCCGAGGGTTGATGCGGGGCTTTTTGAGCGCAGCGGCTGTATTTGTAAATACAGCCCAAGCGCAAAAAGACGCACAGCGACTCTCGCCGCCGAAGAGCATACGACAAAATAAACCGAAACCGCTCTAATGCCGATAAGGCTCAGGCAGCGTGAAGGCGTTGCGGATGACGTTGGCCCCGGTTTGCCTGCCGGCGATGCGGACTTCGACGATGTCGAAGCGATAGAGGATTTCCCGGTTGCCGAGCAGCTTGAGCCACGCCAGCGCGCCGCGCGCGATGAGGCGCTGCTTGGCCGGGGTGACGGCTTCCGCCGGTGCGCCAAAGGCCTCGGAGGTGCGGGTTTTGACTTCCACGAAGACGAGCGTGTCGCGGTCGCGGCAGACGAGGTCCACTTCGCCCCCATGGGGCGCGCGGTAGTTGTGGTAGAGCACTTTGTAGCCGAGGCGGCGCAGATGGCACGCGGCAATGGCCTCGCCCCGGCGGCCCAGGGCATGGCGCAAATCAGAGGAGGTCGAGCTGCGTCTGGCGAACCGGGAGAAAACTGCGGCGATGGATCGGACAAGGCCCATGGGTGCGCAGCATAGCAAGATGTTCGGGCGTTCCATAGCCTTTGTGTTGCGCAAAATGGTAGCCGGGGTAGAGGGCGTCCATGGCGACCATGATGCGGTCCCGGGTCACTTTGGCGAGGATGCTGGCCGCCGCGATGGAAAAACTGAGGCCGTCGCCGCCGACGAGCGCCGTTTGCGGCACGGGGAAGGGGCGCACGGGGAGGCCGTCGATGAGCGCGTGCTGGGGGAGGTGCGGCAAGGCGGCCACGGCCCGGCGCATGGCCTGGTGGGTGGCCCGGAGGATGTTGATGCGGTCGATCTCGCCGCTTTCGGCGATGGCGACGGCCCACACGATGCCGCTGCCTTCGGCGGTCAGTTCGGCATAAAGCTGCTCGCGCACGGAGGCGGTGAGCTGCTTGGAGTCGGTGAGGACTTTGTGCCGGAAGCCCTCCGGCAAAATGACGGCGGCCGCGACCACTGGTCCCGCCAGTGGGCCGCGGCCCGCTTCGTCAATGCCCGCAATGCTCTGCACCCCGGCTTTGCGCAAGGCGCGCTCGTGCCGGAGGGAGCACTGCATGGCGTGAAAAAAGAACGGTTTTTAGACCGCCTTCACTTCGCGGACGGCCATGGCCTGTTTGCCCTTGCGGCCGCGCAGGTAGTTGAGCTTGGCGCGGCGGGCGGTGCCGGATTTCTCGACTTCAATCTTGGCCACGCGCGGCGAGTGGACGGGGAAAACGCGCTCAACGCCTTCGCCGTAGGAGATACGGCGGACGGTGAAGGAGGCGTTGAGATCCACGCCTTTGCGGGCGATCACAATGCCGGTGAAAATCTGGATGCGTTCCTTGTCGCCTTCGACCACGCGGGTGTGGACCCGCACTTGATCGCCTACTTTGAAAGCGGTCACTTCGGGTTTGAGTTGTTCCTTTTCGATCGTCTGGATGATGTTCATGGTCGTGGCCTCTAAAATTTGGAAAAGAGCCGGGTTACTTAACGTATTTTCGCCCGTTGGCAAAGAGAAATCGCTCCCAATGCCCGAAAATATGGTAGTGAAGGGGGATGGATTTTGCACTCACTCCGGGTTCCGAGCCGATGATCGACCTGCACAGCGACGCCTATTTCATGGGCGAAGCGCTGCGGCAGGCCCAGCGCGCGTACGCTGCGGACGAGGTCCCCATCGGAGCGGTGGTGACGCACAAGGGCCGGATTATCGCCCGGGCGTTCAACCAGGTGGAGACGCTCAAGGACGCCACGGCGCACGCCGAGATGCTCGCCATCACGCAGGCCGAGAGCGTGCTGGGGGATTGGCGTCTCAACGAATGCGAACTCTTTGTGACGAAGGAACCGTGCCCGATGTGTGCCGGAGCCATCGTCCACGTCCGGTTTGCCCGGATCGTCTTTGGCTGCCCAGACCCGAAGGGAGGCGGCGCGGGCGGGTGCTTCAATATTCTCCAAAGCCCGCACCTGAACCACCGCTGCGAAATCACCGGTTCCGTGCGCCTGGATGAATGCCGGGGGCTGCTGCGCTCCTTTTTCGCCGAAAAACGGCGGGTGGTGCCGCAGGAATAACGCAAAGGAAAAACGAAACCTCTTCTTCCTTGCGCCTTTGCGTGAGAATTAAAACGCAAACCCGAAGGTGAAATGGATCGCTCCGGTCGGCTGGTTGGCGTTGTGAAACGGGTTCCAGCCATAGTCGAGCCGGACGGGGCCGATGGGCAGCCGGTAGCGCAGCCCCGGGCCAATGGCGAATCCGCTCTGGCCCAGGCCCGATTCGCGGTAGCGGCCCGTGGAACCGGCGTCGGTGAAAAGCGCGAGGTCCAGGCTGTCGCGGATCGGCGTCACAAACTCCAGGTTGGCCGCCGTAAACGTCTCACCGCCCACCGGGTGCCCATTGGTGTCCTTGGGGCCCAGCATCCGCTCCGAAAAACTCCGCACCGTGTTGCTGCCGCCGTTGAAAAAGCGCTCATCAATCGGAAGATCCTCGCTGTAGCCGAGCGGAGAAATCACCCCGCCGCGCACCCCGGCGGCCAGCAGCGAGTCCGTCCCCACGGGGAGATAATAGGAGGCCCGGAACGTGGTCCGCAGAAATTCGAGCGAGCTGCCCAGGATGGTGGAGGCATAATCGCCCGTAACGTTGAACAGAAAGCCGCGCCGGGGGTTAAGCACGCTGTCGCGCGTGTCATACGTGGCAGAGACGCCCGCGCTGTCGGTACGATAGTTTGTCAGGCCGATGTCAAGGGGGTCGATCCCCTTGTTCTGAATCTGCACCACGCGCGAGAGGAGAAACGCGCCAAGTTCCAAATGCTTGCCGAACTTCCGGGTCAACTCGGGGCGAAAGCCGGTTTCCGCCTTGGAGTAGCCGTCCAAGTCCTGGCTGAGCGCGTAGAGCCGCAGCCCCAGCGTGGTATCGGTGTCGAAAATCCAGGGATCGGTGTACGCAACCTGGCCCCGCAGCAACCGCTGGGCCACCTCGGCGTCTACCGTCAGCGGTCGCCCGTTGCCGAAAAGGTTACGGTCCACGTAGCGGCTCCCGAGGATCAACCCTTCCAGCTTCGCGTAGCCGACCGAGAAGCCGAGTTCGCGCGCCTTGGCTTCCTCCGCGTCGAAGTGGAGCTCCACCTCGTCCCCTGGCAGCGGATTCTGGGTCAGCTTCAGGTTGGTGAAAAGCCCGGTGCCCATCAGCCGCCGGTAGCGCTCCTCGAGCTTTTCCGGGTCGTACACCTGGCCTTGGAGCGACTCGAAACGCTTGCGCAGGAAACTGGGGCGCAGCTTCTGCAGGCCCGACTGCGTCACCCCGTCAAAGCGGTACACCGGGCCGGCCTCCACGAAGAAGCGCACGGCCACCCGGCCGTCGAGCGCCTTGGCGGGATCGCTCTCGCTGCGCACCTTGGCCGTGAAATAGCCGTGCCGCTTGTAGAAATAGACAATCTTGCGCTCCAGGTTGGTGAGCGCCACCGGCGTGTACGGCTTGCTGGTGAAGACCTCCATCTCCTTGAGCAGATCGCGCTGCGGATAAAAGATCACGTCCCCCTCAAACGTGATGCCGCCAAAACGGTACTGCATCCCCTCGTGAATGCTGACGCTCACGTCCGCCCGCGTCTTGTCGGGCGAGAGCACGGTCTCGGGCGGGTTCACCACCGCGTCGAGGTATCCCTCGGAGCGGTAGAGGCCCCGGAGGCGCTCCACGCCGCTGACCACGTCGCTTTCAATATATGGGAGCGCCTGTTTTTTCACCGAAAAGCGTTCGCGCGTGCCGCCGGTAATGTAATCGAGCAGCGTCGCGTCGGGCAAATGCGTGTTGCCATGGAACGTCACGGAACCGAGACGCGTGAGCGGCCCCTCGGCGATCGAAAGCCGCAGCGTGTTGCGCGAGACGATGGTCCCCTGCACCGCCGCCTGGGAATACCCGTTTTTGCGGTAGAAAACGCCCAGGAAAAACGCGCTGTCATCCGCCAGCGCCGGGGAGAGGCCCGACTGCTCGATGGCCAAAAGCTGATCGGCCAGCGCCGCGCGGATCTGCTCCGCGCTGAAGTGGCGGTTCCCCTCCAGCACCACGCGCACCCGGGTGAGAATCGGCGGCTTCAGCGCAGGCGTGGCCAGGGGCAGCGCCGGTTGGTAGGGCTCCACCGGCTCCGGGTTCTCCGGCGTCGGCGGCAGCGGCTTGGCCCGTTCAAACACCGAGGTCTGGGATGGCACGGGCGGTTCCACCGGCTCGGGGGGAACCGGTAGCGGCGGTTCGGCCTGGGGAGCCGGGCTTGCCGCAGGCGAAGGAGCACCCCGTGGCGGAACCCCCGGGAGCGGGGTCGGCTCCGGCGGCGCAACGGGAACGGGGGCCGGTCCCGCCTCCTGGGCCTGGAGCGCCAAAGCGCAAAGCAGGGCGGAGAGGAAAAGGGGAAGCCGGGAAAGTGTCACGGGAAAAAAGGGGGAACGACGCGATTCTATCGGAAACGCAGGAGATACTGCAATTGCATGCGCGCATCCCCCTGCACATCGACGCCCGCGCCCAATTGGAACTGGTCGGAAAGCTTGAACCGCCCCATCAACTCCTGCTTGCCCGTGCGCGGGTCCACGCCCCCCACGTCGAGCGAAAAGCGGTCCAGCGGGTTTGAGCCATTGATGGGTTCGTTGAACCGCCTGGGGAAGGCTTTGTGGTAAAGATCCTGGAGGAGAACGGCGGCGGCGCGCCCCGCCACTGCCTGGTTGTTCTGGACAAAATCACGCGTCGTCGCCCCGGTGGCCAGCAGCGCGACCACCTCCTCCTGCGGCAGCGACGGTTCGCTCGTAAAGAGAGTCTGGGGCTCCGAGGCCGTGCCATAGAGGTAGATGTTGACGTTGTAATCGCGGATGCGCGAGGAGCCGTGAATGTCGAGCACCGGGTCGAGCGCCGCACTCCCCGTGAAATAGAGCGCCCCGTGGTCCACCGTCAACCGGCTGAACGGGAGCGAGGCCACAAGGTTCTCGATATGGGCCGTCCCCTCCAGCGTGGGAGCGAGGCCGGTGCCGCCGAGGGTCAGATTCCCCACGATGGAGCCGTTGGCAAGGTTCCCCTTGAGGGCGAAGGGCTCCGCCGTCGTGATGGCGACATGGTAGGTCCAGTCGCGGAAAGGCGGCACCTCCGTGGAAAGCCGTCCCCAGCCGCTGACCGGCTTCGGCGCGGGGCGGCCCGGCAGGCCGATGGGCAGAATCTCCACCTCCCGGAAGAACCGGCTCTTGGTGATCCCTATTTTCCCGGTCACACTGGCCGTCTTGAGCGGGCCCGCGATGCGCAAATCGGAGTCCGCCCGCAGCGTCAGCGTGTCATTGCGGACCAGCAGCGTCCCCTGGGACTGGAGCCGGAGATCAAGCACCGGCTCGGCCGGGCGGTCCAGCCGGACCTTGCCCGTCACGGAAAACGGTCCGCCTGCCACGTCGCCCGAGAACCGCTGGAGCGTCAACTCCATCCCCGCGAACCGGAGGTCGCCCAGAAAATGGTCCACCACCGGAAGCGCCGCATCCTGGAAGCGGACCGCCGAGAGATCCAGCGCCACGCCGCCAAAGAAAACGGGTTTTTCCAGCGTCCCCTTGGCCGAGGCGTCCACGCTCAGGCGGCCCTCCAGCCAGCGCACGCCGGGAAAAAACGGCGCGAAAGGCCCGGCTGGCGAGGGAGGCAGCTTCACCGAGCAGGCAATCGGCGTCGCCGGGTCCAGGCGGCGCTCCGCCAGCAACCGGCGCAGATCCAGCGGAAGGGCCCCCTTGAACAAAAGCGGGCTCAGGCCCGGCTGGGCCAGCGAGCCGGAGAGAAGCAAGCGCCCCTCCTTGAAGCGCAGTTCCGCCCCGCCCGCGGCGGGCGCCAGCTTGGCAGCCCCCGCGCTCTGGAGATCCCGCGCGGCAAGCTGGGCGCTTACCTCGGGGGAGGCCAGCGTCCCGCCCGCCATCAGCGAGCCCGACACGGTTCCCTTCAATGCCGCCCAACCCGGATAAGCCGCCGGAGCCACGCGGGCCAGATCCACCGGCTCCAAAACCAGGTTCCCTTCCAGCGGTCCCGTGGCGGGGAACACCGTTTCGGGGCAAGTGGGCGTCCGCAAATCGAGCGGCAGCGTGAAGGTTCCCGTCACCGCGCCGGTTTGGCCCACCGTCAGCCGGAGCCCCTCCACGCGCAACCGTTGATCGCGCAGGCGCACCCCGGCTTGGAGCGTCCCTTGGTCGCACCCAAGGCGCAGCGCCGTGATCTCGACATTCTCCGGCGAATAAACGCCCGCCAACTCCCCTTCCACCCCCGTCAAAAGTCCCAACTTCCCGTGCTGGAGCGCCACCCGGCCCTCGCCCGTGTGCCGCATCTGCGCGATTTGGCCCGTCCCGTGCCAGTCGATTTGCAGCGCGCCCGCCAGCGGCAGCGGGAAAAAGGGCTGGAAGCCCGCCAACTCACTCACGCTCCCGGCCAGGCGGCCTTCATAGCCAAAGGGGGCCCGCAGGTCCACCCGGGCCGTGCCGTCCAGGCGGCCGCCCCCCTTTAATTCCAGGGCGGCGGTGAGCCGGGCCGCGCCCGCCTCCACCGGCAGGTCCAGCGCAAGGCTGCGGGCGGCAAATTCCCGCCAATGCAACTGCCGCGCCTCCCCATGCAACTGCCCCGAAAGCCCTTCGTACCAGGAAGAGCCCGCTTGCGGCAGGCGCAACGGATAGCGTCCCTTCACCGTAAGATGCCCTTGCGCGGCTCCAAAATCCCGGCCCTCCACCCCCGACGCCTCCGCCTCCCCCTCCACGGCGGCCATGCCCCCCGCCTCAATGCGCACATGCCCCCCACCCTGCACCCGGCCCCCGGTAAACGCGCGGTGCAGTGTGGCCAGCTCCGGCGCGTCGAGCGTAAACGCGGCGTCCAGCCCGGCCAGGCGGAACTGGTCGAGCCGCTTGGGCATGGGGCGCTCGGCCTGGAACACGAGGCGGTTGGCACCGGCGGTCCATTCCAACTTTTCCAGATGCGCCACCCCTCCCCCCATCGTCAGCCGCGCGGAAGCCTCGCCCAGCGCCAGCCCTCCCGCGCTCCCGCGGGCCACCTCCGCATGGATCTGCCCCTCCCAACCCTCCGGGAGCCCCGGGTCGCCGCTCATCTGCACCCAGGCCTTTTGGAGCGTCCCTTCCAGCGGCGTCTTCCACCCGGCATAGCTGCCCAGCGCCGCCAGCGGCAGATGGGCAAGCGAGGCCGTGAACTGCACCCGCGTATCGCCGGAAGTCTCCTCGCGCTGCCAGAGGAACAGCCCGAGATCCCCGCCCAGCACCGACCCTTCAAAAGAAAGATAGCGGATCCCCTTGTCGCGGTGCGAGGCGTCCAGTTCCAGCCGCGCCACGCGCACCTCCCGGCCCAGGGCGAAGTCGCGCAGCACCAAATGGCGGTCCACATACGTGGCGGGGATGCGCAAATTTCCCCACGCGCCAACTTGCGGGACCGTCAGTTCGCCCACGCGGACGTATCCCGTCCTTTCGGGGTCGAGCAGCGCGTGCACACCGTTCAATTGGTACGTCCCGGCGGGCATCCGCAGCGTCAGGTTGAAGTTTTCGATCTGCGCCCGGTCACTCCGCATCAGCGGCTGCTCCAAAATATCGCGCAACACATGCGTGAGCCTCTCCTTCTGGTCCGCGTTCCCCTTGCCCGGCTCCAGCACCAGCTTTGCGTTGCGCAGATTGTAAAAGGCCAGCCCGTGGTCGGAGCCCTTGCGCAGCAGCGTCCAGAGATTGTATTCCACGCGCAGCCGCTCAATGGCGATCGTCTCCACCGGCGAATCGCCGATTGCCGCCGCCTCCACATTTTTCAGCGTCAGATGCGTCCAGACGCTCCCCTCGACATCCAGGGCAAGCCGGACATTCTCCCGTGCGGCCAGCCGGATGGCCGCCACCCGTAGCGCCGCCCTCAACAACGGCTGGTGAACCAGCGCCAGCAACAGGGCCGCCAGGAAAAGCCAGCGCCAAACGTTCCGCCTCCGGCCGACCGCGCTGCGGGAGGGCTGCGGGGGGGCGGTCTCCTTTTCACTAGGGCCTGTTAACACTTTGAGAAAAGAGGATAAAAGATGGATTTTGAGTCAAAAACGGGGCGATGAAATTCGGCGAATCGAGATTCGCCGAGTTGAAGATAACGGCAGAAACGCCACGGGCAAGCGCGGAGAAAACCGGAGCCCCAACTTCCAGATTGCTTTTCCCCGCCGCTCCCCGATCTTTTCCTGCGTGGCCAACCTTCTGTTCAAAAATGCCCGGCTGGTTTTCCCGGACCGGATCGAACCCCGGGGCGACCTGCGCGTTGCCGACGGGCGCATCGCCGCCATCGGGCCCGCCCTCACCCCGGAGCCGGGCGACATGGTCCAGGAACTCGGCGGGAGGCTCCTCGCGCCGGGGTTCATCGACATCCACCTCCACGGCGCGCTCGGCCGCGACGCCATGGAAGCCACCTCCGAAGCCTTTGAAGCCATCTGCCGCCACCACGCCACCGGCGGCACCACCGCGCTCGCCCTGGCGACCGTCGCCGCCCCCACGCCCGCCATCGTCCGCGTGCTCGACGCCGCGGCCGCCTACCGGCGCGAGCCGCACGACGGCGCGCAGCTCCTCGGCATCCACGTGGAGGGGCCCTATTTCTCCCCCGAAAAACGGGGGGCGCACCGCCCGGAATGCCTGCGCAACCCCACGCCCGCCGACTACGCCCCGCTGCTGGAACGGGCGGATGCGCTGACCCAGATGACCCTCGCCCCCGAGCTGCCCGGCGCGCTTGCCTTGATCGAAGCCCTGCGCGCGCGCGGGGTGCGCGTGAGCGGCGGCCACAGCAACGCCTGGGACGAAGAGGCATGCGCCGCCTTCGCCCACGGGATGGAAGGCGTCACCCACACCTTCAACTGCATGTCCTCGTCCCGCCGCCGGGGCCCCTACCGCGTCGCGGGCTTGCTGGAGTTCGCCTTGAGCGAACCGGGCATTCTCTGCGAACTGATCGCCGACGGCCGCCACGTCTCCCCCACCCTGATGCGGATGCTCTACCACGCCAAAGGCCCCGAGGGGATCGTGCTCGTCACCGACGCCACGGCAGGCACGGGGCTGCCGGAGAAAACCCCCTTCCAGCTTGGAGAAATCGGCTGCGTCGTCCGGGATGGCGTGGGGCTCACCGCCGGCGGAAGCGCGCTCGCGGGCAGCACTTCCCCTATGATCCACCTCGTGCGCACGCTGGTCCAAAGCGCCGGAGTCCCCCTCGCCGAGGCCCTCCGCATGGCCTCCCTCAACGCCGCCCGGGCTCTGTCCCTGCCGCACAAGGGGGCGCTCGCGCCCGGAGCCGACGCCGATCTGGTCCTCTTGAGCGACACCCTGGAAGTCGTCGCCACGTTCGTCCAGGGCCGCCGCGTTTACCGCGCCTGAATAGCGGTGATACCATCTTTCAGAAATAAACGGACAGTAGGACGCCGGGGGTTTTGCGCAGGGCAAGGTTGACGCGAAGAGCGGGACGTGACTACGGTGCACGCATGCTCCCGGAAATCGAAAAACTCCTGATCCTTCAAGACCGCGACCAACGGATACGCACCCTCCAAACGGAACTCAAAACCATCCCCTTGGAGAAGAAGGAGATGGAAACCCGGCTTGCGGCGGCCGCCACGGGCGCCGAAAAAGCCAAGGCCACGCTGCGCGAGCTGGAGGTGGAGAAAAAACGCCTCGAAGTCGAAGCCCAGGGCAAGCGCGACCAGATCGCCCGCTTCAAAACCCAGCAGATGCAGACCCGCAAGAACGAGGAGTTCCAGGCGTTTGCCCTCCAGATCGTCCACTTCGAGCGCGAAATCAGCAAAATCGAGGACCGCGAACTTGAAATCATGGAAGCCATGGAAGCGGCCAAGCCCGCGCTGGACGAAGCCGACCGGAAGGCCGCCGAGGCCAAAGCCCGGGTCGCGCGCCAGATCGTCGATCTCGACGCCAAAGCCGCCACCCTCGGCGAGCAATCGAAGGCCGCCGAGGCCGAGCGGACCAAGTTCAGCGAAGGCATCGACGAAGACCTCCTGGATCAATACAACCGCCTCTTCCGCTCCAAGGGCGGCACCCCCGTCGTCGCCCTCGATCACGAAGTGTGCACCGGCTGCCACATGAAGCTGACCGCGCAGACCCTCGTCCAAGTCAAAGGCGAACGGCAAATCACCCACTGCGAGCAGTGCGGGCGCATCCTGTATTTGGCGGTGTAGGCTCCCGCCTACCGCGCGCGGTCAGGGGCGGCACGGAGTGCCATCCTTTCCCCAAAAAACCAAAAAGGCGATGCCCTTGCCGAGCATCGCCTTTTGGGAAAAAACCAACCGAAGCGTGAATTAACGCTTGGAGAATTGGAACCGCTTGCGGGCGCCGGGCTGGCCGGACTTCTTGCGTTCGCGCATCCGCGGGTCGCGCATCAGATAGCCTTCCGCCTTGAGCGCGGGGCGCAGCGTTGCGTCCACTTGCAGCAATGCGCGGGCGATGCCGAGACGGACCGCTCCGGCCTGGCCGTTGAGGCCGCCGCCGGTGGCGTTGACCGCGACGTCATAGCCGTTGACGAGGTTCGTGAGCGTGAGCGGGGCCAGGACCATGTTTTGCAGGGGAGTCGTCGGGAAATACTCTTCAAAAGAGCGGCCGTTGACTTCGATTTTGCCGGTACCGACGGTGAGGCGGACACGGGCGACTGCCGTTTTGCGTCGGCCGGTGGCGCTGTGAGCTGGAATAGTTGCCATAGATGCGTGGAATAAAAACTAGATCGCGGTGACGGGCGTCGGCTGCTGGGAAACGTGAGGATGCTCGGCCCCGGCATACACTTTCAACTTCGTAAAGACATGGCGGCCGAGGCGGTTGTGGGGGAGCATCCCCTTCACGGCGTGCTCGACGATGGCTTCGGGACGGCGGGCCTGGCGGGCCTTGAAGCCCTCGGTGTGGTGGCCGCCGACGAACCCGGAAAAGCTCATGTAGGACTTGGCGTCTTCTTTTTTGCCAGACAGGCGGACTTTGTCGGCGTTGATGACGATGACGAAATCGCCCGTGTCAACGTGGGTAGTGTAAACGGCCTTCTCCTTGCCGCGCATCAGGGTGGCGGCTTTCACGGCGACGCGGCCCAGGATTTGATCCTTGGCGTCGATGATCCACCAGTTGCGCTTCACCTCGTTGGCTTTGGCTGAAAATGTCTTCATAAAACGGCTGTCGAAAGGGCGAGCAAAGTAGGGGGATGGCCCCCCTCTGTCAATTGTTTCTTGTGAATGCGCTTAAAAAAATGCGCATCCACAACCAACATCCCGGTTTGGAAACCCCTGCTCGGTTAGGAAGGGTAATTAAACCACCGAAGGCCCCTTTCCTGCAAGGCTCAATTTTTCTCCCGCATTCCGCCATTGGCAATCGGGCCCGGTTCATGCCAACATCTTCCCACTTTATGCCCGCCGAAACCCTCACGCCGATGATGCAACAGTACCAGAGCATCCGGCGGAGCCTTCCCGGCGACACGATCCTCATGTACCGGCTGGGGGATTTCTTCGAAATGTTCTTCGAGGACGCCAAGGAGGCCTCCTCTCTGCTCAACCTCGCCCTGACCAAGCGCGGCCAGGTGCCGATGTGCGGCGTCCCGGCCCAGGCGGCCGACGGCTACATCGCCAAACTCGTCCACGCCGGGCGGCGCGTGGCCCTTTGCGACCAGGTGGGCGATCCCCAGCCGGGCAAAATCGTCCAGCGGGAGATCACGCAAGTCATCAGCCCCGGCACCATCGCCGACCTGAACCTGCTGGACGCCAAGCGCGCCAACTACCTGGCTGCGGTTTTCGAGCGCGGGGGCATTTACGGCTTCGCCTTCGCCGACACGAGCACCGGCGAGTTCCGGCTCACGGAATTGCCGGACGCGGCCGCGCTCCAGGACGAACTGGCGCGGGTCGCCCCGGCTGAAGTCCTCTTGAGCGACGAGCAGCAGGCCTCGCTGCCCGCCATCCCCCACGCCGTCCCGTGCGACGGCTACCTTTTCCTGCCCGACCACGCCGGGTTCACGCTCAAGGACCATTTCAAGGTGCAATCGCTCGACGGCTTCGGCTGCGCGGGCATGGCGGCAGCCACGGGAGCCGCCGGAGCCATCCTCCACTATCTAAAGCACCAGATGCGCCGCCAGGCGGGCAACCTCACGAGCCTTTCCGTCTATCACAACAGCGGCTACCTGACCGTGGACGCCGCCACCCAGGCCAACCTGGAACTGGTCGCCTCCCGGGGCGAGCGCGACACCAGCCTGCTCCACGCCCTGGACCGGACCCTCACCCCCATGGGCGGCCGGCTCCTGCGCCACTGGCTCCTCCACCCATTGCGCGACTTGCCCTCTCTCGTGGCCCGGCAACAGACGATCGATGATCTGCTGCGCGACGCCTTCCTGCTCTCCCAGCTCCGCGAGGCGCTCCGGGGTATTCGGGACATCGAACGAACCATCGGGCGGCTCAGCGCCTCGGGCGGCAACGCGCGCGATCTGGCGGCGTTGAAAACCTCTCTCGAAGCCCTCCCCGGCTTGCGGGCCCACCTCGCCGCCTTGCTGGAAGCCCAACGCTTCGGCGCTCCCGAAGGTTGCGCCACCGCCTCGCTCGCGGCCCAGCTTTCCACGCAGGTCGCCGAGTTCCCCGCGCTCGCCGCCGAACTGGCCCGCGCCCTCGTGGACGAGCCACCCATTCCCATTAAAGAAGGGGGCCTCTTCCGCGACGGCTACGACGCCCAGCTCGACGAACTCCGCGCCGCCTGCCGCGAAGGCAAGGACTGGATCGCCCGCCTCCAGCAGCAGGAGATCGACGCCACCGGCATCAAATCCCTCAAAATCCGCTACACCTCCGTCTTCGGCTACTTCATCGAGATCACCAAGGCGAACCTGGGCAACGTCCCCGAGCGCTACCACCGCAAACAGACCACGGTCAACGGCGAACGCTTCATCACCCCGGAGCTGAAAGAAATGGAGGGGAAAATCCTGGGAGCTGACGAGCGCTCCAAGAGCGTCGAGTATGAGCTATTTGCGACCCTGCGCGAGCGCGTCCTGGACGAGTTGATCCCCCTCCAGCAAACCGCCGCCGCCATCGCCACGCTCGACGTGCTGGCCGGGCTCGCCGAAACCGCACGTCTCTTCGGCTACTGCCGCCCGGTCCTCACCGCGGGCCTGCGCATCGCCATCACCGACGGCCGCCACCCGGTCCTCGACCAAAGCCTCGCGGAAGAAAAATTCGTCCCCAACGACGTGGAACTCGACGGCGAAGCAAACCGCCTCCACATCATCACCGGCCCCAACATGGCGGGCAAATCGACCTACATCCGGCAAGTCGCGCTCCTCGTCCTAATGGCGCAAATCGGGAGCTTCGTCCCCGCCGCCAGCGCCGAGATCGGCCTGGCCGACCGGATCTTCACGCGCGTCGGGGCCAGCGACGACCTTTCGCGGGGCCAGTCCACCTTCATGGTCGAGATGAACGAGACGGCCAACATCCTCAACAACGCCACGGAGCGCAGCCTCGTCATCCTGGACGAAATCGGCCGGGGCACCTCCACCTTCGACGGCCTCTCCATCGCCTGGAGCGTCGCCGAATACCTCCACGACGCCGTCGGCGCGCGCACCCTCTTCGCCACCCACTACCACGAACTGACGGACCTGGAAGTGACCCGGCCCGGCGTCAAAAATTACAACGTCGCCGTGCGCGAGTGGAACGACGCGATCATCTTCCTGCGGAAAATCATCCGGGGCGGCGCGGACAAGAGCTACGGCATCCAAGTCGCGCGGCTGGCGGGGCTCCCCGGAGCCGTCCTGGACCGCGCCAAGGAAATCCTGGGCAACCTGGAGCTGGCCGAACTCAACGCCGACGGCAAACCGAAGATTGCCGAGACCCCCAGCCACCTCCCCCGCCCCAAAAAGAAAAGCCCGCCCCCCGAACGCGACCGCCCGCAAATGTCGTTGTTTTGAGAGGTCATACTGAAGGATCAACCGTCCCTACGGGACGAAGCCCCTTGCTCAACCCAATCACCCGCCAGTGAACTGGCGGGCTACTATCAAGCATCCCTATGGGGATGCCACCGCCCCCTCAGAATGTGCCGCCCCCTCGGAATGTGCCGCATCCTCGGTATGTGCCGCATCCTCGGAATGTGCCGCACCCTCGGTATGTGCCCGCATCCTCGGTATGTGCCCGCATCCTCGGTATGTGCCGCATCCTCGGTATGTGCCGCACCCTCGGAATGTGCCCGCATCCTCGGTATGTGCCGCATCCTCGGAATGTGCCGCATCCTCGGTATGTGCCGCACCCTCGGTATGTGCCGCACCCTCGGTATGTGCCGCACCCTCGGAATGTGCCGCACCCTCGGTATGTGCCGCATCCTCGGTATGTGCCGCACCCTCGGAATGTGCCGCACCCTCGGAATGTGCCGCATCCTCGGAATGTGCCGCATCCTCGGTATGTGCCGCATCCTCGGAATGTGCCGCATCCTCGGAATGTGCCGCATCCTCGGAATGTGCCGCACCCTCGGTATGTGCCGCACCCTCGGTATGCCTCCGTTGTCCCAGCGGGACAACCCGATAGTAGCCCGGCGTTTCAACGCCGGGGTTCCGCACAGAGGGATATCGTCCCGTAGGGACGGCTGAAAAACGCACCCCTTCTCAAGACACCCTCACGTCCAGAGATACTTCTCATCATACGCAATCCCGTGTTTCTTAAGAAACGCCAGATATTCCTCCTGAAAACTCTTCTTGCGATGATGCTCTCCTTGATTCGCGATATAAGCGATGGCTTCAGGCAGGTGTGAAATGCTCACACCAAAAGCCCCATACCCTTCCTGCCAAGCGAAATTACGCACATAGGGAAAAGTTTGATGGACCCATGTGGAAGCCCCTCCCTTAATCAGTTGAACGGCTTTTGCGATTGCCAGAGTCGTGGGCATGGAGATCAAGAGATGCACATGGTCGGCAACACCGCCAATAGCACGAGCCGTCATACCGTTTTCTCTTGCGATACCCCCCATGAACGCCCAAAGACGCTCTTGGAGATCGCCGACCAAAAGCGGTTCCCGATTCTTGGTGCTGAACACGTAATGGATATTGATCGACGTGTAAGTGTTTGCCATAGCACTCGGGATTATCAACCGTCCCGCTGGGACGATCCATCGTAAAACGAGGGACCCGGCGTTAAAACGCCGGGCTACTATCAAATCGTCCCTACGGGACTCAGAGGCACCCAACAGCAAGGCACCCAACAGCACCCCCCGGCATCCCGGCGGGATGCTTGAACCTAAAAACGGTGACGGGAGGGGATGAGCTGACACAAGATACTGAGCCGCTGCGACTTAAGGAGAGGTGCGAGCCTCGACGAAAGTCACTCGCGGCCAGCAGATTGAGTCAGATCGCCCCGATCCATTGCCGTTTTTAGATTGAAAGCAGCCCGGCAGTTCACTGCCGGGTAGATGGAAAGATCGGGCTCGTCCGGCAAGGATGGTTCATTCCCTGCTTTTTCCTCATACCTCTCCGCGAAAAAGTGTTTCTCTTCGGGGATTCCCAGCATAGATTTTCCCTTCACCACACGCCCTAGCGTCAAACCATTCGCTTTAAACAACCGTCTTTACACCGTGAGCACCTACCAGGTTTTTGCCCGCAAATACCGTCCGCAGACCTTTGACTCGGTCGTGGGGCAGGAGCACATCACCCAGACGCTCAAGAACGCGATCACGACCAACCGGCTGGCCCACGCCTACCTCTTCGTCGGCCCGCGCGGCACGGGGAAGACCTCCACCGCGCGCATCCTGGCCAAGGCGCTCAACTGCGTCCACGGACCCACCGTCACCCCGTGCGGCGAATGCGATGCCTGCCGGGAAATCGCCGCGGGCAACTCACTCGACGTCCTGGAAATCGACGGCGCGAGCAACAACGGCGTCGAGCAGGTGCGCGAACTGCGCGAGAACGTCCGCTTCGCCCCCACCCACGGGAAATACAAGATCTACATCATCGACGAAGTCCACATGCTCACCACGGCGGCGTTCAACGCCCTCTTGAAAACCCTGGAAGAGCCGCCGCCGCACGTCAAATTCGTCTTCGCCACCACTGACGTCCAGAAAGTCCTCCCCACCATCCTCTCCCGCTGCCAGCGCTTCGACCTGCGGCGCATCCCGGCGGGCTTGATCGCCGAGCACCTCCAATACATCGCCGGAGAGGAGAAAATCACGCTCGAACCCGCCGCCGCCCGCGCCATCGCCAAGGGGGCCGAGGGGGGGCTGCGCGACGCGGAGTCGATGCTCGACCAGCTCGTCGCCTTTTGCGGCGAAACGATCGCGGAAGCCGACGTCCTCTCCGTCTTCGGCTTCACCGCCGCGCAGACCGTCTCCCAGCTTTGCGGCGACCTGCTCGCGGGCGACAGCCCGGCCGCCCTGGGCGTCGTCCAGCAACAGGCGCAGGCCGGGCGCGACCTAAGCCGCCTGATGGCCGACCTCATCAGCCACCTGCGCAACCTCCTCGTCGCCAAAGCCGACCCGGAGGGCATCCAGGCGGAAGTGGGTGCCGAACTCTTCACCACCCTGCAAGCCCAGGCCGAACAGATCCCCATGGACCGGCTCCTGGACTTGATCGAGCAATTCGCCGCCGCCGAAGGCCGCATGAAATGGGCTCCCAACAAGAAGCTCCATTTCGAAATCGCCGTCATCAAAGCCATCCAGACCCTCGGCCAGGCGACCTTGACGGAAGTCCTCGACACATTGACCGCCCTCAAAACCGGCGGCGAACTCCCGGTTTCCCGTCCGGCTCCCCCAGCGCCCCCCCGTCCGCACCCCATGCCCCGCACCGAGCCCGAACCGCCCCCGCGCCGTTCGCTGCTCGAAGCCGTTCAGCAGCAAACCGCCGCCACACGCCCCGCGCCGGTACAGCCCGCGACACCCGAACCCGCTCCCAAGCCCGTCCCGCCTCCGCAACCGGAGCCCGTCGAACCCCTCCAGCCCGAACCGCCTGTTTCTCAACCGGCCGCCGAAGCGGAGCCCGAAACGCCTCCTTGGGAAGAAGCCGCCCCGGTTTCCGCCGAACCGGAACCGGTGGAGCAGCCGCCTCAGGACGAGGCCCCCAAGGACGACACGCTCCCACTCTTTAGCGAAGAGTTGCTCCCCACCATCCAGGAGCCGCCCTTTTTCGCCCCTCCCTCCCCCGAGGAAGAACCATCCACCCCCCCGCCGGCGGAGGAACCACCGGCCGTTGCGCCCGCCGAACCCGCCGCGCTCGATCCCGGCCTCTGGCCGCGCATCCTCCAGGAAGTCCATGACAAAAAACCGCTGCTTCGCGGTTGGCTGGAAACCGGAGCGCTCCTGAGCATGGACAACGGCGTTTGCTTGATCGGGTTCCCCGAAGGAGCCTCCTTTTCCATGGAATCCTTGAGCAAACCAACCCCGCGCAAATTCCTGGAAGAAGTCCTCACCCAGCTCATCGGCCAGCCCTTCACCTTAAAGCTGGAACTGCGGCCCGGCCTCATCGTCCATCCCGTCCACCTCCCCGCCAAAGCTCCCGAGCCGGTCGTGGACCCGATGGAGGCGTTCCAGAACGACCCGCTCATCCGGCACGCCCTTGACCTTTTCAAAGCAGAAATCCAAATTGGCTAAAACGCTCCACCACACCCAAGCTGATCTATGAACATTCAGAAAATGATGAAACAGGCGCAGAAGATGCAAGAACAGCTCGCCCGCGCCCAGGAAGACCTCGCCGCCCAAACCGTGGAGGCAAGCGCCGGCGGCGGCAAAGTCACCGTGGTGGCCACCTGCGCCGGAGACGTCGTTTCCATCAAAATCAGCAAAGACGTCGTGGACCCGGAGGACGTCGAATTCCTGGAAGACCTCGTCCTCACCGGCGTCAAAGCCGCCATCGCCAAAGGCAAGGAACAATCGCAAGCGGAAATGAGCAAACTGACCTCCGGCATGGGCCTGCCGCCCGGGCTGATGTGAGAGGAGTTTTATCCGTAGATTGCGCAGATGAACGCAGATTCTCCCCGTTCCCAATCTCCAGCTTGGGAACGAGTTAAAAATGCTTAAAAAATCCGCGTAAATCTGCGAAATTCGCGGATTCCCTTTTTCTCATCATGGATTCCACCCGTCATATCGCCCGCCACGTTCGGCCCATCCCGAAGTCGGGCATCCGCGACTTCTTTGAAGTCGTGCAGACCATGAGCGACGTCATCTCGCTGGGCATCGGCGAGCCGGACTTCGACACCCCGTGGCACATCCGCGAGGCCGCCATTTACTCGCTCGAAAAAGGCCACACCGGCTACACCTCCAACCTCGGCTTGCCCACCCTGCGCGCCGCCATCTCCACCTACGTGGAGAAACATTTCCACATCGCCTACAACCCGAAGACGGAAATCATCGTCACCATCGGCGTCTCCGAGGCCCTCGACGCCGCCCTGCGCGCCCTCCTCAACCCGGGCGACGAAGTCCTCTTCCACGAGCCCTGCTACGTCAGCTACAACCCGAGCATCGCCCTCTGCCACGGCGTCCCCGTGGCCGTCGCCACCCGGCCCGAGGACGGCTTCCGCGTCACGGCCGAGGCCATTGCCGCCAAGATCACCCCGCGCTCCCGCGTGCTGATGCTCAACTTCCCCACCAACCCCACCGGCGGCACGCAAACCCGCGAGGAACTGGAGAAAATCGCCGCGCTTTGCATCCAGCACGACCTGGTCGTCCTCTCCGACGAAATCTACAGCGAACTGACCTACGACGGCGCGGAGCACATCTCCATCGCCTCGCTGCCCGGCATGCAGGAGCGGACCGTCTTCCTGCACGGCTTCTCCAAGGCCTTCGCCATGACCGGCTTCCGTATCGGCTACGCCTGCGCCCCCGCGCCGCTCACCGACGCGATGATGAAAATCCACCAATACGGCATCCTCTGCGCCGGCACCACCGCCCAGGACGCCGCGCTCGAAGCCCTGGAAAACGGCGCGCCCGCCGTCGCCGGGATGAGGGCGAAATACGAAGCCCGCCGCAACTACATCGTCGGGGCGCTCAACAACCTCGGGCTGGACTGCCTGAACCCGCTGGGCGCATTTTACGCCTTCCCCAGCATCCAAAGCACCGGCCTGAGCAGCCAGGAGTTTTCGCTCGGGCTTTTGAAACGGAAGAAAGTCGCCGTCGTCCCCGGCTCCGCCTTCGGCCCCAGCGGCGAGGGATTCGTCCGGTGCAGCTACTCCACCAGCCTGCGGGAAATCAAAACCGCCATGAAACGGATCGCGGAGTTTTGCAAAGAAGTGAGGGGAAAATAGTCTCACGCAAAGAGAAGAAAGAACGATGACCCAGATGCCCACAGTCCAGAAAGCCATGCTGCTTGCCGCCGGGCGCGGCACCCGGATGCGCGAACTCACCGATGATCTGCCCAAACCGATGATCGCCGTGCGCGGCAAGCCGATCCTCCAGCACATCATCGAGGGGCTCGCGCTGGCCGGGATCACCGACATCCTGATCGTCGTCGGCTACCGCAAGGAAGTCGTCACCGAGTTCTTTGGCGACGGGAGCACGTTCGGCGTCCGCATCACCTACGCCACCCAGGCGGTTCAAGACGGCACCGGCCGCGTCGTGGAGCTGGGCAAGGCATTCGCCGGGGCCGACCCATTCGTGCTGAGCTACGGCGACATCCTCGTGGACCCCGCCAACTACCGCCGCCTCGTCCGCCTGGACGGCGCGGAAGCGCTCATCAGCGTCAAGCGCAACGAGGACGTTTCCAAAGGCGGCGCGGTGTTCGTCAACGAACGCTTTGAATTGACCGACCTGCGCGAAAAGCCGAAGCCGGGCGAGCCGGTGAGCCCGTGGTACAACGCAGGCGTCTACACCTTCCGCCCAAGCATCTTCGACTTCACCGCCCGGCTGGAGCGCAGCCCGCGCGGCGAATACGAGTTGACCGACGCCATCCGCAACCTTGCCCTGAGCGGCCAGCGCGTCCAGGCCTACGAACTCCAGGGCGACTGGGCCGACGTCCGCGACCCGGAAGTGCTCGCGGAACTGAACGCAAAATAGCCCGAAAAAGGCTCGCGCAAAGACGCAAAGAAAGCCCTCGTTGCCAATCTCCAGATTGGCAACGTCCCCGTCTTCGCAGCTCCAGCTTCGGAAGCTCCCAACCTTTTCCTTTCCTGATCCCCGTTTTCACGGCAAATTCTTTTCCTTATGGCAAAAAAACAGAGCGGCATTTGTTATCTCACCGGCGCGGGCCCCGGCGACCTCGGGCTCGTCACGCTCAAGGCGCGGCAGGTGCTCGAAACCGCCGAAGCGGTCGTCTACGACGCCCTCTGCAACCCGGAGATGCTCGGCTGGGCTCCCCAAGAAGCCGAGCGCATCTACGTCGGGAAAAAGGCCGGAACCCACACCCTCGCCCAGCAGGAAATCAACGCCCTGCTCGTCAAGCTGACCCGCGAGGGCAAGCGCGTCGTGCGCCTCAAAGGGGGCGACCCCTTCCTCTTCGGGCGCGGCGGCGAGGAAGCCGAAGCCCTGGCCGAGGCGAAACTCCCCTTTGAAATCATCCCCGGCGTCTCCTCCGCCCTGGCCGCCCCCGCCTACGCCGGCATCCCCGTCACCCATCGCGAGCACAACGCCCAAGTCACCCTTTTCACCGGCCACGAAGACCCTGCCAAGCCGGGGCCCGCCGTGGACTACGCCCGGCTCGCCACCCTGCCCGGCGTCAAAGTCATGCTCATGGGGATGGAGCGCCTGGAGGAGATTGCGGAAACCCTCCTCACCCACGGCGCGCCCCCCGAGCTTCCCGTCGCCATCGTTCGCTGGGGCACCACCCAGCGCCAGCAAACCGTGCGAGGCCCGTTGCGCGACATCGCCCGGATCGCCGACGAAGCCGGTATGTCTTCCCCCGCCGTCGCCGTCTTTGGAGAAGTGGTGGCCCTGCGCGACAAGCTCAACTGGTTTGAAACGAAACCTCTCTTTGGCAAGCGGATCGTCGTCACCCGCAGCCGCGCCCAAGCCGGAGCCCTTTCCGACGCCCTGCGCACCCTCGGCGCCGACGCCTACGAACTGCCCACCCTGCGCATCGAACCGCCCGCCAATCTCCTCGAATTTGGCCAGCTCGTCCAGGAATGCCATACGTATGACTGGATCGTCTTCACCAGCGTCAACGGCGTCGACGCCTTCTTCCAGTTGTTCTTCAAACTCTACGACGACACCCGCGAAATCGGCGGCGTCCGCATCGCCGCCATCGGGCCCGCCACGGCCGCCCGGCTGCGCGAATTCCACCTGCATATCGACCTGGAACCCGAATCCTTCGTCTCCGAAGCCGTCGCCAAAGCGTTCGCCAAAGACCACACCGTCGAGAACGAGAAAATCCTTATCATCCGCCCCGAAAAGGCACGGGATGTGCTTTCCAAGGAACTCACCCAAATGGGCGCCATTGTGGACGAAGCCATAGCCTACCGGACGGTTCCCGAAACCGACCTCCCCGGAATCGCGCGTTTCCGCGAGGAAGGAGCGGACTTGGTGACCTTTGCCAGCTCGTCGGCCGTCGAGAACTTCATGGCCCTGAAACTCCCCCTTCCCCCCGGCCTGCAGACCGCCAGCATCGGCCCCGTCACCTCCAAAACCATGCGGGAATTGGGCCTGCGCGTGGACATCGAAGCCAAACGGCACGACATCCCCGGCTTGACCGCCGCGATCCGCACGTTCTATCAATCGTAATCCCGCCGTCCTCCCAATGAACCTTGCCTCTTACCCCTCCTCCCTCAGCCCGACCCGGCGCAAAGCCGTCGGGATCGACCTGGGCACCACCTTCTCCGCCCTCAGCCACGTGGACGAAAACGGGCGGACCCAGATCATCCCCAACGCCGAAAGCGAGCGGATCACCCCGTCCGTCATCCTCTTTGACGGCAGCACCGCCATCGTCGGCTCCGCCGCCAAACAAAACGCCGTCGCCGAGCCGGAAAAGATCGTCGATTTCGTCAAACGCGAGATGGGCAAGAGCAAGATCGAGTTCAACCGCGAGTTCGGCGGCAAGCTCTGGAGCGCCGAGGAACTCTCCGCGCTCATCCTGCGCAAGCTCAAGCAGGACGGGGAGAAATTCCTCGGCACCCCCATCACCGACGCCGTCATCACCGTCCCGGCCTACTTCAGCGACGTGGAGCGCACCGCCACCATGCACGCCGGGCGGCTCGCCGGGTTCGAAGTCCTCCAAATCCTCAACGAACCGACCGCCGCCGCACTCGCCTACGGCATCGACAAACACCACGGCAACGAAACCGTCTTCGTCTTCGACCTGGGCGGAGGCACCTTCGACGTCACCATCATGAAAATCTCCGAGCACCACATCCAGATGCTCGGCAGCAACGGCGACCATCGCCTGGGCGGCAAAGACTGGGACGACGTCATCGTCAACTGGGTGAGCGAGGAATTCGACAGCCAGTTCAACGAAAACCCCCTCCTGGACCTCCACAGCTACCAGGATCTCTACAACCGCGCCCTCACCGCCAAAATCCAGCTCTCCAGCCGCAACAGCGCCACCGTAGTCCACAGCTACGCCGGGCACAGCCTCAAAATTGAGCTGACTCGGGAAGAATTCGAGCGCCGCAGCCGCCACCTGCTGGAAAAAGCCAAAGCCATCTGCGAAATCGCCATGGCCGAAGCCGGGCTCGAATGGAACCACATCGACCGCATCCTCCTCACCGGCGGCATGACCCGCATGCCCGCCGTGCGCGAAATGATCCGGCAAATGAGCAGGCGCCCCGTGGCCGAAGACATCAGCCCCGACGAAGCCGTCGCCATGGGGGCCGCCCTCCAGGCCACCCTCGTCCTGCTGGGCCGCGAAAACGACACCGGCGAGCGGGTCATCTCCCAGGAAACGCGCGGCAAACTCTCCACCGCCGAGGGGACCCTCGTCCGCGTCACCAACATCACCACCCACACCCTCGGCGTCGTCCTCTGGGGCGACGAGACGATGGAGGAATACGTCTTCCCGATGATCAAAAAATCGACGCCCATCCCCGCGGAAGTCGAGAACTCCTTCGGCACCGCCAAGGCGAACATGAAGAGCGTGGTGGTTCGCGTCGTGGAGGGGGAAAGCACCGTCCCGGCGGAATGCACCCCGCTGGGCACCTGCAACGTCGAACTGCCCCCTTACCTACCCAAAGGCTCCCCCGTCCAGCTCACCTACCGCTACGACGAAAACCAGGTCCTGGAAGTCAAAGTGGACGCCTACGGCAACCAAAGCGTCGTCAAAATCTCCCGCAACCTGGGTCTTAACGAAGCGGAAATGGAAGAAGCCACCGCCGACTTGATGCGCATCAACGTCGAGTAAGGGGCTGCTCCCGCCGGGGGATTGCACCCGCCCTTCCTCCGTAAACTCCTTCCCTGGCTCCATGCCGCTCCCCGATCCTCTCCCCGACAATCCGATGCGATGGGAAGGGTGGAAGCTCTACGCTTCCCCCAATCCCTACGAGCGCCTCTGCCTGGATTTCGCCGCCAGCCCCAGCGCCGCCCACATCGAGTCCAACTGCCGCCAACTCCTCATGTGGTGGCAAAAGAAACTCCCCCTTAAAAACCAGCCCAGCAACCCCCTCGCCCAGCTCCTGCGCTCCGGCATGGACGAAGCCCCCGCCAAGCTCGCCGAAGCCCGCACCCTCCTCCTCGACCCGGAGAGCCGCGCCAGCATCGACGCCGAGCTTCTCGCCGCCGAAAAATCCGCCGCCATCGCCGAATTTCACAAATTCCTCTCCTTCGTCCTCACCAGCGGCGGCCTCGATCCCGACGAAGAGGAAAATCTCTACAGCGTCGGCGGGAACCTCGGGCTGGAAACCGCCGAAATGAAGCGCCTCGTGGACGAGGAACTCGCCCGGTGGGGGATCCAGCGGACCCCGCGCAATGCGTCCCCTTCCGCCGAACCCGTCCCAGCCGCTCCCGCCGCCGCCGCCGCCGCCGAGCCCCACGCCGAATTTCTCCGGATGCTGCGGCTCGCCGAACTGGACGAAATCACGGACGACCAGCGCGACGCCTTCTGCAACATGGGCGAAGCCCTGGGGCTCAGCGGCGGCGATGCCGAGGACCTGATCGACACCTACCTCGAAGAAAAAATGGCCACCTCCTTCGCCGCGCCCCCCCCCGCGGCGGCCACCGTTAAACCCGCTCCGCCGCGCCCGCACCCTGAACCCTCTCCCTTCCCCCCCTCCCCCCTGCAACGCGCGCAGGAAAAGCAATCCTTTCCGAACTTCACCAACCCGCTCGGCATCACCTTCCTGCTTGCCCCCTCTGGCTCCTTTAAAATGGGAAGCGAAGACCCCGAGGCCGCCCCCAACGAACGCCCCGTCACCCCCACCAACATTTCCGCCTTCTACCTCTCCCGCTGGCCCATCACCAACGCCCAGTACGAGCAATTCGACCCCTCCCACCGCTCCAAACGAGCTCCCGGCGCGGGGGAGAATCATCCCGTTGTCTACGTCAGCCAGGCCGACGCCGCCCGCTTTTGCGCCTGGCTGAGCGAACGCGAAAAACGGAAATACCGCATACCCACCGAAGCCGAATGGGAGTACGCCGCACGCGGCACCGACGGGCGTAAGTTCCCGTGGGGCAACCGGTTGGACAGTGGCGACCGGGCCAACTTCGCCGATGTCAACAAGCGCCTCCCGTGGTCGGAACCCACCATCGACTGCGGCTTCCCCGCCGCCTCCCCGGTCGGCAGCTTCCCCCGGGGAGCCAGCCCTTTCGGCATGGAAGACATGGCCGGAAACGTCTGGGAATGGTGCCTGGACTGCTTCACCCCCTACCCGGGACACGAACGGACCAACCCGCGCGGCCCGCTGGGAGGGCCCCGGCAAATTTACCGGGGCGGGAGCTGGAAATCCCGCATCGCCAGCCTGCGCACCAGCGCCCGGGCCAGCAACTCCCCCGCCTACTCCACCAACGACGTCGGCTTCCGCATCCTCTGCGAGTGCGAAAGACGCGGAGATGGGGTGAAGGGGTAACGGGGAAAAAAGGGCGCGGCCTGAAAAAAAAGCCATCGTCCGCAGGGATTGCAGACGATGGCTTTAAAAAAATCCGGGTCGAGAGAGGTTCCCCTCTCCAGGGCGGACAGCTAGGAATTGAAGCGGAAAGACTTCATCTTCGCGCGTTTCGCGTTGGCACGCGCTTTGCGCTTGGTCTTCTGCGTGGGCGTTTCAAAAGCCCGCAAACGGCGCACCTCCTCCATCACTCCCTCGGAATCGAGTTTGTTTTTGAGGCGCTTGAGCGCACGATCAATAGGCTCCCCTTTGCGAACGACTACTTCTGGCATGATGTTCTCCTTCTACGGTCCGTTTTCAGTGTAAATTGAATAAACTAAAGGTATTTTTGGTGCCAGGGGGACGGATACCGGACCCGAGGCGAGGGTGGGATCCTAGAGAGAGTCTCCCGCTTCGTCAACCGTTGGTTTTGCTTTTTTTCACGCTCCCCTGACGCAAATTCCTCCCCGTCACCCGGGAAAGACGTGGGCCGCGTCCGCCAACCGCCCGCCTGGGACCAAGGGGGAGAAGTCCCCGGCAACTGGACGCTCCACGGCTACGGCTATCCCCATTACACAAACGTGCAAATGCCCTTCCTGGGCGAACCCCCGTTCATGCCGGAAGAGAACCCGACCGGCATTGACGAGCGGGAACAGATCACAAAGCGCCGCTGTTGGTGCACGCGTTATCTCATCCAAGACGCTTGCCTTATCCCCTTCGGGGGTTTGCATTGCGCGCTTCACGTTGATAGGGGCAGGGCAGTCCCAATCAGGGATTGGAAACGAGAAAAGCGCGGGCTTTTTTTGTGGAAAGAATTGCCCAAAGTAAAATGGGAGGAAGACTCGCGCCTCCCTCCCATTCAATATTTTCTTTGCGAAAGAATTATTTCTTCGCAGCTTTCTTCGCTACCACTTTCTTGGCAGCAACTTTCTTAGCAGGAGCTTTCTTCGCCACTACTTTCTTGGCCGCCGGTTTGGCAGCGGCTTTCTTAGCAGGAGCTTTTTTTGCTACAGCTTTCTTGGCCGCCGGCTTGGCAGCGGCTTTCTTCGCAGGAGCTTTTTTTGCAGGTTTGGTCGCCATTAGAGATTTCCCCCCTTTCACACCGCAGCAGCGGATGGATCTAAATTAACACATGTGGATCTTGAATTGATCATCACTAGCTGTGCCTTGCGTAGCCGAAGTATGGAGGGTAAGTCAACTTTTTTGTTGCATCGCGCAAAGTATTTTCACGAGGGCTTTTGCGAGGTCGTGTTTGCTTGCGCGGGGCAATACCCTACTGGAATGGTCGGGTAGGAAAATCGTCAGTGCGTTCTCGTCGCTTTCAAATCCAAGGCCAGGCGCGGCGACATCATTTCCGATGACGGCATCGCACTGTTTGTTTTCGAGTTTTTTGCGCGCGTTTTTCTCCAGGTCGTCGGTCTCTGCGGCAAACCCGGCGAGCAAAAAATTTTTTTCACACATCGCGCCAAGCGAGGCGAGAATGTCGCGCGTGGGCACCCATTTGATTTCAGGAACGCCGTCGCGCTTTTTGATTTTTCGCGGCGCGACCTCGGCGGGCTTGAAGTCGGCGACCGCCGCGCAAAGCACGGCGATCTCCACGCCCGCGAGGTGCGCGTGCACCGCATCATACATCTCGTCCGCCGTCGTCACGCGCACGAGCTGCGCTCCCGCCGGCGCGGCCAGCGCGACCGGGCCGCTCACCAGCACCACCTCGTGGCCCGCTTCCAGCGCGGCTTGCGCGATGGCGTAACCCATTTTGCCGGACGAGCGATTGCTGATGTAGCGCACCGGATCGATCGGTTCGCGCGTGGGCCCGGCGGTGACGAGAAATTTCATGCGAGGATCTCTTCGACGCGCGCCACGATGCCGTCCACGGGCCAGAGCCGCCCGATTCCCTCGTAGCCGCAGGCAAGGAGCCCTTCCTCCGGGCCGATGAAGTGGACGCCGCGCGCGCGGAGTTTCTCGACGTTCCCGCGCGTGGCGGGGTGCTCCCACATCTTGCCGTTCATGGCCGGGGCGATGAGGATCGGCGCGCGGGTGGCGAGCGCGATTTCGGTGAGGTAATTGTTGGCGAAGCCGTGGGCGAGCGCGGCGAGCGTGTTGGCGCTCGCGGGGGCAACGAGGAGGAGATCGGCCTTGTCCGCCAGCGCGATGTGGCCCGGCTCCCACTGGCCGGTGAGGGCGAAGGGATCGGTGACGACGTTGTGGCGAGAGAGGGTCTGCAACGTGAGCGGCGTGATGAACGCGCGCGCGGCCTCCGTCATCGTGGCGTGGACTTCGTAGCCGCGCTTGACGAGCTGGCTGACGAGATCGGCCGCTTTATAGGCCGCGATGGAACCGGTGACTCCGACAACGATGGTCTTCATAGAGCTTAAAGAGTGGGATCAAATAGCAGCCGCGCGCTGCGGCTCCGCTCCGCCTGCATGATGGCGCGGAACCCGGCAAGATCTTCCTCCGGCGTGGCGGTAACGAGCGCGTAGCGGTAGGCACGCCACTCGCGCAGTTCCGCCTCCGCATTGCGCAGGCGCAGGGCGATCTGCTCGGGCGTCTCGGTGCCGCGCTTGGCCAGGCGGCGGCGCAGCACGTCGAGGCTCGCGGGCATGAGGAAGATGTCCACCAGCGCGTCTTGGATCTCGGCGTCCGCGTGAGCGCGGATCATCGCCGCTCCCTGCGTGTCGATGTCCAGCAAGACGTCGCCGCCCGCGCGCAGGACATCCAGCACGGCGCTCTTGAGCGTCCCGTAATAGTTGCCATGCACCTGCGCGTATTCGAGGAACGCGCCCGAGGCGATGCGCGCTTCAAACGCTTCGCGGGAGAGGAAGTGGTAATCCGCGCCGTCGCGTTCGCCGGGGCGCGGCGCGCGCGTGGTGCAGGAGACGGAGTAGGCGAAATCCTGGTTCTCCTGGAGCCCGGCGCGCAGCGTCGATTTGCCCGCGCCGGAGGGGGCGGAGAGGAGGAACAAAATGCCGCGCCGAGGAAGGGAAGGGAGTGTGCTCATTCGATGTTTTGGATTTGTTCGCGGATCTTTTCCATCTCCGCCTTGCACGTCACCACGCATTGGGAAATCTCCACGTCATTGGCCTTGGAGCCCAGCGTATTGAGTTCGCGGGAGATTTCCTGGGTCATGAATTCCAGCGTCCGCCCCACCGGCTCGCTTTTGCGCAGGTGATGGGCGAACTGGGTGAAGTGGCTGTCCAGCCGCGTGAGTTCCTCGGTGATGTCCGATTTGTCGGCGAAGAAGATGACCTCCTTGACGATCCGCTCGTCATCGATGGGGAGTTCCAGCCCGACTTTTTCAATCCGTTCCTTGAGGGCTTGGCGGAATTTTTTCAACACGATGGGATGCAGCACGCGGATCTTGCGCAGCGTCTCGCGGACAATCTTCAGCCGCCGGATCAAATCCTTGGCCAGGTTTTTGCCTTCGCGCTCGCGCATGGCAACGAGGCTGAGAAGCGCCTCCTTCAGCGCCGCCTCGATGTGCGGCCAGGCTTCGATGGCGGAGATCGGCTCCTCGGGCACGCGCACCACCCCCGGCGCGCGCAGCACCGCGTCGATGCTCACCTCGCCCCCCGCGCCCAGTTCCGCCTGGAGATCCCGCATGGCCGTAAAGTACGTCCGCGCCAGCGCCGTATCAATGGCGACCTTCTGGCTCGCGGCGCAGGCGTGGCACGCCACGACGACGTTGAGCCGCCCGCGGGAAACCTCCGAGTTGATCAAGTCGCGCACGCGCGGCTCCAACTCGGCAAGCTCGCGGGGGAGGGTTACCGTCACATCGCTCTGTTTCCGGTTGACGGAGTTCAATTCTACGCTGAATTGGGTGCCGTTGGTGCCGCTCTGGCCCCGCCCGTACCCGGTCATGCTTCTCATTGTAAAAAGACTCGGTAATCTTTGGCCAAAATACAATGAGAAAGAACATCCGCTTGCGCGCAAACCCGGCAACGCGCAAAGCCAAGAATTTCCCTTTAGCAACCCACAATCTTTGGTAAGTTGTGCCCTTCTTCATCCCATGAACCCTTCCCGCACTCTCCCCTCCAAGACTGCCGCTGCCTCTTCGCGCCCCGCATGGCACGAACCGGCGCGGCTTTTCCTGGCCGGTTTCGGCGGCCTGCTTGTCGCCGCGATCTTCAGCTTCCTCCTCAATGAAGAAGAATGCTTGCAATGGGCCCAGTTCCTGCGGGGCCAGGTCGGCTTCGAATGCCTCGGCGCCCTCTGGTTCTGGAAACTTGCCGCCGGATTCGCCGTCGGCGCGCCGGCGGGCTACCTCGCGTTTCTGGAGATCCCGGCCACGCACCGGCCAAAGGCAAACCGCGTGGCGCTCGGGCTGGCGCTCTTTTGGATTCCCGTGCTGGTCTACATCCCGGCGATGTCCGCCGGATTCCTCTGGGACGACGACCAGGAGATCACCGCCAACCCCTCGATCCTGCAAACCTACAACCCCTCGGCACAAAACCCGGCGGAGCGCTTCCAAACCAACTGGCGCGGGCTCTGGGAAATCTGGACCGGCGGCATCACCAGCGACAAAGACGGCCCCGACGCGCGGCGCGAAGCCGGCAAGTCCCCGGCCCCCTGGCTGGTGAACGCTCTGCGTCCCCCGCTGCGCGCCCTCGAACGCCAGCTTTTCGGCGGCAACGACAAAGAACACTACCAATTCCGGGCCAACCAGTGCGCCGATTACTTCCCCCTCAAAATCAGCATGCACTGGGTGGAATACCAGCTCTGGGGTTATGACATCGCCCCCACCGGGCAGCCGGTGGCCAGCGGCCCGCCGTTCCACGTGATGAACATCCTCATCCACGCCCTGGACGGCCTGCTGCTCTGGTTCCTACTGCGGCGATTGAGCGTCCCCGGCGCGTGGCTGGGCGCCCTCCTCTTTGCCGTGCACCCGGTGCACGCGGAATCGGTCGCGTGGATCTCCGAACGCAAAAACACCCTCTCGCTCTTCTTCGGCCTCCTCTCCACCATCGCCTGGCTGCGGTTTGAGGTTTCCCGGAAATGGAGCACCTATACCGCCTCCCTCCTCCTGTTCGTCGGCGCGCTTTTGTGCAAAACCCACGCCGTCGTCTTCCCGGCGGTGTTGATGTTGATGGCCTGGTGGCAGACCGGCTCGATCCCCATGATCACCCCGGCCATCGCATGCTTCCTCGCTCGCAAGGAGGACAAAACCGCGTTGCGCGCCCTTGGGCACGACCTCGCCAAGTACGTCCCGTTCTTTGTAGTCACCATCCTCCTGGGGCTGGTCACCATCTGGTTCCAAAACGACCGAGCCATCGGCGGCGAAGTGATCCCCATTGGCGATTGGCACTCGCGCTTAGCGGGCGCGGGCGTCGTCACCTGGTCCTACCTTTCCAAAGCCCTCCTGCCCATCAACCTCAACACCATCTACGCCAACACCGCCTGGCTCTGGTGGCCGCTGAAGAACCCGCAAATGTGGATGTTCCTGGCCGGGGCCCTGGTCCCGATGAGCCTCCTGCTCATGCTGGCGATCAAAGAGGTTTACCCCAGCAGCAATCCCGTCCGCTCGCGCACGCCGTTTTTCGTCTTCGCCTATTTTGTCGGAACCCTCTTCCCCATCCTCGGCTTCTTCACCATGTCCTACATGCGCCTGACGTTGCAGGCCGACCACTTCCAATACTTCAGCGACATCTCCATCGTCGCGGCGGAGGGGGCGATCATCGCCCTCCTGCTCCAAAAAGCGAACGATGCCTGGCGGCCCGCCGTCATCGCCGCCGCCGTGGGCCTCGTCTTCGCCTACAGCGCCTATAGTTGGGAACGGGCAGGCGTGCACCAATCCGAAAACACGCTCTGGACCGCCTGCCTCAAAAAGAACGACGACTCCTGGCAGGCCCACAACCACATGGGAGCCGAGCTCTACCGCCAAAGGAAAATCAAGGAAGCCGCGCCCCACTTCGCCCGCGCCGTGGAACTCAAGCCGGAGAACCCCGAAGTCCACAACAACCTCGGCCTCGTCCTCTGGTATTTTGGGCATTATGAAGAAGCCATCGCGCAGTACCGTGAAGCCGTCCGGATCAAAGGCGATGTCATCGAATTGCGGCGCAACCTGTCCGGAGCGCTGATCGCCACCGGGAAATTGGAAGAGGCGGCCGAACAATGCCGCCTTATGCTCAAAGAAAGACCCGACGACTCGGACACCCACACCACGCTCGGGACGATTCTGGCCAAGCAGAACCGTCTTGGCGAAGCCAAAGGAGAGCTTGAAACCGCCCTGCAATTAAACCCCGGCAACGCCGCCGCCCGGCAGAACTACCAAGCCCTGCTCCAGATGGGGAAATAGGAGATTCCGCGCAAAGCCGCAAAGAAAGCGTTCACCTCTCCGCCTCTCCCCGTCTCCGCGGCTCCCCCTCTTCCCCGCCGGCCCGCGGCACCGCCGCCGCCCTGGCCAGGACCTGGGCCAGCGCCCCGGGGGCGTCGCTCAACCCCACCGGCACGAACATCGGCTCGCGCCGGAACCACGTCCGCTGCCGCTTCGCATAGCGGCGCGTCGCCTGCGCGATCGCCGCCACCGCCTCGGCTTGAGTACACTCGCCGCGCAGCAGCGCCGTAATCTCCCGCCACCCGATCGCCTGCCGCGCCGTCGGCCCCACGCCGCCCGCCTCCACGGCCGCCCGCACCTCCTCCACCACGCCCGCCGCGAACAGGCCCGCCGTCCGCCGGTCGATCCGCGCCGACAACTCCTCCCGGCTCCGCTCCAGCAGCACCCCATGAAACGTCGGCGCCTGCTCCCATTCGTGGCGGAAACTGGAAAAAGGCTGGCCGGTCGCCAGACAAACCTCCAGCGCCCGGATCACGCGCCGCGGGTTGCGCCGGTCCACGCGCGCGGCCGCTTGGGGGTCCACGCCCTCCAGCCGCGCCAGCGCCTCCGGCAGCGAAAGCGCGTTCAGTTCCTCCCGCAGTTCCGGGCTTGCCGACGGGAGATCCGCCAGGCCCCGCGTGAGCGCCCGGAAATAGAGCCCCGTTCCCCCGGCCACGATGGCAAGCCTGCCCCGGGCGCGAATTCCGGCGATCGCGGCGAGCGCCGCCTCCCGGTAGCGGGCAACGTCAAAAGACGCCTCCAGCGGAACCGTCCCCACCAAGTGATGCGGCACGCGCGCCAGAGCCTCCGGCGAAGGCTTCGCCGTCAGGAGATCCAGCCCCCGGTAAACCTGGAAAGCGTCCGCCCCCACGATCTCCCCTCCGCACGCTTCCGCCACCGCCAGCGCCACGTCGGTTTTACCCACGGCCGTGGGACCGGCGAGGAAAAACGCGCCTTGGAGCGCCGCGGGAACTTCGTCTTGGGGCATGCCGGGATATGCGGACGGAACGGGCCGCGATTCAAGCAGGAAATGCGTTGCGTTTTTGGGCCAAAGGGCATTGTAATCACCAGCACCTCCCATGTCCCTCCCCATCCCGGACCTCCTTACCGTCGTCGATCCCCGCCCCCTTGTGCGCGCCGCAGCCCGCCAGTCGTTTGGAGAAGCCCCCGGGCGGCCCATTGTGGACGGCGGCCGCGCCGTGGGTGTCCGTCACGAAAGCGCCGACGCCACTTACTGCTTTCTGGAAGAAATCGTCCCGGCAGACCTGCGCGCATCCGGCGAAGCGCAAACCGTCAGTGTTTTTGAAACCATCGAGCGCATCCTGCACGCGGAAGGGATGACCTTCGGCCACCTCGTGCGAACCTGGTTCTATCTCGACAAGATCCTCGACTGGTACGACGGCTTCAACCGGGCGCGCACCCCCTTCCTGCAGGCACGCGGGGCCTTCGACGGTCTGCTCCCCGCCAGCACCGGGATCGGGATGCCCAACCGGCACGGCGCGGCCGTCATCGGCGGAGCCCTCGCCATCGCACGCAAAGGCGCGACCGTCCAGGAAGTCCCCTCGCCGCTCCAATGCTCCGCGCTCGATTACCGGAGCGCGTTCAGCCGTGCCGTGGAAGTCGCCCGGAAAGGCCGGCGGGAATTGTACATTTCCGGCACCGCCAGCATTGAGCCGGGCGGCAAAACCGCCCACGTTGGCGACGCCTCCGCGCAAATCGGCCTCACCATGCAAGTGGCCGAGGCGCTCCTGCGCTCGCGCGGCATGGACTGGAACCATTGCACCCGCGCCGTCGCCTATTTAAAGCAGCCCGAATACGCTCCGCTCTTCGCCCGGCACCTCGCCGCGCACGGCCTGGGAACACTCCCCCTGACGTGGATGCACGCCGACGTCTGCCGCGACGATCTCCTCTTTGAAATCGAACTCGACGCCAGCTTGAAGCTGGACCCAGCTCGCGCTACCGCGCGCTGCGGCGGCTGACGCGCGCCGCTTCGGTGGCTACCGGAGTTTAAAGAGCGAAGCTCCCCCTTCTTCTTCGTGCCTTAGAGCGTTTTTGGGTTATTTTGTCGCAATGATCTGAGAGCGCCGAGGGTTGATGCGGGGCTTTTTGAGCGCAGCGGCTGTATTTGTAAATACAGCCCAAGCGCAAAAAGACGCACAGCGACTCTCGCCGCCGAAGAGCATACGACAAAATAAACCGAAACCGCTCTAGCGCCTTCGTGTGAGAAAAAAACGCCCGGTCCCGCTCTACAGCGGCGAGCGTTCCCAGAACCGGTGGAAGGCGCGAGCCCAGTCGCGGTCTTGCACACCCGTGCGCGCCGCTTCTCCCATCCGCCGCCGCCGTTGCGGGTCCCGCACCAGCTCCCGCACGGCCCGGGCAAAATCGTCCGCGTCCAAGCCCCGGGTGACGAGGCCATTGACGCCATCCTGCACCAACTCCTTCGGGCCCCCCGTGTCGGAAACCACCGTGGGCACGCCCGCCGCGTGCGCCTCCACCACCACGTTCCCATACGTGTCCGTCGTGCTGGGGAAAAGGAACACGTCCGCCGAGGCGTAGGCTTCCGCGAGGTCCGTCCCCGAAAGCGCGCCGGTGAAACAAGCCTGCGGCAGCGCGCGCCGGAGCTCCTTCAAATAGGGGCCGTCCCCCACGAAAACCATCTGGACCGGCAGCGCCTCGGCGTCCAGGCGGCCGCAGGCGGCCACGATCACATCCAGGTCTTTCTCCTTGGAAATGCGCCCGACATACAAGAGGACGGTCTTCTGCTGCCAGCGACCGTAGCGTTTCCAAAAATCGGGATTCCGCCGCCCGGGGTGGAACAGTTCAACATCCAGGCCGCGCGGAAGAATCGCGATCTTTTCGGGCCGCACGCCCCGGTCGATCCAGGCGCGTCGGTAATCCTCCGAGTTCACGTAAAGGAGGTCGAGTTGGGAATAGAACCCGTGCATATACTTCCACGTCAGCGTCTCCAGGAAACTGTCGTCGGTAAGGATGCGGACGTATTGCGGGAAGTCGGTATGGTAGATGCCCACCGCGCGCAGGCCCAGCAGCTTGGCCGCCAGCAGCGCCGTCAGCCCCACGGGCCCCGGGGTACTGATGATCAGCTCGCTGAACTGTTCGCGCTGGATGTAGTCGAACATTTCCAAGATCGGCGGGAAGCTCAGCTTTTGCAGTTCATACTCCGGCAGCTCAAACTCCCCGATGGGCGCGAAATTCTGGATCGGGATGCCGGTGACGTGCATTTCCGCCCGCGACGTGACGACCACAAGCTCCTCCCCGGCGGCGATCCCCGCGGCCGTCATCTTGCGGATCGTCGTGGCGACGCCGTTGACATCCTCCAGCGTGTCCGTGAACCAGGCGCGCTTGCGGTTGCGCAGCAAGGGCGGCACCTCGCCCGCGATCCGCTCGCACACCTCCCGCAGCAGCGCGCGCGGCGGCGACTGGGTATGGAAGGCGTAAACATAAGGGCTCACCGTCAGGAAAATCGGCGCCATGATGCTCACCTCCTGGATCGCCTCGATCAAATTCCCCGAGGAGATTTGCTGCACGAACTTGGTGAAAAAACGGAACGCCAGGCGGCTCACCAAAAGGTTCGCCATCAGGAACGCACGCCGCTCGGGCTCCTCCACCCCCTGCGTCTGCCGTGCGAGGAGCTGTTTGAAATCCCCGTCAGAAAACGTCGCCGCCAACTGCTTCCAGAGCGAGGCATGGGCCGGTTTGGCCAGCTCGAAAATCTTGCCCGAGGCGATCCCCTGCGCAAGCAGCCCGATCTTGTCGCTCAGGGAAAACTCCGTCGGATCGCGCCCCTCCATGAACCGGGAAAACACCTTGGTCAGCAACCCGTTGGGAGCGTCGCCGCTGAAAAATTTTTCCCGCAGAAACGAATAGATCGTGTTGTACAGCCCGTGCGAAAGCGCCAGCGGCGTCCCCCCCTGGCCTTGCGGCTCGCACCGGCCCTCCCGCACGTGGGCAAGAAATTCTTGCGGCGTTTCGCAATGCGGCGCGGACGTCCAGGCCGACCCGGGGAAAAGGCCGCCGTGGTCGTCGGAACCGCCCACAAACACTTTGCGCCACGCTTCGGCGTGCGTCGGGGCAAAGCCGTGGCGATTGGCCAGCTCGTCGATCTTCTCCGGGGTGAGCCGCCCCAGCAGGGAGCGCGTCACGTCGCTCAAAAGAGCGTGGCGCAGCCCGTTGAGCCCCTCGAAGTGGCGGAAAAGGAGGATCAGCTTTTCCAGATTCGCCGCGCAGAGCTTGTCATCCAGCCGGTAGAGCGGATGGGCCACCGCGTGGGCGATCCCTGCCCCGGCAAGGAAGCGCTGCAACTCGTAAATATTCTCGCGCACGCCCTGGATCTCCCGGTGCTGCGCCTCCGTGATCCCCCAGGCCAGCAGTTCCACCCGGGCCCGGTCTTCGGGGAAGAGGGAGGAAATCTGCTCGCTCAAAAAAACGCCCGGCTGCCCGGCGATAGCGAGGCACCCCTCGATGCTGTTGTGATCGGTCAGCGTCACAAACTGCATCCCCGCCCGCCGCAACCGCCGGTAGAGCGTCAGCGGGTCCGACGTGCTATCGGGGAAGTCGAGCCGCCGCAGCACCCATTCCGCCGAGCGGGCGCTGGAGCGGGAATGGAGGTGAAGATCAGCGGAGGAAAGCATGGCCTTGCGAAAGAGGCGCTATTATGCCCGCACCCGCACCCGTGACAAGACCGCAGCGCCCGGTTTTAATGCTTGGACGCCGGGGCGTGCGCCGCCTCCGCCAGCGTCTCGTGCGCGATGGCGCGCAACACTTTGGCGTCGCCGGGCTGCACCCCCTCCGGCACGAAGCTGACTTTGGTCACATTGTCGTGGAAGAGAGTTTCGTAGAACATCGCGGCGGCGAGGTACTGGCCATTTGCGTTGGCATGACGGTCCCCCCTCTGCGTGATGACAATCGGTTGGGGCAGCGCCCGGACTTTCTGGAAAGCGTCGCCGACGGGGATGAGCGGCAGGCCCGTTTCGCTGGAGAGCTGCTGGTAAGCGGCCTTCAAGCCACGATACATTTTTTGCTGGTCCAGGCCCGGGACATTGAGCACCGGGTAATAATCATCTGAGTATGCCCAGGTCTGGAAGATCAGGATCTTCGCTTGCGGAGCGTATTGGTGAATGTAATCGATCAGAATGTTCGCGTAAGGCTGGTAGGTCTCGGGTTTGTAGCTCAGGCTGCTGAGCTGCTGGATGGTCACGACGTCCCATTTCGCCCCCTTGAGCACCATGCGGAGGCTGAATTTCCGCCCGTCGCTCGTCGCCGGATCATTGCTCGTATAAACATACCCTTTCGGGTCGTTGGAGTCGGCCTCGACCGCATTGAGATAACCGACGTGCTGCGCCAGGGAATGGCCGCCGAGGTTCGCGCGGAAGAGCCTCAATTGTTTGTCCCGGGATGCGGCGAACATCGGCAGGAAGGCCGTGGCGTTATCGGCAAAACTGTTCCCGATCGTAAGGAGCTTGACCTCCTTGATCGGCGCACGGGAAGCCGGGGCCGCCCCTTGCGCCACAAAAGGCAGGAAGCAGATGAGAAAACAAAGGGTTCGCAGGAGGCTGGCAGCGGCGCAGAGGGAGGTTTTCACGAGCTTTGAGGGAAACCCGGAGCCCGCAAGATTGCAAGGGATTTTCAGGCAGGGCGGAATGCTAGCGAATCGTCACGGGGGTGCCTTTGCTTAAGAGCGTGGAAAGCTCCTCCATATCCTCCGGCTGCATCCCGATCCCCCCCCCCGGTTTCTGGCCGCCTTCGGTGTAGAGCGTGTACCCGCGCGCGCTCAGCTCCACCCAACGGGCGCTCCCGGCGTATTCCTTTGAGCCGAAAGCGACGGGCGACCCGTTGGCCCACGCCATTTTTTTGCTCACCTTGGCATCCAGCGGCGCATTGCCCGCCCCCCGCTTGGGCGCGGGGACGTTCCAGCTTGCCGCCGTGTATTCCTTGAAAAACTTCCCCTTGTCGAGCAGCAGGACGGTGTGCGCCTTGCGGTCAATCAAGACGGAGAACTCCGGCTGGCTCACCCAGAGCACCTGCCCGATGCGCAAGCGCCTCGGGTCGTCAAGATTGTTGCAGCGCATGATCAGCTCGTCCGTGGTCTTGAGCTTCTTCTTGATCCTGTCCAAATTGTCGCCGGAACGGATTTCGTAGCGGATCTTGTTGGGAGCGGGGATGGCGGAAAGGAAAATGTCCGTGTTCACTTCGCCCAGCGCCTTGCGGGCTTCAGCCAGCTTCGTGGAAAAGGGATACGTCTCCAGGAACCGTTCCAGCGCATCCCGCGCCTCCACCGGCTGGCGGGCCGCCTTGATCTTCATCGCCTTTTCAAAATCGGGCAGGCTCGGGTCGGGCGGCAGCGCCGGTTTGCCCCCCGCCAACTCCTCCGGCGGAAGCTGGTTGGGCTTCACCAAAAGCTGGTAGCCAAACCACCCCGCCCCGCCAAACACCACGCCGCAGAGCGCGAGCAGAAACAGCCCCTTGAGAATCCAGTTCCACAACCTCATGGCAACGGCCCCTCCTTCACAGCAGCCCCTTGCGCCGAAAGTCGCGCATGTTCCCTCCGGCTGATTGCTGAACCAGGTCCACCGTGAACTTCAACAGGCAGACTTCCCATGCGTCATCGACGCCTTCGATAATGGCGCTCAGCGGCTCGTCCGCCTGCTTCATGCCGGAGCGGATGCGCGCCACCACGTCCTCCAGCGAGCCGTGCACGATTTCCTCCACCATGTCCATTTTTCGGAATTGGAAGCCGTATTTGAGGAACGCCAGCTTCTCCGGCCGGCTCTCCAGCCAGTCCGCGTAGCGGCGCGCCTGGTTCCCGAACCCCTCCAGCAGCAGCTTCGAGTATTGGCTCGGCGAAACGATCCGGGGCTGCTCCGCCTCGATCCGGCCGTCGCGCACACGAATCACGTTCACCCGGTCGAGCAGCTCCGTCACCAAGTGGAACCGGAAATGCGTGCTCCCAAATGTCTCGATCCGGCGGTTCGGCGCGACCAGCACCCGGGTATTTTCGACGGCATATTGGAAATCGTCTTCACTTTTCATCGTTCCCTCTCAACATAGAGGACGATTTTGCGGGGTGCCAGCGGCTTCTTTTCGGAAAAAAAATCAGGAACCCAGAAAAGAAGAAGAGTGCGCCCATGGGGGACGAACGGGACGAATAGGATGCATAAGAGCCTATTTTTAAACTGAGGCAGCCATCGGGGCGGCGCGCGCCAGCCGCCGCAGCGCGCGGTAGCGCGAATCGGGTCAAGCGTCACGCTTGCCAAAGCCCCCCCGGCTGTGGAACCATTACCCATTATGTCGAAACCCATTGTGCTCTTAATTCGTGATGGTTGGGGAATCAATCCGCATGGCCGCGCCACCGCCGAGGCGGATGGCAACGCCACCCTCCTGGCCCACACCCCCTTTCATAATGAAATGTATGCCCGCTACCCGGGCGCAGCCTTGAGCGCCAGCGGCCTCGACGTCGGCCTCCCGGAAGGGCAGATGGGCAACTCCGAAGTGGGCCACCTCAACCTCGGCGCGGGCCGGGTCGTCTACCAGGACCTCACCCGCATCAACAAAGCCGTGGCGGAAGGCAAACTGCGCGAAAACCCCGTCCTCCAGCAAGCCTTCGCCAAAGCCAAGAACACCCGGCTCCACTTCCTGGGCCTCGTCTCCGACGGCGGCGTCCACAGCCACATGGAGCATCTCATCGCCCTGGCCAACGCCGCAAAGGAAGCGGGCGTCAGCGAGATCATGGTCCACGCCATCACCGACGGGCGCGACTGCTCCCCCACCGGCGGCGCGGGCTACCTGAAGACGCTGGAGGAATCCCTCAAACCGAGCGGCGCGCGGATCGTCACCGTCGTCGGCCGCTACTACGCCATGGACCGCGACAAACGCTGGGACCGCAACAAACTCGCCTGGGACGCCATCGTGCTGGGACGCGGCACCGACTCCACCTTGAGCCCCAGCGAAACCGTCAGCGACCTCTACGCCAACGGGCAGACCGACGAATTCATGCCCGCCCTCATCTTCTCGCACCGCAACGAACAGCGCGTGCACGACGGCGACGTCTTCTTCTTCTTCAACTTCCGCGCCGACCGGGCCCGGCAGCTCTCGCTCGCCTTCCTGCGGCCCGACTTCGACGGGTTCGACCGGGAAGTCACCCCCAAGGTCCACTTCGTCACCCTCACCCAGTACGACAAAACCTACGGCTGCCCGTGCGCCTTCGGGCCCCAGTCCATGCACAACATCCTGGGCGAAGTCCTCAGCCACGCCGGGATGAAGCAACTGCGCATCGCCGAAACGGAGAAATACCCGCACGTCACCTACTTCTTTAACGGCGGCATCGAACAGGCATTCCCCGGCGAAGATCGCATCATCATCCCCTCCCCCAAAGTCGCCACCTACGACCTGCAGCCCCGCATGAGCGCCGCAGAAGTCACCGCCAAAGTGGTCGCCGAACTGCCCAAATACGACTTCGTCGTCCTCAACTTCGCCAACCCGGACATGGTGGGGCACACCGGCTTTGTCGAAGCCGCCATCAACGCCATCGAAACCATCGACACCGCCGTCGGCAAAGTCGTCACCGAAACCCTGCGGCTCGGCGGCAAAGTGCTCGTCACCGCCGACCACGGCAACTGCGAACAGATGCGCAACCCGGACGGCTCCCCCAACACCGCCCACACCACCAACCTGGTCCACCTCATTTACGCCGCGCAAGACGGCGACCAGTATAAACTCCAGGACGGCATCCTTGCCGACGTGGCGCCCACGCTCCTTTCCATGCTGGGCCTGCCCGTCCCGGCCGAAATGACCGGAAAAAATCTGCTCATCCGCTTGCAATCATAGAGCCAAACCGCTATTGAGAACCTCCCGCGCCCGTTCCGCGCGCGCGGATTTTTGCCCGATGGTGTAATGGCAGCACAGGTGACTTTGACTCACCTAGTCATAGTTCGAATCTATGTCGGGCAGCCATTTTCTCTCTTATGACCTCTCCCTCCTGGGGTGCCCTCTTTGATTGGGACGGCGTCATCATCGATTCCTCCCGCCACCACGAGAAATCGTGGGAGCTCCTCGCCCGGGAAGAAGGGCTCCCCCTGCCGCCGGACTCCTTCCGGCTCGGCTTCGGGCGCAAAAACCAGATCATCATCCCCGAGATCTACCGCTGGTCCAACGACCCCGTTGAAATCGAGCGTCTCGGGCAGCGCAAGGAAGCCATCTACCGCGAGCTGATGGCCGCCGACGCGCTGGAGCCGCTGCCCGGCGTGCGCGCCTGGCTCGCAACCCTTCGCAACGCGGGCATCCCCCGCGCCGTCGGCTCCTCCACCCCCCGCGCCAACCTCGACGCCGCCATGGGCCGGCTCGGCCTCGCCGAATGCTTTGACGCCATCGTCAGCGCCGAAGACGTGACCCTCGGCAAACCGCACCCGGAAGTCTTCCTCAAGGCGGCCGAGCGCATCGGCTGCCGACCGCAAAGGTGCGTCGTCTTTGAAGACGCCCACGCCGGGATCGCCGCCGCCCACGCGGGCGGGATGCGCGTCGTCGGTATCGCCACCACCCACCCGTTGGAAGAGCTGACGCAAGCCGACCTCGCCGTCCGCCGGATGGACGAACTGGATCTCGCCACCCTTTCCAGGTGGTTCCGGGACGGGGCATAGAGCGTTTTTGGGTTATTTTGTCGCAATGATCTGAGAGCGCCGAGGGTTGATGCGGGGCTTTTTGAGCGCAGCGGCTGTATTTGTAAATACAGCCCAAGCGCAAAAAGACGCACAGCGACTCTCGCCGCCGAAGAGCATACGACAAAATAAACCGAAACCGCTCTAGAATACCTCGTGCCCTACAGCTCCAGCGGCACGCCGGGCACGGGGACGACCACTTCGGTCCCGGGAAGGTCGGCCTGGAGCGCCTGGCGGAACCATTCAATGGCGGGCATGTCGCCGTGCACCAGCACGATTTTCTTTGGGGCCGCCCGCTTCACCCACGCCCGCATGGCTTCGCGCGAGGCGTGGGCGCTGAAGTTGAACGTTTCGAGCGCGCACGCCAGCTTCTGCGCCGGATGCCGTGGGTCGAGCGTGAAGGGTTCGCCCGGGATGGCGTGGCGTATCTTGCCGCCGGGGGATTCCGGGTCGGCATAGCCGATAAAGAAGAGCGAGTTGGCGGGGTCGCCGATAAACCGGTTGCCGAAAACGTTGGAAAGGGTGTTCTCGGTCATCATCCCGCTGGTAAAGGCGTAGATGCGCCCTCCCTTGACCGGCAGCCCGTCCATGTCCGCCCCGCCCACCACGAACGGCGCCACGGTGTCGAGCAATTGCAGGGTCGGCCGCAGGCGCGGCGTCTGCCCGGCGAGCTTGTCGTAAAGCTCCGTCAGCTTGGCGCTCAACCCGCCAATGTACACCGGCAGCCCACGAGGGATCACCCCCCGCTCCTGCATCCCGGCGAGCATAGCCAGGAGTTCCTGGGTCTTGCCCAGCGCAAAGACCGGCACCATCACGGCCCCGCCGCGTTCCAGCGCGCAGCGCAACGCCTCGCCAAAGCGGGCCTCCTCGCAGGCCCGCGTGAAGCCGGGCTCCAGCGGGTTGTCGCCCCGGGTCGTTTCCATGAGCAGAACGTCGAGCTGCTCTTCCGGGAAGCGGGCTCCCATGGAAAGCGTCTGGCCGTCGAAGTTCACGTCGCCGGTGTAAAAAAACCGCCGTCCCTCGCTGCGGATCAGGACTCCGGCGGAGCCGAGGATGTGCCCGGCGTCAAAAAGCTCGAAGCTCACCGCCTCCTCCTCGCCCGCGCCGAGCCGTTCCCCGTCGAGGCTCCAGCGCTGCCGCAGCGGCACCGGCTGGCAGCGTTTCATGGCCACGTCCGCCTCGCGGTGGGTAAAGAGCGGGTAGGAAGCCACGCCTTGTTCCTCCCGGATGCGCAGCATCACGTTCACCGAATTGTGGAGCATCACGTCGCCGATCTGGCGGGTCGCATCCGTGGCGAAAAGCGCCGCGCGCGGGTGGCGGCGCATGAGGGCGGGCATCGCGCCGATGTGGTCCTGGTGGGCATGGGAAAGGAAGACGGCGTCCACGCTGTCATCCGGCAACTCCTCCAGCGCGGGAAGCCCTTCCAGGCCCTCCTGGCGGGGGTGCATCCCGCAATCCAAAACGATCCGTTTGCCTGCCGTTTCGAGAGAATAACAGTTGGCGCCGATCTCGATCCGGCGGGTGTGGTTGGTTAAGCGCATGAGGGATTTGATCTGGTGAAAAAATCAGGAAGCGACGGGTTGCAGCGGATTTTCGTACAAGCTCTTATTCAAGCTGTCGGAACAAGATGAGAAAGAGGAGCAAGCCCGCGGGCAACAGCAGCGGCAAGGCCACCTGCCACACCGCAAAAATCCCCAGCGCACCCAACAAATAAAAGCCAAAGGCCCCCAGGCAAAGCGCGGCCGACCCCAGCTTGCCCCGGCGTTTGCAAAGCCAGCCAAGCAGACCGGCCGCCGCCACGAGGGACGCCTCCACTTCCAACCCGGCGCGCAGCGGGAACTTCCCCGCCTGCAACGTGGCAATGGCCGCCGCCGTCAGTTCGCCGCGCGAACCGAGCCGCCCGTTGGCCAGCGGGAGCGTCCGGGCTTCCTTGTCCGTGCGGGCCAGCAGCGCCAGCCCGTCTTTCAAAGCGCCAACCGGCGCCGCGACCGCGTGGCCGGATTGGGATTGCTCCGCCGCGAGAATCAAATCGGCCGCCGAAAACCGGACAAGCGGAATCGCAAAATCGACCGCCATCGTCCCAACGGAGTCCACCGGAATGCGGAGCGCCTTGCCCAGCGCGATGTGGGAGCCGGGCACGACCTCCACCTCCTCGGGCGTCACGCCATACCAGAGCATCGCCGCTTGCAGCACAAACGACGGCGTCACCAACCCACGGTAGCGGAAGACGAGCGGCACGCGGCGCACCGGGCCGCGCGGTCCGCCCGCCGGTTCAAAAAATCCAAGCGTGGCCGCCATGCGCAGATCGTCGGCGGGCTGCGCGGCGATCACCGGGAAATCCGGCACCCGGCTCGCGTTTCCCTGCACATGGCGCAATACCGGGACTTCCTGCAACGGCGGAAGCAGGGCCGGGTCTTCCGGGAACCCGAATTCCGCCCCCAACAGCCCCTTGGGCGCGCGCAACAGTTGGTTGTGGAGGAGGGCCATTTGCGAGGAATCCCCCTCCTTCCAGGCCAGCACCGGCTCCACAGCCACCACGCGGGGGCCGAACGCCAGCGCCGCGTTGACAAAGAGCGAGGCATCCACCGGCGTCCACGGATGCGCGGCCAGGTCTTCGTCGGAAATTTGCACCAGCGCCAGCGGAGCCGGCTCCAGATGCCGGGGAGCGTTGGCCGCGAGCCAGGTCAGAAACGCCCCGTCCACCCGGTGGAAAGGAGCCGTGCGCGACTCGTGGATCAAGACGAGCCCTGCTAGGAGGATGAGGAAAAGAAACTGCCGGAAACTACAACGCATCGGAGGAGACGGCGAGGATATGCTGAAAAGCGCCCCGGGGAAAGGGGAAAGAGGATAGGCGATAGAGGGGGGAGAGGATGGACACCGATGGGCTGTCTTACATTGGGAGGACGCGCCCCTTGTCTTCAACGCCCGAATAACGGACGGCTTCTATAGTTTCCCTCCTCTATCGTCTATCCTCTCATCTCCTTCCACGCCGGATGCCGTGCGATCTTTTGGAGCGCCTGGAGCAAGAAACCACGGCCCGGTTCCGTCCGGTGCCACGGGGAAGCCCCGCTCGGGTGGGGCAGCGGCACCAGGTCAAACGCGACTCCGGCGCGCTCGCCGTGAAAGCGTTTGCCGATCATCTCCACCAACGGCGCGGGCGGCAGGAATTGCGCGATGGCGAGCTTGCCCACGGGAATCACCAATGCGGGGCTTAGAATCCGCAGCTCCGCATCCAGCCAGCCTCCGCATTGGACGATCTCGGCGGGCGACGGCACGCGATCCCCGCCGTGCGCGTTCTTGCCGGGGAAACAGCGGCAAACGGCGGCCATGTAAACCCGCGAGCGGAAAGTCCCTTCGTCCACGCCGCACTGTTCGGCGAACCAGCGGAACATCGTCTTCCCAGCCGTCCACGCAAACGGGCGGCCCAGCACCGGCTCCTTCACTCCCGGAGCCTGGCCGACAAGGAGCACCTTGCTCCAGACCGGCGGCCCCGAAACAACGGGCTTGTGCATCGCCGGGCAGCGGGTGCAGGCAAAGAGGGCGTCCACATGAGTCTTGAGCGGGTCGGCGGCTTTCACGGCCCGCACCTTACGCGGATTTTGGACTCGCGCAAAGCAAAGGAAAAAACAGAAACATGTCAGGTACCACCTGTGAAACTGGGGGCGTGGACGAGGAGCCGCTCAAAGCGGCCTATTGATAGACGCAGGCCCTGTTTGCCTTCAACGCGTTCTCCTCTTTCTCTTTGTCTTTCTTCGTGGCTTCGTGCCTTGGTGTTAAAAACCAGTGTCCTGTCAGGCAAGTTCATGAAATAAGTCCGAGTCCATTTTCCGCATTTTTCAAGGCGCGACCGAAAGGCAATATCTGAAGATATTGCCCGAGGAAGCAACGCCGAAAAATTGAAAAAGGGGCCGGAATTATGACGCGAATTTATCACTCACCACACTAGTTTTAAATTGAAGTGTTTACAATGATGCGAGAGCGTCGTGGGTTGACTCTGGGAGTCTCCCCGGCAATGCCGGGGTATCTCCTATTGGACTAGTCAACCAAGCCGCGTCCCGGCGGCCACGGGATGCCCGGAGAGGAAATCGCGCACGGGCATCCGGCGGCTCCCCTCCAGTTGCACCTCGCGCAAAAGCACCGCCTCCTCGCCCGCCGCCACGAGCAGGCCCCGCTTGTCGGCGCGCAAGATCATGCCCGGCTCCCCACCGGCACGGCGGCAGCGGATGAGGGAAAAGACTTTCAAGGTCCGCGCGGGTCCGCCGCCGCTCGCAGGCAGCCGCGTGGAAGCCGCGGGCCACGGATTCATCGCGCGCACCTGCCGGTCAATCGCCAGGGCGGGGGCGCGCCAGTCAATCACCCCGCTCTCGCGCGAGAGCTTGGCCGCGTAGGTTGCCCCCGCCGTCTCCTGGGGAATGCGCGGGGCCCTCCCCTGCGCCAGCAAGTCAAACGCGGCGGCCAGCGCCTCGGGCGCGAGCGCGGCCAGGCGGTCGTGCAGGGAGCCTCCGGTTTCGCGCCGCCGGATCGGCACGCTCCGCGAAAGCAGCACGTCGCCCGTATCCAGGCCCTCGTCCATCCACATTACCGCGATGCCGGTTTCGCGGTCGCCCGCCAAAATCGCCGCCTGGATCGGCGCGGCCCCCCGGTGCGCGGGCAGCAGGGAGGCGTGCAAGTTGAGACAGGCCAGCGAGGGAAGATCCAGAATGGCTTTCGGCAAAATCTGCCCGTAGGCCATCACCACCATCACTTCCGGCGCAAACGCGGCCAATTCGGCGATCGCCGCCCCCTCCCGGATGCGCCGGGGCTGCACCACCGGCACCCCGTGTTCGAGGGCCAGGCGCTTGGTGGGCGGGGGCGTGAGCGTCTGCTTGCGGCCCACCGGCTTGTCCGGCTGGGTCACAACGGCCGCCACCTCGTGGGTGCGCAGCAGCCACTCCAACGCGGGCAACCCAATATCGCCGGTTCCAAGAAAGAGAACGCGCATGGTATGAGCAATCGCCTCTGGGCGATTAGCAATGCTTCCTTTTCTCCATGCCGTTGATCGCGTTGATGATCTCGCCCAGCACCTGCACCGGCGACCGCGTGGCGTCGATGGTCTGGATCAAATCGTCCCCGTAATATTTCAGCAGCGGTTTGGAGAGGTTGTCGTACACGGAGAGCCGCTCGCGGATGATCTCCTCGTTGGCGTCGTCAAGCCGGTTATCCTTCAGCGCCCGGCGTTGGAGCCTTTTCACTAGCGCCTTGCGATCGGGACAATCGAGGTGGAATACGGCGCGCACGTCGATCATCTCCTCCATGATCTCCGCCTGCCGGACATTGCGCGGGATGCCGTCGAGCACGAGCGCGTCCAGTTCCGGCTTGAACTGGTGGGAGCGGACGCAATCGGCGATCCGCACCTTCCAGAGCTTGATGGTGATTTCGTCGGGGACCAGTTCCCCCTTGCCGGAAAAGTAAAGAAAAGCCTGGCCCAGCTCCGTGCGCGTATCCAGGGAGCGGAACACGTCGCCGCAGGCGCAGTGGAAAAATTGGGGGAGCGTCCCCAGCGTCACCCCCTGGGTTCCTTTGCCACTGCCGGGAGGGCCGAAAATGAGATACGTTTTGTAGCGTTGCATTGGAAATCAGACAAAACCAGCCGCAAAGGAAGGCTACATTGCCCCCCGGAAAGGGAGCAACCCAATTTCTACCGAGCCACCGCCACGGGCAACCCTACTTCGCGCCGGTGAGTCTCTCCACCGCGTTGATAAACGGGCGGGGGCCGCCAGGCTGGTAGCCGAGTTCGCCCGCTTTCGCGCCGTTCGGGGTCAGGACGATGATGGTCGGGTAGCCTTGGATCTGGTATTGGGCGGCGAGCTTCTCGTTCTGCGCCTGTTCGGCGGGCGGCAGCGCCTTGCGGCGGGGAAAATCGGCCTTGAGCAGGACCAGTTTGCGCGAGGCGTAATCCTTGAACTCCTCCTTTTGGAAGACTTCGCGGTCCAGTTTCATGCACCATCCGCACCAGTCGGAGCCGGTGAAGTCGATCAAGACGGCTTTCTGTTGCGCTTTGGCCTGGGCCAGCGCCTGGGTGTAATGAGTCAGCCATTCTTCCGCGAGCCCGAAGGAGCCCAACGTCAGAAGAGCAACGGCGGTCAAGAGCAAGCGTTTCATCTTGTAGAAAGCATTCCCCCGGTTTCCCAAAAAAGAAAGGGGAAAAAAACACCCCCGCGGGTTGCCCCGCGAGGGTGGAGAGTGGAAAGGGCCTTTGCGCGCGCCTTACAGCGTCCGGCAAAATTCCTCGAAGCGGTCGAGCCCCTTCTTGATGACGTCCATGCTGGTCGCATAGCTGAACCGGATCGTCCGGTCGTCGCCAAAGGCGATGCCGGGCACCACGGAAACGTTGAATTTGCTTAAGAGACGGTCGGCGAAGTTCTGCGAGGTGAGCGAGAGCCTGGAGATGTTGACGAGGATGTAGAACGCCCCCTGGGGCTTGACGACGGAGATGCCCTTGATGCCCGAGAGGCGGTTGAACATGTAGTCGCGGCGCATCTGGAATTCCTCGCGCATGTCCACAACCGGCTGCTGGTCGCCTTTCAGCGCGGCGATGCCGCCCTGCTGCGCGAAGGAGCACGGGTTGGAGGTGCTGTGGCTCTGGATGGAGTCGATGGCCCGGGCCAGCGGCTCGGGAGCGCCGAGGTAGCCGAGACGCCAGCCGGTCATCGCATACGCCTTGGAAAAGCCGTTGACGGTGATGGTGAGGTCGTAGGCTTCCGGCGAAAGGGAGGCGATGGAGACGTGCTTGACGTCGTCATAGGTGAGCTTCTCGTAGATTTCGTCGGAGAGGATGATGATCCCTTCCTCGTCGGCGACGGCCACGATGGCTTCAAGTTCGTCCTTGGTGTAGACCGCGCCGGTCGGGTTGCCGGGGGTGTTGATGATGACCATCTTGGTCCGCGGGGTCATCGCTTCTTCAAATTGCAGGGCCGTCATCTTCCAGCCGTTTTCCTCGGTGGTCTGGACGAAAACCGGCTCGCCCCCGGCGAGGCGGACCATCTCCGGGTAGCTCAACCAGTAGGGAGCCGGGATGATGACTTCGTCGCCGGGCTCGATGGTGGCGAGGATGGCGTTGAAGCAGGAGTGCTTGGCCCCGTTGGAAACGATGATCTGGTGCGGTTTGTAATCCAGGCCGTTATCCGCGAGGAATTTCTCGGAAATGGCCTCGCGCAACTTCGGGATGCCCGAGCTGGGCGTGTATTTGGTCTGCCCACCGTCCAGGGCGGCCATGGCGGCGGCCTTGATGTGCTCGGGGGTGTCGAAGTCGGGTTCCCCGGCACCGAAGCTGCATATGTCGATGCCGTCGGCTTTCATCGCCTTGGCTTTGCTGTCAATGGCGAGGGTGAGCGACGGAGTGAGAATGGTGGCGCGTGAGGCAAGGTCCATAAGCTTATTTTTTCAGTTCAATGTTCAGAGATGGGGTTGCGGCAAAAGAGAGGCGTCTAGAGGCTTCCGTAGAAGCTCTCGACGAACGGCTTCAGGTTGTTTTCGTCGATCTGGATGATCTTCATTTCGCGCCGGGCGTTGTCGGTGGAGTCGGAAGCGTGCGCGGCGTTGACCATGATGGTCTGGCCGAATTCGCGCCGGATCGATCCGGGAGGCGCTTTGGAAGGGTCCGTTGGCCCGAGGACTTCACGGATCTTGCGCACGGCGTCCACGCCTTCATAGGCCAGGGCGATGCATTTCTCGCTGCCGGGTTCCCCGCGTTTTTCGGCCGGGCACTCGCTCGGCTTGCTGCCGGACATGAACTGGACGATGGATTCCCAGTTCTGTTCGCCGTTGAGCGGCCCGAGGATGTCGCCCAACTGCTTCTGCACTTCGTCGTTGAGCATGATGCCGAGTTCCTGCTCGATGGCGAGGCGGGCGATGGGGGCGGTGCGGTCGCGGAAGATGTTCTTCAATACGTCGAGCACGGGGCCGTAAAATTCGCACGCCTGGGCGACGCTCATGAAGTGGACTTTCGTGCCGACAATGGTCAGACCCGTGCGGGAGAAGACATCGATCACCGCGCCGGGGCGGGAGTTCGGGAAGCGGAAGTTGTCCGGCTTGATCAGGACGAGGGTCCGCTCGACGTTGGCGCCTTCGGGATGAGCGGCCACTCCCTCCAGGATGCCGCCGTCGCTGTCGGAGAAGCGGGCCCAGAGTTTCAGGTTGCGCTCGGCGGCGGCCGCGTCGGGCGGGCAGAGCACGGCGGGCTCAAAATAGACGACTTTTCCGGCGGCATCGGTGATGTAGTCGCCGTAGGTGTCGCGGATGGTTTCCCCGGCGGGGCCGCCGGTGGTGATGGAGCCGACCGCCGAGCGGAGCTTGGCGACCGCATTCTCCCCGCGGAAAACCAGCAGGAGAACGCGGGGCTTGGCGTCGGCCTCGTTCGGCAGGAAGTGGTGCAGGACGTAATCGCGGATCAGCTCCTGAGCGGCGTGGTGCCGGGGCTCCGCGTCCGTCACGAGCGTGGAGGCGTAGGTGGTGACAAGTTCTTGGCTGGGCGCATACATCCGGGCCCGGATGAGGTCGAGCCCCGTTCGGGAAATAAGACGCGAGATAATGCCGCCGGTACGGGATTTGCGGATCGAGTACGGCGTAACCAATACGTAGGAAAGTTCTTCGGCCATAGATGAAAATTGCCTGCGCCGAGCGGCCTGAAACGGGTATTTTTCAGGTCAAACCAGCGTAGGCAGAGTGGTTTTTTCTGTAAATTTTCGAAGAAAGGCTAGCGGGGGGGTGCGGCGGGCGTCAACGTCTTTTTCAAGCCCCCGTGCCGCCGTCCCCGGCAAAGCGAGCAATGAAGCGGGCGCACGGGAAAAAAGGCCTCCCCAAACAGCCGTTTTTTCCTCCGTCGCGCCCCTACCCCCGCCTGGGGCCTTTTTTTATTGCGCGATCCGGGGCGTGCCGGTTTTCTCCGCCAGCAGGCTCGCCCATTTCCCCTTCCGCACGACCTTTTGGAACGCAAACCCGAGCTTTCGGAACGCGGCGGCGACTTCCTTCTCCTGGATCAAGAGGATGCCCGAAAGGATGAGCGCCCCGCCCGGGCGGACGGCGGCTGCGATGGCTGGCGACGCCTGGATCAAGACCTGGCTGAAGAGATTGGCCGCGACGACGTCCCAGGTGCGCGGCGGGGCCCACTGGAGCACGTCGAGCTTGCGCACGGGGATCGGCCCGGCGGCGTTGAGGGCCACATTCTCCTTGGCGGTGCGGACGGCGTGGGGATCAAAGTCGCACCCCTCCGCCTTGCGCGCGCCGAGCTTGCGCGCGGCGATGGCCAGGATGCCGCTGCCGGTGCCGAGGTCGAGGAAATCCCACGGGCCGCCCTGCGCCTGCGCCACGTCGCACAAGAGCCGCAGGCACGAGGCCGTGGTGGCGTGGTCGCCGGTGCCAAAGGCCATGGCCGCCGGGATGACGAGCACGGGCCGGGAATCGCCCAGCCGCCGCGCGGTTTCGGGCGAATCGGCGATCCAGAGGCGGTCGCGGATGGGCAGCGGCTTGCGGGCGACGGGTTCGCTGATCGGCTTGTCTTTGATCTCGCGGATCTGGCCGCCGAACTGGCGCGCCAGCGCGTCGGCCTCCTTGCGCGTAAGGGCGTAGGCTTCGATCCGCAGCGATTTGCGGCTGGGGAGCCGGACCACGGCGAGCCGGGTCGGCCCCACGCATTGCAGACGTTCCATCCAGGCGTCTTCCCACTTGGCCGAGGTCAGTTTTCTCCAGGTAAGCATAAGATTTTCAACTCCGCAGGCCGCGCAACTGCTGGCCGTTTTGCCAGGCTTTCACCCAGCGCATGCCGTCAATCTTCCAGGTCTGCCCTTCGCAAACCAGGGTATAGAGACACGGGAGCACGGTGCCGTCGCGGCCGATATAAAAGACTTCCACAACGGCCCGGCGGCCCTGGCGCTGCCACGCGCCGAACTCCACCCGGCCGCTCCTGGCCACGCGGGCGTAGTCGTTGCGCACCATGGCGGCGAAGCGTTCCAGCGGGAAACGCTGCTGGATGGTGGCCGACGCCTGGCGGTAGGCGGAGGGGTAATCGTCGCCCCGGCAGGCGGCGAACTGCTGCTGCACCACATCGAAGAGTTCCGCGGGCTTGAGCCGGGCGGTGCGCAGCCCGCTGGCAACATGCCACCAGGCCGCCGCCGCGCAAAGACCGAGGCAGCACAGAACGAGCGTGACTTTGCCGCGCGGGCTCATGCGGAGGGATGGAGGCGCATTGGGTGGTCCAGTGTAGAGGGAGCCGCTCCCGGAAGCAAGCCGGCAAAAGAAGTCTATCTTCTATCGTCGTCTTCTCCCGTGACATGCGCCGGTTTTTCAGGCTCACTATGGAGTTCTTCCTCATGAGTTTGGAGTCCCGTTTCGCCCATTTTTCCGTCCGCCGGCCCGGCATCATCCTCGCGGCGGTCGCGCTTTTTATCGCGGCCTGCGTCGCCGTGATCGTCACGCGCGGACGGGTCGATTCCGATGTCCTCAACCTCCTGCCTCAACGGTTCGACTCCGTGCGCGCCCTCAAGGTCTACGACCGGGAGTTCAGCCAGGCCCGTGAGATCACCTTCGCCCTCTGGGACGAGGCGCACGCCGCCGACCTGGACGCCTTTGCCGAGTATTTCGGCAACGCCCTGCGCCGGGAGCCCTGGGTGGTCCGGGTTCTCGACCGCCCGCCGATGGACGAACCCGAGGGAGCCAGCGAGGTGCAGCGCCTGGCCGTGCCGCTCCTGCTGGACCAGGAACCGGCGGCGTTCGCGCAAACCCTCCAGCGCCTCGCGCCCGAGGCCATCGCCAAGCGTTTTGCCATGAAGCGGGCGGAGATGGAGGCCGGTTCGCCCAAGGCGGAGATGGAGCTGACCCTCGACCCGCTGGGCATCGTCGCGCCAACGCTGGCCCCGTTTTCCTCCTCGCTCTCGGCGGAAAACACCCGCCCCATGGCTTCGCCCGACGGCACGCTGCGGGTCGTCGTCGCCTTGAGCGCACAGACCGCTCTCGACGCGGAGAGCTGCCGCGAGACGCTCCGCAAGGTGGAGGACTTCAAGGCGCGCGTGCTGGCCGGGTGGACCGGCGGCCCCGCCCCGCAGATCCTCGTCACCGGCCGGACGGCCTACGTCGGCGAGCTTTCCACGGGGATGAAGCACGACGTGCTGGCCACCCTCCTCGGCTCCCTCGCGCTCGTCTCCGGGGTCTTTTACGCCGGCTTCCGCCGGGTGCGCCCGCTGCTCGCCATCCTGGGCGTCCTGGTCCTTTGCTGCCTTGGAGCGGTGGCGGCGGGCATCCTCTTTTTCCAGCGCTTGAACCTCGTCACCATCGGCCTGTGTTCGATCCTCGTCGGCCTGGGGGTCGATTTCGGGATGCTCCTCTACGGCGCCTACCAGGCCAGCCGCCATTGCGGGCTCGATCACCACGAGGCCACCGCCGATTCCGCCCAACAGCTCGGGCGCGGCATCCTCTTCGGGGCCTCCACCACGGCGGCCGCCTTTCTCTCCCTGTTGCTGAGCGAATCGCTCGGGTTCGCCCAACTCGGCGTTTTGATCGGCATCGGCATCCTCCTGGCGGCGGCCTTGATGCTGACGGTCTTTTTCGTCTTCATCGGCCCCGGCTACCGGCCCGGCGGGAGCGACCCTCTGCTTATCGCCACGCAAAGCTACCTGGACCGCATTTTGGCCAGGCCCAAGCCGGTCGTCTACGCCGCGCTGGCGCTGCTCCTCGCGGCCACCCTTTTTGCCATCGCCCCGGTCGGCAAAGTCCGCTTCGAGGCGAACCCTCAATCGCTGGAACCGCCCAACAGCCAGGCCGGGTTTGCCCTGCGCAAGATCAAGGAAAAGCTGATCTCGGGGAAGGCCGAGCCGGTGCTCGCCATCGTCCAGGGGCGCGACGCCGCCGACTTCCACGCCCAGTGGGCCGCCGCCCAGACCCACTGGCAAACGGCCAAAGAGCGCGGGGAAATCGCCGGATTCTCCACCCCGGCCGCGTTCGCCTTCGCCCCGCAGCGAACGGACGCGAACCTGGCCGCCCTGGCGGGCCTCGACGTGGCCGCCAGCCGCCGCGCGCTGCAATCGGCCCTGGATGCCAACGGCTTTGACGCGAAACCGTTCCAGAGCGCCTTCGGGCTCCTCAACGCGCTGGAGGCGCTGCGCCGGGGCGACCACGCTCCGCTCGACTGGCGGGGGCTCCTCCCGCCCGCCTCCAGTTGGCGGTTCGTCCTCGACCGCTTTCTCTCCTCCACCCCGAACATCGGCGCGGCTTACATCACGCCGAACCGGACCATCTCCAGCCCTGAGGAACAGGCGGCGCTTCGCCGCGTGCTCGACACCCCCGGCGTCCGGCCGTGGTACACCGGCTGGAGCTACGTCATGGCCGACCTCGTCCCGTGGAGCCAGGGCAAGCTCGTGGAACTGAGCGCCGCCATGGTCCTCTTCAACATCCTCCTGCTCGCGTTCATGTACCGGGCGGTGGCTCCCCTGGCCGTCCTGATGCTCAGCCTGGGCCTCAGCATCGGCGCAATGATCGCCGGGTTGAAGTGGACGGGGCTCCCGCTCAATCTCTTCAACGTCCTCTCCTTCCCGCTCGTGTTGGGCGTGGGGGTCGATTACGGCATCTACGTCGTCCTGGCCGTGCGCCAGCGCGACCGGGCCCGGCATGTCCTGGCCTCCATCGTCAAGCCGGTGCTCTTGAGCGGCCTGACCACCATCGCCGGGTTCGGCTCGCTCGGCTGGGCCAACCACCCCGCCCTCTCCAGCCTGGGGCTCGTCTGCGCGCTCGGCGTCGCCTGCTGCCTTTTTTCCACGCTTTTCTTTGTTCTTCCCGCCTACCTCTGGAAGGGCTACCGATAATAGTCGAATCCATGAAACGCCTTTTTTGCCTCACCGCCGCTATTGCGGCTCTTGCCTACGCCCCCCTCCCCCTCCGCGCCGCCGCCCCCCTCACCCCGCCCGAACGGGCCGAACTGCTCCAGCGACTCGAAGCCACCCACGCCAAGTTCCCCTCTTTCCAGGCCGTTTTTTCCGAACAGCGGACCTCCCACTTACTCAAAAAACCGATTCTGAGCACCGGCAGCATCGCTTTCCAAATCCCCAACAAATTCCGGCGGGAACTGACCGGCTCCAACCCGAGCCTGACCGTCAGCAACGGCAAGGAACTCTGGATCTATTACCCGAACTTCCTGGAAGCCGAACAATACACGCTGGGCAAGCGGGCCATCTTCGACGACGCGCTGGCCGCCCTCACCGCCGGGCTCAACTTCGCCCACGTGGAAGAGTTCTACCAGCTCGACGCCACCCCCGAAGCCGATGGAGGCTACCAGATCATGCTGACCCCCAAGCGGAGCAACCTGAAGCGGATCGTCGCCCAATTAAGTGTCTTCCTCGACAAAAACCTCGACGTCCGCCGCACCGACCTGACGCTCCCCAAAGGGGACCAGATCGTCACCACCTATACCGCACAACGCCGCGAGCCGGTCCCGGCGGCCACCTTCGAGTTCACGCCACCCGCCGGAGCCAACGTTACCCGCCCGCTGGGCAAGTAGGAAGACGCGGAGAGGGGAGCTTGCGAGCCCCATTGCCCTCTCAGCGATGGTGCGGCACGGGTTTGGGCAAGGGAGCGGGCGTAGACATGGGCAACTCCCACTGGATAAAACGGGGAATTTTCCCGTTGCTTAAGAAATGAAGTCCCTGGGAGAAAAGCGCGGCCATGAGCCAGAAAAGGGCCAGCAAGAGAAGCAGAAGGAAATTCCCGGTCATCCATTCTTCCCAGCGCGATGGCTGGCAGGCGGGAGGTTCGCTCCGGGCGCTCGTGACGCGCCGCGCGCACTCCGGGCAGATCCCATGCGAAATGGGCTCTTCCGGGCCGTCCCGGATCACTTTTTTACACCACGCACAGATCAGCTTCATGCTTTGCTCCTTGGCTTTGCGCGCGGGCAAAAAGAAGGGCGCGGCCCTGCCGCGCTGGTCCCGAGGCCCTGAGAGAGCCCGCCACCAAAGCACGGCCGAACCGCGCCGATTGACGGCGCGGTCAGCAGTGATTAGTGGCGCTAAAATCTCTCAGGTTTCGGGACGCCCAATCTGCCTACGCAGTTAAAATGTATTGTTTACAGAGGAAATTTCTCAGCAAACCGCCTCCAGGTCAATGCATTGTGGCGGTCTCCCCGGCTTCTTCCAGAAGAATCCCCCGGTCCCAGTCTTTCCAAACCGGCTCGTAGCCCCGGGCCTGGAGCATCGCTGCCACCTCGGCGGCGGTGCGCGGGTCGGAAATCTCAAACTGCCCCTCGGCCTCGCCGCCCGCCCCCGCCGTCTCATCGAAGAGCCGCCGCCCATGGACGGTCTGGTGCAGGGCGCGCTTGCCCTGGCCGGTATAGCCGCCCGGCTCCACGTGGCTCCCGGCGCTCATCATCGTGACGCCCAGCGGCACCAGCGCGTCGCGGAAGGCGGGTGTCTCCCGCGTGCTCACCACGATGCCCACCTGCGGGAAGCAGAGGCGCACCGCGCAGAGAAGCTGGATGTAATCGCGGTCCGTCAATTCATAACGCGGCTGGAAGCCTCCGGCGGCTGGCCGCAGCCGGGGGAAGCAGATGGTGATCTGCGATTTCCAACAATGCTTTAGCAAATGCTCCAGGTGGGCCGCGCACGCCAGCGCCTCCTCGCGCCAGGGGCAGAGGCCAAAGAGCGCCCCGATGCCGATCCGTCGGAATCCGGCGGCGTAGGCCCGCTCCGGGGTGTTGAGCCGCCAGGCGTAATTCTTTTTCGGCCCCGCCGGATGCAGCTCGGCGTAGTTCTCCCTGTTGTAGGTTTCCTGGAACACAACCAGCCCCTCCGCCCCGGCGCGGACCAGCGGCGTGTAATCCTCCACGCTCATCGGGGCCACCTCGACATGCACGCTCGGGACGAACGGCGTGAGCGCCCGGATGCAGCGCTCCAGGTAATCGACGGAAACAAATTTGGGGTGCTCCCCGGCCACCAAGAGGATGCTGCGGAACCCCTGGCCCACAAGGTATTGCGCCTCCTTGCGGACTTCGTCCACCTCCAGCGTCACGCGCAGGATCGGGTTGCCCCGGGAGAACCCGCAATACTTGCAGGCGTTGATGCACTCGTTGGAAACGTAAATGGGGGCGAAAAGCCGCATCGCCCGGCCAAAGTGGGCCAGCGTGGCCAGGTGCGCCCGGCGAGCCAATGTCTCCAGTTCCGCGTCGGTCTTCGGCTCCAGCCATTGCGCAAAGCGGCGCAGCAGCGGCGAGGGGGCGGAAGGGGGATAAACATCGGCAAAAGGCATGATGCCCCGGAGTATGAAACCGGCCTGCCCGGCTTGGCAAGGAACCTCTCGCCGCTCTTCGCAAACCGCGCCGCCGCCCCGGGCGCCGAATCTCCCGATGAGGGCATGATCGAAGCGCGCAAAATCCCATGGCTGGAACGGCTCTTTGTCCGGGGGGTGCGCCGCGTCATGGCGCGCCGGTTCTATGGCGTCTTCGTGCGGGGGCTGCCGGAACTGGAGCGGGCTGCCAGAGGGGGGCGGCCGCTGCTCATCTGCACCAACCATTCCAACTGGTGGGACGGCTTCGCGGCGGCATTGACGATCCCTCTTTTCGCCGGGCGGCAGCTCTACCTGGCCCAATCCGAGGCGCTCCTGCGGCGTTACCGGCCGCTCCGGTGGCTGGGGGCATTCGGCCTCAGCCTGGAGGGTTCCCCCCTGCCGGGATTGCGCCAGGCGCTGGCGCTCCTGCGCGACCCGCGCAACGCCGTCTGGCTTTTCCCGCAAGGGGTGCTCCTGCCCCAGTGGATGCCGATCACGATCAAGCCCGGGGCCTCGTGGCTGGCGCGCCGGAGCGGGGCGTTGCGGCTGCCGGTGGCATTCCGGTACGAATGGATGGTGGAATCGCGCCCCAGCCTCTTCATCCACTGCGGCCCGGCGCTGGAGCCGGACACGTCCGACGCGGCGCTGGCGGCGGCCTTGCAGGGGCTCTACGACGCCGTAGCCGCGGCGCTCGTTCCCGTGGATCTGGGCGGCTGGCAGCCTCTCTACCCGCCCCGGATGTCGATGAACAAAGTCTGGGAACGCTGCAGCACCCGGCGCGGGCCGTTCAACCCGCGCAACGAGTAAAAACGATGGAAGGGATGGCATGATCCCATCTTTCAGAAATAAACGGACAGGAGGCCTGCGGGGTTTTTGCGGAGCCCAAACCGTTTCCGCCTGGAAAATGAATCCACCGGCCCGAGGGGTGCCGTAATCATCTACAAATGCAGAACACCCCGTTCCAAAGATATGCCGACCCGCCGGAGCTCTCCCCGGTGGAACGCATCGACCGCCTGCTGGCAAGCGTCCCGCCCGGGCATCCGCTCCGGCGCGAGCTGACCGATTTGCGCGCCGCGCTCTCACAGACCGAAGGGACAATGGAGGAGGCGCGGGCCGCCATCGAGAAGCTGGAGCAGATCGTCCAGAAACTGAGCGCCCCGGCCAACCGCATCGGGACGTTTCTGTGCGCCCCCAACGCCGAAACGGCACAAATTGTCGTCGGCGGGGCGGATTACTACTGCAACGCCGATCCGCGCCTCTCGCTGGCCTCGCTCAAAAAGGGGACGCGCGTGCTCGTCAACGAGGCGTTCGCCATCGTGGGCGACCTCGGCTACGACGGCTGCGGCCCGGTGGCCAAGGTGACGGAAGTCCTCGGCGGGGAACGCCTGCGCGTCGGCACCGAGCACGGCATCCAGTCCGTCGTCCTCCAACGGGGAGCCGACCTCATGGAAGCCACCGTGAAGGCCGGGGACGAAGTCCGCGTGGACGCCAACTTCCGCGTCGCCGTGGAAGTCCTCTCCCGCTCCAAGGCCGACGACTACTACCTCGACGCCGTGCCCGAGCTGCCGTGGGAAAAAGTGGGCGGGCAGGAAGAAGCGCTCGCGGCCATCAAGGACGCCGTGGAATTGCCGCTCCTGCACCGGGAACTTTTTTCCCGCTTCCAGCACCAAACGCCCAAGGGGTTCCTGCTCTACGGCCCCCCCGGCTGCGGCAAGACGCTCATCGGCAAGGCCACCGCCTACAACCTCACCGCCCGCCTCCAGGAGACGACCGGAGCGGCCGTGCGCGAATGTTTCATGCACGTGAAGGGTCCGGAAATCCTGAACATGTGGGTGGGCGAAAGCGAACGGATCGTGCGCGAGATCTTCGCCACCGCCCGCGAGAAACGGCGCAGCGGCTTCCTCCCTTTCCTCTTCATCGACGAGGCCGAAAGCGTGCTCGGAACGCGCCGCGCCTCCCGCATCTCCAACATCCTCTCCACGCTCGTGCCGATGTTCTGCGCGGAGATGGACGGCATCGAGTCGCTCCACGACGTGGTCATCATCCTCGCCTCCAACCGGGCCGATCTGATCGACCCGGCCATCCTGCGGCCCGGCCGCATCGACCGGAAAATCAAGGTCAACCGGCCCAACCGGGAAGGGGCGCGCGAAATTTACAAAATCTACCTGACGCCCGGCCTCCCCTACGACCCGAAGCTCCTCGCCGCAGCGGGGTGCGCGGAGGCCGCCGTCGAACGCCTCGTGGAATCCCTTGTGGAGTGGCAGTTCGCCCACCGCGACGCCAACCGCTTCCTGGAGGTAACGCTGCGCAGCGGGAAAAAAGAGACCCTCTTCCGGGGCGACCTGGTCAGCGGCGCGATCATCGCCTCCATCGTGGAGCGGGCCAAGGGGTTGGCCATCAAGCGGGCCATCGCCACCGGCGGCCCGGAGGGCATCGGCGAGGACGACCTGCGCTGTTCGCTCGACGCGGAATACGAGGAGAACGACATCTTCCCGCCCACGGACATCACCGAAGACTGGCTCAAGCTGATCGACTATGACCCGGAAAACGTTGTCCGCATCACTCCCGTCCGCCCCGGTCTGGCGCGCCCCGCGCCGCACACAGCGGTGGTATAGCCAAACTATTTATGCCTCACGCAAAGACGCAAAGGCGCAAAGAGAAGAGGGAGAAAACCGCACGGCACCCCCTCATTCCCAAGTCGCGCTGGGGAACGCATGGAATGGCGAAGTTGCACTTCGCTCTTCAATCAAGAGCGACAGCCGTTTCCTTTCTTCTCTGCGCGCACCAAGGCTCCCAGTCCCCTTTGCGCCTTTGCGTCTTTGCGTGAGAATAAAAAACCTCCCCAACCCTATGAACAGAGTGTTTGGCATCGAAACGGAATACGGGATCGCCGTGGACGGCCAGGAAACCGTCGATGTGGTGCAGGAGTCCATCGAGGTCGTGCGCAGCTACACCGAGCACGGGGCGGCGATGAAGTGGGACTACGATCTCGAAGACCCCCACAAGGACGCCCGCGGTTTCCGCGCCAAGGAACTCCTGCAGGACACGGACGAGGCCGCCTATTACGAGATCGACAAAATCCGCCCATTGACTTTCGAGGAGATCAAGGGCGACCTGGTTTTGAGCAACGGCGCGCGCTTTTACAACGACCACGCCCACCCGGAATACAGCACCCCGGAGTGCACCACCCTGCGCGAGATGGTCGCCCAGGACAAAGCCGGGGAGCGCGTCCTTTGGGAATGCGCGCGGCGGCGCAACGCCCGGATCGCCGACCTGCAGCCGGAGCGGAAGGTCCGGCTTTACAAAAACAACACCGACTTCGTGGGCCACTCCTTCGGCTGCCACGACAACTACCTCATGGCGCGCGAGGTCCCGTGGGACCGCATCGTCACGGGGAGCGTCCCCTTTCTCGTCACCCGGCAGATCTACGCGGGCGCGGGGAAGATCGGCGTGGAAGGGGAGGAGAACATTCCACGCCCCGGCGTCTTCCAGATCTCCCAGCGGGCCGACTTTTTCAGCGTGCTCGTCTCCATCGACACCATGAACCGGCGGCCCATCGTCAACACCCGCGACGAGCCCCACGCCGACACGGCCAAGTACCGCCGCTTCCACGTCATCATCGGCGACGCGAACATGAACGAAGTGGCCACCGCCCTCAAAATCGGGACCACCGCGCTCGTCCTGGAGCTGATTGAGAAAGGCCACGCGCCCGCCCTGGAACTGGCGGCCCCCGTGGAAGCCGCCAAGTCGATCAGCCGCGACGCCGACTACGACTGGCTGGTGGAACTCGCCGACGGCCGCAAAATTTCCGCCATCGAAATCCAGCGCATCTACCTCGACGCCGCCCGGCGCTATTGCGACCAGAGCGCCGAGGAAACGCGCTGGGTGCTCGCCGAATGGGAAGCCCTTCTCAACGACTTGCAGGCCGACCCGATGGACTGCGCCGACCGGGTCGATTGGGTGGCCAAGAAATATTTACTGACGACCTTCCGCGAAGCCGAACACCTCGACTGGGCCGACCCATGGCTGCAATCCATCGACATGGAATACCACAACATCGACCCCATCGCCGGGCTCTACCACGAGATGCTCCGCACGTGCGCCGTCCGCCGGTTTTTGAAGGAAGACGAAATCCGCGACGCCATCTTCCAGCCTCCCGCCACCACCCGCGCCTTCTTCCGCGGGCGCGCCGTGGCCAAGTTCAACGCGGCAATCGCCTCCATCCAGTGGGACGAAGTCGTCTTTCGGACCCCGATGGGCCCGCGCGCCGTGCCGCTCACCTCGGCCTTTGGCGATGCCGCGCTCGACGCCCTCGCCGCCCGCATCCAGCGCGCCGAAACCGTCAGCGATTTGTTTGAACCTAGTGTCTAGTGTCCCTGTCAGGCAAGTTCACGAAATAAGTCCGAGTCCATTTTCCGCATTTTTCAAGGCGCGACCGAAAGGCAATATCTGAAGATATTGCCCGAGGAAGCAACGCCGAAAAATTGAAAAAGGGGCCGGAATTATGACGCGAATTTATAACTCACCACACTAGTGTAGTGTACGCGAAATAGATGGGCACTACATGCCATTAATGTAAGATGGCGTGCATGGCTCGCCCCATCATTGCCCTC
>JBAWXX010000011.1:0-63649 GCA_037143855.1 Verrucomicrobiota bacterium | reverse complement strand
TAGGGAGAGCGAAGCCTTTCGTCCCGGCAGGGACGGTTGAAAATGAGCGTCATTTCCCCCCCATCAAACGTCCCTCCGGGACGAAGCGTTGTTTCCCGCGAACCCGGCGTTAAAACGCCGGGCTACTTTCGGGTTGTCCCTTTGGGACAATAAGGCCAATCCATCAGACCAATCCAACGGTGTCATTGGTATCAGAGATTCGCGGACAATCGCATGCCCCATCGGGAGATTTGGCACGGGGAGGCAAATCCCCCGCTTCTCCCTACCGGCGCGGCGGGTTTTTCGCGGCCGTCTTCTCCGCGATGGCAGGGCACCCCGGGGTCGGCGCGCCGCAAATCTGCGAGGAATCGTCGGGATATTTTTTAGTGGAGGGCCAGATGAGCCGCCACGGCTGATGCTTGACGGTATCGGTGAACTGCTCGGCGTTGTGGACCGTCTGGTCGATGCCTGGGCGCAGGCAGCGCACGCTCGTCTTGAGGCCCCGCGCGGTGACGCTCAAAGCCTCGCTGGCCTGCCGGAAGTTGCGCAGGGAAACGCCGATGTCCCGGTTCTCCGCGAGCGCGCCGGTAAACATCTCCGCGTGCGCCAGCGCGCGCGCCAGCGGGCTTTCCCTGCCGGTCAGCTCCTGCAGGTTCCCGAGGGTGCGCTGCAATGCCCCGTCCGTGCCGGAAAGCACCACCAGCCGCTCGCCAAGCTGCCGGAAATTGGCAATCGCAAGCACCATATCCGAGCCGTCCTTGGTAATCTCGGTGAGGTTTTTGGAGGTCTTTTGCAGATCCTTCATCGCCAGGGTCGCGCTGTCCACCACCGGATCGAGTTTTTCGAGCACGCGCTGGCCCACGTCGCCCAGGCCCGGCTGGCGCTCCCCCACGTAAGCCGCTCCCGCCGTGGCACGCCCGGAGGCCTCGTCGCCGAGCGTGAAATCGATCACCTGCTCGCCCAGCAGGCTGTATTGCAGCATGGTGACGCGCTGCTTGCGGTAAATTTGCGCTTCGTTGGAAACCGACACCTCCACCACCGCCGCCAGCTCGGGCCGGGGACGCTCGGCGGCGGGGACCGGCGAGATCAGCCGCGCCACCTGGCCCACCCGCCGCCCGGCCAGCATCACCGGAGCGCCCACGTTGATCCCGCCGGCGTTGTCGAAATAGACGCGGAAGACCCGGCGCTCGCCAAAAGCCCCCGGCGCGCCGAGGAAAATCAGGATTCCCGCCAGGATGACGAGACTCGAGAGCACCAGCACGCCGGTGCGCAGTTCATTGCGGATCAAAGCCATGTCACGAAATGGGCCCCTCCGTGCGGCCTTCGATAAACTGTTCGACCACCGGGTTGGAACTGGCCCGGAAACGCTCGGGCACCGCCTCCTCCACGATGCGCCCGTGGAAAAGCATGGCCATCCGGGTGGCGACGCGGAAGGCGCTGGTCAGCTCGTGCGTCACGATGATGGAGGTGGCGTGGGCCTGCTCGGTGAGGCGGATGATGAGGCCGTCGATCACCGCCGCGAGGACCGGGTCCAGCCCCGTCGTCGGCTCGTCGAAGAGGAGCAACTCCGGCTCCATCACCATCGCCCGGGCGATGCCGACGCGCTTGCGCATCCCGCCGGAAAGCTCGGAGGGCATCAGCGGCCCCGTCTCCTCCATCCCCACGAGCGCGAGCTTTTCCTCCACGATCCGGTCGATCTCCGCCCGGTGCTTGTGCGTCAGTTCCTCCAGCGGGAGCGCCAGATTGTCGCGCACGGAAAGGGAGGAGATGAGCGCGCTGGATTGGTAGACCATCCCCATCCGGCGGCGCATCGCGTTCACCTGGCGGCGGGAGGCTCCGCTCAAAGGGGAACCGTCGAAAAGCACCGATCCCGCCGAGGGCTGGAGCACCCCCAGAATCAGCCGCAGGAGCGTGCTCTTGCCCGCGCCGCTCTGGCCCATGATGACCATCCGCTGCCCCCGCTCCACGCGCAGGTTCAGGCGGCGCAGGATCGGCTTCTCCTCAAACTCCAGGCTGACGCTCCGCAGTTCGATGATCGGCGGGCAGACGGCGTGCGCGCTGGTGCGGGGCTCATTCATAAAGGGCCACCAGGAGAATGTTCATGAACGTGTCGGCGGCGATCACCGCCGTGATGGCCGTCACGACGCTGGAAGTCGTCGCCGTGCCGACGCCGGCCGCCCCCCCCGTCACCGCCAGCCCCTTGTAGCAGGAGATCAGGCCGATGATGAGGCCGAAAAGAAAACTCTTCACCACCCCCGCCACGATGTCGCGGATCACCAGGTTTTCCAGCACCAGCTCGATAAAATAACGGGTGGGGATGCCGAACTGCCGCTCGCACACGAGCGCCCCGCCCGCCAGCGCCGCGAGGTTGGAGGCCACGCTCAGGCACGGCAGCAAGAGGAATACCGCCAGCACGCGCGGGGCCGCCAGGAAGCGCAGCGGGCCGACCCCCATGGCGTCGATGGCCTCCACCTCCTCGCTCGCCGTCATCGTCCCCAGCTCCGCCGTGTAGGCCGCGCCGATGCGCGCCGCCAGCATGATGCCCGTCATGAGCGGCCCCAGCTCCCGCGAAAATCCGATCCCCACCAGGCCCGGCACCAGGTCCTGCGTTCCGAATTTGCGGAGCTGGTAGCCGGTCAGAAGCGCCATCGTCAGCCCCATGAAAAACGAGATCATCGCCACCAGCGGCACCGACCCCACGCCCGCGCGGTCGGCCTGGGCGAAGAAAATCCCCGCGCGGAACGGCGCATGGCCCTGGACAATGTGGTCGAGCGTCTCGCGCGCGGTGTCGGCCGCCATGCAGACGATCCCGCCGATCATCCGCACCGGCTCCGCGACGGCCTCCAAAAGGTCGTTTTTCATTCCAAACCGGATCCGGCGCGCGCCGGGCGGATGGACGGGCTGTTTTTGCCGCCCGGAGGGAGCCCATCGCACGGGATGGAGCGTGCCATCCCCCTCGCGCGGTAGCGCGAAGCAGGTCAAGCGGCAAGCTTGCCCCGGAAGGCGAGCAGTCGCAGTCCGTTGAGGCAGACGATCACGGTGCTCCCTTCGTGGCCGACCACGCCGAAGGGGAGCGACAGGTCGAACCCGAGCGCGGAGATGATGAGCAGCACGATCACGGAGAGCGCGAAGGTGAGATTCTGCCAGATCACCCGGCGCGCCTGGCGCGCGACGGCGATGGCAAAGGGGACGTTGTGCAGATTGTCGCTCATCAGGACCACGTCGGCGGTTTCCATCGCCACGTCCGTCCCGGCGGCTCCCATGGCGATGCCAACGTTGGCCAGGGCGAGCGCCGGGGCGTCGTTCACGCCGTCCCCCACCATCGCCACGGTCCCCATCGCTTTCAGCTCCCGGATGACGCGCACTTTGTCCTCCGGCAGCAGCTCGGCGTGCACCTCGTCCACGCCCGCCTGCCGCCCGATGGCGGCGGCCACGCGCGCGTTGTCGCCGGTGAGCATGACGACCCGCTGGACCCCCACGGCCTTCAACCGCGCCACCACTTCCGCCGCGCTCGCGCGCAGGACGTCGGCAATGGCCACGGCCCCCAGGATTGCGCCTCCGCCGCCGCCCGCGGCATCCAGTTCCCCCACCAGCACGCACGTTTTGCCCTCCCGCTGGAGCGCCTCCACGCACCGGAGCGTCTCCTCGCATCTCCGCACTCCGAGCGCGTCGAAATACCGGGCGCTGCCGACGGCGATCCGCCGCCCCTCCACCTCGCCGCAGGCCCCCTGCCCGGAGACGGACTGGAACCCCGCGCAATTTGGGAGCGACAGCCCGCGCCGCTGCGCCTCCTCCACCATGGCGTGCGCCAGCGGGTGCTCGGATTTGAACTCCACGGCGGCGGCGAACCGGAGCAGGGCGATCCCTTCGGAGTGCGCGCCGCGCACCGCCGCCGCCTCGTCCAGGGAAACGCGGGCTCCGTGCACCACGGCGTCGGTCACGCGGGGCTGGCCTTCGGTGAGCGTCCCGGTTTTGTCAAAAGCCACGATATAGACATCGGCCGTCTGCTCCAGGTGCACGCCCCCCTTGAAGAGGACGCCCCGGCGCGCCGCGCCGCCGATGGCCGAGAGGATGGAGGCGGGGGTGCTTAAAATCAGGGCGCACGGGGAGGCGACCACCATCACCGTCATGGCCCGGTAGAAAATCTGGTCGAATGGCTGGTGCGCCAGGAACTGCGGGAAAAAGTGCGGAAGAATGGAGGGACCGAAGATCAGCGCCAGGGTGAACGCGAGGACGCCGCAGGCGTACCACTGTTCCGCCCGGTCCAGGAACCGCTGCGCCCCCGCCTTCTCGCTCTGCGCCTCCTCCACCATGCGGATCAGCTTTTCGATGGTGGAATCCTTCGCCAGCCGCGTGACGCGGATCTCCAGCCCGCCGCTCTGGTTGATTGTCCCGGCGAACACCGGGTCGCCCGGATTTTTGAGGACCGGCATCGATTCCCCGGTAACGGACGCCTGGTTGACGGCGCTGGAGCCTTCCACGATTTCGCTGTCCAGCGGGATCGCCTCCCCGGGCCGCACGAGCACGATGTCGCCGGCGACGAGCTGCTCCACCGGCAGGAGGACCGTCGCGCCACCACGCCGCGTGAGCGCGTTCTCGGGCCGCAGCTTCATGAGCGACCGGATCGCCTTGCGGGTACGGTCGATGGCGTATTCCTGGAGGACGTTGGAAACGGAAAAGAGGAAGAGGAGCGTGGCCCCCTCCAGCGGCGCGCCGACGTAGGCCGCCCCGAGCGCCGCCAGGACCATCAGCAAATCGACGTCGATAGTCCACTGGTGCAGCGACCGGAGGCTGGCCCGCACGCCAAAGGCCCCGCCGGTCAGGTAGGCCAGAAGATACCAGAGGGTGGAAAACACCGTATCCCCGCCCGCCTGGTGATGGGCCTGCCAGCCCGCCACGGTAAAAAGCAGGCACAGCACGGTGCAGACGGCTTCCACCCCGTCGGTGCGGAGCCAGGTTTTGGACTCCTCGCGCGCCAGCGGCGTGACGGACGCCCCGGTCGCGCTGACTTTTTCGACCACCTCAGCCGGCGTGAGAAGCTGGTTGTTGTAGGTGACGGTCATCACGCCGCCGATGAACGTGGCCGTGGCCCGCCGGACGCCGGGGATCGCCTCCGCCTTCCGCTCGAACCGGATGGCGCAGGCTTCGCAAGCGCGCCCGTGCAGCCGCAAGAGGCATTTGCCAAAGTGGGATTCCCCCTCGGGGACCAACCGGCTGGCCACTTCGCGGATCGACTCGTCGGTGAGGACCGACGGGTCGTAATCAATCGTCACCGAATGCTGCGCCGTATCCACGGAAGCGCGCAACACCCCGCGGGGCACCTCGGGGGTGCCGGGGGGATGGGAGCATTCCCGCGATGATTCGGCGTCGTTCATACGCAAAGACTTGGATCAATTCTCAAAAATCCTTTCCGAAAGAGCTGGGCGGCACAAGCTATCTGGTGGCGTTGCGGCGCTTGGGCTGCGGCGTAAAGCCATAGCCATTGCGCTTGCGCCTTGCCAGCTTGTTCGTGGCTTGATTCAGCAATTCTTTTCGAGAATTGCTGTACTTTACGCGCTTCCCATGCGAAAAACAGGGCTCCCTTGCACGGGAAAACGCGGGAGGGATGACTTTTGGATGGCAAGCGTTACGCAATCTCGGCGTCGCTCAGGTAGCAGCCGGGGTCTTCGCGCCACGGGTCGCAGAAGCGCTGCCAGGCCCGGACGCGGAAGCCGCCGCCGCAGAGGTCGAGGTGGCGGCACGTGGCGCAGCGCCCCGTCACGGGCCGGGGCCGGGTGCGCAGTCCGTTGAGGAAGGCGTCGTCCTGGCGGCTCCAGATCCGGCTGAACGGGGTCATTTTGACATTGCCAAGCGTGTGATCCTGCCAGAATTGGTCCGGGTGGACGTTCCCCTGCGTGTCGATGTTGCCGATGCCGACGCCGCTGCCGTGGTTGCCGCCGCCGTTCCAGCGGATCAGCTCCAGGGCCTGGGCATGGCGGGCAGGGTCGCCCGCGAGGCGCTGGAGCAGGTAGGGGCCGTCGGCGGGCTGGTCCACGGTGAGCACTTCCCGGTCGAGCCCGGCGGCGTGCCAGGCTTCCACGCGGTCCATGATCTTGTCGAGCGCCGTGCGGATCTCCCCCGGCCCCAGGAGCGAAAGGTTCACCCCGCGCCCGCTGTAGACCAGGTGGTAGAAGCAAACGCGCTGGATTTCCTCCTCCTCGATGAAGTCGAGGATGCGGTCGATGTCCATCACCGTATGCCGGGTCAGCGTAAGGCGCAGGCCCGCTTTCTGGTCCACGGCCCGGCAGTGGTGGAAGGCCGCCACCGCTTTTTGGAACGCCCCCTCGCGCCCCCGGAAGCGGTCGTGCGTTGCGCCGATGCCGTCCAGGGAAATGCCGACGTAGGCGAAGCCGATCGTGCGCAGCCGCGCGGCCACGTCGGCGGTGATCAGCGTGCCGTTGGTGGAAATCGTCAGCCGCAGCCCCCGCTCCCGGGCGTACCGGGCGAGGTCGAAAAAGCGCGGGTGAATGAGCGGTTCGCCGCCGGAGAGGAGGAGGCCGGGGACGCCGAACGCGGCCAGGTCGTCAACGACCGCGCGGCATTGCTCCCAGGTCAGTTCGCCCGGGTAGTCGCGCGCGTCGGAGTCGGAGTAACAATGGACGCACTTCAAGTTGCACCGCCGCGTGATGTTCCAGACCACGATGGGGCGGCGTTCGGCGGCGGAGGCGGGCGCGCCATGGCCCATGCCGTAGCGGAGCGCGTCGGCGGGCTGGGCCACGCCGCAAAGGAGACGGGTCAGGTTGATCATTGGGCAGGAGGACTATAGAGGGGTGAGACTATAGACGATAGTCCCTTTGGGACGGCAGCGGGCGAAGCAGGTATGGATGGCGGAAAGAGCATGGCGTTAGGCAGAGCTTCTATCATCTTCCCCGGGTGAGCCACTTCGCTGGGCGGCGCGAGGGGGCTGGAATGGGGTTCGTAGACGCAGAGCGGCTCGGAGGCGAGGAAATCCCCCGTCATGGCGTAGGAGCGTGCGCGCGAACCGCCGCAGATCCGGTTCCATTCGCACCGGCCGCACTTGCCTTTGAGGAGGCCGGGCTCGCGCAAGCTTTTGAGCAGCGGGGAGTGGCGGTAGACCTCGATCAATTCCGCTTCCCGCACGTTTCCGGCGGCCATGGGGAGGAACCCGCTGGGGCAGATGTCGCCGGTGTGCGAGACGAAGAGGAACCCCTTGCCGTCGTTCGTGTTGCCCAGCATCGGGGGCGGCCCCGCTTTTTCCTCCCGCCAGCGCTGCCACGCCACGCGCCGGTAGTGCTGCCCCTCGGTTGTCTTGATCTTGTAGGGGACCGTCTTCGAAAGGGTGTAGAGGCGGTGGAAGAGCGCCTCCAACTCGGGGCCGTCGAGCAAATCCGCGTTCTTGCCGCGCCCGGTGGGGACGAGCAGGAAGAGGTTCCACATCGCCGGGCGGATCGTCTCCATCAGCGCCACGAAGCGGTCGAACTCGTCCAAATTCTGGCGGGTCAGCGTCGTGTTGATCTGGAAATCGAGCCCGTGGCGGCGGCACGCCTCCATGGCTGTCTGCGTCCAGTCCCACGTCCCCTTCACGCCCCGGAAGGCGTCATGGGTTTCCCGCGAGGCCCCGTCCAGGCTCAGCGAGAGCCGGTGCAGCCCGGCGTCATGCAGCGCCTGCAAATCGGCCCGCAGGAATTTGGGCGTCGCGCTGGGGCTCAAGGCCACTTCCAGCCCCTGGCTCCGGGCATAGGCCACCAGTTCGAGGATGTCCGGGCGCATCATCGGGTCGCCCCCGGTCAGGATAAAGTAGCCGGGCGTGGCGCGCGCGACCGCATTGATGAGCGCCTTGCCCTCCTGCGTGGAAAGCTCGCGGGGATCGCGCCGGGACTGCGCCTCGGCCCGGCAGTGGCGGCACGCAAGGGCGCACGACCGGGTCACTTCCCAGATGACAATGAACGGGTGGTCGTCCCACCGGTTGAGCGGATTGCGGAGCGCGGGCGTCGGGCTCATAGAAGCGGCAGTTTGGCGTATTTTTGGCAAAACGCCCACTCCTTTCCACCGGGCGCTCTCTTCGTACAAAAAAATCAGGAAGGCGTCGTTGTTTTTTCCCTTTCGTTGCCTTTAGGGAACCAGTGCTTCAAGAATCTGCTACAATCTCTTGAAGAACCAGCGGCGTCTTCCTAAAACAATATAATCCGGATTTTCCCCCGCGCAAGGGGGGCCGCCAAAGGAAAAAAGCGCTTTTTTTCGTGCTACACGCGGTTGCGGACGGCCTTGGCCCCCAGGGTGGCGGCATAGCAGGCCATGGCCACGAGCACGATGGTGGCCCCGGTGGCGGTGTTGGCGTAATAGGAAAGGAGCAGGCCGCTCACGCCGGAAAAGAGGGCGATGCCCATGGCGTAGAACACGTATTGCCGGGCGTTGCGGGCCAGGTTGCGCGCCCCGGCCGCCGGGACGATGAGGAGCGAGTTGACGATCAGGATGCCCACCCAGCTCAGGTTCATCGTCACCACCATCACGACCCCCGTGCAGAAGAGCATCTGCGTCCACCAGGCGTTCATGCCGCGGCTGCGGGCCAGCGATTCGTTGAGGCCGATGAGCAGGATCCGGTTGTAGCCGCAGAGCAGGCCGCCCCCGACGACAAGCGTCGTGACCAGCAGCCGCCCCACTTCGGCGGGCGTGATGCTCAGCAGATCGCCAATGAGATAATGGCTGAATTTGGTGAAATTGCCCCCGTGGGAAAGGAGGACCACCCCCAGCGCCACGCTAAAGGACATGCTCAGCGAGATCACCGTGTCAAACGCGGCGTGCGTGGTGCGCTGGAGGGTCATTATTCCGAAGCCGAGCGCCAGGGCGAAGCCGACCAGCGCCCAGAGCGGATCCGCCAGCCCGAGCAGCACCCCCAGGCCCACGCCCGTCAGCGAGGCGTGCCCGATGGCGTCGGAAAAGAAGGCCATGCGGTTGTTGACAATGAGAGTCCCCATCAGCGCGAAGAGCGGCGAGACGATCAGGATGGCCAGCAGCGCCGTGCGCATGAAGCCGAACTGGGCCCACTCAAAAGGGAGCAGGGAGACGAGGGCGTGCCAGGTGTTCATGGGCGTGGGGAGGGGGTGAAATCGAGCCCGAAGGTGTGCCGGACTTCCCGGTCTGCGATGACTTCGGCGGGCGACCCGGCGCAAACGATCCGGCGGTTCAAGAAAACGATCCGGTCGCTCACGGCCGTCACCCCGGCCAGGTCGTGCGAAACCATCAGGATGGAGAGGTCATAGCGCCGCCGCAGCTCCGAGACCGTCCGGTAAAAAAGCTCGCGGCCAGGCAGGTCGATGCCGGAGACCGGCTCGTCCAGCAGCAGGAGATTGGGGACGGGCGTCAGCGAGAGGGCGAGCAGGACCCGTTGCAGTTCCCCGCCGGAAAGCTCTCCCAGCTTGCGCCCCAGCAGATGCCCCGCCTCCACGGCATCAAGGGCTTCCCGCGCCGTTTGGCGGTCGCGCCGCCGGTGCGCCAGGGCCACGGGCCAGCGCGAGAGGGCGCAAGAGAAAGCGTCCTGCACGCTGATGGGCGAGAAGCGGTCAAACTGGAGTTGCTGCGGGACATAGCCGACGGCCGGGGCGTCCTCGCGCCCATGGCCGAAGACCGGCAGGAAATGGATCGCCCCGGTGTGAGCGACTTCCCCCAGCAGCGCGCGCAGGAGGGTCGATTTTCCCGCGCCGTTGGGGCCGACCAGCGTGGTCAGCTCGCCGCAATGGAGGTGGAGCGAGACGTCTTCCAGCACGCGGCGGCCGTCGAGCGTCACGCCCAGCCCCTCCAGCCGCGTGCAGCATTCGCCGCACACGTGTCGGGCCAGCCCCTTGTGATGATGTTCGGGTTCCATCGCGTTACTCCCGCAGAGCCTCCTGCAACACTTGCAAATTGGCTTCCATGGCGCGCAGATACGCACCGCGCGCCTGCTCCGGGTCCTTCGGCCCCGTCACCGCCGGGTCCAGAATGCGGACGGGGACGCCCGTTTCGCGTTCGATGAGCTGCGCGCTCCGGGCCGGGTATTGCGGCTCGGCAAAGAGGGCGCGCACGTGGTGCTGGCGGATGATGCGGATCGTTTGGGCAAGCTCCCCGGCGCTCGGCTCGGAGCCGGGCTCGCGTTCCACCACCGCGGCGATCTGGAGCCCGAACTCGCTGGCGAAATACGGGAACGCCTCGTGGAAGGTCACTATTTCGCGCCGCTTCACCCCGTCGAGCGCGGCGTGCATCTTCCGGCGCAGGGCTTCCAGCCGCGCCACGTAGCCGGCGGCGTTGGCGGTGTACGCGGCGGCATGGGCCGGGTCGGCGGCGGCCAGCCCTTTGGCGATGGCGTTCGTCTCGGCAATGGCCCCGGTGATGCTGACCCACAGGTGCGGATTCTCGGGGAACGCGAGCGGAATCCCCTTGCTGGCCTCGATCACTTTGAGCTTGGGCGATTGGCGCACCGCTTTTTCCAGGAACGTCTCCATCCCGGCGCCGTTGGCCACAAAAACGTCCGCCGTGGCCAGCTTCTTGAGGTCGGCGGGCGTGAGTTGGTAGTCGTGCAGGCAGCCGGTGAGCGGCTCCGTCATGGGCTCCACGGTGACGCCCGGCGTCTCCCCCACGATGTTGAGCGTCATCACATACATCGGGTAGAAGGAGGCCACGATCTTGAGCGGCTCCGCCTTGGCCGAAGAAACAAGGAGGGCGGCAAATGCGACTAGAAAATAAATCAGGTTCATACCGTCCGGCTTTTGTTTGGAGGGTTGGTGCACGCGGCACATTCGCCATAAAGGACGATCTCGTGTTGCCGGACGCGAAACCCCTCCGGCGCGAGCGACCCGACCCCGCGCACGCAGCCGATCAAATCGAAGAGCCGCTTGCATTCGCGGCAGACAAAGAAGTGGTGGTGATGCCGGGCCGCGCTTTCGTAATGCGGGGCCGCGCCGGGGACTTCCACCGCGCGGATCTGCCCCTCTTCCAGGAATTGCTTGATGGCCCGGTAGACGGTCGCAATGCTGAGCGCCGGGATCTCCTTGCGAGCCTCTTCGCAAATCTCGGGCGGGGTGAGCGGGCGGTTGGCCCGCTCAAACACCGCTCCCAGAACGCGCTTCTGCTGCGTGAGATACATCATGGCGTGGCAACCTCGCACGCGGGATATTGAGAGTCAACTCTCAAATTCATGTCTGCGAAGAGAATGGGTATATGGGTTTTCGGCTTGCCCGGCTTGGTTTGATCGGGCAGGGTTGACGCTATGGGTTTCGATTACCGAACGCAGCGTAGGACAATGACTCGACGCGGTAAAATGATCTTATCCCGATTTTTACGATTGCGATAATCAACTTTGCTGTGTTTTGGATCGGTGCGGTGTACCTGGGAGGTGATGCTCTCAATAGCTATATTCGGGGCAGTCATTATTTCCTTTGTAGTCATGGAGCTTGCACGGAGGTTAGTCGCTCAGTGTGGCAATATAGCTATTTTCACGCGAGCAGCGTTTGGATCACCCATCCTCTCGTCTTTGTTGTTGCCGCGATACTATTGGAAACGGGCGATTTAAATATTAGCACTATATCGCATCGATGCTATGAGCGCCAAAGGCGCGGCTGCATACCAGCCTAGGGCGAAGCCCTAGGTAGCTGGTTCACAGGTGTTGAGGGCTGAAAGCCCGACGCATCTTGGGGGTAAAATGCATCGGGCTTTCAGCCCTTGGCGTGTTATTGCCGTGAGTCCTGGGCCGTTGGCCCAGGCTGATATGCCTTCGGGCCTTTGGCCCTCCAAACGCCTCTGCTTTACGCTGCTGCGGCCTCGTCGAGCTTGGCCTTCACGGCCGTCTCGATTTCCTCGTAGAGGGCGGCGTCGGCCTTGAGCACTTCTTTGGCGGCGTCGCGCCCCTGGGCGAGCTGGTTGCCCTTGTAGCTCATCCACGAGCCGCGCTTCTCGATGATCCCCTGTTCCAGGGCCAGGTCGAGCAGCGAGCCGGTGTGCGAGATCCCCTCGTTGTACATGATGTCGAACTCGCACTCGGTGAAGGGCGGAGCCACCTTGTTCTTGACGATTTTGAGCTTCGTGCGGTTGCCGGTCACGGTGCCGTCGCCCACTTTGATGGCCCCGATGCGCCGGATGTCGCACCGGACGCTGGCGTAGAATTTGAGGGCCTTGCCGCCGGGGGTCGTCTCCGGGTTGCCGAACATGACGCCGATCTTTTCGCGGATCTGGTTGGTAAAAACGCAGGTAGTGCGGGCTTTGGAAATGAGGGAGGTCAGTTTTCGCAGCGCGGCGCTCATCAGGCGGGCCTGCGCGCCGACGGTGGAATCGCCGATCTCCCCTTCCAGTTCCTGTTTGGTGACGAGCGCGGCTACGGAGTCGATAACGATGATGTCCAGCGCGTTGGAGCGCACAAGGGTTTCGCAGATGCGCAGGGCTTCCTCGCCGGAACTCGGCTGGGAGATGAGGAGGTCGTCCACGTTAACGCCCAGCTTGCGGGCATAGACCGGGTCGAGCGCGTGCTCGACGTCGATGAAGGCGGCCAGACCGCCCCGTTTCTGGGCCTGGGCCACAACGGTGAGCGTAAGCGTGGTTTTGCCGGAGGATTCCGGCCCGAAGATTTCGACCACCCGGCCGCGCGGGAACCCACCCACGCCGAGGGCGCGGTCAATCAAGATATTGCCCGAGGGGATCACTTCCACCTCCATGGAGGTCTTGTCTCCCAGGCGCATGATGGCTCCAGTTCCGTAGTCTTTTTCGATCTGCTGGATGGCCAGATCGAGGTTCTTGTTGCGGGCGGCGATGAGTTTGTCTTCTGCGGGAGCGTCGGTCTTGGCCATAAATTCCAGATAGGTGTGGGGTGTAGGGGAAAAGACTAGCAGAGGTTGCCCGGATGGAGAAGTCCTTATTCGCGCTTTCGGGCGCAAGCGCGTTCTCTGCTTTCCTTGGGAGGCGCGGCGCGCCTACAATGACGGGACTCCCATGCTCTGGCACATCAAAGACCGCACTTTCGACTTTTCCGCGCGCGGCGGCGTGGTGATGGGCATCCTCAATTGCACGCGCGACTCGTTCTCCGACGGCGGCCAGTTCTTTGACCCGGAGGCCGCCGTGGACCACGCCTTGCGGATGGAGGCCGAGGGAGCCGAGATCATCGACATCGGCGGCGAATCGACCCGGCCCGGTTCGGACCCTGTGCCGGAGGCGGAGGAACTCCGGCGGGTCATCCCGGTGATCGAGCGTCTCGCGGGCAAGCTCAAGGCCGCGATTTCCGTGGACACCACCAAAGCGGCGGTTGCGCGCGCGGCCCTGGCGGCGGGCGCGGCGATCATCAACGACATCACCGCGCTGCGAGGCGACCCGGAGATGGGCCCCCTCGCGGCGGAGACGGGCGCGGGCGTGATCCTGATGCACATGCAGGGGACGCCCGGCACCATGCAAGCCGCCCCCCGCTACACCGACGTCGTGGCCGAAGTCCGGGATTTCCTTAGACAAAGCGCCGCCCACGCCCTACGCTCGGGGATCGACCCGTTGCGGATCGTCCTCGACCCCGGCCCCGGTTTTGGCAAGACAGTGGAACACAACGTGATGCTCCTGCGGCATGTGCGCGACTTGTGTCCGCCCGAGCTGCCCGGCCGCCCGATCGTCTGGGCCGTTTCCCGCAAGCGGTTTATGGGAGAATTGATCGACGATATGGCCCTTGAACAACGCTTCTGGCCCACAGTAGCCCTCACGAGCCTCGGCCGTGAGCTGGGGGCCGTCGTGTTCCGGGTCCACGATGTCAAAGCGAACGTGGAGGCGCTCCGCATGACGGAAGCGATTCTTAACTCATGATTCCCGCGCCGCTCGCCTTTTCCTTGTTCGGTTTCATCGGGGCCAACTGGCGCTCCGGCGTGGAGATCGGCATCCTCTGGGTCGTCATCTACTACAGCTACCTCTACTTCCGGGGCACGCGCGGGGCGAAGGTGCTCACCGGGTTGCTGGTGCTGCTGCTTACCTTCACGCTCCTTTCGCAGATCCTCAAGTTGCAGGTCATTTACTGGTTGATCCGCTCGTTCACGGCCTTCCTGGCCATCGCGCTGGTGGTGATCTTCCAGCCCGAGCTGCGGCGCGCGCTGGCGGCGCTGGGCAGCCAGCACATCTTCTCCACCGTCACGCAAAAGCGGGAAACCATCGAAGTGCTCGCCGAGGCGGCCTTTGAGCTCTCCAACCGCCAGCTTGGCGCGCTGATCGCCCTGGAGCGCGAGTCCAACGTCCACGCCTTCGCCGAAAGCGGCGTGACCATCGACAGCGAACTCTCCACCGAGCTGATCGTCACCATCTTCCACCCCAAGACGCCCCTTCACGACGGCGGCCTGATCCTCCGCAACGATCGGATTCTCGCCGCCGCCTGCATTTTCCCCGTCAGCCAGCGCCACGACCTGGACCGCAACCTCGGGCTGCGCCACCGGGCGGGCCTCGGCATCACGGAGGAAAGCGACGCCATCGCCATTGTGGTCAGCGAAGAAACCGGGAACGTCTCCATCTGCCACCGGGGGCGCATTGAGCGGGACTTCGATCCCGACGACTTCAAGCGCCGCCTGGGCCAGCTCCTTTTGCTCGAAAAGTATGAAGAACCTGATTCTACAGAACTGGGAAGCGAAGCTTCTGGCCCTGGTGGCCGCGAGCATCCTCTGGTTTCTCATCAAAAAGACGATCGATACGACCTCGATGAACCCTAACCCGCCCCACGCTCCCTCGCATGTCCTCCGCTAAATCCCGCAAAATTTTCGGCACCGACGGCGTGCGCGGCGTCGCCAACGTGGAGCCCGTAACCGCCGAAACCGCCTTGAAGCTGGGGCGCGCCGCCGCCCACGTCTTCGCCCAGGCGAATGGCCGCCCCCACGGGCTGGGCGCGCGGCCCAAGATCGTCATCGGCAAGGATACCCGCATCTCCGGGTACATGCTGGAGAACGCGCTCGTGGCCGGGATCACCTCGCTCGGCGTCGATGTCCTGCTCATCGGGCCGCTGCCGACCCCCGGCGTCGCCTACATCACCCGCTCCCTGCGCGCCGACGCCGGGATCGTCTTGAGCGCCTCCCACAATCCTTACGAAGACAACGGGATCAAATTCTTCCGCCACGACGGTTACAAACTGGACGACGAGATCGAGGCCCGCATCGAGAACCTCGTCTTCAGCGGCGAGATCGAGTCGATCCGCCCCACCGCCGACAACATCGGCCGCGCCACCCGCATCGACGACGCGCTGGGCCGCTACATCGAATTCGCCAAGTCGAGCTTCCCGCGCGGGCTCACGCTCGAAGGGTTTTCCATCGCGCTCGACTGCGCCAACGGAGCCGCCTACAAGTCTTCCCCTTGCATCCTGCGCGAGCTGGGCGCGGAACTGCACATCTGCCACAACGCCCCCAATGGCCGCAACATCAACGCCGCGTGCGGCAGCACCCACCCGGAGGAAATCGCCCGCATCGTCAGGAAAACCGGCGCGAAGATTGGCATCAGCCACGACGGCGACGCCGACCGCGTGCTGCTTTGCGACGAGAACGGCGAGATCGTGGACGGCGACGAGATCATGGCCATCGCCGCGCTCGACTTCCTGAAAGCGGGACGGCTCGCGGGAAATACTCTCGTGGCCACCGTGATGAGCAACTTCGGCCTCGACGAAACGCTCGCCAAGGCGGGCGGCAAGGTCATCCGCACCAAAGTGGGCGACCGTTACGTCATCGAGGAGATGATGCGCGGCGGCTACAACGTCGGCGGCGAACAGAGCGGCCACATGATCTTTGGCGACTTCGCCACCACCGGCGACGGTGTCGTGAGCGCGTTGCAGATTCTCCGCATCATGGCGGAAACCGGCAAACCGCTCAGCGAGTTGAAGCGCTGCCTCTCCAAATACCCGCAGGCCCAGCGGAACCTGAAAGTCCGCGAAAAACGCCCGCTGGAGCAGCTCCCCGGCGTCCTCGCGCTCGTCAAGGAAGCCGAAAACGCGCTGTGCGGCGCGGGCCGCGTCCTCCTGCGCTACTCCGGCACCGAGCCGAAGATCCGCCTCCTCATCGAAGGGCGGGATGCCGCGCAAATTAACGCCCAGGCCGACCGGATTGCGCAAGCGATCCAGGAGCAGATCGGGGTGTAGGAGCGGGCTCACGCAAAGAAAAAGGAATGGAGATTTCATGCCCAAACTCCATTTGGGAACGCACTTGTTCCGGCAATTCCATTGTCTATATTAGAGCGGTTTAAATTTTGTTGTATACACGCTGCTCGGCGGCGCGGGCCGATGCGCGGTCTTTCAAGCTCGGGCAGTATTGAAAAATACAGCCGCTTCGCTTGAAGAGCCCGCGCATCAGCCCACGGCGCTCTCGCATCATTGTAAACACTTCAATTTAAAACGCTCTAGCGATTAGCAATCTCCCATGAACCTCTTCATCACCGGCACCGACACCGACGCGGGCAAGACCTACGTCTGCGCCCTCCTCGTCCGGGCGTTGCGGCGCGCGGGGCAGGATGCCGTGCCGATGAAGCCGTTCTGCTGCGGGAGCCGGGGCGACGCCGAGGCGCTCCATGCCGCCTGCGATGGCGCACTCCCGCTCGACACGATCAACCCTGTCTATTACGACTCTCCCACGGCCCCGTACACCGCCGCCAAGCTGGAGAACCGGCCCGCCGATGTGCCGCTTGTGCTCAAGACGTTCCGGCAATTGCGCGCCGCGCACCGCTCGGTGATCGTCGAGGGCGTGGGCGGGTGGATGGTCCCGATCACGCGCGATTATTTTGTCGCCGATCTCGCCGCCGAAATGGGGCTGCCGGTGGCCGTGGTCGTCCGCAACAAGCTCGGCGCGCTCAACCACGCGCTGCTCACCGTGCGGGACATTGAGCGGCGAGGGCTCCCCTTCGCCGGGATCATCTTCAACCGGGTTGAGGCGGAGAACGATCCGGCGGCGGCCACCAACCGCGAGCTGCTGGAGGAGTTGCTCGGGCAGCCCGTTCTCTTCCAGGTCGGCCCCGGCCAGACCGAACTGCCCGCGTCGGCTTTGGAGACACGGCTGTCCGGTTTTTAGGCATCCCGACGAACGCCGCGCGTCGGAAATGCCTGCGTTTCAACGCTGGCGCGCCGGGTGCTTCCCCTTTTGTTTTGGAGGAGGAAGGAAGCCATGTTGATCCAGAAGACGTTTCACCTGCACCTGGTGCGGGAAGCGGCGAAGGCCCGGTTGCAAAACCTGGCGGGCTACCGGCAGCAGCTCGACGGCGTGGAAACGGCCGCCCGCACCCCGGAAGGGGGCGCGCATTTTGTGTTCCGGCTGCCGTGGGGGTTCCGCGCCGACGTGGAACTGGTGCCGCTCCCCGGCGAGCACCCGTCCCAGACCCTCTTCCGCTCCCGCCGCGGGAATATCGAAGTGCTCGGCGTGCTGGAGTATTTTCAAATCCGGCCCGGCCTTACGGAGATCGTGCTGACGCTCGACTACAAGGTGCGCCCGCTCTGCGCCCGCTGGATCGACCGGCTGGCGCACGGCCTCGACCGCTTTCTGAACCGGGAGCTGGAGTGCCTGGAGCGCGCCTTTTCCCAACCCGCGCGCAACGCCGGTTCCCGCGCCCGCTGACCGGGATGAGGGAGGCGGCTCTAAGCCTAAAACGGCAATGGATCGGGGCGATCTGACACAATCTACTGAGCCGCGAGAGACTTTCGTCGAGGCTCGCCGTATCCATTTGGATACGCATCGTCTCTCCTTAAGTCATCGCGGCTCAGTATCTTGTGTCAGCTCATCCCCTCCCATCACCGTTTTTAGGCTACGGGCTCAGCTTGAACTCGATGTTCACTTCATAGCCGTCGGAGTCGCCCAGCCCTTTGGGGAGCGGATCGACTTGCATCACCCGCTTGGCCGCCGTCAGCACCGACTCGTCCACCGTGGTGTTACCGGAAGATTGGGCCAGGCTGGCGTCCACGATCCGGCCGCCCCGGTCGATCTTGATCTTGATGAGGGTCGCATACTCCTGCCCGCTCTGCAAAATGGAGAGCGGCTGGTCCCAGCGGGCATAGAACTTGTCATGCAGCATGGTGTGGTACCAGCCAAAGGAGGACTCTTTATTGCCGCCGCCTTCGTGCCCCGAGCCATGGCCGCCTCCATCGCCTCCGCCCGTGCCGCCCGGTTTGCCGTTGGGGGAACCGTTGCCGTCGCCTCCCGTGCCGGTTCCGTTGGCCGTCTTGCCGCCTTTTTTCCCGTTCGCGCCCGCCCCTTTCACCGTGCCGCCCGCGGCGTTGGCGGATTTGGAAGGAGGAGCGTCCTCATTGTCGGCGTTCTCCTGGGTTTTCTTGAAGGCGGCCTGGGTGGCGTCCGGCGTGGAAGCGGGTTTTGGTTTGGGCGTCGCCTTTGGCTTGGGAGTGGCTTTGGGAGTCGCCTTCGGCTTGGGAGTCGGCTTAGGGGTTGGTTTCGGAGTGGGTTTTGGAGTTGGCTTGGGCGTGGGGGTCGGCGTCGGCTTCGGAGTGGGCGCCGGTGTTGGGGTTGGCGTTGGGGTTGGCGTCGGGGTGGGCGTCGGTGTTGGGGTTGCCTCAGGCGTCGGGGTCGGCAGGACGATTTCGCTGGGCGCGTCGGTGAGGCTCGGGGAAGGGGTCGGTTCCTTGGTGGGCGTCGGCTTTGGCGTTGAGGCGGGGGTTGGGGTTGGTTCCGGGGTCTCTTTGGCTCCCCCCTCTTCGGCTCCGGCGGCTTCGGCCGGGGGCGAACCCCCATCCAGCCAGGTGGGCGTTTCCATTTTTTTTCCGTCGCGGGTGAAGAAAAAGAGGCCGATGAGCACGCCCGCGTGGATCGCCGCGACCACGGCCACGTTGCGCCGGAATTTCGAGTCGCTGCTCATGCCGCTATTCTCCGGCGGCCCCTTCAGAGGAAGTTCCGGCGAGGCCGACTTTGGTGATGCCCGCCCGTTTGACGGCGTCCATCAGGTCCATCAGTTTCTGCACGGGGAGTTCCTTGTGAGCGCGGATCTGGATGGCCAGCGCGGGCCGGGTGGCTTTGAGCGCGGTGATGGCGGCTTCCACGCCCGCGATTTCCACGGGGGATTTGTCAATGGTGATGAGCGCGTCTTTGTCGATGGCGATGGTCTCGACATCGGGGGGTTCCGCCGCTCCTTCCGCCGCCTTGTGGGTGGGGAGAACGAGGCTGCTGGAGTTCTCCATCAGCGGGGTGGTGATCATGAAGATGATCAGCAGCACGAACGCCAGGTCGAGCAGCGGCGTGACGTTCAACTCGGAGAGCGTCGAGAGCTGGTGGCGGTCGGAGAAGCGCTTCATGCCTGGTCGTGCGGGTGAAGATCGCCGTGATCGACGTATTGGTGCTCCAACTCGGAGGAGAGTTCCGCGGCGAAGTTGTCCATCTTGACGATGAGCGCGCGGATGCTCGTCACCAGGAAGTTGTAGCCGAACATGGCGGGGATGGCCACGAGCAGGCCGGTGACGGTGGTGATGAGCGCCGCCGAGACGCCCGGAGCCATGGCGGCCAGGCTGGCCGATCCGGCTTCCGCCACGCCGCCGAAGGTTTCCATCACGCCCCAGACCGTCCCGAGCAGCCCGAGGAACGGCGCACCGCTCACGGCCGTGGCCAGGAGGATCATCTGGTCCTCCAGCTTGAGGGACGTCTCGCCCACGGAGCGTTCCATGGCCGTCGTGACCATGCGCATCTGCGAGGGGGAAATGCGCGGGGCGTCCTCCAGCCGGGCGCGGAAGGTTTCGTCCACTTCCTGCGAGCCGAGCAGGTGGTAGGTCAATTCCCGGCACCCGGCCCGGTAGACCGCGTACAGGGGCGAGCCGTCAAACCGGAGCTTGGACTCGTAGAGATGGAGCGGCCGCCGGTGGCTGCGGAAGAGATCCAGGAAGCTGGCTGACTGCTTCTTGGCGCAGCTCACCATCCGCAGCTTGGTGATCATCACCGACCACGAGAAAATGGAGGCGATAAAAAGGCAAAAGAGGACCGTCTTGCCTGGCGCGGTGGAATGCTCGAAGGCAAAATAAAGCCCTCCCGAGGCGAAAAAGGACGTGAAAAGTGGCATTTCTTCTGTGGCAGTAGTAAAGATCGTCCACTTTGCGAACGCAACTACGCCTTCATGAAAAAATTACCCATCCTTTTCCTCGCCGCCTTCACCGCGTTGGCCCCCCTGCTCCACGCCCAGCAGCCCGACCCCTCCCAGGCGTCCTGCAACCCGTATGATCTCTTGAGCCGCGTGCTCACGCCAATCGCCACCGTCTTCAGCCCGGAGGCGGCCCCGCGCGCGCTTTCCCTGACCCTCGCGCTGGAGGGGATGACCGATCTGCCGCCCGAACTGGCCGGAGCCCACGTGGAACTCCTTGTGCAGCCCCCCGACCGGGCTCTCTTGCGGACCACGTATGGCGGCCAGACGGTGACGCTCTGCCGCGTGGGGGACTCCCTCTGGATCACCCCCTCCACGCCGCCTTTCGACGCCCTGGCCAATCCGCCCGAGGAGCCGTCGAAAAAAGCGAAAAAGAAAAAGGGTCAATCCGCCGGGTTGTCCCCCATCGCGCTCCCCTTTCCGCCGCAGCAACTGGCCCTCTTGCCGATCCTCTTTCAGGTCAGGGAGGGGGCGCGGGAGCAGGAGATGCGAACGCTGGACGTGAAGCTCATGCCCGAACTGGCCCGCAGCTTGGGGGTAGAGGAATGGAGCGCGCGGATTTCCGTGGGGCCGGGGGAGAAACCGGCGCGAATCCGGCTGCTTGGGCCCGGCTGGAGCCTGATCGTGCGGGTCGAGCGCCTGGAATACGCCGAACGCCTCCCCGCCGCCACCTGGCAGACCCCTGGGGGAGCGCTGCGCCTGGACGCCCGCCAAGTGACCCTCTGGAGCAACTTCCTGGGCCGCCAGATGGAAGCCTACCGGCCTAAGAGCCTGTGAATTTCACAGGCTCTAAATAGTGGAGCCAGGGAGCGCTTCGCTCCGCGCCATGGAAACCCGCCCGTGGCGGAGGGCGATGGGGCGGTCGAGTTTTCCTCCGAGGCCGGAAAGACTTACAGCATCGAAGGGTAGCGCGTCCCCGGGAGGAAACGGCGGCATCCGTGGCGGCCCGCGCGGGCGAATCGCTCTTGCGCCACTCCCTAAAACCTCTCTCCGGCCATGATCCACCACATCGCGCTCTTTCAACTCAAGCCGGAGGTCACTTCCGAGCAAGTGGAGACGATGATGCGCCAGACCCGCTCCCAGTTGTTGAAAATCGGCGAGGTGCTCGTCGTCCAATGCGGCCGGGCCGTGGACCTCTCCGGCGCATGGGGCTTTTTCTTTGCCGTCGATTGCGAATCGATGGAAAAACTGGCTCTCATCCAGGAAAACCCCATCTACTTGAAATACGCGGAGAAGGTTCTCAAGCCAAACACCCGCGACAGCCTCGGGGCCGATTACGAGACGGAACCGGGCCGGGACATCCGCTATTCGTAGCCCCCCCGGGGGCCACAGGCAGGCGCAGAGCCGGTGCGCAGAACATTCCGCCCGCGGCGGCCAGTCCTGGCGCGATTTCTTCCGTGCAGCCAACCACCAAGCGGGAGGAAGAGCGTGTGATGGGTACCGAAAAATGCGGGAGGAAGCGATGAATGCGCCATTGCCAGAGCGGGAAGCCGAACGTCTCCAGGCCCTCCGCGATTACGCGTTGATGGATACGAACCCGGAGGCGGTTTTTGACGAGATTGTCGCCCTCGCCAGCTACGTCTTCCACACCCCCATCGCCGGGATCGGCCTGCTGGACGACCGCCGCCAGTGGTTCAAGGCGCACATCGGGCTCGACTTCGCCGAAGCGCCCCGAGACGCTGTTTTTTGCGCTCACACCATCCTGGAGCCCGAGGTTTTGGTGGTGCTCGACGCCCTGGCCGATCCGCGCTTTGCCACGAACCCCTACGTGCTGGGGGAGCCCGGCATCCGCTTCTATGCGGGCGTGCCGCTCACGACGCGGGAAGGCCATGCCTTGGGGGCGCTCTGCGTCATGGATACGGCGCCCCGGGAGCGCTTCGAGCCCGAGCAGAAGGAAGCCTTGAAGACCCTCGGGCGCCACCTCATGGGGCAGATCGAGATTCGCTATTCCTCCGCCTTCCTGGCGCGGGCGCTGCGGGAGCGGCGGCAGGCCGAGCAGGCGCAGCAGGAGCGCCTGCTGGAACACGAGCGGGAGCTGGCCCGCCTCAACGAGATGAAAGACCATTTTCTGGCGCTGCTTGCCCATGAGTTGCGCAACCCGCTCGCCTCCATCGTCAACGCCTTGGAATTGCTCCGCTCGCCCGTGCCCGAGGACGCCGCCAGGATCATCGAAGGCCAGGTGACGCACCTCTCCCGGCTGATCGAGGATCTGCTGGATCTCTCCCGCGTCACGCGCGGGAAGATCGCGCTGCGAAAGATCACGCTCGACCTCGTCGAGGCCGTCCATGACGCAGCCCGAGCCGCCCGGAGCGCCTTTTTTAAAGGCGGCCAGGATTTTGTCCTTAAGCTGCCGGAGACGCCCCTCTGGGTGCAGGCCGACCCCGTGCGGCTCGGGCAAATCGTCAGCAACCTGCTTGCCAACGCCGCCAAGTTCACCGGCCCCGGCAAACAAGTCCGCCTCGGGCTGGAGCGGGAAGACGCCCACGCCGTGCTGCGCGTTGGCGACGAGGGGATCGGCATCCCCTCCGACATGTTGGAGCGCATTTTCGAGCCGTTCGTGCAGGTCGATGCCGGCAGCGCCCGCAGCGGGCTCGGGTTGGGGCTGCCGCTGGTCCGGCAATTGGTCGGCCTTCACGGCGGGAGCGTGGAGGTCCGCAGCGATGGCCCGGAGCGGGGCGCCGAGTTTTTCGTCCGGCTGCCGCTGGCCGCCGCGCCGCCCGTCCAGCCGCCGCAACCGGCGGCGGCAACCCCGGTTTCCCTGCGTGCGGCCGGAGGCCGCCGCGTGTTGGTGGTGGAGGACAACGCCGTTCTGGGCAGCACGCTGAGCCGTCTCCTTTCCCGCTGGGGTCACGAGCCGCAGCTGATTGCCTCCGGCGCCGTGGCGCTGGAGAAGGCCCTTGCGTTTCACCCCGACGTCGCGCTGGTGGATATCGGACTTCCCGGAAGAGACGGGTTCTCCGTGGCGGAGTGCCTTTGCCGGGCGCCGGAGCTGGCCGGGCTGCGGATCATCGCCATGAGCGGTTTCGGCAGCGAGGAGGAGCGCGCCCACGCCCGCGAGGCGGGGTTCCACGAGTTTTTGCTCAAGCCGGTTGATCCCCTCCTCCTCCGCCGCTTGCTGGAGGCGTGAAGCTCCCGGCGGACGGGGCAAGCTGCTGATCATCAGCGCTGGGAGACGCCGCACACAGCGGAGAGGCTTTTGTGGAGCCATTGGCCCGCGTTCTTCCTGTTGCGAACATACAATCAATTCGCCCGCGAATTGCGAATTGGGCCATACCTCCTATGACCGCTTCGTGTGTTCCCTTACAAAAAGCGGCTCGCCGTCGCAAGTTGGTTGCCGCTCTCTTCCTGGCACATTTCGGGCTGTATTCGGCCTTTGGCGCCGAAGGAGTTTACACCAGCGGGGTTGGCGCGCGTTCGATGGCGCTCGGCGGGGCAGACGTGGCGTTCCCGGAAGGCCCGCTCAGTGCTCTGGGGGTAAATCCGGCCGGGCTGAGCCTGCTGGAATGCCCCACGCTGGATATAGGCGCCACCGCGACGGTGCCGGCGGGACATTTTCAAAGCCGGGCCAGCGATAAGGGAGCGTTGGAGAATCGCTTCGGGATTGCGCCAGATGTGGCCTTGGAGCTTCCCGTCGGGTCCAGCCCGGTGCGTTTCGGGATCGGCCTGATTCCGGAGGCCGGTGTAGATGCGCATTGGCGTTATCTCGACCCCCCAGGGGGCAAGGACGGCAAAACAAGCTACGGTTTTCAGAATAACAATTCCAAGGTAACGGTACTACGGAGTGCTGCGGGCATGAGCATTGCGCTTTCGCGCTGGTTCTCGGTCGGCGGCTCGTTGGGGCTTGATTACAACGAAAATTGGCTCCAAACACCGTACGTTTTCCAGAGTCAACCGGCGCTGAAGGGGCAAAAGGCGCTTCTGAATTTGGATGCGAACGGGTGGGGTTTGAACGGGAGCGTGGGAATGCTGTTTTGCCCTGCGGATCAGTTTCAAATCGGTCTTTCCTATCAAAGCCCCACGGAGGTCGACAGCCGTGGCTCGGTTTCGGGGAATGCCAACGCGCAACTTCGCTCGCTCGGCGGGCCGTTTGCCAATGCGCGCCCGGATTTCCACTACAACGCCGAAATGGACAGAACATTTCCGCAGAAGATTCTCGGCGGGGTATCGTGGAAATTCCATCCCCGGTGGCGCCTTGCGCTGCAAGCCGATTGGGTCAACTGGAGCGATGCTTTCGACGTGCTGCCGGTGAAGCTGACGAAGGGGAATAATGCCGATCTGACCCGTTTTGTGGGCTCGAGCCATTTCGAAGAAGACATCCTGCTGAGGTGGCGGGATCAGGTCGTCTATCGAGCCGGGGTGGAATACGCCCTTACGGAGGCTTTCTTCCTGCGGGGCGGTTACGCCTACGGGCGCAGCCCTGTGCCGGACGAAACGCTGACGCCCCTTACCGCCGTTATTCCAGAACACACGCTCACGGCGGGCGCGGGTTATCGCTGGCGCTGCTTCCAGTTCGATTTGGCCTGCCAGTGGGACTTGCCGACTACCCGCCATGTCGACCGAAGCGCGCTGCTCGACGGCGAATATAGTCAGAGCAGGCTCCGCGTTGGCGCTCACTGGTTTGGGCTGACAACATCGGTGCATTTCTGATATGCACTACCGTGCCTTCCCACGAGAAGGCATGACGGGCTGCGGCAACGGCGTATATTTGTTTTATGGAGTGGTTTATGACGTGGTGGCGAATACTGGTGGAATATTTTACTCCGGACTCACTCCGAGGGGATTGGGAGGGGATGCGCCGATTGCGCTTGATGGTCGGTTTGTCCCTCCTTGGATTGGTGTTGGGGGGTGCCTATGCGGTGTTCTATTGGGCCATCAGCCACGATTGGGGGGTGGCGATTATCGTGGTGTGTATCCTTTTGCAAATTTGCGTCCCTTTTTTGTTGCGCGCCACGGGCCGGGTGCGGCTTGGCGGTCACTTAAGCCTCGCCGTTTGGAGCATTGGCTTCTCCTTCCTCACCGCCCTCGAAGGGGGAGCCCACGGCTTTGGCATTGTGTGGCTGGCCTGCGGCGGTCCTTTGTTAGCCTTGCTGATATTGGACAGGCTTGAAGCGCTGCTTTGGTGCGCGTTCTGTTTCTTTTCAACGCTCTTTTTTTCGGCGCTGGAAGTCGCCCATATCACCCTGCCGCTGGATTATCCGGCGCGTTGGCAACCGATGGTCATGGCTGCCAGCATGGTGGGGCTTGTGGTTTTCATGTCGCTGCTGGGCATCCTCTTTGAGTATGCCCGCAACGAAGCGGTCCTCAGCATGCAAGGCGCCCTCAACGATTTATCCGAGGCCAACGAACGCACCCACCGGAGTGAGCGTTTCGTGCAACGGATCGCCGATACAATGCCGGGCCTCATTTACATGTTCGACCTGGAGGCGCAAACCATCGTGTATGCAAACGAGCGGTTATTGCAACTGCTCGGAGTCTCGCCGATAAACAATCGGGGGATCAAGGTGAGCGACTTGAAGAAATCATCCGGGACGCCCGATTTTGGCAGGATTCTTGAGGGGGTCGGCAAGCGTCTCCATGGGGTGAAAGATGGCGCATTTATCGAGACGGAATACACGTTTGATTACGATGCCGTCGAATCCTATTGGGAGTGCCGCGATACGGTTTTTTCCAGAACGCCAACTGGCGGGCCTCTCTGCGTCCTCGGATTGGCCATGAATATCACCGAGCAAAAGCGGACGGAGCGCGCCCGGCTTGCCGCGGAAGGGGCCAACCGCGCCAAGGATCAATTCCTCGCCGTGCTCAGCCATGAGTTGCGAACTCCTCTGACGCCCGTTCTGGCAACCGTAACCGAAATGGAGGCGCAGAAAGATATCCCCCCCGAGGTGCGGGCGGATATGACCATGGTCCGCCGCAACGTGGAATTGGAGGCGAAGCTGATCGACGATTTGCTGGATGTGACACGGATCAGCAGCGGGAAACTCGCTCTCCACCTTGGGACGATGGATGCCCATTCCTGCGTGCAAAGCGCCGTGGAAATCTGTCGCGCAGACATCGAAGCCAAGGAAATCCATATCTCCGTCGATCTGGGAGCCCAACAGCATTACGTCAACGCGGATCCGGTGCGCCTGCGCCAGGTGTTTTGGAACCTGTTGAGGAACGCCGTTAAGTTCACCCCTCGCCAGGGCCGGATCAGCGTTTCCACCAGCAATGTCGGGGAAAAGCTAAGGACCCAAATCACCGACACAGGCGTGGGGATTGAACCGGAGGCAATCTCACGGATATTCAATGCTTTCGAACAGGGCGAACAGGCCAGGACCAGGCATTTTGGCGGCCTCGGGCTGGGCTTGAGCATTGCCAAGACAGTGGTGGAAATGCACCACGGCCAAATCGCCGCCTTTAGCGAGGGCAAGGACAAAGGGGCGACTTTTACCGTGGAATTAACTGCCGTTTCCGCTGCGTTTGAGCAACCAACACCTCTCGTAACTTCAGAGCCGCGCAGCGAAAAACTGCCGAGAATCCTTTTGGTCGAGGATGACCGCGACACGCTTCAAGTCCTCTCTAAACTACTTCAACGCCATGGTTATAAGGTGACAGCGGCGGACAGCGTCCGAAAGGGCCTGGAACTGTCTGCAAGGGGAGGGTTTGACTTGATCATCAGCGATCTGGGGCTTCCCGATGGCAGCGGGTTGGATCTCATGCGGCAGGTCAAGGCGCTTTACGGTCTCCCCGGCATCGCCTTGAGCGGCTATGGCACAGATGACGATCTTCGCCGGAGCCGGGCCGCTGGCTTTGATCAGCACATCATCAAACCGGTGCATTTCCAGGCCCTGCGCACCGCCATCCAGCGGATCATGCGAACCTAGAGCGTTTTTGGGTTATTTTGTCGCAATGATCTGAGAGCGCTGACGGGTGTTGCTCGTCAGACACAGATCGCCTGGATACGCTCCCTCCTCGCGCCTTGTCAGCGCTCGTGCTGGAATGCCTGCAGCGGAGAAGGTGGCAGAGCACCCGTTGGCCACGCACCGGGCGTTGAGGTCATGTTGAGCACGAGCCTGCCTCCGTCAACAATATCGCAATGGCGAAACCAGGCTTGGTTTAGAGGTTTGCCATTGAACATGGCTGAAGAAATATACTTGTTTTCCGGCGAGCAATTGAGCGCCTCCACCTTGAACGTTTTGCCGTTGGCCAGGTGGAGAGTGGAAGAAACAACTTGGGGACTTCCGATGAGGTAAACATCTTGTCCCGCTACCGGAAAATAACCAAGAACGCCAAAGGCAAGGAGAGATGACATTGCCCCGGCGTCGTCATTGCCTGGAATCCCCGTGCGTGTAGGATGAAAGTTGCTCGCCAGGATGCTCCGCACACTCTTCGCTGTTTTGTCGTGCCGATTTGCATAAAGATAAAGGTACGGCGTGAGGAATCCAGGTTCGTTGCTCACATCGAAACGCCGTTTCCCGGTGAAGAAGGCGTCGAGACGTTGGACGAAGCGTTCGTTTCCGCCGCATTTTTTAATCAAGGCCGCCATATCTTGAGGAACAAAAAACGAGTAAGTCCACGAGTTGCCTTCGTAGAAGGTCTTTCCTCCCCAACTGCACCCCATCATCGCTGTGAAACCTTCCATCCACCTGCCGTCGCGATGGCGTGGCTGGATGAATCCTTTAAAGCCGGCTTCTTCAAAGTCCGCATTCCAGAGATTCTGCCAATTGCCGGCCCGCTTGAAGTAAGTTTCAGCGTCCGCCTTTTTCCCGAGTCCACGGGCCAAGGTAGCCGCGGCAAAATCATCGACGGCATACTCCATTTGTTTGGATCCGGATCGGTCCACTCCTTCTAGAGTGACATAGCCGAGTTTGTGCCAGTCTTCCAATCCTCCGCGACCTTCCTTGAACTGGTCACGAGGGGGTGCCTCCGCATCCGCCACGACAGCCATATATGCGGTACCCCAATCAATGCCTGGAAGGTGTTTTACATATCCATCGGCCAGCACAATATCGGCATTGCTGCCGCCTTGGGTGCGGCCGTTGAAGTTGCCTGAGCGCGCATCGGGCATGGCCCCTTCGTGCCGATACATATCCACAAGAGAACGAACGATGGCAGCCTGCCGTTGCGGATCGATGAGGGTGAGCAATGGAGTCGATGTGCGAAAGGTATCCCAAATCGCATAGAAATCGTCATAATAAGGCTCTGACGAATCCCATAGCGGGTTTTCGCCGGTACGATCTACCGGCATCAGCATGGTATGGTAAAGGGATGTGTAGAACATCCGCCGTAGCTTTGGCGTGGCATCAATCTCTATGGCCTGCAACGTTTTATCCCATATGGAGATTGCGGCATTCTTCGTTGCTTCAAAATCAAAGCCGGTGATCTGATTGAGAGCATTCTCCTTCGCTTGTGCGACACTAACAAAGGAGATCCCGATTTTGAGATGAACTACCTCATCGCCCTTTGTGGCGAAGCTTAACCAAGCCCCCGTCTTTGGTGCGGACGGTTCTTCCTTCTGCCACTGGTTCATTTGCTTGCCGGACCATGTGCCCCATCTAGCCGCCTGTTTATCGGTAACGGCATAGAAAAAGACAGTGTAGGGCGTAATCTGCATATTCCAGCCCCCTGATACGCTGCTTGAACCGCTGACCTCTGTGGGAGAAACTACCGTGACTGAAGACGCGATGACGGATTGCCCCTCGCCGCCGCAGGACGATAGGCAGTGCCCGGCATCAATGAGCAAGTTCGATTGCGCATTTTTGGGATAAGTGAAACGATAGATTGCCGCTCGCGCCGCCGCGGTAATCTCCGCCTTGATGTCGTAACGTTTTAGCCGCACGCCGTAGTAACCAATCGAGGCGATTTCCTGTTCTCGAGGCGATCCGAAATTCGCACACTGTTCCGGCCCCGTGGTCGGCTGAACAAGGATGTTTCCATACTTCGCGCCGCCTCCTGTGCCGTTGACATGCGTTTGACTAAAACCATTGATGTCGCTATGAGCGTCCCAACCGGAGTTTGTCTGGTTCTGACCCACGTCCGGGCCGGGTTTGATCATTCCGAATGGAAGCGACGGCCCGGGGATGGTATTGCCGCCCCCCTCCGTTCCCACGAACGGGTCCACTTCAGCAGCGAGAGACTTCATCTCGCGTGTGCCACTTGGAAGACCCGCCACTAGAGGCCTTGTTGCAACGATGCTTGCAGCGAAAAGCCAGAGATAATGCTTCGGAATCCGGAAGATCTTCATTGGAGGACTTGCAAAAGTAAAACCGGATGGGGGGGGATTCGAACCCCCGGTACCTTTTGGGTACACACGCTTTCCAGGCGTGCGCATTAGACCACTCTGCCACCCATCCTTTTCCAAGACTCCGCAAAACGGAGCCGGTCAGCATGAGGGGAAACCGGCCGGAGTTCAACCGGAAACTTGCCGATTCCCGCAAACCGGCGATGCCGCCGCCCAAAGGATGAGCAACCGCCTTCGGGGTCGCGTGCGAATCCCTCGCGCCATGCTACTTCCCTTCTCCCTGAAATCCCTCCCCCTGTTTCTCCTCTGCCTCCTGGGCTGCTCTTCGGTGTATGGCGGCCCGGCGGCCGCCTCCCCCGCGCCTGACGACGGCCCTTTTGCCAGGGGAGGGCGCGAGTTGTCGCTCACGGGCGGGTTTCTGTATTCCCCGATTTGCGCCACCAGCGGCCGCCCGGTTTTCAGTTACAGCCAGGGGGACCTCAGTCTCGGGTGGATGCTGAGCGAGCCCGCCCCGCTTTTTGGCTGGAACGCCCTGCGCGGGAACTGGGAAGGCCTGGTGAATGTTTTTGGCGCCGGGGCCGTCCGGGGGCCGTCCGGGTTCCTGGGGGGGGGCCGTGCGCTGCTGCGGTACAATTTCGTGCAGCCGGAGGCGCAGTGGATCCCCTTTTGCCAATTGGGCGCGGGGGGGCTGGGGGATAATGTTTACCAGGACCGCGACCAACGGATTGTCGGCAGCGGGTTCGAGTTCACCCTCGTGGCCGACGCCGGGCTGCGCTACTGTTTCACCCGCCAATGGGGGGCGGTTTTTATGATCGACTTCGAGCATATCTCCAACGCCGACACCGCCAGCCGCAACCTCGGCGTGAACGCCGTGGGGGGCACTGTCGGCGTCGGTTGGTTTTTCTAGGACGCGCCTCCGTTGCCCTGCGAAAAACCGCTTCAAAACGGCTCGACCGTTTCCAGATGCGATGTGATGGCCCAGGCATCCAAGAGGGGCATCCGCTTGAGCTCATGGCCCGCGCCCCAGCTGTCGGAGAAAAGGATTTCCTGGGTCTTCTCGTTGTAACCGATGATCAGCCGCATGTGCCCGCCCGGGATCTTGGTTTTTGAACCGTCCGGGAGCACCCCCAGGATTACGGACCAGAGGAGCGGATACCCCCCGTCGATCCGGGTTTTCACATGCCGCTGGAATGCCTCCAGCTCGCTCCGGTTTTTACTGCGGGCCTGGCGGAGGACCTCCGGCTTCATCTGTTGATACAGCGCGCTGGCTTCGCGAACCGTCGTGTCGATCCCCTCGCACTTGGCCCGCTTGGCGGCCTGCTGGTAATCGGCAAGGAACGCATCGAAACGGATCTCATACACCGTCCGCACGTGGATTTTCAGGCGGGCGGTCAGTTTTTTGAGCGACTCCGTCATCGCCCGCACGCTGGTCCCCTCGCTCGCGGAGCTGTTGGCCAGTTGGGCGAGTTCGTTGGCGTCGACTTTGATTCCGTAATAACGCAGGAGCCGTTCGGCGGCGGCCACCACGCAGTAGCCCTTTTGGCCTTGGTCCACCATCGGCACGTCCTTGATGAGCACATCGCCCGAGGCGGCGTCGCGGGTCACGTGATCGGTTCCACGGAAGGGGGTCTCCTTTTTCGACGCCTCGAACGAGGCGGCCAGCAGCCCCTTGGGCTTTTCGGCGCGCGTGATCCGCAGGCGCACAAACTCTGCCCGAAAGGAGATTTGGGGCGTTTTCGTGCACGAATACTCCAGCAAGTAGACGGCCTGGGGGGTGGTCCACGTCACCCCGTCCGCGTGCACGGCGCTGGAGGCGTCCCGGCCGCGGGGGGCAAACCGGACCTTGGTCGCGTTGGTAAGCGCCGCCACCGCCTTTTGGATGAGCCTTTCGTAATCCTGCCGGCCCCATTCTCCCGAGTCGCCCCGGTTGTAGAAGAGCACCGTGATTTCCTTGAGCTGCCCGCCTTCAAAGCGCGCCAGTGTCTGGCAGACGGGCAGTTCCAGGAGTTGCGCCCCCTTGAGCGTGCTTTGAGCGGTGTCGCGCGCGGAGGAGATCCAGTGAAACCCGAGCGCTTTGTTGCCATCCACCCACTGCGGGCCGGGGGTGTTCCAGGGCGTCTCCGCCAGCAGAACGGCGTCGAGCGGAACGGGAGGGGCGGGCGTCGGGCTTTCCTGGGGCGTCTGCGCCGCGGCGGCCGCGGCGGCGCAACAGAGCAAGGCCAGCAGAAATTTTTTCATGGAGGATATTTTGGCGCGCGCCCCGCCCGGAAGGGCGTTTAAGCGCCCGCCACGGGCTGTTGCTGGGTGAGGCAATGAAACGCCCCCAGACCCCAGATCAGGTCGCGGCAGTCGATGGGGATCACCTTGCGGGTCGGGAAAACCGTTTGCAGGACCGAGGCGGCCCAGGCGTCCGCGCTGTCGCCAAAGGCCGGGAGCAGCACCACCTTGTTGGCGATGTAGAAGTTCGCGTAGCTGGCCGGGAGCCGCTGGCCCTCGCGCACGATCTTGCCCGGCATGGGGAGCACGCGGACTTCCAGCGGCGTGCCGTCCTCGGCGTCCATCTCGCGCAGCTTGGCGAGGTTTTCCTGGAGCGGTTCGTAGTTCGGGTCGTCCTCCTGGTCTTCCACGCAGGTGAGGACGGAGGCGCGGCTGACAAAGCGCGTCAGGTCGTCCACGTGGCCGTCGGTGTCGTCCCCCACAATGCCGTCGCCCAGCCAGAGGATATTGGAGACGCCCAGGTAATCGCGCAGGCTTTGCTCGATCCCGGCTTTCGTCATGTCCGGGTTGCGGTTTGGGTTGAGCAGGCAGGAGCGCGTGGTCAAAAGCGAGCCCGTGCCGTTGACGTCGAGCGAGCCCCCTTCCATCACGAGGCCGGGGTGGAAAACGGGGAGCCCGAGCGCCTCGCCCACTTTCGTCGGCACCACGTCGTCGAGGTCGAAGGGGGGGTATTTCCAGCCCCAGGCGTTGTAGTCCCAGTCCACAATGGCCGGTTGCGGGTCGCCCTTGCGCGTCAGGAAGATGGGGCCGTGGTCGCGGCACCACGGCTCGTTGGTCGGGATGGGGAAAAAGCAAACGTGGGCCGTGCGGGCGCGGGCGCGGCGCAGGGCCTCGCGCACTTCGGCCTCCTGTTCCGGGCCGGAGACGTTGATGCAAACGCGCTCCGAGTCGGCCAGCGCGTCCACCAGTTTCGCCAGCACGGGCGGGATCGTGTCGAACGAGCCGGGGAAGCTGATGCCGTTGCGGCGGGGCCAGGAGAGCCAGGTGGCTTCATGGGGTTCCCATTCGGCCGGCATCCGGTAGCCCAGTTGGGCCGGGGTCGCGGGCGCCCCGGGAGAAGAGGAGGGGGTGTCGGAAAAAATCATGTCAAAGCAGCGGGTGGTGGAAAAGAACGCCCTGAGGGGGACACTAGTCAAGAAAGCGTTGGGTGAGGCCCTGGTAGGCGTCCACGCGCCGGTCCCGCAGGAAGGGCCAGTGGACGCGCTGGGTGTCAATGGCGCTCAGGTCGGCGTCGGCGAAGAGGATTTCCTCCCGGTCCACGCTCGCCTTGGCGACGATCTGCCCGCTCGGGTCGGCCACGAAGCTCTGGCCCCAGAACTCGATACCGGGCCCGCCGTTGGGGGCTTCGTGCCCGACGCGGTTGACGGCCGCGACGTAGCAGCCGTTGGCGATGGCGTGGGAACGCTGGATTGTCTCCCAGGAGGCGTGCTGGCGCGCGCCGTATTCCGCTTTTTCCGCAGGATGCCAGCCGATGGCGGTCGGGTAAAAGAGGATTTGCGCGCCGTGCAGCGCCGTGAGCCGCGCGGCCTCCGGGTACCACTGGTCCCAGCAGACGCAGACGCCGATTTTCCCATAGCGCGTCTGCCAGGCGCGGAACCCCAGGTCGCCAGGGGTGAAGTAGAATTTTTCGAGGAAAAGCGGGTCATCCGGGATGTGCATCTTCCGGTAGCTGCCGAGGTAGGCGCCGTCGGCGTCGATCACGGCGGCCGTGTTGTGGTAGATTCCCGGGGCGCGCTTTTCGAACAGCGAGGCGACGATCACCACCTGGTGCTTCCGGGCCGCCTCGCAGAGCGCGGCGGTCGTGGGGCCGGGGACCGGCTCGGCAAGATCGAAGAAGGCGTGGTCTTCCACCTGGCAGAAGTAGAGGGAGCCGAACAGCTCTTGCAGGCAAACGATCTGCGCCCCCTGGCGGGCCGCTTCGTCGATTTTTGCGAGCGCCTTGGCCAGGTTCTCCGCCGGGTCGGCGGTGCAGCTTGTCTGCACGAGGGCGAGTTTGATGGGGGTGGGTGCGGTTGCCATGGAAGAACGCAAAATAGCGTAAAACCAATCGAGCAAGGAAACTTTTTTGGTGCAAAAAAACATGCAAAAAATGCCTCCATGGCCCCGATTTTTCTTGCAGAAGCCGCGCGGGGCTTCCCGCGCGGGCGGGCGCGCGTTTTCTTGGCTTGCACGCGGGGCTTCTGCCGGTATCGTCTCGGTCCTTGGGGACCGGACGCAAGCGCCGGTTCGCCGAACCGGGAGCCCACCCTCCCGAAAACGCTATCAGGGGAAACAAAATCATGCAGCCGCTATTCGCCTTCAACGTCATTCCGAAACTGCCCGTCGAGCTGGAACCGCTCCGTGAAATGGTCTTCAACCTTTGGTGGACCTGGGAGCCCGATGCCCGAAGCCTCTTCCGCAACCTGGACCCCAAGCTGTGGAAGCGGGTCAACCATAATCCGGTGCGCATGTTGCAGCTCTGCCGCCAGGCCCGGCTGACGGAAGTGGCCGAAGATGACGATTTCCTGCGCGAGATGGACCGCGTTTACGGCCAGTTCAAGGCCTACATGGCGCGCAAGGACACCTACGGCGCCACCCGCAAGAACAACCTCGTCGCCTATTTCTCCGCCGAGTTCGGCTTCCACGAGTCGATCCCCAACTACTCCGGCGGCCTGGGCATCCTTTCCGGGGACCACTGCAAGGCCGCGAGCGACCTGGGCATCAACTTCGTCGCCATCACGCTCCTCTACCGGCACGGCTACTTCAAGCAGCAGATCAACAAAGACGGCTGGCAGGAGAGCATCAGCCTGAACCAGAACTTCCACCACCTCCCCTTGACCGAGGTCTGCGTGAACAACAAGCCGCTCGTCATCGCCGTGCGCATCCTCGACCGCGACGTGCACGCGAAGGTTTGGAAAATGGTGATCGGCCGCATCACCCTCTTCCTGCTCGACAGCGACATCACCGAGAACCGCCCGGAGGACCGGCTGATTACCGCGCAGCTTTACGGCGGCGACCTTGAAATGCGCATCAAGCAGGAGATCCTGCTCGGCATCGGCGGCGTCCACGCGCTCTATGCCATGGGGCTCCACCCGTCCGTGTTCCACATGAACGAGGGGCACTCCGCCTTCCTTTCCCTGGAATTGATCCGGCGCAACGTGCAGGACCACGGGCTCGACTTCAAGAGCTCCCTCCAGCTCGTCGCCGCCGCCAACATCTTCACCACCCACACCCCGGTGCCCGCGGGCAACGACGCCTTCCCCCGGGATTTGATGCAGAAGTACTTCCACGATTACCCGGCCAAAGCGGGCATTTCCTTTGACGACTTTTTCTCCTACGGGCAGATGACCGTCAACAAAGTGGACGCCTTCTCCATGACCATCCTGGCCCTGCGCACCAGCCGCCACGCCAACGGGGTGAGCAAGCTCCACGGCGAAGTCAGCCAGGGGCTCTGGCAGGATGTCTGGGCGGGCGTGCCGAAGGACGAGGTGCCCATCGGCGCCATCACCAACGGCATCCATACCAAGACGTGGCTCGCCCCCGAGTTCGAGGCCCTCTACCGCAAATACCTCCCCGACTGGCAGGAGAACCTGACCGACCCCGAGTTCTGGCGCGGCGTCATCGACATCCCCGACGACGAGCTCTGGCAAACCCACATGGCGCTCAAGCGCCGCCTCGTCGAGATCGTCCGCGAACGCATCCGCGCCCAGCGCGAGCGCATCGGCGAAGCCCCCGAGCGCATCCGCAGCGTCAACCAGCTCCTCGACCCCGAAATCCTGACCATCGGGTTCGCCCGGCGCTTTGCCACCTACAAGCGCGGCACCCTCCTCTTCTCCAACATGGAGCGGCTCAAGCGCCTGCTCACGAACCCGGAGCGCCCCGTGCAGTTCGTCTTCGCCGGGAAGGCCCACCCGAAAGACGAGGGAGGCAAGCGCCTTATCCAGGAGGTCTACAAATGGTCGCGCGACCAGGGCCTCGAAGGACGGCTCGTTTTTGTGGAGGACTACGACACCTTTATTGGCCGCCGGCTCACCCAGGGCGTCGATCTCTGGCTCAACAACCCGCTCAGGCCGCTCGAAGCCTCCGGCACCAGCGGCATGAAGCTCCCGCCCAACGGCGGCCTCAACCTGAGCGTCTTGGACGGCTGGTGGTGCGAGAGCTACAACGGCAAGAACGGCTGGGCCATCGGCGCGGAAATCACCGACGGTTCCGTCGAGTTCCAGAACGAAGTCGATACCGCGAGCCTCTTCCACATCCTGGAAACGCAGATCGTCCCGCTCTACTACGCCAAGCCCGACGGGCGGCTGCCCATCGCCTGGCTGCAACTCATGCGCGAGTCGATCCGCAGCGTCACCCCCGTCTTCAACACCCAGCGGATGGTGCAGGAATACAACGAGCTGATGTATGAACCGGCCGCCGCCGCCGCCCTCCGGCTCGGAGCCGACGGCGCCGCCAAGGCCCGCGAAGTCTCCGCCTGGAAAAAGCAGATCCGGCATCTCTGGAGCCAGGTGAGGATCGACAGCGCCGCCATCGTCAGCCAGGACCGCGTCAACGTCCTCGTCGGCGACGCGCTGGCCGTGGAAGCCCGCGTCCACCTGGGCCAGTTGAGCCCCGAGTTCGTCCGCGTGCAGATCTACGTGGGCGAAACCGTGGACAACCAGATCGAGCGGCCGGTGGCCATCGACATGGTCGAGTCCAAGGAAGACGCCAACGGCACCCACCTCTACCGTGGCGCCATCCATGCCCCGGAGAGCGGCGCTTACGGCTTCAACGTCCGGGTCATCCCGACGCACCCGAGCCTCACGCAGGCCCACGAGTTGCGGCTCATCACCTGGGCGTCATAGGACCTGTTCACGAATTCGGAAAAACAGAAAGCAAAAGGCAAAAAGAGGACCAGGAGAAGAAACGGTCTTTTTCCTGAATTCTGATCACTTCCTTCCTTCGTGAAGGCGCTTCGAACGAGGCTTTAGAGCGGTTTAAATTTTGTTGTTTACACGCTGCTCGGCGGCGCGGGCCGATGCGCGGTCTTTCAAGCTCGGGCAGTATTGAAAAATAGAGCCGCTGCGCTTGAAGAGCCCGCGCATCAACCCACGACGCTCTCGCATCATTGTAAACACTTCAACTTAAAGCGCTCTATGCGCGGTAGGTCCCCTGGGTCACACCCAGTTGGGACTGCGCGCGAAGCGCTTGCCACAGGGCTTCCCCGCTCTGCGTCCCGGTGAGCAGGGCTTGGTAAGCCTCCACCGCGCGGCGCGTCTCCGCCGCCGTCTCTTCCAGGAACTCCACGCGGAAGCGGCGCAGCCCCGCATCCAGGAGTTCCAGGTAATACTGAGCCCCCGTTTGCGCCACGGCGTTGAAGAGCGTGTTGCGGCATCCGGCATCGGCCCGCAGCGGGTGGGCGACGCCCACGCGGTCCCGCAGATGGACCCGGTGAGCTTCGCAGGGACGCCCGCAATCGAGGTGCGAGGTCCCGCGCGAAAGGAACGCCGCGAACACGCAATGCTCCATGTGAAACATCGGCATGTGCTGGTGGAGCGTCAGTTCAAACCACGCGGGCGGCGCGCCCCGCAAGAGGTCCAGCGCCTGGCCGAGGTTCAGGTCGTAGGAAATCGTCACCCCCTCCAGCCCTTTCTCCAGGAAGAATGCGGCGGTGAGCGGGTTGGCCACGTTGAGGGAAAAATCGCCCAGCTTCCGCAGCGGGCGGGTCTGGAAATAAGCGACCGCCCCCAGGTTGCGCAGCAGCACGCCATCGGGCCGGGCCGCCTCGATCAATTGAAAGAACCCCTCCTCGCCCGCCTTCTGGATGCGCGGCGTGGCCAGGAAGACGGCGGTGCGCCCGTGCGCGCGGACCTGCTCCACGGCTTCCTGATACCGGCGGACATCCTCGAAATCGAGGTGGACCGTGGGGACGCCGCAAGCCAGCGCGGCGTCGAGTTGCTCTGCCGTGCGGCAAAGAACGCTTAATTGCGCCGGACCCGCTTCCGCCGGGGGAGCCGTGGGGACGCCGGGCGTTTCCAAGGCTTCCGGCCGGGGGGCTCCCTCGGCGGCGTCTTCGAGCTGGGCGGCCAGTTCCCGGCGCAGGCGGTTCAACTCGCCGATGGGGAGGATCACCGGGCCTTCCAGGGCGTTTTCCAGCGTGCCGAGCGCCAGCGGCGCTTCGCCAAAGCGCCCCAGGTGCTCGCGCAGCCGCGCGTCCGTCAGCGGCGCGGTGCGCGCCGGTTGCAGCGGGATCGCCGAACGGACTTCAAAAATTTCTCCCCGGAACCGGGCTTCCAGCGTCAGCGTGCCGCCCGCCTGGCCGCTCACGCGCAGAGCCACCCCCTCGCGGCGGCGCGGTTCCAGCGCGCCCGCGAAACTTCTCTTCAACGCCGCGTTGAGAGCCGGGTCATCCGTTTTCCAGACCCGGCTTCCGGCGGGGATTTGCGAGCCGTCGAGATGCCCGCGCTGGAAAAAGAGGCGGCTTCCCTGCACCGCGTAAACCCGGCCTCCTTGTTCCTTATCGGGATCGCCGCCCGTGTCGAACACGACGCCGTCGCCCGGCTTCACTCCCGTTTCCAGCGCCGCCAGTTCCACAAAATCGCCGACCACGCGCTCCGTGCGGCCCACGAACGCCCCCCGCTTTTTGCCGAACCGGGCGGCGACGAGCCGCTGGTGGTTCACCCCGTGAAGCCAGCCGGTGAAGAACCCGCGCGAGAAGGCCATTTCCAATTGGTAACGGTCCGCCGGAGCCGGGGTCCAGGCCCGCCGCTCCAGCGCCGCGTCGAGCGCCTTGCGGTACACTTGGCAGACGGCGGCGGCGTACTCGGGCGATTTGAGGCGACCCTCGATTTTGAAGGAAGTCACGCCGCGTTCCAGCAGCGCCGGGATCTCGGCCGCCGCCGCGAGGTCCTGGGGCGAAAGGAGGTAGCGCCGCCCGTCCAGATCGCGCGCCGCGCCGTCCACCAGCAGGTCGTAGGGGAGGCGGCACGCCTGCGCGCACTCGCCCCGGTTGGCGCTGCGGCGGCCCAGCGATTCGCTGGTGAGGCACTGGCCCGAGTAGGCGACGCAGAGCGCACCGTGCACAAAGACTTCATATTCCAGCCCGGCCTCCTTGGGGAATTTCGCCAGCTCCCGCAGCGATAATTCCCGCGCGAGCACGGCGCGGGTCACGCCCAGTTCCCGGCGGATCAAGCCCGCCCCCTCGGGCGAAGTGACCGTCATTTGGGTGGAAGCGTGGAGCGGCAGCTCCGGCGTGATCCGGCGGGCCAGCCGGGCCAGCCCGATGTCCTGGACGATCACCCCGTCCACCCCCGAGCGGTTGAGCAGCCGCAGGAAGTCGGCCGCCTCGGCGAGTTCCCCGGTAAAAACCAGGGTGTTGAAAGCCGCGTACGCCTTCATGCCATGCCGGTGGCAAAAGGCGACCAGTTTCGGCAGGTCGGCCTCGGTGAAGTTATCCGCCCGCATCCGGGCGTTGAACCGGGGCAGGCCGAAGTAGACGGCGTCCGCGCCGTTGGCCGCCGCCGCGCGCACGCAATCCCAGTTGCCCGCCGGGGCCAGAAGTTCAGGAGTCATGAAGCGGGAAAGATACCACGGGGCGGCGCTACCGGGCAAACGGGTCCATCAGCAGCGGTTCGCCGCAGTACAGGCAGCGGACGCTTTGTTTCGGCACCATCCTGCCGCACTTGGGGCAGGGGGTTGGCGGGGTGGCTGCCACCCGGCCGTCCATGCGGCCGTCGCGGAGGTCGATTTCCACGATCCGCTTTTGCAGTTCCTTGTCGTCGAACCCGTGCTGCTCCTTGAGGATGCCCCAGAGCGCCTCCGTGATCATGAGCAAGTGTTCCACCTGCATCTGGAGCCGGGCGACATCCGACGCGCCGGGCGCGCTGGAAGGCCGCGAAGGCGGAAGGGGATCGGAGGGATTGATGGGGAGCATGGGTTCCCATTCTAACCCCGGAGCGGGCCGGAGGGAAGGGCGCAATGCCATCCGCGCCTGGAGACGTTTTTTTTCGGGGGGCTCGTTTCCTTCAAGCTCGCAAAAGCGGCGGCGCTGCCGGATATTACCCCGGTCTATGACTCCGCCGAACATTGTTTATTTTGACCTCGAAACCCAGCGCACTGCCAACGACGCGGGCGGCTGGGATCACAAGCGGGACATGGGCATGTCCGTGGGCGTCACCTATTCCACCGCCGCCGGGAGCTACCACATTTATCCCGAAAAGCAGGTGCACGAACTCGTCAAGGAGCTCCTGCGGGCCGACCTCGTCGTCGGGTTCAACGTCATCAACTTCGACTACGAAGTGCTCATGGGCTATTCCGCCTACGACCTGCCCGCGCTCGCCCGGACGCTCGACCTGATGGTGGAGCTGGAAAAGAAACTCGGCCACCGCCTGAGCCTGGACGCCGTCGCCACGGCCTCCCTCGGCGTCGGCAAAACCGCCGACGGCCTCGACGCCATCCGCTGGTGGCGCGAGGGGAAGATCCTCGAGATTGCCGAGTATTGCTGCTTCGATGTCAAAGTCACCCGGCTCGTCCACGAGTTCGGGCGCGACCACGGGCACCTCTTCTACCTGGACCGCTTCCAGCAGAAGCGGCAGGTGGAGGTGAGTTGGAAATAGGAAATTTTCGCCAGCCACCGGAGCGGCGCGCGAAGCCGCCGCAATCGCGCGGCAGCGCGAGCTGGGTCAAGCGTCACGCTTGAGCAGTTCGTTGACTTTCGTCATCACGGCGAAGGCGTCGGCCACGTAGAGCACGTCGGCCTTGCCGCGCGCCCAGCCGCAGTTGGCGTCGAGGCTGATGGCGCGGCGCTCTTTGATGAAGCGCCAGCCCACCGCGTGCGGCTCCTCGCCGTGGCAGCAGGTGGAGAGCCCCTTCGGGTGGCGCGGGGTCGCGCCGGTCTGCCCGATCTGGTTGAGGTGCGTCAGGAAGGAGAGGACGGCCTGGCCCTCGCCGCCGAGGTCCACGAGCGATTTGCTGCTCCCCAGCGAGGAGCGGGTCAGGTTCAGGAAATCGCGGATGAGCTTCTCGGCTTCCGGCACGTGCGTCTGGCCGTCGGCCTGTTTCTTGGTCCAGCCGGCCCCGGTGACGAAGAGGAGATCGGCGTCGGGCCGGATCGTCTGGGCGTCGGCGGCCGGTTGGCGAATGCCCGCGACGCAGGTGCGGCGGGCGGTTTCCGGCAGGTCCACCGTCACCGGCGCGAGCGCGGCGCTCCCGGCTTCGCCCTGCCAGGCGGGCTGGCTGCCGGGGTCAATCAAGAGGAACCAGGGGCGCTGCGCGCGGCCAAGCTGGGCTTCCATCCGCTGGCGGTAATACCAGCGGGAAACGCTCGCCGCGCCGTTCGCGGCGGAGACGCCGGTCACGTGGGTTTCCACCCGGCCGCCCAGGCGCTGGGCCACCCCGGCGAGCACGCGGTTCCAGCGGCTAGAGGCGGGGGCGAGCACGAGTGTCGCCTGGGCCGCCTGGGCGAGCGCCTGCGCCGCGGCGGCGTCGGAGGCGTAGCGGGGCTGGGCGAAGTCGGCCCCTTCCACGGCGAGGAACTGGGCCGCTCCGGAAGTGGCGATCTGGTTGGCGGCCGCCTGCGCGCTTTCGCCGACGATGCCGACGCTAAAGCCGCCGCCGAGCGTTCCGGCGAGGGCCTTTGCGGCGTGGAGGCTTTCCAGCGCGGATTTGGCCAGGCTGCCGTCGGCTTCGGTGTGAAGAAGGAGAAGAAGAGTTTCCATAAGTGGTGATCTTTTTGCGGTTTAAATTACTTCCCGATCCATTCCACGAGTTCGCGGGCGATGGCCTCCGGCGCGGCGTCTTTGACGATCCGGGTTTCGCGCATTTGATTCGGCAAGGCGACGCTGGCGAAGGCAACTCCTTCCGCGCCGACTTTCGTGGGCTTCGCTTTTTGCAGCGCGGGCATCACCGTGCGCATGTTCATCATGCCGACTTGCGGGTTGTTTTTCGGCTCCGGGAGGTTGCCGGTGGCCCAGCCGAGGAGGGCGGGAGGGGCGCAGCAGACGGAGACTTGGTGCCGGCCGCCTTCGATGCGCTCCAGGATTTCCAGCGAGCCGTCAGCGTTCACGGTGAGCTGGTCCACGCCCTGGAACTGGTCCACAATGCCGAGGCGCTCGCCCACGATTTGCAGGGTGCTTCCGGCGCAGCGCGAGGCGCTTTCCCAGCCGCCGAAGAGGAGCAGGCGGGATTTGTCGAGGCCGGGGATGGCGGCGATGGCATCGGCGAGAACCGTTGCGGTTTCAACGGTGTCGGTAAAGCCGCTGGCGGAGCCGTCGAGGGGGATCAATTCGAAGGGGACTTTCTGCGCCAGCGTCATCATCACCTGCTGGAGCTTGGCCTTCGGGGCGAGGCTGACCAGGTAGACCTTGCTGCCCGGGGCGTTCTTGGCGAGATGGGCCGCCTCAAAGAGGGCGTGGCCCGCCCACGGGTCGAGCACGGAGGGGAGCATCGCTTCGTTTTTCAGCGCCGGACCAGCCGGGCTGCTCACGGGTTCAAGGGTTTGGAGCGGGTCCGGAACGATGCTTCCGCAAACGACGATTTGGTAGGCTGTGCTCATAAGTGGGTGATGCAAAGGGGGCATTTTACCGCAGAAGGAGGGGTGGCGTCCAGAGGTCAAAAAGGGGGAATTTGGGAGGGCGAATCAGGGAGTTGCCCCGATACCGCCGCCCCGTTCTTTCTGGTTCACTCTTTCCCGTTGGAGGCTCCGGTCAAGGACGACACCGGGCGAAGGATCGGACGGAGGAGCCACCGGCGTCAATGGATGAAAGTCCGGCGGAGGGGGGGAACTCGCAAGGAAGCGGGGCTCCCCTCCGCTCCTCTCTTGCGGATCCGGGCCGCGCCACGCTATAAAGGCGGACGCCATGCCCGCCCCCGCCAAAAAATGCCGCATCCGGCTCGATGAACTGGAGCACAAACAGATTACCGAACAGGAATATCGCCAGAAGCTCAAGGAGCAGGAGTTGAAATTGCTGGGGCTCCAGCGGCGGCTGTCCGATTCCAAGCTCAACGTCCTGGTGGTGTTCGAGGGCCCCGACGCCGCGGGCAAGGGGGGCGCCATCAAGAGGCTCGTGGAGCGGCTCGACCCCCGGCTGCTGCGCGTCTATTCCATCGTCAAGCCGACGGCGGACGAGTATCTGCACCATTATCTGTGGCGGTTCTGGACCAAACTGCCCGCCTACGGGCAGATCGCCATTTTCGACCGCTCCTGGTACGGCCGCGTGCTGGTGGAGCGCGTGGAAGGCTTCGCCACCGAGCCGGAGTGGACGCGCGCTTACCAGGAGATCAACGAGCTGGAGCGGATACTCGCCGCGGACCGGAGCGTGATCTTGAAATTCTACCTTCACATCGACAAAGCGGAGCAGCTCCTGCGCTTCAAGCGCCGCCAGGCGGACCCGTACAAACACTGGAAGATCACCGACGAAGACTGGCGCAACCGGCGCAACTGGGACAAGCATTGCGAGGCGGCCGAGGAGATGTTCGCGCGGACTTCCACGGCGCTCGCCCCCTGGAACGTCATCCCCGCCAATTACAAGTGGTATGCCCGGCTCAAGATCGTCAAAACCGTGGCCGACCGCCTGGAGAAAGCCCTCGAATCATGAACCGCCGCCGCTTCCCGGCCCCCGGCGTTCTGATCGCCCTGGCCGCCCTGCTCACTCTTGCCGGATGCGACCAGGCGTTCCAGAACTCGGCCGAGAGGAACTTCGCCCAGGCGGAAAAGAAATTCGGCCAGCAGGAATACACGGAAGCCGTGATGCTTTATGAGGCGTCGCTGGACGGCACGCCCAAGACGGCGGAAGTCCACTTCAAGCTGGGCCTGATGTACGACGACCAGCTCCAAAATTCCATCGGCGCCATCCACCACTTCCAGCGCTATCTGGAGCTCGCTCCCGGCGGCTCCCACGCCAAGGACGCGCAACGCTTCCTGAAGGAGGACCAGCTCAAGCTCACCGCCCAGCTTGGCAACGGCGCCTCCGTCTCGCAGGAGGAGGCCAAGCGGATCAAAAACGCCAACCTGGAACTCCAAAAGAAAATCATCCAGTTGAAGGACGACCTGGAAGCGGCCAACAAAGCCCGCGCCGCCGCCTACAAAGCCCTCGGGAGCAAGGGGGGGCCGGGGAAGCCGGAGCAAATCCAAAAGCCGCTCGTCGACGGCGTGCGCACCTACACCGTCGGGCCGGGCGACACCCTCGCCTCCATCGCGCGCAAGTTTTACAACAACAACTCCGCCCGCTGGAAGGACATCCAGGATGCCAACTTTGACCCGATGGAGGGGACGGCCAAGCTCAAGCCCGGCATGGTCCTGATGGTGCCCTGAGGGGGAGGAGACGCGCAGAGAGCGATGGTAGCGCGAATGGGGTCCCGCTTCAAGCTGGCGAAATAGGCGGCCACGCCTTCGGCGACGGCGTCGGCGTATTCGTGGTAAAGGCTCTTGCGGTCCTCGCCGTTGACGCGCCGGACCCCCTCGTAGTCGCCCAGTTGGACGCGCTCGAAGACGGGCTGGCTGTTCATGACATAGGGTTCGCAGTAGACCACCGGGCAGCGGTAGAGGCGGCTGGCGAGCAGGTTGCGCGTCCAGACGTAGGGGCTCCCGGCGGGGCGGGCCTTGCCGCTGTGATACTCATAGGGCGGCAGGCCGGTGGCGCGGGCCATGGCGGAGGCAACCTGGGCGGATAGGGGAAGCTCGACGGAGGCGGAGCGGGTGAGCAGCTTGAGGAGCATCTCGTGCCGGACATCAGCGAGGGCCAGTTCGCCCTGGTGGTAGTTCCCGTTGACGAGCAGGTGCAAGTGGTTCTTGTCGGTGAGTTGCGGGTGGGCGGGGTCACCCCATTCCTCGGCGTTGCAGTGGAGGCAGATGACGAGGTCGGGCCGGATCTGCGTGTTGACGCGCCGGGCTCGCTCCCGGATCTCGGCGATGCGGTAAAAGAGCAACTCGCTCTGCCACTGGACGGATTCGGTTTTGCGGGGATCGTTGGGGCCGCCGTAGCCTTCCGGGGGATTGACGACGCCTTCGCGGGCCAGCTCGGCCCTGGCCGCGCCGCGCAGGGTGGAGGGGCGCTCGGCGGTGACGGGCTCGCTGGTTTTGCGGATCAGCGCGACGTTGGCCCCGAGGGCGGTGAGCCGCTCGGCCAGATGCCGCGCGGTAAGGAGCGTCATCTCCCCCTCCATCACCGGCTTGGTATTGCCGATCTGGAACCAGCGTTCCTCCATTTTGGCCCATCGGCCGCCGAGGTGGCCGGGATCAAGCGCGATGGTGTAGCCCGCCAGCGGCTTGCCGGGCTGCGACGGGGAGGAGGGCGCCGCTTTCCAGAAACGGGGCGGCGGGAGAGCCTCGGCGGGGCTGGCCGCGAATTCGAGCCGGAAGTCGCTCCCCCAATGGCCGGGCTGGCGGATGCGGGCGGAATTCTGACCGACTTCGATGCACTCCTTCCACGCGCCGCCGGGGGCGTACACAGTGTCGAGCAGGCGGAGGAATTCGGCGCGGGTGATGGTTTTCTGATACGGGGCGAGGTCGCTCCAGCGGGGGGCGTCCGCCAGGACGCTGACCGGCTCGGCGGCGGGGAGGGCGGCGCTCAGCGCGAGGCCCGCGGCGGTGAGAAGGGAGAAGAAATAGCGCATCTGCAATGAAATCGTTTGTGGAACCTCGGGGTTTTCCAGTAAAGGAACCCTCATATGTTACGCATTTTGTTCCTGGGTGACGTGGTGGGAGAGCCCGGACGCCGGGCGGTGATCGACCTCATGCCGGAACTCAAAAGGGAGTATGGCCTCGATTTTGTGATCGTCAACGGCGAGAACGCCGCGGGCGGGCGCGGGATCACGCCCAAGATCACGATCGATCTGCTGCGGGCGGGCGTGGCGGTGGTGACGACCGGCGACCACATCTGGGACCAAAAGGAGATTTACCATTACATCGACACCGAGCCGCGCCTGCTGCGCCCGATCAATTACCCGGACGACACGCCCGGCCAGGGGAGCGTCGTGCTGGAAACCGACAAGGGGAAAGTGGGCGTCATCAATGTCCAGGGCCGCACGTTCATGCTGCCGCCGCTGGAGAACCCGTTCCGCGCGCTCGACCTGGAGGTGGCCCGGCTGCGCGAGGAGACGAGCGTCATTTTCGTGGATGTCCACGCGGAGACGACGAGCGAGAAAATCGCCATCGGCCGCTACCTGGACGGCCGGGTTTCGGCGGTGGTGGGGACGCACACGCATGTGCAGACGGCCGACGAACGCATCTTTCCCGGCGGCACGGCTTTCCTGTGCGACGCCGGGATGTGCGGCCCGACGGAATCAGTGCTCGGCCGGGAGATCGAGCCGATCGTCACCCGCTTCCTGACGAGCCTGCCGGCGACGTTCCCGGTGGCCAAGGGGCCGGTGGCGCTCCACGGCGCGCTGGTCGACGTGGACGAGGCGACCGGCATGGCGCTCAAGATCGAGCGGTTCCAGCGCGTGCGGGAGTAGAAAAAACGGGCACGGAACCCCGGATAGGGAGGCCCGTGCCCGTGAAAAAGGAAAAGAGAAAGAAGCCTACGCGAGCGCGGCGCTCTTCTTAGCCAGGCGACTCTTGCGGCGGTCGGCGAGGTTCTTGTGGACGCGGCCATCCTTGACGGCTTTGTCGAGGGAGGAAACCAGGACTTTGAAGGCGGCTTGGGACTCCTCTTTCTTGCCGGCCTTGAGCGCGGCTTCAAAAGTCTTGGTGTGCGTCTTGATGGCGCTCAGAGCGGTGCGATTCTGCGCGGTCCTGACAACGGTCTGCTTGGCGCGTTTGGCGGCGGATTTGGTATTGGCCATGGCTTGTTTCTCGGAAAGTGAAAGGAGGCGGAAAATGCACTCCCGGCACTGACTTGTCAACAAGAGATATGCGTTTTCTCCTCTTAATCCGTTGACTCTCGCGCACTCTGACTCCATATTCCCGACCCTTTTGAACGAGAATTTACCGCAATTTGATATGGAGAAAATCCGCAACATCGCCATCATCGCCCACGTCGACCATGGCAAGACGACCCTGGTGGACCAACTGCTCAAGCAGTCGGGCACCTTCCGCGCCAACCAGGCCATTTCCAACGAGGTGCGCATCATGGACTCCATGGATCTGGAACGGGAAAAGGGGATCACCATCCGCGCCAAAAACGCCGCCTTCCAGTGGAAGGGCTACCATGTGAACATCGTGGACACCCCCGGCCATGCCGACTTCGGCGGCGAGGTGGAGCGCGTCATGAAGATGGTGGACGGGGTGCTGCTGGTGGTGGACGCCCACGACGGCCCGCAGGCCCAGACCAAGTTTGTCTTGAAAAAGGCGCTCCAAAACGGCGCCAAGCCGATTGTGGTCATCAACAAGATCGACCGCGAGAACGCCCGGCCCCACAAGGTCCTCGACATGGTGTTCGAGCTCTTCCTGGAACTCCACGCCACGGACAAGCAGCTCGACTTCCCGGTCGTCTACGCCAGCGCCCGCGACGGTTTCGCCATGAACGAGGTCGGCGAGAAGGCCGACAACATGGACCCCCTCTTCGAGGCGATTGTGAAGCACATTCCGCCGCCCCCGAAGTCCAACGTCACCTATTTCCAGATGATCGCCTCGAACCTGGACTACTCCGATTACCTGGGGCGGGTGGCCTACGGGCGGATCGTGAGCGGCCGGGTGAGCGTGGGCGACACGGTGGTCTGCATCCACAAGGACGGCCGCCGCGACCGGACCAACGTCACCGCGCTCTTTGGCTACAAGGGGATGCAGAAGATCGAGCTCAAACACGCCAGCGCCGGGGACATCGTCGGCCTGACCGGCTTTGAAGACGTCTACATCGGCGAAACGATCACCGACACCGAGGAGCGCCTCCCGCTCCCCTTCGTGGACATCGACCCGCCGACCATCACCATGGGCATTTGCATCAACGACGGCCCGCTGGCCGGGCGCGAAGGCAAACTCCTTACCGCCCGCCAGGTCCGCGAGCGGCTGGTGCGCGAAACCCGCACCAACGTCTCCATCATCTTCAGCGACACCGATACGGCCGGGCACTTCGAGCTCCAGGCGCGCGGGGAAATGCAGATCGCCATCCTGGTGGAACAGATGCGGCGCGAAGGCTTCGAAATCCTGGTTTCGCGCCCCGAGGTCATCTTCCACCGCGACGAACAGGGCAACCTGCTGGAGCCCATCGAGTCGGTCTACGTGGACGTGCCCAACGACAACCTGGGCGATATCCTGCAATCGCTGGCCAGCCGCAAGGCGAACATCGTGAGCATGAACCATCAGCCCACCACGGTCACCGTGGAGGCGGAGGTGCCCACGCGCGGCTTGATCGGCTTTGAAACGGACCTGATCAACTGCACCAAGGGCCTCGGCATCATGTCCCACTTGTTCAAGGAATACGCGCCGCACAAGGGGGAGATCCCCACCCGTTACAACGGCGTGCTCGTCTCCATGGAGCGCGGCGTCTCCACCGGCTACGCCCTGGAAACCATCCAGGAACGCGGCCGCCTCTTCATCGGGCCGCAGGAGGACATTTACGAAGGGATGATCATCGGCGAAAACGCCCGGCCCGACGATATGCCGGTGAACCCGTGCCGCGCCAAACGGCTCAACAACATGCGCTCCAGCGGCGACGGCAAGGGGATCGCGCTGGCTCCGCCCCTGGTCATGACGCTGGAACGCTCGCTCGAATACATCGGGCCCGACGAGTACGTCGAGGCGACGCCCAAGAGCCTGCGCCTGCGCAAGAAGATCCTGGACGCCAACGCCCGCAAGCGCGCCTCGTCGAAGCTTGGATAAGGGATAACCGCTTTCCAGCCCACGGCGCTCCGCACCCGCGCGAGCGCCGTTTTTTTTGGCGGAGGGGGCGGGCGTGATGAAAAGTGGTGCAGATTGGGAAGTTCCTTCTTTAGCGCCAATGGCGCGACCGCATACCAGCCTTGGCCAACGGCCAAGGTTTAGGTCGAAGCAACCCGTCAGGGCTGTAAGCCCGGCGCATCGGAATCACCTTATCCAGCAAGGAGGCGTCGGGCTTACAGCCCTGGGCCGTCTTTGGACTGGAAACCCAGCCCGTTGGGCTGGGCTGGTATGCCTCGCGCCTTTGGCGCTGCAAAGGCTCACCCCAGCTTGCACCACTTTTCATCGCGCCCGGAGGGGGCTTCTTGACGCTTGGCGCTTTGCGCCGGGGCGCAAGTCCTGATATGCTTACAGGGTTATGCCGTTTGAACTTTCGTCCCACTACCAGCCGATGGGAGACCAGGCCCAGGCCATCGCCAAGCTGGTCAAGTCGGTCGCGGCGGGCAACCGCCACCAGACGCTCCTGGGCGTCACCGGCTCCGGCAAGACGTTCACCGTCTCCAACGTCATCACGCAGATCGACCGGCCCACGCTGGTGATCGCCCACAACAAGACGCTCGCCGCACAGCTTTACAGCGAGTTCAAGCAATTCTTCCCCCACAACGCCGTCGAATACTTCGTCAGCTACTTCGATTACTACCAGCCGGAAGCCTACATCCCGCGCACGGACACGTACATCGAAAAAGACTCCTCCATCAACGAGGAGATCGAGCGCCTGCGGCTTTCGGCGACCAGTTCGCTGCTCTCCCGGCGCGACGTGGTCGTGATCGCGAGCGTCTCGTGCATCTACGGCTTGGGCTCGCCGGAGGATTATCTCAACATGCTCGCCGAACTGCACGTGGGCCAGCCGATCACCCGGGAAGCCGTGCTGGCGAAGCTGGTGGAGATGCTCTACGAGCGCAACGACATCGCGTTTACGCGCGGCAAGTTCCGCGTGCGCGGCGACGTGGTGGAGGTCTACCCGGCCAGCGCCGACGAGGAGGCGCTGCGCATCGAGTTCTTTGGCGACGAGATCGACCGGCTCACCCGCTTCGAGCCCCTCACCGGCGAGGCGTTCGCCCAACTGGAGCGCATTGTCCTCTACCCGGCCAAACAGTTCGTCACCCCTTACGACAAATTGCAAACCGCCATGCGGACGATCCGCGCGGAGCTGGACGAGCGGGTGGCCTGGTTCGAGGCGCACGGGAAATTGCTCGAAGCCCAGCGCATCAAGATGCGCACCGAGTTCGATCTCGAAATGATGCAGGAGATGGGCTTCTGCAACGGCATCGAGAACTACTCGCGCCATCTCTCGGGCCGCCCGCCCGGCTCGCGCCCGTTCACGCTGCTTGACTTCTTCCCGCGCGATTTCCTCTGCGTCATCGACGAATCCCACGCCACCGTCCCTCAAATCGGCGGCATGTTTGAGGGGGACCGCTCGCGCAAATCCGTCCTGGTGGACTACGGCTTCCGGCTCCCCAGCGCGCTCGACAACCGCCCGCTCAACTTCCGCGAGTTCATGGAGATGACCCACCAGCTCCTCTACGTCAGCGCCACCCCGGCCGATTTCGAGCTGCGCAACAGCGTGGCGGGCAACATGGGCTATTTCCCCGGCAAAAAGGAGGCGCTGGCCAACGGCGACCCCGAACCGGCGGCGTTCGCCGGGGAACGGCAGCTCTCTCGCACGGATCAGCCGCCGGAACTGTTCGATGTCCACACGCCGGGCGCGCTCCTCATCGCCGAACAGATCATCCGGCCCACCGGCCTGCTCGATCCCCGGATCACCATCCGCCCGCTCAAGCATCAAATCGACGAAACCATCGAGCTTTGCCGCCAGCGGATTGAAAAAAACGAGCGCGTGCTCGTCACCACGCTCACCAAGCGCACCGCCGAAGACCTCGCCGATTACCTGCGCGACGTGGGCCTCAAAGTCCGCTACCTCCACGCCGACATCGACACCATCGAGCGCGTGGAAATCCTCCGGGCCCTGCGCGCCGCGGAGTTCGACATCCTGGTCGGCATCAACCTGCTGCGCGAGGGGCTCGACCTGCCGGAAGTCTCGCTCGTCTGCATCCTCGACGCGGATAAGGAGGGCTACCTGCGCAGCCAGACCTCGCTCATCCAGACGGCGGGGCGGGCCGCCCGCCACGTCAACGGCCAGGTCTATCTCTTTGCCGACGCCGTCACCAAGAGCATGGCCAAGTTGATCGCCGTGACCGAATACCGGCGTGCCAAGCAGATGGCCTATAACGAGGAGCACGGCATCACCCCCACCAGCGTGAAACGGGCCGTGCAGGAGAGCCTGCACACGATCCTCAAGGGGCGCGAGCTGGAGGAATCCGTCGTGCGCGAATCCGGGGCGAGCTTCGACGTGGGCGAACTCTTGCGCGAACTGGAAGCCGAGATGATCGAGGCCGCCGGGAACCTGGAATACGAAAAAGCGGCCCTGCTGCGCGACCAGATCGCCGAATTAAAGAGCGGCACCGGCCTCGACAAAATCGAGCCCAAACGCAAGCCGGTGAGCTACTCAGCAGGCAGGAAGCACGTCGGCAAGAAGCCGGTCAGCGCCCGAAAGAAGGCGTTTTAGCTCACGCAAAGGGGCGCTATGGGATGCCCATGTCTTCAGAGCTCCCGCTTCACAAGTGCGGGTGCCCGACCAGCCCCCCGCCCGCGGAACCCACCAAAAGCTTGACGTTACCAAGCTGGAGCTTGGTAACGAGGTTAAATTCTTTTCGAGAAATGCTATAAACGAGAGAAAGTCCGCACCGCCTATTTGCGGGGTGCCGCGCCCTTTGGCTCCTTCGGCTTCTTCGGTTTTTTGGTTTCTTTGCGCTGACTATTATTGCCTTTGCCCATATAAACTCCTCGGGTTTGATCTGCTTCCGAATTTTGGAATGGCGAAGTATTGAATCTTCCCCATCCCCATTCGTTGCGCAAGCATAGCCCAAGTTTCTTCAGCCGGGAACCGCTTTCTTTTTCGCTTCCTTGGCAGCCTTTGCGCGAGATCCTTCCGTCCCTCGCCGAAAAATCTGCGTGAATCTAGGCGGGATGCGGTTACGCTTCCACTCCTTTACCCGTGAAATCACCGCTCTCCACTTCCCCGATCAAAGTCGGCCTCATCAGCCTCGGCTGCGCCAAGAACCTCTCCGACGCGGAGGTGATGCTGGGCGGCATTTTGCAGCGCGGCATGGAGATCACCTCCGACGCCAGCGAGGCCGACGTGCTCATCGTCAACACCTGCTCGTTCATCGATTCGGCCAAGGAGGAATCCATCGAGGCGATTCTGGAGGTCAACCAGCAGCGGGGCTTGCGCAAGAAAAAGGCGGGCCAGAAGCTCATCGTCGCCGGGTGCATGGCCCAGCGCTTTTCCAAGGAACTCGCCAAGTCCATGCCGGAGGTGGACGCCTTCATTGGCATTGACCAGATCGCCGAGGCCGGCGCGTTGATCGAGCAAGTCCTGGCCGGGCTCGCCCCGCTGGGGGAAGGGGACTGGGAGCCGCTCAACCTCGTCACGCAAACCAAGCCGGTCTACATCCCCGACTACGACACGCCGCGCTTCCGCCTGACCCCCGCCCACACCGCCTACGTAAAAATCGCCGAAGGGTGCAACCACCCGTGCTCCTTCTGCGTCATCCCTGCCATGCGCGGGCGGCACCGGAGCCGGACCATCGAAAGCGTGGTGGAGGAAGTGCGCGGCCTCGTCGCCCAGGGGGTGCGCGAGATCAACTTGATCAGCCAGGACACCACCTACTTCGGCATGGACCGCTGGGAAGAACGCCCGCGCCCCAACCAGCCGGTCGATCCCTCGCGCGGCCCCACCATTGCCGGGCTGCTCGACGCCTTGCAGCGCATTGAGGGCGACTTCTGGATCCGCCTCCTCTACACCCACCCCGCCCACTGGAGCGACGAGTTGATCGCCGCCATCGCCCGCAACGGCAAAGTGGCCCGCTACATCGACATCCCGCTCCAGCACATCCACCCCGCCCTGCTCAAGGCGATGCACCGCGAAACCTCCCGCGAGCACATCGAGCGGTTGCTGGCGAGCATCCGTGCGGGCATCCCCGGCATCGCGCTGCGCACCACCTTCATTGTCGGCTTCCCCGGCGAGACGGAGGCGCATTTCCAGGCCCTCCTCGACTTCATCGCACAAACGCGCTTTGAGCGGCTCGGCATCTTCACCTACTCCCAGGAGGAAGGGTCCAAGGCCGCCAGGCTGGAGGGGCAAATTGCGACCGTCACCAAAAAAGCCCGCTTCCGCAGGGCGATGAAGCTCCAGCAAAAGATCGCGCGCCAGGTGGCGGAGAGCTTCGTCGGCAAAACGCTGCGCGTGCTGGTGGAGCAACCGCTCATTGCCCGCACCGCCGCCGACGCCCCGGACGTCGATTGCCGCGTGCTCCTCGCCCGCCCGCTCCCCGTCGGCACGTTCGCCGAAGTGACCATCGCCGGAACCCAGGATTACGACTTGGTGGCGCATTAGCGCACTTCTTGCTTTCCAAAAGCACGATTCGGGAGTCTAATCCCGTGGTAGGCCGCGTGATTGCGCAACGTCCTTTTCCCGAATCGTTCTGTATGCACCCACAAGACAGCATCGCCTCGGAAATCCAATACCATCGGACGATTATTGACGCCATGCCGTGTCCGATCTTTGTGGTCGAAGAAGACGTCCGCATCGTGGACTTCAACACCGCCGCCGGGGAACTGCTCCAACAGGAGCGCAAGGCAACCCTTCGGCAGCGGGCGGGCGAGATGTTCCATTGCATCCACGCTATCGAGACGCCCGATGGATGCGGCAAGGCCCCGGCCTGCGCGACCTGCCCCATCCGCAACGGAGTCAACCTGGCCCTCCAGGGGGGCACCCCGCCCCGCCAAACCGCCAAATTGGAGTTGCTGTCCGAATCCTGCGTTACCGAGGCGCTGTTTCTCATCACCGTCGCGCCGTTGGTCTTTGAAACCCGGCGGCTGGCGCTGGTCGTGCTGGAAGACGTGCGCGAAATCACTCTCCTGCGGCAGATGCTCCCCATCTGCTCCCACTGCAAACAGGTCCGCGACGATGCGAACTACTGGCAAAGTGTGGAAACCTACCTCGCCACCCACCTGGACATCGACTGCACCCACAGCCTCTGCCCGGAGTGCGTCGGGAAACTCTTCCCCGAATACGCGCAAGCCCTCGGCGTAGCCAAGAAGCCCGCGCCACGGCCCGCGCTTTCTATTGCGCCAATTCCGCCAGACGCTGCTTGAGCAGCTCCGCGGGCCACTGTCCGGCGACCTGCGGACGGTCCAGGAACCCGTAGTTGAGCACGGACCCGGCCTGGGCAAACACCAGCCGCGACACTTTCCCGAAAGCCCCCATCCCCATGACGGCCAGCGCCGGAACGGGGGCCCGCCGCGCCGTCAGAAAATCGAGCAGCACGGCCACGTCCCGCGCCCCGTTCGCCATGGCGGCGACTTTCAAGACATCGGCTCCCGCCCGTTGCGCCGCGCCCCAGAGCGCCCGCAACCGGGCCGGAGAGGGCGTTTTGTGAAAATCGTGATGGGAGAGAACAATCCGCGTGCCTTGGGAGCGGGCGGCCGCGATCACGTCATCAAGCGCCTTCGCGCAGCGCAATTCCACATCCACGAGGCTCGCCTGCGGCAGGAAGCGCCGGTAGAGCGCCCGCCGTTGCGCGATTCCCAACCGGCCCGCGCCCCCCTCCAAGGGGTGCCGCACGGTGAGCAGCAGCGGCGCGCGCAAGCGGGGAAGGCACCGCTCCAGCCGGGCGCATTCCGCCGCGTCGGCAAAGGCGTCCACGCGCAATTCCAGGAAATCGACGGCGCGCGGCCGCAGTTTGAGCGCCGCGGCGAGGGCCGCCGGGCTATGGATCGTCCCAACCACATTGCCAGGGGAAAGAGAAGCAGCCATTCGAAAAGTAAAAAACAGGATGGATTTATCAAGGACGACGTAGCATCATTTACCACGAAGCATGACGGGTCGAAAACAAGAATTTAACTTACAGCTTTATCAGATTTTAGATGCCCTTCTGCTGGCCATCGCTTTCTGGACTGCTTATGTCGTACGGCAACAAAGCCACCATTTGTTTCCGCTGGAATCCCTGGGGCCATTTTCCGACAACCACTGGATCATCTTTATTATCATGCCCTTTGGGCCGATCCTGTTGGAGCTGCAAGGTTTTTACACCAACTTGCTGCAAAAGAACCTGGGCCGCTCCCTCGCCCAAATGGCAAGCGCCGCTTTTTGGCTGGCCCTCTTGATTGCCGGGTGCGTGGTCTTCTTCCGGTTGAAAGTCCCCAGTCGGGCCGTGCTCCCCTTCTTCGGCTTCTTTGCCGCCTTGTTCCTGACCCTCCGGGAACAGGCGACCATCGCCATTTACCGCAGGCGCGCCCACGACGGCACCCGCCGGGAACCGATCCTGCTGGCGGGCCGTCCCAACGACATCAAGGCCCTGCGCCAGGCGTTCACGCCGGTTCGGTTGATTGGATTGGATATCGTGGGGGAGATTAACATCGAAACGCAGCCCATCTCCGCCCTGATCGACGCGATGCACAAATACTCCGTCAACCGGGTGATCTTCGCCGGGGGGCACTCCAATATGAACCGGCTCCAGCAGGCCATCGGGGCCTGCGAAATCGAGGGCGTGGAAGCCTGGATGGTCGCCGATTTTATTCGGACATCCATCGCGAAACCCACTTTCGATGCCATGGGGACCGTCCCGATGCTCGTTTTCCGCACCACGCCGGCGGTTTCTTGGTCGCTCCTGCTCAAGAGCCTCGTGGACCGGGTCGGCGCGACCCTGATTCTCCTCCTCTCCAGCCCGCTCCTGCTGGCCACCTTCATCGGCATCAAGCTGACCTCGCCGGGCCCCGTCATCTTCCGCCAGCAGCGCGCCGGGAAAAACGGGCGGCCCTTCACGATGTACAAGTTCCGCAGCATGATCACCGACGCCGAAATGCGCCGCGCGGAACTGGCAAGCCAAAACCAAATGAACGGGCCCGTGTTCAAAGTCGAGAACGACCCCCGGATCACCCCCTTCGGCCGTTGGATCCGCCGCACCAGCATCGACGAACTGCCCCAGTTGGTGAACGTCCTCCTGGGCGACATGAGCCTGGTCGGCCCCCGCCCCCTGCCGCTTTACGAAGTGGCAAACTTCGAAAACGCGGCCCAGCGGCGGCGTCTGAGCGTCAAACCGGGGCTGACGTGCCTGTGGCAGATCAGCGGGCGCAACAACGTCCAGGATTTCGACCAATGGGTGAAACTCGATCTCGAATACATCGACCATTGGTCGGTCTGGCTGGATATCAAAATCCTCTTTAGAACCATCCCTGCCGTCCTTTTCGGTTCCGGCGCCCGGTAGGCGAAAGGAGAGACAAAGCACCCGCCGTTGATTTTTTTCTTGCAGCCGAGACAAGAAGCGCTATGGTTGAATTATAGATTTAAAGATGTTCTGGGGGGAACATGAGCCCTTCGTGACCATTCGGTCGCGGGGGGCTCAATCTTTTTAGGGAACCGCTGAATAAATCCCGAAGGGCCAGATAGCCCATTGCTCCCATCCGCCTGATGGATTTTCCGCATCTCACCGCCACGCTGGTCCTGACGATCCAGAACGCCTTCCATTGGATCTTCTCGAAGGGAAAATTTCTCGCATTTTGCTTGCGTCTTGCGTTCTGGGAGCGTAAACAAGCCGCCCCTTACCCCTTTGAGGGAAACATGGCGGGTTGGTAGCTCAATGGTAGAGCAGCGCCCTTTTAAGGCGTTGGTTGTGGGTTCGAGTCCCACCCAACCCACCACCAAATTTTGGTTTGAAAAACAGCATTACGGGGGCGGGTTGTTTGCTAACCATGCCGGCTTGTCCCATTTGACGACTTTACCGGAGCACCTATGCCAACATCGACCGCATTCGAACAGATCGAACAGCTTGAAAAGAAAATCCTGGCGCTGAAGCAACAGGCACTGGCCGAACTCAAGGAGCAGCTGGCCGCCGCTCAAAAAACGGTGGCCGCCCTCGAAAAAGAGCTCGCGGAGCTTACCGGCGAACCCGTTGCCGTGACCGCCCCGCGCGCGGCCGCGCGCCGCCCCCGCCGCCCCTCCATCAGCGACGAAGACTTGAAGCCGCTGATCCTCAGGGCGATGGCCGAAAAAGGGATGACCGGCCTCAACGCCAAGGATATCGCCGCCTTTGTCGGGCAAGACCCGATGCGCATCCGCAAATTCATGGCCCAGAACCCCGGCGTTCTCAAACGCCAGGGGAGCGGCCCCGGCACCCGCTTCTTCCTGCGGTAGGAACACTTTCTCTGAAATATGCAAACCCCGTCTGGCGTCAGGCGGGGTTTTTTGTTTTACTGATGGCCGCAATGCCGACGTTCCCAAAGTCCAGCCTCTCCGCTTGCCTTGCCGTGTTCAAATCCTGGGGGCCCGCCGTCCTCTGGATGGGCCTCATCTTTTCAGCCTCGGCCGACAGCCAATCCGTGGCCCACACGTCCCGGATCATCAGCCCGTTCTGCCACTGGCTTTTCCCCAACATCACCTTCGACCAGGTCGAAACCATCCAGTTCATCGTCCGCAAGGGGGCGCACATGAGCGAATATGCGCTGCTCGGGGTGCTTCTCCTCTACGCGCTCGCGGCGGGCAAGGGGGACGCCCGCAAGTGGCTTTCCTCGGCCTGGATGCTCTCGGTCGCCTATGCCGCCGCGGATGAGTTCCACCAATCGTTCGTCCCCGGGCGCAATGCGTCGGTGGTGGATGTGGGCATCGACGCCGCCGGGGCGGCGCTGGGGCTCCTGGCGGCCGCGCAATTCCTGCGCCTCCGCACGCAACGGCGGGAAGCGCAGCCTCCCGAGCCCCAGGCCGGGCCGCAAGCCGAACCGACCACCCTCCTCTCCGCCCCGGAATCGGCTCCCGTGCAGCGGCCCAGCTACGCGGACCAGCTCCTCTACACGCTGGAAGGGCAGGACTTTGAAAACCGCACCCAGGTGCGCCTGGCGGTGCAGGACCGCCTGCAACGCGAACATGGCGGACGGCTCATCCTGGGCCGCAGCCGCGAAGAGGCGCAGCTTTGCCTCAAAAACACCAGCGTCTCGGGCCGCCACCTTGCGCTCACCTACCGCAGCGGGCAGTTTGAGATCGAAGACCTCGGCTCCTCCAACGGCACCCGGCTCAACGGCCGCAAGCTGACGCCCATGCGTCCGGCGCTCCTTGCCGACGGGGACCGGATCGAAGCGGGCGAAGTGCTCTTGCATTTCCGGCGGCTGGCCTGACTTTCTGCGATTCCTCATGGAAATCCATCGCCTCGCACTCCCCAAGGGCTTCCGGCTGGCGCACTATGAGCTGACCCGCGTCCTTGGCAAGGGGGGCTTTGGCATCACGTATCTCGGGATCGACCGGCACCTGGGGCGGAAGGTGGCCGTCAAGGAACTGATGCCCGACACCATCGTCACGCGCATTGACGGGATGCAGGTGGTCGCGCAAAGCAAAACGCTTGTCCCCAACTGGGAATGGGCCAAGGAGCGCTTTTTGGAAGAGGCGCGCGTGCTTGCCAACTTCCAGCACCCGAATATCGTCGAAGTCCACCAGCTCATCGAGGCCAACGGCACCGTCTACATGGTCATGGACTACATCGAAGGCGAGAGCTACGAGGAGCGCCTCAAGCGCATCGGGCGCGAACCCGATGAACACAGCATGCGCCTCTTTTTGGAGCCGCTGTTGGACGGGCTCGAAGAAGTCCACGCCGCCGGTCTGCTCCACCGCGACATCAAGCCCGCCAACATCCTCTTGCGCCGCGACATCCAGCCGATCCTCCTGGATTTCGGTTCGGCGCGGAAACTCCTGGAGGGAACCTCGGTGATGACCTCGCTGGTCACGCACGGCTATTCCCCCATCGAGCAATACCAGATCAAAGCCAAGCAGGGGCCGTGGACGGATATTTACGCGCTCGCCGCCGTGGCCGTCCGGGCGATCACCGGCGAAAAGCCCCCGATGTCGGCGGACAGGATGAGCGAGGATGATTTTGTGTGGCTAAGCTACCGGGGCCTTAAGGAATACAGCCCGCTTTTCCTGCAAGCCATCGATTGGGCCCTGCGCGTCAAACCGGCGGATCGCCCGCAAAATATCCGGGAATGGCGCGCCAGCTTCGGGTGGGCTTCCAAAGCCGGCTTTTCCAGCAAACGTCCGGCCGACGCGGCAGAGGCTCCTGACGAAAAAACCACGATTGAGACAGCGCGGGAGAAAGCGCTGCCCCCCAAGCCGCTGGAGCGCCCGCTGCCCCAGGCCATCCCCGCCCCTCCCCCTGAACCGGCCGCGCGCGCCGTCCCCCACATCAAGACCGTCCAGCCGCCGCTTCGCCCGGCCCCTTCCGCTCCCCCCCCGGCCCAAGCCGCCAAGGCGCCCGCCGCCTCTCCTGGCCGCTCCGGCTTCCCCGGGCTCCCCGCAGCCCTTCTGCTGGCGGTGGGCGGCTTCGCCCTGTTGGCGCTGCTCTACCGGCCCGCCCCGGCCATCGTCAACGCTCCCGCGCCCACCCCTGCGCCCAAGGCCACCCCGCCCAAGCCCGCGCCCTACACCCCTTTTATCAACAGCCTGGGAATGCAGTTCGCCCCCGTGCCGGACGCCCGCCTCCTCTTCTGCATCTGGGACACGCGGGTCAAAGACTACCAGGTGTTCGTCAAGGAAACCGGGCGGCGATGGCAGCTCCCCAGCTTTCCACAAACGCCGGAAGACCCGGCCGTGAACGTGACCTGGGAGGATGCCAAAGCCTTCTGCCAATGGCTGAGCGCCAAGGAGGGGCGCGAATACCGGCTGCCAACGGACGCGGAATGGAGCCTCGCCGTCGGGCTGCCCCCGGAGAACGGCGCGACGCCCAAAGAAAAGGACAGCCAAGTCAAATCCGTCTACCCTTGGGGAACCTTCTGGCCGCCGCCCCCGCGCGCAGGCAACTTCGGCCCTTCCCGGCTGCTCCAGTCCGATCCGTACGAAAAAACCGCGCCGGTGGGCAAATTCGCCGAAAACCGCTACGGCCTCTTTGATATGAGCGGCAACGTCTGGCAATGGTGCGAAGACAACTACGACGCGACCCAACGCAAACGCGTCCTGCGCGGCGGCGCGTGGAACAGCTCCACCCAGGACATCCTCCTCTCCTCCTTCCGATACTACGCCCTCTCCAATGAACAGTGGGACAACATCGGCTTCCGCTGCGTGACACCGGCGAAGGCCAGGTAACAACAAGACGGCGGCAAGGGGGACGGGCTATCTAGTGTAGTGAAAGATAAATTCGCTAAATAAGTCCGAGACAATTTTTCGATTTTTCAAGGCGCGAATGAGGGCGGTATCTGAAGATACGTTCCTGTTTAGCGCGCAAGCTGGAGACGAAGGAGGGGGGCGAGGAATGTGGTGAAATCGGAGGAACGTTGAGTGCAGGTTGCGGCGAGGGAGGCGAGGGTCTGCCAGGCGGATGAACCGCGCGAGGTCTTGTTGCCGCAGGAGAGCTTGCGGGCAATGACTGCGGGGCGCAGTTGACGCTCGGCCAGGTTGTTGGTGGCGTCGGCAGCCGGTTCATCCAGGAAGGCAAGCAAGTGGTCGCGTTGTTTGGCGATGCGTCGTCGGAAGCGTTCCTGGGCGGGATCGCTGCGCTCGGGCTCGAAGAGTTCGTTGGCCCGCGCCTCAAGCATGGCTCTTTGGACGGCGCGTTCGGTGGCGTCGAGTCGCGGTTGGCGCTCTTTGAGTTCCATGGCCGCTTTGAAAAAGCCATTTGAACGGCTCAAAGCGTGTCCAGGAGTCGATCCAAAGCAGGTCGAGCGGCTGGAGAAACTCAAAGCCACACTCAACCCGTTCCGGCTCAAAGAGAACATCGAAAAGAAACTGCGCCGAGCCCACGCGCTGCCAAGATTGCGGCATGAGGGTCCAAAACCGCTCGCTCCAAAACGGGCTCCTTCCAGAAGACCGTTTTGGAGCGAAAAACACCCCTGCTCCGGTGTCTTTAATTATGAGTCAACGTATCGCTACCTTTTTTACGCTCTGGTGTCTTTTTTGATTGAGGCAACACGCTCGCTGGTGATGCTATATATAAAGAATGTATATTGAAAAAATCGGTAACAAGGAATGCAAGAAATGACAAAGTTCATGATATTATTGTTGGGCATCACGCTGTGCGGCAACGTTTGCCGTGCGCAGGATGGACGGTTGGGGCGGGAGGCATTCAAGGCCGATCCGTGGGTGGCACCGCCCAGGACGCCGGAAGAAACGCAGGAGCGGGTCGCCGATCTGAAAAAGCAGTACGCCCCGTACCTGCGCAGTCTGCCGAAGAAACTCAAGGTACGAGACCGCAAGGAGTTGGCAGGCCCTTGGCGCTCTCAATTCGAGGTGACCGATTCACCGGACGGCAAGAGGCCGGAAACTCCTGATTGGTTCCGCGAAGGTTTCGCAGATGGTGCCTGGGAACTCACGCCGGTGCCAGAGTGGCGCTGGGCTCAACACAAGAATCCCAAAACGGCAAGGTGCCCCGTCAGTTGCATCCTCTGGTACCGGACCAGTTTTGCGGCGTCGGCGCCGCCGGCCGGCCGGCGTACCTGGCTTTGTTTCGACGGCGTGGACTGGGAGGCCGAGGTGTGGCTCAACGGGAAGTTTCTCGGCCGGCATAAAGGTTACTACGAACCGTTCCGCTTCGATGTGACCAGGCTGCTCAAGAAAGAGAATACCCTGGCGGTGCGCGTGATTGACGGTCCGGCCTTTGGCGAGCCGCACAGTTTCGAAGCGCCGCTGGAGAATGTTCCCTGTGAACCCGCCTCGAATCAGCGCATCGTCCGGGATCGGGCGAAGTCGTGCCTGGGGATTCAACCCAAGGGCGAGATGTTCCTCGGCAGCGGTTATGGCATTCATCGCGCGGTTTATCTCGAAACGACGGGAGAGGCATGCGTGGCCGATATTTTTGCCCGCGGCTACCCGGCCGCCGACCAGGCCGGCGTAACGGTGGAGACGGATGCGGTGGCGGGGAAGGATCTCGACGTGGAGCTGCAATTGTTGCCGGAGAACTTCGAGGGCGAGGCCTACAAAAAGAGCGAACGGATGCGCATTGCGCAGGGGCATGGTAAACAGAGTGTCACGGTGCCGGCGCCTGGGGCGAAATGGTGGTGGCCGGCTGAACCGAATCTATACCGTTGCAGGGTGACGCTGCGCGATGGGAAGGAGGTGCTCGATTCAAAGGATGTGCTGTTCGGTTTCCGCAGTTTCGGTCTCGTGTCACAGGGCAGCCCGCTGCCGGGCCAGCCGCAAGGCCGCTTTGTGCTCAATGGCCGTCCTCTATTCCTGCGGGGCACCAACATCGGGGCGGCGTTAAATGGCTACTGGTACTGGAACGAGCACGAGAACTTGCTGATGGCGAGTCTCATGCTGAAGGCCGCCAATTTCAATGCCGTGCGCTCCTGCCAGTATGTGTGCTTCCCGGAGGTGCGCGAGCTCTTCGATCGGCTTGGCATTCTCTCGGAACAGGATCAGGGGCACGGGTCGGAAATCGTTTACGATACCTCCCCTACATTGGCCGAGACAGGCGCGATCCTGGCCCGGACCTGCTATAACAATCCCGGCGTCGTGTTGCTCTCGTTTGCCAACGAGACACATCATGACGCCACCGCGGTCGTCGCCAATGCGCTGGCGGTCGATCCCGAGCGGATCATCATCCCCGCGAGCGGCGGCTCCTTTGCACTTAAGGATCCGCGACTGAGCAGCAATGTCGTCAATGACCTCCATCTTTATGACGCCTGGTACAAGAGCCCGTGCTTTCTCTGGAAATCCGCGAACCCGTTCGAGCCCCGGACGCCGGTGATGACGATGGGCGAGTATGGAGGGGAGGCTCTCGACGCTTACGAGACCATGCGCGACCATTATCCGAAAAACTGGGGGCCGCCGCCCCGGCCCGATGAAGACAGGCTCTGGGGCGCTATCCAGGTGCGAAAGGAGAGCTTGCAGCAACTGTTCGGTTTCCGCGGCGTGACCCCGACCAATCTGTTGGAACATATCCAGGCAAGCCAGACCTATCAGGCCGACGTGCTGGCGGAGGCCACCAAGGGCATCCGGCTTTCCCCCCGCACGTTTACCGGCTATTTCCAATACCATTTTCTCGATGGCATGCCGGCCCGGTGGCCCAAGTCGATCGTCAGCCATGATCTCCGGCCCAAGCAGGGATATTACGAAATGGCGCAGGTCAACCAGCCGCTTGTTGCGCTCTACCGCCTTGTAGAGCGGGGGCAGGCGCTGGAAATCTGGGCGGTCAATGATCTGCCCGTGGCTTTGTATGGGGGAAAAGTGCATTGGTCCATTCGCTCTGGTGACAAGCACATGGAAGGCGAAGCCGACGCCAATGTTGCCGCCTGCGAAGCGGTTAACGTGGCCCGTGTGGAACTGAAGTCTCTTCCTGCCGAACTGGACAGGCTCGTAATCAACCTCTCGCTCTCGGATGTAACACAGCGCAAGATTTCCGAGTACGGCCGGGAAATCTACCGTAATTACGAACTCATCGACCGGGCCCAGGCCGCCTGGGACGTGCAGGACGTCAGCTATTGGGCGCATGAATCGGTCGGTGTCAATGTAGCTCAAGGCAAACCGGTCACCGCCACCAGCGCCAGCGAGACTGCCCCAGCGACGAACGCCGTGGATGGCAAGCTCGATACGGCTTGGCAAGCCGGGTCAGAGACACTGCCGCAGGCATTGACAGTCGACTTGGGGGCCACCACGGCTTTATGCGGTGCACGGATTATCTGGGCGGGCGAGAAACCCGGCAAGGTGACGTTGGAGTTCTCCGACGACCAGGTTGCCTGGACCTTGGCTTCCGACGGTTTCAAGGAAGCGTGGGAAGTCAAGGCAGGCTCGCCCCATCCCCAGTGCTTCCAGTATTTCGCGTTCAAGGCCAAAGGCCGCTATGCTCGGGCCACCGTGACAGCGATGCCCGAAAGCCAACGGGTCGTTCTGGCGGAGGTCTCCTTCTATAGGAAAATACAGGATTGATGAGAAATTCAAAAAAAAGAAGAAGAAACAATACGAACCCAAAAGAACATCCTGAAGTGGATCGGCACGGCACTGTTTACCCTGCACCTGACCGCATCGGGAGCTGGGTGGCGGAAACAAACGCAAATGTTGTCGCTCAATCGCAGGACACCCGCATCGAAATTCATGCCGATGAGGTTTACATACTGTTCCCCGCTATCTCACCGGGGTCTGCCTGGAGTCCTTGAACTATCAGGTGTATGGCGGTCTTTACAGCCAGATGGTTTATGGCGAGAGCTTCCAGGAGGACCCGCTCTATCCGCTCCAAGGCTTTAATTCTACTTTGTTATAAATATTTCTTGCCAAGGCGGGTGAGATTTGTTGGAATTGG
>JBAWXX010000010.1:0-65946 GCA_037143855.1 Verrucomicrobiota bacterium | reverse complement strand
ATAAGGCCAATCCATCAGACCAATCCAACGGTGTCATTGGTATTACGCGTCATACTATCCATACGGTTTATTTGGTAGAATTGGCAGAGGGCTTTACGGCGGAGGGCTTCGCTTTCGCGTCCCATGGGGACGCTCCGAGAGTAGCCCGGCGTTTTAACGCCGGGTAGGGAGAGCGAAGCCTTTCGTCCCGGCAGGGACGGTTGAAAATGAGCGTCATTTTCCCCCATCAAACGTCCCTCCGGGACGAAGCGTTGTTTCCCGCGGACCCGGCGTTAAAACGCCGGGCTACTTTCGGGTTGTCCCTTTGGGACAATAAGACCAATCCAACGGTGTCATTGGTGTAATTCCAGTGCGCCGGTCTTCCTGACCAGATTATTTGTTCGGACGCAACTTCTTCGGTATTCATGGTCTGTTGATCGTGGAGGTTATCCCAAACGCTGGTAACTAGTGTCTAATTGCATAAATTCGCGTAAGAATGACGCCGGGCTTTTGGTGTGGGGCAAGGCGGAAGGCGTTGGTGCTATCTGAAGATAGCGCCTTGGGCTTCCGCCTTGCCCTGAACCAAAAATCCGGCGCTCTATGCGCCATTTTCCTTGTTACAAGGTACTAGTGTTCTGCCAGGCAATTACATTTCATAATTCCGGCCCCTTTTCCGATTTTTCGGCGTTGCTTGCTCGGGCAATATCTTCAGATATTGCCTTTCGGTCGCGCCTTGAAAAATGCGAAAAATGGACTCGGACTTATTTCATGAACTTGCCTGATAGGACACTAGTGGGTATTTCCTTAAAGTTCTCCTTCGAGCTACGGAGACGCTTTGACCGCGTTTTCCATCGATATTGGCGGCCCTTTCGATTTCGGTGTGGCGCGTTTGATCAGGTTGAATAAATCGCTGTCCGTGGAGAGCACCAACGTTGAATCCTTCGCGAAGATTTTGTGGTAAGTCTCCATGGTTTTCAGGAAGGCGTAGAACTCGGCGGCCTGAGGATTTTGGTTGTAGGCACGTGCGTAAATTTCCATGGCCTTCGCATCAGCCTCGCCCCGGATCTGCTGAACCTGCCAGTAAGCCTTCGACTGGATTTCATTTAGGTCCCGCTCACGCTGGCCCGCGATGCGTGCAGATTCTCCCTCGCCCTCGGAACGGAAACGTTGCGCGATCTGCATGCGCTCGCTAATCATGCGCTGATAAATCCGGTCGAGGACGTCGGGATTGTAGTTCACGCGCTTGATCCGAAAATCCAACAACGAAATACCGAACTCCGCGAGTTTTTCGGCAGCAGCGGTCTTGATCTCCTCTTCGATCTTCAATCGGCCAAACTCTATGGCCGGGAGCACGCCGATCGTGCCGATACCGGTTCCACCTTTGAGACTCTCGTCTGGCTGCGGTTTGCGCTTCTTGTCGGTGCGGACTATTTCGATCAAGTCGTGCTTGGCGATGGAGTTGCGCGTTTCACTCCCGAGAATGTCCTCAAGACGCGACTGGGCGCTACGCTCATCGTGCAGCCGCACAAAATAGGTTTTGGGATCCTCAATGCGCCACCGCGCGAACGTGTCCACGTGAATGTAAGTTTTGTCCCTGGTCGGAATGGCAACCGGTGCCCCGTCCCACTCAAGAAATCGCTTGTCGAGGCTGTTCACACTTTGCACAAAGGGTGTCTTGAAATGCAGCCCGGGCTCGGTGATGGGGTCGCCCACGGGCTTGCCAAACTGGGTAATGATGACCTGTTCGGTTTGGTTAACCGTGTAGCATGCCCCAAGCACACTGACCAATATCAAGACTGCGGCAAAGGCCGCGAGAGTTAAGCCGAAGTGTTTCATTATTTGCCCTCCCCGGGTTTGTTGGACAGCGGCAGGATCGGCAACAGTTGTCGCAGCGATTCGTCAAAGATGATCTTCTGCCCCACCTGTGGCAGAATTTCGCCCATCGTCTCTAGGTAAAGACGCGTGCGCGTAATCTCGGGTGCCTTGGTATATTGTGCAAGCATCGCGCTGAAAGAGGCGACGTCCCCCTCAGCCTCGTTCACGCGCTTGAAGCGGTAACCCTCCGCCCCGCGAATCGTCTGATCAGCCTCCCCCTTGGCTTTTGGAACAGCCTTGTTGTAGTCGCCGTTTGCGACATTGATTGCATTCTCACGATCCTGCTGTGCTTTGTTCACCTCGTTAAAGGATCCCTGGACCTGACTAGGCGGATTCACGTTTTTTAACTGCACCTGATCCACACGAACTCCGAGATGATATCGTTTAGCCAGTTCCTGCATCCGAGTAAGGGCCGAGAGCTCGATGTCCTGTCGTCCGATCGTGATCAACTCGTCCACAGTGCGATCACCGATCACCTCCCGCATAGCCGCCTCCGAAAGATCGCGCAAGGTGGATCCTGGATTACGGACATCGAAGAGATACTGCTTTGGATCTTCAATACGGTATTGCACAACCCACTCAACAAGTGCCGCGTTCAGGTCGCCAGTGACCATTGATTTTTCCTGATCCTGATTTTCGCCTGCCTGATCCGGGTTGGTGGTGTAGCCCGGAGTGAGAAAACCGAACTCCATCTTCAACTGCCGCCGTGTTGGAAGCACCGTCACCGCGTCGATGCCAATAGGCAGCTTGAAGTGTAGCCCAGGCTCGACCGTCTGAAAAAATTTTCCGAAGCGAAGCACTACCCCCTCCGATTCAGCGTCCACCGTGTAGTAAGAAGTCCACACCAAAGCGATCAGCAGGATGCCAATGATAATGGCTGCAATCGTGCGAAGTGGGGGGGCCTGAAAATGAGCATCGAAGGGTCGTCCATCCATAGCATGCAAGTTAGGCATATTGGCAGGCCGGGTCGAGAAGACTTTTCTTTACCTCATCCACCTTTGTTGAAAACCCCTCGACTGGGCCGCTGACGACCCCTGCGCAACCCTCACGGCGGCGGCGATACTTATCAACTTGGAACGGGCGCTCGACGAAGACCTGCTCCTCGCCAGCGCCGGCTGGGCAAACTCCTACTACGGCACCAGCGGAGATTACGTGGACGAATGGGACATTCGCTGCCGCCAGTGCCCTTACGAAACGCCTTTTGGACGCGGACACTATCCGAAGTCGCGTCGCATCCGCTGGCCAATGGCGACGCCATTGAGCGTTACACGCCGCCCAATCCCAACCGCCCCGCACTTTACACCGAGGCCGAACGGGTCATTGGACACCATGTTGATGGACCTCGTCTCCGACCGCGAACTGGCCGAAACCATCCTCGATATCCCGTTTCATTACCATCTCACCGCCGCAAAGAAGCTGACGGAAATAGGAGTTGATATGGTCTGGGTCGGCGATGACATTGGCGCACAAAATTCCATGATCGTCTCGCCCGATATGTGGCGGTCAATCTTCAAACCACGCTGGACAAGCGTTCTTATCCGAGGCCAAATAGATCAATCCCAAAGTCAAGATCGTCTATGATTCCGACGGGGCCATCGATCAAATCATCATTTTCATGCCGCGTGGAGCCCCGTCTTCGGGGCATGGAAATCTCAACAAGCATAAAGAAAAGGAACAAAATGAAAAAGACATTGAGCATGGTAGTAAGCGTCCTGTTGTGCGCGGGATACGCGGGTGCGGCGGAGAATCCGTGGGGGGCGTACCGGTATGCGCCGGACGCGCTGCGGGAGATGGACCTGGCTTCGGACAAGGCCTGGACGTTGTCGGTCGATGGCGGCGCGCCGCGGCCGGTCAAGGTGACGGCGGGGGGCTGGAACTCCGATCAGCAAGAGCCGCGGATCCCCTCGGCGGCGGTGAAGGATTGTGCGGTCTATGAGCGGGCGATCACGATTCCGGCCGAAGCCAATGGCCAGGTGGTGAAGATCCTCTTCGGCGGCTGCAACTACGGGGCAGAGGTGTTTCTCGACGACCAGAAGATCACTGAACATCACGCCCCGATGACCCCGTTTGAGGCGGATGTGACTGGCGTGGCGCATCCGGGCCAGACGCATCGGCTCAAGGTGAAGGCGTACACCCGCTTTCATTACGGGGACCGGCCGAACGTGCCCGTCGGGTTTGATTTTAACAAGGGGATGAAACAAGACAAATACCACGACGGCTGCGCTAAATATGCCTATGGCCTGACCGGCTACGTACGGTTGGCGCTCTACCCGAGCGTGCATATCGGGGAGGTCTTTGTCCGTCCGTCAGTGAGCGGGAAATCCCTAGCCTATGATGTCTGGGTTGCCAATGCCAGCGGCACCGAACGTGAGGTGATCTTGAAAGGGGGGTTGTCCAGTTGGGATAAACGTACCTGGTCCTATCCGGCGTTGCCGGATCGAACGGTGCGCCTGGCTCCCGGCGAGGTGCGGAAGGTGACGATTGAAGGCGTGCCCTGGACATTGGGACCTGAAAGCTATTGGTGGCCGAATATCCCGTTCCAAGAGGATTATTCTGCCACGCTGCATTGGCTGAAGCTCTCGCTCGAACAGGACGGTAAAATCCTTCACCAACGGCAACAGCGGTTCGGATTCGTCGAATATCAGGAGGGAGCGTTCTACTACACCGTCAACGGCGTGCGTTTCACCAGCTTCGGCGACAGCAACAGCTACGGCCAAATCGGCGAATACGATTGCTGGACAGAAACGCCCGCCTTCCAGCCACCGCACGGCGGGTTCAAGGGGTGCCCGGAAACGTGGAAACGTTGCCAGCGGATCGGGTTCAACGACATGCGGCTTTCCACCAGCGTGCCGACCCGCTACATGCTGGAAACGGCCGACGAGGCAGGTTACATGCTGGTGCCCGAGGGGGGTTCCTGGGGCAACGGCACCAGCAAATACGATAAGACCAATTTCAGTTTCCAGATCCAGGAAACGATCCGGGTGGCGCGCAACCATCCCTGCGTCGCGCGCTATTCGCTGGCGAACGAATCGTTGCCGGCGGATTTTGCCAGCCCGAAAAATGAGTGGCGCTGGCTAATCGATGCCGCCGTGGAGGCCGATCCGACGCGGCCCTATGTCTTTGAGGTGAATAATAACCAAACCGGGGCGGTGCCCGGCATGGAGAAGGGGCACGCCCACCAGATGGGGCATTACATGCCGATGCCGCTTGTCAAAAGCGGCGACCATATCCGCGGCATGGGCGAGTGCGCCTGGTCCACGGATGGCATGGCATACTTTACCAGTTATGTTTTGCCGATGCGGCTGAATGACTGGGCGCACTTCGCTCCCTGGAGCTGGCTTAATTTTTGGCCCAACTTCCTGGAGGGGATGAACGCGGAACGGCATCCATGGAAGTCAAACGACTACGGCGATCGCAAGGACGGGGTGGACGGCTGGGGTTCGCCCATGGTCCAGACCATGCAGTGGGCCTTGCATCCCTATCTGGTGATCGATCGCGGGCTGCGGGATGCCAACGAGTTGATCACGGAGAATTCGAAGTCAGGAGCCATCAAGTGGCCTTATTGGGTGCCGGCCTATTCCGCCGGAAGCCGGCTGGAACGGCCGATCGAAGTCTTCAACAACGCCTTGAGCGGCGACACGCTCGCGCTGAACTGGTCGGCGCATTGGGACACGGCGACCGGCCCGCTGGCCGCGCAAGGAGCGGTCGGCCCATTCAAGATCGAGCCGGGATTCCATGCGACGCAGACGGTGGCGTTCGACACGCCCAACCCCGGCCAGCCCCAGCGGACGCTTTTCCTGGTGCTGGAGTCGGTGAAGGACGGGAAGGTTGTTTATCGTGACGAGCGCAGCCGGTTCACCGTGACCGCCCAGCCGTTGCCACAAACCACGGCGGCCTTTGTTGGCGAGGATGCAACGACCAAGGGCGACTGGCGGGGGAAGTATGGCAAAGCCGGTTTCCTGCTGGCCGGGAAAAAGCCGAATTTCCCCGTTGAAAGCCAGATTGACCTCGGGGAGCAAAACGTTTCGCAATGGGTGGCGGTGAAAGAAAGCACGGAGCCCCGGGCGCTGGCGCTGGAGGATGGGAAAAGGATCATCGGGTATTGGCATAGCTGGCAGCTTGGCAATCTCTGCCTGCCGTTCAACCTGGGCGAGACCCCGCGGCGGGTGAGTTTATATTTTCTTCTAGATGATAAAGAGAAGCGCCAGTTTGCCGTGCGGCTCCGCAGTGCGCACGATGGCCGGTTGCTGGACCAGCGCGCGGTGGAGGGTTTCCAGGAAGGCAAATACCTCACTTGGAAGGTTCAAGGCAGCGTGCTGGTGGAAATCGAGCCCCAGACACCCGTCGGCAAGGAAGCCGTCCTCAGCGGGCTCTTTGTGGATTGAGCAATGCAAATATTTATGAATACGAGAGCAATCATAGGAGCAATGATATTGGCTGGAGCACTGGCCAGTTCACTGGCGTGGGCCGCCGAATCAAAGGAACTGCCGCCGATCCCCACCCTGGACGAGATGGCCGGGGAATGGATGCCGATGAAGGACGTCGCCTATCTGCCAGTAGTCCATAACTTCCACGACATCGTTTTGACCAAACCGGATCTAACTTCCTTTGCCTTTAATCCCAGTTATTCCGTCACCCACTGGAGTACCGAGGAGCGGCGGATGTATCCGCCGGTACGGCTGTTTGTCGGGGCTAAGGAGTGGCCGACGGCAGAGTGCCGCTGGTATCCGTACCGCTCGTTGCGGCGAAATCAGGACTGCGGGGGCTTGGCGGTGGAGACGGACCTGCGGCTGATCAACGAGCAGAACGCGGTCCTGTGTCGGGTGAAGTTGACCAATCCGGGGAAGACGGAGTGCAAGACGGAGATGCGGCTGGAGACGCCGGCCCGTCTGCACACCGATGGCCTGACGGCTCTAAGGTCGTATGTGGATCAATACGACAAGGAGCGGAAAAAGCCCTGGATCGTGGCGGTGTATCCGGTGCAGAAGCCTGCCTCCGTGAGCAACGAAGGAGGCAAAGTCACGTGGATTTGGCCGGTGAATGTCGAGGCCGGCGGGGAGATGATCATCGAGTTCGTCGCCGCCAATGCCCTGGAGAAGGAGACCGACAACCTTGTGGCCCGGGTTCAGGGCTGGGGTCGGAACTTCAATCGGGAATTCGAGGACTTCAAAGCGTGTTGGGAGAAGCGGTGGAACGACGCCTTTACGCCCGGCAACGGACATTTTTCGGGCAACCTGCCGCGCCTGATGACCGACAACGCGGCGTTGAAGCGTAATTACTACATGGGCATCGTCACCTTGCTTGCCCTGGAGCGGACGCAATACCCGATCCACCCACGCTCCTTTATCACCAGCGGCGAGCGGCCGGCGGGGATCCAGTATTTCTGGGACGCTTCCATGCAGGCCAACGTCTGGGCGCTGCTGGAGCCGGAGAACATGAAGACGCTGATGCGTCTTTGGCTGCTTTATGAGGTGCGCATCGGTACCGCCGTGGCCCTGGACCATATCCAGTCTCCTGAGGACGGTTCCAAAAACTTTCTCAAACTCAAGCATCCGGACAAGATCGAAGGGTATGCCTTCAACGCCTGCGTCATTTTTCAGACCGTGCTCGATTATATGCGGGCGACAGGCGATTGGGCTTTCCTGGACGAGAAACTTGCCTCGGGAAAAACCGTGCTGGATCGAATGGATGAAATCGCCATGGACTGGAAAGGACTGACGTTGCCGGACAGTCCCCTGGCCAACTATGGTGAGAACCATAACCTGCTGGAGTGCGCCCCGGCCTACATCCATCGGGTGCCTTCTGTGAATGCCCAGAACGTCTGGATGATGCGGCAAGCAGCCGCCCTGCACGAGATGCGGGGGCACCAGCAGCGGGCGGAGGAACTGCGGGCCGAGGCGCAGCGACTGTTGCCGGCGGTGCTGGCGCTCTACAGCCCCGGCGAAGGCGTCTGGAACACGCTGCACAAAGACGGCCAGCGGGTGGAACTGCGGCATTGCGTGGACTACATTTATATCGGCAACGCCCTGGTCGAGGATCTGACGCCGACGATGCGCTCGGAGATGACGCAGTTTGTCCAGCGTGAGCTGCTGATGCCGACCTGGATGCGGGCGATGAGCTTGAAGGATGCCGCCGCCGCCAAGTCGGACCGGCCCGACCACGGCCCGATGGGGGCCTACGACGGCTGGCCGGCGCTGACGGCGGGCACCATGTGGCGGCTGGGCTTTGCTTCAGACGCTTTTGATTTTTATTGCAAGACAGCCGCCGTGACGAAGGAAGGTCCCTTCGCTCAGGCCCGCGAGTTCTATGGCCCGCGAAAGGCCGAGCGGGATGCACCGGTGCGGGTGGCCCTGCGAGGTGGATCCATGAAGGAGTGTGTCAGTGGCGTGGCTTTCAGCGATGTGGTCCTTTCAACCTTCTTTGGCTTCAACCCGTCCTTGGATGGAAAAGCCCTGGTCGCTGATCCGAAAACGCCACGCCCGTTTCAAGGGACGCTCACCGGAGTGCGGTGGGGGAATCAACTTTACCAGCTATCCGCCGACCAGTCTGGCGTGCAAATCCAGTCGGCGCACAACGTGGTCAGGGCCAGTCTTTCCCGTGAAGTCGCCGGCGTGAGGCCCCCCGGGGAAAAATAAAAATCGAAACAAAAAGAAACGAACCGCCAGGCGAGAATAATTGTTGTCGGAGGATGTCTGGAAATTTGGATGACCGTCCCGAAGCCGGGGCGGTTCGCGCCCTGGCCGGAACCGGGACAAGTACGGGCGGCAAGAGCAATTCTCAAAAATCCTTTCCGAAAGAACTGGGGCGGCACAAGCCGTCTGGCGGCGTTGCGGCGCTTGCGCCTTGCCAGCCAGCTCGTGGCGCTCCCATCTCTTGATTCGGAAATTCTTTTCGTGTCAAATGCTATAATACCAAATCTTCTCAATTTCTGGACCTTATGACTTTGTCTTTTTGCGCGGAGCGACGTTGTCAGGCAGAGGCGATATCTAAAGATAGCGCCACTGCCTTCCGCCTTGCTCCGCACAAAAATCCCGGCGTCCTAAAATCCAGCCATTTCAAAGATTTGGTATAACCGCCTGCTCCCGCCATCAGGAGGCGATGGAGATTTCGGCCTGCGTCTCCCGTTGTTTGCGCACCTGTTTTAAGTAAGAGATCGCGCCCCACAGATCGGCGCGATACAAGCAAAGAAACAGTCCCACCGCGATGACGACAACCGCAATCTCGGTTGCAAGCAGATAGGCCGGATCATGAAGCGTCGCTTCGCGCATGGCCAGAAAACCGCCGGCCAGCAGAATCGAAAACAGCAGGAGCGTTCTTCCCATGCCTTGGAGCAACTTCACGGAGCTTGATTCCATGATTTCCGGGGCCTTGATGGTGATATACCAGAATCCGCATCCGACCAATCCATAGAGAGCGGTGAAAAGGATGTAGCCGTTGAGCCCATAAAACTTGGTTCCAAAGATCGTAATCGCAATGGCTAGTGCCGTGTCCAGAACCACCACGATGGCAAATGCTTTCATGCGTTTGGCCAAGGTAAAAGCAAAGGAGAGGCAATGGTTCCAAACTTGGGCGATGACGAAAACGGCGAAGAAAAAATCAAACAGCTTGCCTTGGTAAAGCGTTTGCTTGCCAAAAATGAAGACAAACCACCGGTTCATGGCCAGGCAGCATGTCATGGCCAGCAATGCCAACCCCATGGTCAGGCGCAACATGCGTGTGAACTCTCCGGTCAGCGCTGATGTTTCGTTTTTGGCCCAAAAAATCTGCCAGCGTGAATTAAACGCATCGAAGGGCCGCCAGATCAACTGCATGAGTTGCATCGGCACCCGGCTGCATACCGTCAAGCTGGCCACCGCTCCCAAGCCGAGGATTTTGGTGACGATCAGAGACTGGCTCAAAAAGGCGACCTGAACGGCAATGCCAATGGCAAACACCGCCGAACTGAATCCGAAAAGGTGGCGGGCGTGACACCATGGGATGCCCTTCCATGAAATCCGAAACCGGTGGGGGCCGCATAATACAGCCGTCAGCGTAAGGCTTGAGTTTAAAAGGATCTGAGTCGCCATGGAAAATCCATACGAGAGACTCCCATGGCCCATTTTCAGCGCGCCATAAAAAACCCCCAGCCCTGTGACAGCGCCCAGAGTCGTTGAGAGAAGGTACCAATAGAAACGGTTCTGCGCCCCTAAAATCCCCGGCAGCAACCGAAAGGGAAAGTTGAGTGCGTTGAGAGTCAACGCCACGAGCCACAACTGCCGGGCTTCGGTAAATAACGCGGGGGGGATATTGAACCAATGGAGGATGGAGTCCACAAACGTCCAGCCCACGCTGAAAACCAAAAAAGCCTGTGCCATCAGCACGGCCAAAATCAAATTGAACCATCCATTCCAAGTGCGTTCGTCGCCGTTGTGCAACGGCTCGACCATCAGGCGGCCAATGGAATTGGTGACGCCGAAGTCCAGCAGCAGGAGGTAGCCCAGGGACTGGACGGTAAACGACCAGAGACCAAAGCGCTGGGTGTCCAGGAAATGGAGCGCCAACGGGATGGCCGCCAACTGGGTGAGCACCATCGCCCCCATTTGGATATAGGAGGCGACTCCCGTCAGGATGGTGTTCCGTAGTCTCATGAAGTTGGCTTTTTGGGAAAACCTAGGCTCGCACGCTAATTTGACGCGCTGGGATGCCTCCGTAAATGGCGTTGCATGGGACTTCGCCACGCACCACGGCTCCAGCCGCAATCACTGCTCCACGGCGGACAGTGGATCCGGGCAAGACGACTGCTCCTGCGCCAATCCAGACATCCTCTTCGATCAGCACATCGCCGCGCTGCCAATCTTGTAAATCCATGGGTTGCCCGAGCTTCGTCCCGTGATTGGAAGCGACGATTGACACGTGATCCGCGATCATCACGTCATTGCCGATGCTAATCGCACCTCCGGTCGCGCGCAAATTCACTTGATCGCCAATATAGATATTGTTTTCCAAAATGAGCAACGGCTGGTCGCCGGTATCTTTGGTGGAGCGAACGGTTAAAATGGAATAGTGCCCGACATGGCACCGTCCTTTGACTTGAATTTGCTCCCGGTGCTCATATTGAAACCGCGCCGACGGAGATAGCGTCAACCCTTGGCGCCCCCAGATGGCCCGTTTGTACAGATGCCCGCCGTAGATGCGTGCATCCAGCCAAACCAACTTGACCGCCCGGGCGACAGTCAGCAAAAAGTTTCTGAAATTCATAGGGCTTGCCGGCGTTTGGCGGCGGATAATTGAAGCCGATAGCGAATATAGCGAGGGATATCTTTGATGATATCACTGGCTGTATGAAATTTCCGGAAGCCGCGCCATGCCTGGTTTGCATTGCCAAACTGGCCGTTGGCAGCCTGTTTCAACGCCAGAACCCACCGCCTTTCCGTCAGCCGTTTGGATTCGGCGAGCGTGTCAAAACCAAGGGATTTCCATTCCCCGGGATGCTCGGCCAAACTTGCCAGCAAATGATCTTGAGCTTCCATTGCCCATGCAAAGCTTCGGATGTTTTGGCGGGCATCGCTCATTGCATGAATCCTGTAGACTGCCGTCGTCTGACAATCGAAGAGGATATAGGGGTGGAACAAAGCCAGTTCGACATAAAGATGCCAGTCGCCAAAAAACCTCAGCCGCCTGTCGACTTTCAGTCCCAGCGCATTCAGGGAGGCCTTGCGGAAAACGACGCTGGTGATGTTGATGTAGTTTTGAGCCAATAGCCCCTGCAATACAGACCGGCTTTGCTCGGTGAGCGGTAGGGGGGATTCTGGTGGCTTGGGAATGGGTTTTCCTGTTTCGTCAACGAAGTCCGCCGGCCCGTGAACAAAGGGCGCTTGCGGGTGCAGTTCTAACAATCGGACCTTGTTTGCTAGGTGATTGGGGTAGAAATAATCGTCCGATCCCAGGAAACAGAAATAATCCGTCTCCACCTTTTCGAGCAGGAAATTCCAGTTGGCGTTGGGCCCGATGTTTTGCGACTGCCGGAACAGGCGGATTTGTGGATGCTGGAATTCTTGCAGAATTTCCCATGTGCCGTCGGTCGAACAATTATCCGAGACGAGCAATATCCAGTCTTTGAATTCTTGCGCAAGGACGCTTTCGATACATTGCCGAATGTAAGAAGCGGTATTATATACGGGAACGCAAACGGTAATAAGGGGGCGTTTCGTCATCATTCGCTTCTCCACTACTCCATTTCGGCGAGAGGAATCTTCAGGCATCGGGTTAATTCTTCTTCGCTTAAGTGGGGGAACATGTCCTCCAGGGGGGGCGAAACGATTTTGCCGCTGGGCAGTTGTTTGGAGGCAATGCGCGGCTCGAATTTTTGGTTCGGGTCAACCAGAACTTCCAGGAGCAGCGGCCCATCCTGAGCTAGCGCCTCTTTCAGCTTGCCTTCAAAATTCGTTTCTGAAATCCGCAGGGAAGGCAGGCCGTAGGCTCTCGCAACCGCCGTCATGTCAGGGAAGGAGACTCCGGTTTCCGCGCTTTCACCAAAGCAGAATCCGAAGAAACCTTCCTGCGTGGTCCGAATGGAGAGATAGCCTCCGTTGTTGATCACCACGAGGATCAGGTTCAGGTGGTGATGCTTTACGGTTTGCAATTCTTGGATGTTCATTTGGAGACTCCCCTCCCCGGCAAAACAGATGACGCGCCGTCCATTCCCCGCTATGGCCGCTCCAATAGCCGCCGGCAGGTCATACCCCATGGAGGCGCACCCCGAATTGAAGAACATTTTTTGGCTTCCGGTGATTCGCGCCACATGGGAGGTCATGATAAAGGCGGAACCGTTACCGCAGGCGATGATGTCGTCGTCGCGAAGCTGCTCGAAAAGTTTTTCGAGGAACCCGTAGGGATTGATCGCGCTTGCGTGCTGCCGGTGGTGAGGCCGCGCCCCGTAATAGCGGCGGAAAATTTCTTTGCTCCATTGCGTCCATTCGCTCCAATCGGGAATCTCCGCACGCCGAGCCGACAGCCGGTCGATCAGCTTGCCGAGGAAGACTTTCAAATCTGCCTGAACCTTGAAATTCGTCTTCGCCACCAAGGTTGGTTTGGACAGCTCGGCGGGATCTATATCCACATGCGCGATGGTGGCTTCCCGCGCGTATAGGGGCATGTTGTAACCCATTTGGCGAATTCCGAGGCGGCTGCCCAACACCAGCAGGAAGTCGCTGCTCTGGAGCACAAAATTGCCCGCGCGGTCCGCATCCAGCCCCGAACGCCCCATGAAAAGGGGATGCTCGGAGGGGAGAAGATCGCAGGCTGAGCGCGAAGCCACGACGGGGATGGGCAAGCGTTCAAGCAGCGCTTGGAATTCCCCCCTGGCTCGCCCGGCGCGCAGGCCGTTGCCGCCAAGGATTACGGGGCGTTTGGCTGACAGCAAAAGCTCGATGATTTCGCCGATCTGCCCATCAAGCTTTGAGGCCGCCTGCGTGGAGGGATCGGCAGGCACGATGAAACCTTCCAGGCTTTCGGGCTCAATGAGGGCCGACTGCACGTCCAGCGGAATATCGATCCAGCAGGGGCCGGGCCTCCCGGTTGAGGCGAGATATAAGGCCCGTTCGAGTTCATAGCGCACCCGCTCCGGCTCGCGCAAGAGGACGGCGCTTTTGGTGATGGGCTTGGCAATGCTGATGATGTCGATTTCCTGATCCCCGAGCTGGCGCAGAAGGGTTCCTTCGTAAAACCCCATGCATGTCTCGCGCTTGACCTGGCCGGAAATGATGATCATGGGCACGGAGTCGGTCCACGCACCAAAGACCCCCGTCAATGCGTTCAGGCAGCCTGGCCCGGTGGTGGGGTTGACGATGGCGGGCAGATCGGTCACGCGGGCATAGCCTTCCGCCGCGATGGCGCAAGCCTGTTCGTGGTGGCAGCAAATGGGTTTCAGCCCTTCGCAACGGCCAATGGCGTCGTTCAAGTGCATGGCCCCGCCGCCCGTGACGAGGAAAACCTGCTTGATGCCGTGGCGCACCAGGGTTTGGAAGACATAGTCGGCAAGTCGAATCTTGGTTTCTGGCATAAATTAGTGGTCAAATACGCATTGAGTTTTCTTACCGTTCCATAAAATACCGAACACTTCGCCTGAATCCTTCAGGAGGAAGATACTTTTGTTCCCACCCCAGCGAAGAGAGCAAATCCACATTGGGCACGCTTATTGAAACAGGACTTGGGAGATAACCTTCCACGGGAATATCGGCTCGCTGCACCTGTAAATGCAACTCGGGAAACAGTCCAACCAACATCTCGGCAAGTTCTCCGACGCTCATCGTCCCCGCAGGATTGCCCACGTTATACGCCTGGCCGATTTTCCCCTTCAACAAGACGGTGAAAAAGCCAAGAACCGCATCGGATAGATAGCAAAAAGCACGCACGGCCTTGCCATCACTATGCAATACAATGTCGCGCCGATGCACGATATCATTTACAAAGTCGGCAAATACCCTGCCATCGTCCAACGCCATCCCTGGGCCATAGGAATGAAATGGGCGGACGATAGTGCAAGGAACTCCGAATTGCTTAAAGTAACTTACTGCCAGGGTTTCTGCCGCTCTTTTGCTCTCGGCGTAGCAGGAGCGGGAATTTAATATATCAATATATCCGTATGCCCCTTCGTTCATCGCAAGATTGGCTGGCTCCCCTCGTCCGTAGACTTCGCCGCTGCTGAAATAGAGGAAGCCCTCGCTTTGCCACTCCCTTGCAAGATTCAGAAGGTGATAGGAACCGAGCAAGTTGGCCGTCATGGTGCCGACAGGATCCGTTCCATAAAATTTTGGGCTCGCTTGGCTGGCGGCATGAATGATGAAGTCGCATCTTTCGATGGCGGGAATTGGTTCGCTGACATCTCCCTTCACAAGGCACAGATCGCGTCTTCCCGCATACAATGCAAAGCGAGCCTGGGCTTTGGCCATGTTTCTGACGATTCCGATGACTTTGCAACCGCAAGCCGCTGTTTCATTGAGGAATAGAAGCGTCTCGACCATGTAGGCAGGCAAAAAACCGGAAGCTCCCGTGATCAGAATCGTTTTCCCGCGGAATCGCGTCCAGTCGAGCTGGGCTGCTGCGATCTGGTGCAAATCTTCTTCTACAATGGGGTGTCGATGTAACATGCTGATTTCTTGGATTGACTGCCTAACACCGATGGGGTGCCGTGGCGCGATGGACAATTTTTGAAGTCTCACATGGCGCTTTGGGGAGGGGCTGTTTGGACGACGCTGCATGGAAAGCCCAAGTGCGGCGCAAGGCTTCTTCGATGCCTACAGTGATTTGAAGCCCCAAACTGGCTTGAGTAAGGCGGGTCTCGGGAATGTAACGCTCGGGCAACGTTTCTGGTTTTGGGGTGCCGAGGATTTGCACGGGAACGGGCGAATCTGGCAGGCGGGCCACCAACCGGGCCAACTCCGCAATGGAAACAGGGACATCAGATCCGACGTGATAGGGGCGCATGGGCTCGCCGGAAATGAGGATCGTCAATAGCCAAACTATCAAATCGGTGGCGTAAAGGTAGGAGCGGTAAGGGGTGCCGTCGCCCTTGATGATGACCGGTTGCCCGAGCAATGCGTTGCCGATGAAATTCCCGATGGCGAAGTGGGCGTCGAGCGGCTGGTAGGGGCCGACGAATGCGAAGCAGCGCGCGATTTTTGTCTCCAAGCCATGTTGTTTTGCATACAAGGCACAGAGATGCTCGGCCAGCCGCTTTCCATTGCCATAGGCGGCGCCTGTATCCATGGGGTCTGGGGCTCCGTTGTAGTCTTCTGGAATATGCGTGAGACCGGAAGGTTGTTTGCCGTAAACGGCTCCGGAGCTTGTCAGGAGGAATTTCTTTGCCCCGCATTGGAGCGCGAAGTCCAGCGCCCGGCGCGTTCCCCCCACGATGGCGTCCACCGTTGAGAGCGGATCTTCCGCTTTCATCAACTTCACGCTGGATTCCGTGGCGGCGTGGATGACGTGCGAGAAATGCCCGCCGGGAAAGGAAAAGGATCGAATGTCGCCTTGATGCAGGCTGATCGCCGGATGGCGTGCAAGGTGCGGAACCTTTTGGGCGAACGCTTCGGGGTCGCGCGAGAGAACGACGGCTTCCGCTTCCAGGCCGAGGCGTGCGTTGGCCCAGAGAAAGCTTTCCAGCAGCCAGCAGCCGAAGAATCCCGTTCCCCCGGTGATGAAGATCCGCTTGCCGCGCAGTTCTTCCCAGAGCCCCCCGGTGTGTTCCAGGATATGGTTGAGATCGCCGGCTAAGGGGTTCGCGGTCATGTTCATCAATGGGAATTCGCTCTCACGAATTTCTGGATGACCTCGATTTCGTAATCGAGCATGGCTTTGGTCAATCCCGGGTAGGTGCCCAGGAAGAGGGCCTGGTTCATGATCCGGTCCGCGCCTTTCAGGTCGCCGATGACGCGGAAGGCGGCCGGGTTGTCTTTGCGCAGTTGGATGAAGGCGGGCTGGCGCACGAGGTTGCCGCCAAAGAGCATCCGGTTGCCGATCTTGGCGGCGTCGAGGGCGCGCGCAAGCTGGCTGTTCGAGAAGGGGGCGCTTTCGCGCACGAGGAGGAGGAAGCCAAACCAGCTGTTGTCGGTGTGGCAGCCGCTGGCGTCCCAGGTGAAGCCGCGTTCGCTCCAGCCGGTGGCGTGGGTGGGCAGGGAGAATTCAAAAAATTCTTCGAGCCCCGCCAAGCCGCGCCGAAGGGTTTCCCAGTTCTCTTTGCGGGCCTGGATGAAGGCGGGGAGTTTTTTGAGCTGCTGGCGGCCGATGGCGGCCTGGATGTCGAGGGGCTTCAGGTTGTAGCCGAGGTGGCTGTAGATGTATTTGTGGTCGTAGCCGCGGGGGAGTTCGCCCAACTGCCAGTCGAAGCGCTTGTGGCAGGTGTTGTCTTGCCCGCTGGCGCACCAGCAGTCGCGCCCCCAGTCGCGGAAGCTTTCGGCGTAGGTTTTCAGCGCCGGGCGCGAGACGATGTTGACGGCGCCGCCTTCCCCCAGGGTGAGGTGGTGGGGCGGGTAGAAGGATTGGGTGGAGATGTCGCCCCACGAGCCGGTGGGGCGGGTGACGCCGTGGCCGTCGGGCGCAATGCCGGGGGAGTTTTCGGTGATGCCGAGCGCCTGGGCGCGTTCGAGCGGCATAGTGTAGGTGCAGCCGAGCGCGTCGCAGTTGTCTTCGATGAGCCAGAGGCCGTGTTTTTTGCAGAATTCCAGGACGGTCGCCAAGTCGAAGGGGTTGCCCAGGGCGTGGGCCATCATGACGGCCTTGGTTTTGCCGGGAACGTAGGCGGCTGCGAGCTGGGAAACGTCGGCGTTGCCGGTGGCGGGGTGGTTGTCGATGAAGACGGGGACGGCGCCGTTTTGCAGGATGGGGGCGACGGTGGTGGGGAACCCGGCGGCGCAGGTGATGACTTCGTCGCCGGGCCGGATGCGCGCTTCCGCGGGGAGCTTGTGGCTGGTGAGCGCGGCGAAGGCGATCAAGTTGGCGGAGGAGCCGGAGTTGACGAGCAGGCTGTGCCGGACGCCCAGCAGCCCGGCCAGTTCGCGTTCAAAGGCTTCGCCTTCCGGCCCGAGGGTGAGCCAGAAGTCCAGCGTGCTGCTGACGGCGGCTTCGACTTCGTCTTCGGTGAAGACGCGGCCCGCGTAGGGGACGGTGGTTTGGCCGGGGAGGAAGGGGGTGGTGGCTTGGCTGGCGGGTCGGTTTGCCTGGTGCGTCAACGCGGAGTATTCGCGGGTGAGGCGCAGGATTTCGGCTTTCAGGTCAGCGGGCGTTTTCATGCGGCGGGTTGGGTCCAGGGGAGGCCTGCCTGGGCGGCGGCGGCGGTGTAGGCGGCGATTTGGCCGTGGGTGAGTGATTGGAGCCGGGCCGGGTCGCCGCAGCAGGCGGTTTCCCGGTACCAGGTGACGGTTTCGCGGATGGCGTCGGCAAAACGCCACGCGGCCGACCAGCCCAGGAGCGCGTTGGCTTTGTCGGTGGAGAGCTGGAGGAGGTTCGCTTCGTGGTGGGCGCGGGGATCGCTTTGGTCTTCCCAGGTTCCGGGCCAGTGTTGAAGGATTTCGCGGACGAGTTCGCCGACGGTGCGGTTGGCGTCGTGGCCGGGGCCGAAGTTGAAGCCGGAGCAGAGGGGGGAGTGGTTGTCGGGGAGCGGGGCGAGGCGGGCGGCGAGCCAGAGGTAGCCGCTCAGCGGTTCCAGGACGTGCTGCCAGGGCCTTGTGGCGCGGGGGTTGCGCACGCCGATGGGGGCGCCGCATTGGAGGGCGCGGATGCAATCGGGCACGATCCGGTCCAGCGCCCAGTCGCCCCCGCCGATGACGTTGCCGGCGCGCGCGCTGGCGATTTTGACGGGGTGGCCGGGGAAGAAGGAACGCCGGTAGGCGGCGATGGCCAGTTCGGCCATGCCTTTGCTGGAGCTATACGGGTCGAAGCCGCCCATCGGGTCTTCTTCGCGGTAGCCGTGCACCCACTCGCGGTTTTCGTAGCATTTGTCGGTGGTGACGAGGACGGCGGCGCACGGTTTTTGCAGGGTGCGCAGGGCGTCGAGCACGTGGACGGTGCCCATGACGTTGGTGGCGTAGGTCTCGATGGGCTGCTGGTAGGAGAGCCGCACGAGGGGCTGGGCGGCGAGGTGGAAGACGAAGTCGGGCTGGACGGTTTCCACGGTCCGGCGCACGAGGGCGGCGTCGCGGATGTCGCCGAGGTGGTGGTCCAGGCGCGAAGCCAAGCCGAGTTGCTCGAACAGGGCGGGGGTGCTCTCGGGGGCAAGGGAGAGGCCGTGGACGCGCGCTCCAAGGAGGAGCAGCCATTCGCTCAGCCACGAGCCTTTGAAGCCGGTGTGGCCGGTAACCAGGATGTTCTTGCCTGCGAAGACCCCGGAGAAAAGCGGGGAGGGCTGGATGGTGGTGTTGGGGATAGGAGGCACGGTTGGAAGAGGGGAGGGCGGGGTTTACCAGATTTTCCAGGGGGCTTTCCCTTGGTCCCAGAGCCGGTTTAAGAAGAGGTTCTCCTGATAGGTGTCCATGGGATACCAGAAGCCTTCGTGGTGGAAGGCCATCAATTGACCGTCGGCGGCGATCTGGCGCATCGGTTCCTGCTCGAACATCACCTGGTCGGTGTCATGCAGGTAATCAAAGATCTTGGTCGAAGCGATAAAGTAGCCCCCGCTGATCCAGCCCCCTTCGGTTTGGGGTTTTTCATTGAAAGCCAGCACGGAATGATCCTTTGCCAGCGTGAGTTCGCCAAACCGGCCCGGCGGATGCACGGCCGCCAGCGTCAGAAGTTTTTTGTGGCTGCGGTGGAAGGCAAGCTCCGCCTGGATGTCCACGGACCCGACGCCATCGCCGTAGGTGAGGAAGAATTCCTCGTCCGGCCCGAGGTGCCGCCGGATGCGCTCGATCCGCCCTCCGGTCATCGTTTCCTCCCCGGTTTCCGCAAGGGTGACGGACCAGTTTTCTTCGTCGTGTTTGTCGTGGAAACGGATGCGCGATTCTTTCCCGAGCTTCATGCTGACATCCCCGGACATCCACTGGTAATTGCGGAAGTAATTTTTGATGATGTCGCCTTTGTAGCCGAGGCAGAGGATGAATTCGTTAAACCCATGGGAGGCATAGGTCTTCATGATATGCCATAAAATCGGACGTCCGCCGATGGGAACCATGGGTTTGGGCCGGTACTCCGTTTCCTCTCGGAGCCGCGTGCCTTTTCCACCGCAAAGAATGACGACTTTCATAAGATGGTTTAGCAGTCTGTTGAAATAAGGAACGATGGAGCGTTTGCAGCAGATTTTTGGTGTGGGCAAGGAGCCGGGCGCAGTGCCTGTATGCGAGGAATACAGGCCAAGCGAGCGGCGGCACCCGCGGCAAAAAGATGCGCAACATGGCCTTTGTTCATTTTCAATAGGCTGTTAAGACACAGGGGGGCGGGAAAAACGAGGAAATTCCAATTCCGGGAAGAAGGCCTCCGATTTGACGGACTCTTCCTTGGATTTGCTGCAATCAGCGTCCAGCGACCGGCTGATCAAGCGCAACCAGGCGATGGCATAGACACAGTCGGGGGCCGCGGACTTAAACGCTCCGAAGATTAGCGGGCCGTAAATGATTTGATAAATCACGGGAATTCCCACAAACAGGGCGAGCGGAAAATACGGCGTTCCCGCGGCCCGTTGGATCAGCTTCCACGCGTAATAAGTCATGCCGGACATCTGGATCATAAACAGTGTCAGCCCGACATACCCGACCGTGTGGATGGTGGTGAGCGGCAAACTATGGTAATCGCCGGCGACGGTCAGGTTCTCCTGGCCAGTCGACCCCGCCTGCATCGCTTCCCTAAAGTCGGATTGGGTCATGCCAAAACCATCTCCAAACCACCAGTTTTTGATGTATTTATCGCCCGAGTTCCAGACGGTTTTCCAGATTTCCAACCGCCACTCGTTGGACTCTTGAGCGTTCATTTCAGCAATCGGATCCCACTTCCCGGGTAGGAATGAGAGGGTGCGTTGCATGTTTAAAGGCAATTCGAACAAGGTGCCATGCGAGACCAGGAGCAAGCATACCAGGGGGACGATGAGTGCCGGAATGCGCATCATGCTGGCCAGCCCCTCGCGGAAATAGGAGGCCAGCATAAAAAAGAATCCCCAGCCGATAAAGACGGAGCGGAATCCTGCTTTGAGGATTGCGGCGCAGGCCAGAATGGTCAAAAGAAATCGTACAATATGCAGCGGATTCAGGGTGGACAAGGGCGGGAAATAGGAAGAAAGGGCTTTCAAAATGCCGGTGCCGGCTCCCTGCCATTCGCTTTCGCGGGAGATGCTGCTATCATCGGCGGGGGAGGGGGAAGAGGGATCTTCGGCCTGGACGGCTCCAAAGCCGCTGTAAATCTGGCTTAAAACAGGGGTGAGCGCGGGGACCAGCTTGCAGAGCAAGGAGACGCTTGTGGTGAAGAGGCTCCCCAAGATCATGAGGAATGGCAACCGCATGGCCAGCTTGGAGGGAATGGTCACATGGTTGAAAACCCAATAACCGAGGAGGGCGATCACCACTTCCACGTAGGGTTTGCCTCCGATCTTTTCGAGGCCCATTGTGCGGGTTCCCACGGGGTTCCGAATATAAACGGTCAAGAGGTAAGCCAGATTGATCAAAAGCAGATAGTCGAGCCAGTCGTAGAGGGGCTTGGTGCGGACGACCTTGAGGGCCTTCAAGGTGAGATAAACCGCGAAGACGTAAAAGACGGTCAGTTGCCGCACGTCAAAATCTCCGGGGATTCCGCCGATCCTGCCGTAAAGAGTGCCGCACAAGGGGATCAAGAGCCAGATATTGGCCCGCAGGATGAGGGCTAACATGACGGCCAGGATGCCGCCGATGAGCATCAGCGGTTGGTTGGACCCTGTGCCGGCGGACATGCCGACGTAGAGTGCCAGAAACATCCCACAAGCGATGGTGATCACGATGGTGATGTATTCTGGCAGACGCTCAAGTTTCATGGAGTGTGAGGAAGCGAAAGGGTGTCATAAGGGGGACCCTTCTGCAACCGCTTTTCGAGACGCGGCCGCCTGTCTGAAGCCCTTCTCCGGGCAGGCCCGCCTGCGCCGCGCGGCCTAGAGTTTTGTTTTCAGAAACACGGCTTCCGGCAATGCGCGGATCAAGGCCATGATCCAGCGCCAGGGCCATAGCGTGTAGAGGGTGGGCTTGCGGTGGTGGATCGCTTTGAGGATGTCTTTGGCGACCTGTGCGGGGCGGGCGCAGAGCGGCGATTCCGGGTTCACGAGGCCGTGGGTCATGGGCGTGGCCACGAAGCCCGGCTTGACGGTGAGGACATGCAGCCCGGTGCCTTGGTAACGGTGCCGCATGCCGTCGAGCAGCGCCGAAAGTCCGGCTTTGGTGGCGCCGTAGAGGTAGTTGCTCCCCCGGCCGCGGTCTCCGGCCACCGAAGAGATGCCGACGATGGTTCCGCCCTTGCCTTTGGCCATCAGGTTGGCGAATCCCTGCAGGACAATGGCCGCTGAGGTGAGGTTGATGTCAAAGAGCGAACGAATTTTGGCGCAATCCATCTCCGCTTCCTGCTGGGCAAACATGGTTCCCCAGCAAAGGATGACGCCTTCCGGAAGGTCCTGATCCGAGGCTGCGAGGCAAGCCTGGGGCAATGCGCTTATTCGCTCGACGGCGTTCGCATCCGCCACGATGGGGTGGACGGCGATGCCGAAGCGGGTGCGCAAGTCGGCCGCCTGGAGGTCCAATTCTTGCGGCGAGCGCGCCACGAGGATCAAGTCGTGGCCGCGGTGGGCGAGTGCCTCGCAGAGGGCGCGGGCGATGCCCGAGTGGGAGCCGAGAATGACGTAGGGTTTGTTCATTATTTCAACAGGCTGTTAGGGCACGAGACCCAGTCTCCGCGCCTGGTCGGAAACGAACCGGTTTTCGGGGTCGAGGCGCTTTTTGACCGAGAGAAATTCGGCTTTGCGGGGGTACATGGCGCTGAAGGTGGCGGCATCCATCACCGAGTCTTTGGCGAGGTAGAGCCGCCCGCCGCGCGCCAGGAGGATTTCGTCGAGCTTGCGTGTCATCTCCAGGAGCCGCGGCCCCACGTTGGGGATGTCCAGGGCGAGGGTGTAGCCTTTGAAGAGGAAGGAGAGCGGCGAGGGGTTGGACGGACCGCTGCGTTTGATGACGGCGAGGAAGGAGGCGAGCCCGTAGCTTGAGAGGGTTTCCAGCACGCAGCGCAGGCCCTCCGGGGCCGTGGCGTCGGGGAAAAGCGCCTGGTATTGAATGAAGCCGCGCCGCCCATAAATGCGGTTCCAATGGTTGATGGAATCCAGGGGATAGAAAAATTTGTCGTAATGTTCGAGGGAGTCCCGGTTTTGTTGCCGCAGATAGTAGGCGCGGTTGAAAAGCATGACGCTTGCGGGGTTGAGGGCCCACGAGGGGAAATCAAACGGCACGGTGAGATGGCGGGCGCGCGGAGCCGAGAGCGGACTGTTGCGCAGCGAGGCGGGAAGATCCGCGGGATCGGGATCGTTGGCGAGCATGAGCACGGTGCGTCCCAGGCGGCTCCCTTTGGCGAGGCAGTCGATCCAGCCCACGGAATAGCGGTATTTGGCGTCGGTTTCCGCCAGCGTGGACAGAACGGCGTCCAGATCGGCACACCGCCGATAGCTGACGTGGTACCACGCGCTCTGACAGGGCCGAAGTTGAATGCGGGCGTCCTGAATGAAGCCGGTGAGCCCCATGCCGCCGATTGTGGCCCAGAACGCCTCGGGGTCTTGTTCCGGGCTGCAGGTCACGGCGCGTCCATCGCTCAGAAGGAGCGTCAACTCGCGAATCCACGCCCCGAAACAGCCGTCTCGATGATGGTTTTTCCCGTGAACGTCGGCGGCGATGGCCCCGCCAACGGTGACGAATTTCGTTCCGGGCGTGGTGGGCAGGAACCAGCCGCGGGGGAGTGCGAAGTCGATGATTTGCTCCAGGGTCACGCCTGCCTCGCAATGCAAGAGGCCGGTTTGCTCATCGAAGGAGAGGAAACGATTGAGGAACTCCTGTTCCACCACCACGCCCCCTTCCCGGACAGCCGAGTCGCCGTAGGAACGCCCCATTCCGCGTGCGATGATGTTTTGGCCGCTGCTTTCGGAGATCAAGGAGAGCAGGGCCGAGCGGGAAGCGGGGTTGGCCACACGGCAGGAGACGGGGGTATAGCGCCCCCAACCGGAGAGCAGAGAAACGGGTAGATCGGTCATGGTTGGATGGTGGATCATATAAAATGGGCGAGGGAGGGGAAGCATTGAGCCGCGATGAGCACCCCCAGCACCAGCAACCCGATGATCCAACTGGTGCGGTCTTTCAAGGCGAAAAGGACCGGATCGTCATGCAGGATGCCGCGTCCCGTGTAGAGCCAGAAGCGGCCGATCCAGTAAATCATCAACGGGCAAAGCAGCCAGAGGAAGTCCGGCGCACGGTAAAGCTTGAGAACCTCCGGGCTCCGCACATAGAGCGCCAAAACCATCACGGAGATAAATCCAGAGCTCAGGCCGCTCATGCCGATGATCGGCAAGTCTTGGGGGATATACCCCCGGATGCGCTGGGGTGCGTTCTCCTTGCTCTTCATCAGCGTGATTTCCTGGCAGCGCTTGCCAAAGGCCAACGAGAGGAAAAAGAACATGCTGAAGGTCAGCAGCCACTTGGAAACTTCGAGCCCCGAGGCCACCCCTCCGGCGAAGATGCGCAGCGTGTACATGAGCGCGAGCCCCACGACATCGACCACCGGCAGGTGCTTGATCCAAAAGGTGTAGAGAAGGTTGGAAAGGAAATAAACCCCCAGCATGCCGGTGAACGCCGCGCCCACGCCCTGCGCCGCCAGGGTGACTGCAAGCGCGCACAGGCCCAGCAAAACAAACGGCGCCTGCCAAAGCGGGATTTCTCCCGATGCCAGCGGACGGCTTCGCTTGCGCGGGTGCGCGCGGTCCCGGAACACATCCGCGAAATCGTTGAGAATGTAGATGGCGGAGGCGGTGAGCGAAAAGGCGGCAATGGCCAGCAAGGTGATGCAAACCAGGTGCGCATCCTGGGTGCGGTGGGCCAGGATCAGCGGCAGGGCAAGGAGGGAGTTTTTGGACCACTGCTGGGGACGCAAAAGCCGAAACCATGCCCATCCGCAGCTGCGCGCCTCTTGCGGCAGGCTTTTCAAGCCGCTGACGGATTGGCGGGCCGCTTTTTCCGCGCGCCCGCCGCCGCGCGGCACCACCCAGGCTTCTTCCGCCGCCTGCCAGATGGGGATGTCCGCCACGGAATCGCCGACGTAAGCGAAGGAATCGGCGCCCAGTTCGCCACAGTGGCGGCGAATGGCGGCCAGCTTCGCTTTGCCTTTCAGGTTGCATTCCTCCGTGGTGGCCAGAACGCCGTCGAAGACCCCCAGGTGCGCTGCAATACGGCAGGCCACGGACTCATGGGTGGCCGTGGCCAGGATCACGGGGCCGCCCGCCGCTTTATAGGATCGGATGAAAGTCAATACCGATGGATTCCAGGGGAGGTGTTCCACCGGAAGTTTGATTTCCGCAGCCAGCCAGCTTTTGAGCCGGGCGCGCCCTCTCAGGCAGCCCCATAGAAAAAGAGGAATCAGGACAGGCTTGCGGCACACCATTTGGGCCGCGAGCTCCCAAAGGATGTCCGTGCGGATCAAAGACTGGTCAAGATCAACGTATAGCGGGCGAGGGATCATTTTCTCCGGCTTATGGGGGAGATGAAGAAGCGCTTATTTTGGGGCCGGGGGAGCTTTCACGGGCAAGCGGGCCATGTATTCTTTTGAGTAATACATATTGTTGAGGAAAAGATACCCGGCATTGAGGACCATCGCTTTGTCTTCCTCGGTTGCCTTCCAGAGGCCCAGGATGACGTCGGGGTGGTAGGTGCGGATGCTGTAGGCGTAATCCCATTTATTATGCCCGGGCCAGAACGGAAGGTGCGGTTTGCCTTTGGCAATGACGGGATCGCTTTTTCCCAAAAGATCGATGCAGCGGAGTTCGGAAAAATAGGGAATGGCGCCCGCCCATACGACCGCAATGGTGGTGCTTTTATCCAAGGTCTCTTTTAATTGAAGGCCGAAGCGGGTGGATTCGGCGTCCACTTTGGTCAGAAAGCCGTTGTTTTTGCCTGTCAGCCACGCCGCGTACCCAAAGAAGTTCATCGTTATGGCGATGCAAAGAAGAGGGGCCAATGCGGCGAGGACCGGCGCAAACCGCGCCCGGTTGTTCCAGAAGGCAAAGAGGGCTCCCCCCACCGTCATCAGCACCGCGAGGGCTCCCAGAATGATCGCGGCGTTTTTCTCGCCTTTGGATGCCAGCTGCCCGGCGTGAAACAGGAGGCCCAGGCCGAGAAAAGGCAGGAGGGTGTTCAGTAATTTTCCGTCGGCGGGAACCAGGATGGTGACGGCGCGGGCCGCGAGCAGGAACAGCAGGGGGGCGACGATGGCCAGGTAGCGGTTGGCGAAGTTCATCCACTCCCAGGCGTCTCCCCCCACATAGACGGAATAGGCCGCTTGCGCCGCGATCAGCCCCAGGAGCAAACCCCACCGGGAACAGAGGAATTGCCGGGGGTGCCGGACGAGCCCGGCGGCGGCCACCAGCAGCACAGGCCAGAAGTGGTAGAGGATCTCTTCCACCAAAACGGTGACGCCCCGCGAAACGCGCTCCCACAAGCTCACCCCGCCTACTTTGAGGTAGTAGGTGTTGGGGACCGGCTCGCCGTAATAGGCCATGCGGAAGGCGACGAGCCCCGCGCAGACGGCAACCAGCACCAGCGGCACCACCAGCAAGCCGCCCCGGACGCCCTGCCGCCATCCGGCAATGAGGAGGAAGAGGGTGATGAGGGCCGCGGGAACCACGGCATCGGGCCGGGTCAGAAGGGCGGCGGCCAAAACGGCGGCCAGGAGCCCAAGCGCGCCGCCGCTCCATTTGCGCTCCAGGCGGAAAACGAGCAGGACGCCCAGGAGGGTGAAGAGGGACAGAACCCCCACTTCCATGCCCCGCAAGGTCCAATAAATCAGCGGATAGTAGCACGCCGTCAGGAAAACGGCGGCCACCTGCATCAAACGGTCTTCCGGGGCCAGTTCTTCGGCAATCCCTTTGACCACGAACAAGTTGCCGATCAGCACGCCCGCGCCGGTCAGCATGACCGCCAGCGAGGTTTTGGAAATGGCGATGGGGAGGAGGTGGATGCACGCCATGTAGAGCGTCCACAAGAGGTTCGTGTACCCTTCCACCGGGGGGTCTCCCGCATTCCAGCGCAGCCCATGGCCGTCGGCGAGGTTCCTGGCATAGCGCATGGAGATCATGGCGTCGTCAAAAAGGGAAAAGAAGCGCTTGCCCCCCACCAGGAAGGAGTTGTGCCAGATGTAGAAAAGATAACCGCCGGTGGCCGCCGCCAAAACGAGCAGGAAGAGATTCCGGGCCGCGCGAGGGGAGATCGCAGGCGCTTTGGCGGCGCATGGGGAAGAGGTGGATTCCATTTCTCTAAGGAGTGGCAGGCTGCGGTTGAAAGATATAGAACAACGATACTTTAATTTCTCAACCTAGTCGGCTTTGTTGCCGCTTGGCAAGATTTCCTTGGGCGGGCTTGCGGCAGCGCCGGTTTCATCCCGGCGCGGAATGGCTTCCTCCGGCTTGCTTTCCTTTTTGCGGCGCCACAATTCAAAATCGCCCAGGGTGGTTTCCATCTGGTAATGGCTGAAAAACAGGGCCTTGAATTCCGGGAAGTTCAATAGCAGCTGCTTGGAGGAGTCTTTCGATAAATTATTATTATCTTTGTCCGAAACAATAATATAAAGCGGTGGGTTTAAGGATATTTCCCGAATAAACTCGCTGCGGTAATGCTTGCAAATGGCTGATGTGGGATCGGCAATGAGGGGGTGATGCATGCCAAACCGGGCGGGGAAATCCCGATCCGAAAGCCAATTGATCAGCGGGTCAAATCCCCAGGTAAGGACTTTGTCGGCGCGGGTTGTTTTTTCACGAATGTATTTCGCCAGCCGATACTGTGTGGAGAAGGAGAACTCTGCATCGCCGGAGAAATCGTTGCTGAAATGTTTGTCAATTAATCCCGGCGTGGTGATGGCCGACCGGATGAAAGGAATGTCAGCCACATAGCGATGGGATGCTATGTCTGATTTATCTAGAATCACAATAGTGAATGCCAGATAGACCCACTTTTCCAATATTGCGGAGGAGTTGTTGGAATGGTTTTCGGTGCGTTCTAAAATGAGCTTGCGAAGATTGTCAATGCCAAGGGTGGTAAGGGCGACCATTGAAAAATAAACGGGCAGCCAGTGGTAGGGATAGTATTTGTTTTGCAGCAAAACAATCAATACGCCAATGGCCCCGGAAAGAAGGATGGCTTTGACGATGGCCTTTTCGTTTTTTTGAAAGGACGTGAAGATTCCATAAAAAAGAAAAGGCAAGCCGGTCCCAAATCTGAGGAGGAAACAGAAGAGCGGGCCACCCCGACTGATCAAAGATCTTGCATGTCCGCTTTGGTGATTCACGCGATTGAAAACCCATTGAATGTTGAGGTATTCACCCAGGGCATTTTGAGAGTGGAGCCAGGCAAGGGTTGCCCCGGTTGCGATGGCGAAGGAGCCGGCCATCAGGGCGATCTGCGTCAGCTTGCCGCGCGCCGTTTCTCCCTCGGCTTTCCAGATTAAATAGGCGAATGGCAGCAAAAAGGCGCCATAGAGAAATTTATAGGATACGGCCCATGCCAAAAGAACGCCGACCAGGATGGGAATGAGCCCCCGGGCGCTCTTTTGAAGAGAGAGGGCAAAGGCGATGATGATCAGCATCGAGGCCCAGCCGTCCGGTTGGGCGGTATGCCAATAGCCCCCATCCAGATATTGGAAGAGGAAAAAAATCACCCCGAAATGAGCAAAAGTGGCGTTGGTGATGTGGCGGATGACGGTCCACAATGCGGCGAGGGTGATGACTAAAATCCCGGCATCCAGCGCGCGAATCCCCCATAATGTCCTCCCGAAGAGGCACTGGGTGGCCGCGTAGGTGTATTGCGTCGCCGGGCCCTTTTGCTCCCATGCATTGACATAGGGGGCGCCTCCTTTCGTGATGACGTCCCCCACCCAGGCAAAAACTCCTTGATCGCGTCCCATGGGCCAAAGGAGAGAGGTGCCAAGGGCAAGGATCGCATAGGCATAAAGAATCCCCAGTAAGATCCGGCTTGTTTTAGTCATATTAAGGAAACAATGGAGGAAAACGCTGCAAAATGGACGCGTTATTTGCGTGGGGATTTTGCATCGGGTCAAGGTAAATCCACCCCGGGGATGGACTGCTTGCCGGAGTGGTGTTGCGAGGATATCCTCCGCCGCGGCATCTTCAACCGGCTTTTCGCGGCGGTCGGCCGGGAGCGTGATTAAAAGTGGCGGGGAGTTCAATACTCCACTGCTTGCGGCGGAGAGGGTTTACTTCGTTCCAGGACCTGTGAACACCAACCAATTCCGACGGTAAAATCAGGCCCTAAAATAATTCCCCCTGCCTGGGTTGCGCGGCTCCGGCGGCTTCGGCGCGGATTTCCTCGGTGAGGGTGCGGAATTCCCATGGCTCCAGGGCGGCGAGCAGCTCGGGGTAGCGGGGGCGGATGACGAGTTCGTCGAGCGGCGCGGGAAGCGGGAGGTCGGTGTCGAGCCGGACCATGGTCTGGTTGCTCAAAATTTGCTCGCGCCCCTGGACGATCTTCTCGCGCAAGGTCTCGTTGGCGATGGCGCCGGTGTGGGCGAGGAGGGCCGCGATGCTCCCAAATTGCCCGATGAGCGCGGCGGCCCGCTTGGGGCCCAGGCCGCTCACGCCCGGGATGTTGTCGGCGCTGTCGCCGACCAGGCAGAGCCAGTCGCCGATCTGTCCCGGCTCCACCCCCCATTTGGCCCGGACGTAATCCGACCCGAGCAGCGCGAAGCCGTCCTTGGGCGAGGCGAAGTCGGCCTTGTGGGTGGAGTAGATCCGCACCTGGTGGTCCACAAGTTGGAAGAGGTCTTTGTCGCTGGTGGCCACCACCACTTCCATGCCGCCGCGCTGCGCCGCGCGAGTGTAGGCGGCGATCAGGTCGTCGGCTTCCGTGTCCGGTTCGCGCAGACTGGCGATCCCCATCAGCGGGACGAGCGCGCGGATGTGGGCGATCTGGGGGCGCATCAGCTCGGGCATGGCCGCCCGCTGCTGTTTGTATTCCGGCTGCAATTGGGTGCGGCGGGCCGGCAGCCCCCCGTCCCAGAGCACGGCGGCGCGGTCGGGCTGCAGGTCCCGGAGCATTTTGCGCAGGACTTTGACAAAGCCATAGATCGCGTTGGTCGGTTCGCCCCGCGAGTTGCTCAGTTCCCGAATGGCGAAGAACGAGCGGTAGACGTAGTAGGGGCCGTCAACGAGGAGAAGTTTCACAAGGAGCACGATAAGCGCAAGCCGCCCGGTTTGCCGATGCTCTTTTTCGGGCTTATCCAGAAAGTGAGATCTCCATGCCCCCTTCTCCTCGTCTTCTATTTGCGCTTGGGCACCAGCCCAAGATGCCGCTGCAGCAAGGCCGCCCGCTCCCGGTGAAAGCACTCATCGCGGAAGCAGGCGCTGAAGCCCGCGCCTTCGAAGTCGGCGATGATTTCGTCGAGATAGATTTTCTCAATGCGCCGGTCGCCGAAGCAGCGGATGTTTTGGGCGTAATCGGCCATCGAGCGATAGCGCGGTTCGTAAAGGCCGTGCCGGGCGAAGATGCGGCGGTCGTAAAAAATGGCCTGGTGGCAGGGGGTGCGGGTGCGGAATTTCGCGGGAGTCCACGGCCCGTCCCAAACGAGGTTCCGGTCGTGCATGAAGACGTTGCCATAGACAAACCCGATCCGCTGTTCGGGCAGGCGGGCCGCCACTTTGGCGAGAACGTGCTCGCGCAGGCAATCCCCGGCCCCCAGGAAATAGAGGTAACGGCCGGAGGCGCGCGCGATCCCCTTGTTCATCGCGTCGTAGACGCCCCTGTCGGGTTCGGAGATCCAGCACCGCAAATCCGGCTCGTGCGCGCGAATGACCTCCAGCGTGGCGTCGCGCGAATCGCCGTCGATCACGATCAACTCCCACAACGCGCGGGGCTGCCGCAGGACGGAGGCAATGGAGCGCTCCAGCTTTTCCGCGCAATGGAGCGTCGGGATGATGATGGAAAAAAGGGGCGTGCCGGAAGGTTCTGGCACGGGCAGGAAGAGATTGACCGCTTGTTGGAGCAGCATGGAAAAGGGGATGGGCATGGTCATTTGCTGAGGTCGGCTTTTTTTCCCTCCGGGTAGCTGCGCCCGGCGCTCCACGCGTGCCAGGGCCCGCCGGCGAGGGCATTCCAGACGTAGCGCCAGGGGCGATAGGCCGCCCGCGCCTCCTGGAACGCTTGTAAATGGGCCCGGACGAGCCGGGTCGGGGAAAAGCAGGCCGCCCGGGCGTGGCCGCGCTCCACCAGCGCGGCGCGCCGTTCCCGGCGGGTCCAGAGCCGCTGGATGGCTTCCGCCATTTCCCGGGGCGAGTGCGGGTTGAAATAATCCACCGCGTCCCCGCCGGTCTCCGGCAGCGCGGCGGCCCGGGAACATGCCACCGGGCATCCCGCCGCCATCGCCTCCACCAACGGCAGGCCAAATCCCTCGAAGAGCGACGGGAAGACGGTCATCGCGGCGTGATGGTAAAGCCAGGCGAGTTCCTCCACGCTCACATAACCGGCGCAGAAAACATGGCCACCCAGCCCGTATTCCGCGGCCATGCGCTGGGCTGGATAACCTTCTGTCACATCGTGTCCCGTCAGCACGAGATCGAGTTTCAATCCCTTCTCGACCGCCAGAAATTGGAGCGCGCGCAGCAAGCGGTCGTGGTTTTTGTGAGGCCAGCGGTTGGCGGGATAGAAAAGGAACTCTCCTGCGGGAAGCGCGGCCTGCGGGCGGCGCCCCGCCTCCCGCGCCCGGTAGAAACGGGCGTCCACGCAATGCGGCGCGACGCGGATCTTTTGAGGCGGGATGCCGTAGTGCCTGGAAAGCGTGGTTTTGGAGAACTCGGAGACTGTCAACACCCGGTCGGCCATCCGGGCCGAACCCCGGTGATGCCACGCACGGGTGAATTTCTGCCGCTCCGAAAAGAAGTCGGGGAAAAAGACCTCCTGGTTGTCCGGGATCATGACCACCGTCGGGAGGGGCAACGGCCTTGGCTTGAGCACAATGAGGGGCGAAAAATAGAGATCGAGCCCCTTTAAATGCCGGGCGACCCGCGCCGTTTTCCCAAGCTGCACCGCGTTCTCCCGCCAGCGAGGCGAAGCGAGCGCCTCCAGCTCCGGCACGTTTTTTGCCTGATGGAAAAAGACGTATTCATTTTCGGTATCGCATTCCAGCAACGCGTCAAAGAGGCTTAAGAAATATTGCCGCATCCCGCCGATGCCGGCATGGAGTGGAAAGCAATGGACCCCGATTTTCATGGGCGCACGCCTATTTGGGCGGGGAGAGATCAAAGGGGCGGGTGGCGAGGCTGGCCAGATCCGCTTTCACCATTTCGCGCACGAGATCCTCAAAGGTCTGTTCGGAGCGCCAGCCCAGCGTTTGCCGGATCTTTGCAGGGTTGCCGACGAGCTGTTTCGGCTCCAGGACGCGCTCCAGGGCGGGGTCGGTGACGAGGTAGCTTTGCCACGGCAGGCCCACGACGCCGAAGGCGGCTTCCACGAACTCCTGCACGCTGTGGGTCACGCCGGTCGACACGATATAATCGTCGGGCTGGGGATGCTGGAGCATCATCCACATGGCGCGGACGTAATCCCGCGCGTGGCCCCAGTCGCGCCGGGCGCGGGTGTTGCCCAGGACGAGCCTTTCCGCCAGGCCGAGCTTGATGGCGGCCACGGTGCGGGAAATTTTCCGGGTCACGAAGGCCTCGCCCCGCCGGGGGGATTCGTGGTTGTAGAGGATGCCGTTGCAGACAAAGAGGCCGTAGGATTCGCGGTAGACCCGGGAGATCTGGGTCATGAAGGCTTTGGCGCAGCCGTAGGGGCTGGTGGGCCGGAACTTCGTCCCTTCCGTTTGCGGGGTTTCGGCGGCGTCGCCAAAGACCTCGGCGGTGGAGGCGAGGTAGATTTTGACGCGGTCCGCCAGAGCGCGGCAGCTTTCCAGCAGCCGCAGGGAGGCCATGCCGACTTCCTCGCAGGTGGGCTCGGGGATCTGGAAACTCTTGCCCACGTGGCTTTGCCCGCCGAGATGGTAGACCTCGCGGGGGGTCACTTCCTGGAAAACGCGCCGGAGCGTCTGCCCGTCGGCGAGGTCGCCGTAGTGAAAAAAGAGCCGCTTGCCGTGGATCTGTGGATCGCAGGCGAGGGCTTGCAGCGGCGACGATTCGGGGTCGCCCGGCCGCCAGGCAAGGCCGTGGACTTCGTAGCCCTTGTCCAGCAGGAGTTCCGTGAGATAGGAGCCATCCTGGCCGGTGATGCCGGTGATGAGTGCGACGGGGGTGGAGGGAGTTGTTGCGGGCATAGGGGAGGGCAGGTATTCCTTCTGCTAACCCCTGAGGGCGGGGGATTCAGAATGGTGCATTCTGAATCGGCGCTCCGCGAAAAATCGGCTTACCAATCGAAAAAAAAGAAGGAACGCAGCTCAGCTACTCCACCGACAAAGTTTTCAAGAAAAGCCCAACGGATCTCGGATCCTTGCTTTGCGGCAAACATTCGCGAACGGGAAGAACGAGATCGGAGCCGATCTCGATTTCGAAGATGCCGTTTTTTCGGCTGGCCGCTTCCCGGGGAACCTTCAAAGTCCACACCAGAGCTTCGGCGTCCGTCACCGTGCGCGACCCGATTTCCGATCCGTTGACGCGCAGGCGAAGGGTATTTTGCTTTCCCTTGGCAAGCGGGAGCGTGTTGATGCCGAGGGTCAGGCAAAAATCTCTGTCGGGCATTTCGGGCATCTTGAAGGAAACCTCCGCCCACTGGCGGTTCGTCCAGACGCCCTCCTTCTCCATTTTCGAGAATCCTTTCCCCAAGTACTCCTCGCAATGCCCTGCCGTAAAAACGATGGGCTGGCCCAAGGGGCATTCTTTGCGCCCCGGTTTGTTCCAGGCAACCTGCCCGTTATTATCGATCACGATCAGCTTGGTGGGCTCGCCCACCCCCTTGAGATCCAGCCATTCCTTGAGCTGGCAGAACGGATAGGGGGGATTTTCCTCTTTCGGGAAAGGCATCAAATTGTATCCAGGAGGCGACCATCCGCTGTAGCCGTTCACCGTCGCGACTCCCAGATCCTGCGCCGCCAGCATCGCGTCCAAACTGACTTTGTAGAAAGGTTCCTCCGTGTCGCGCTGGCAAACCCAGAACACGTAATTACGGCCGGGTTTGATCGCCTTCAAAACCGTCTTGATGCGCACCACGCCCAGGTTTGCGGTGTGGAAGGACGTCTTGATGACCCCGGTAACGCCGTTGTCCACAAAGACAAACAGCGCCAGAAGGCATCCCGCCCCGGCTGCCTGGGCTTTCCCCTCCAGCGAATCGGGAAACTGCCCTCTTGCCCAGGCGATGAGGGCGTCCAGCGTTGCCGCCAGCACCATCGACATCGGGAAAAGCATGAACAACGCGATCCGCGCCACGGCGCGAACCGCCCCGATGCCCGGCAGCGGGAACAGGAGGCTCCAAAGCGTCCAATCCCAGACGGAGAGCGTCAGCACGAAGCAGAACACCAGCGACCACCAGGCCCGGTTGGCCAGCAGCGTCAGCCGGCGGGGCGGCAGCCGGAGAAAAGGCCAGGCCAGGAGCGAGAGCAGCATTGTCAGCCCCGCAAAGACCTGGTGCTCGCCTGGAAAGGGGAGATTGCGAAAGCCGAAAAGCCCCGTGTCGCGCATCCAGCTCCAGGCGATGCTTTCGGGGAGAGGATACAGCCAGGAATTGAGCCGCGGAAGCATCGTGGCGATTTCCTTCCAGGATCTCATCCCCAACTCCCTGGCCGCATCCCGGTAGGGAATGGCAATGGGCAGCAAAGCCACCGCGGCCAACAGCAAGATCGCCGCTCTCGCCGCCATCGCCCCGCCGGAGCCGGTCATGTGGCGCAGGAACACCCTGCGTTCCCCCAACAGAAAGGTGGCCAGCAGGTAGCCGGCCAGCGGCACCGCCGTCAGGACGCCGCAATAAATGCCAAGATACACCTGCCCCAGCATCAAAGCCACGACCCACGCGAAATCGCGGGTCTTGCCCAACGCCGCCAGGCGGCTGGCGCACACAAAAACCCAGGGCAGCAGATAACGGGGCAGCAATTGGGGGTGCCCCGCCTGCCCATGCACGGGAAGCCCGAATGCGAAAACGTACGCGGCCAGGGCCGCCGCCAAATGCCCGGCGCCGAGATTCCTCAAGGCCAGGTACCCGGAAAGATAGGTCAGCGCCAGCGTGGCCAGCGTCCAGTATTGGAAGGCCGCCTCGCGCTTCAGCTTCAGGCCGCGGAATACCGCGTACAACGGCAGGTTGCCCAGGTGATGGTCGCTGTAGGCGATGACGTTTTTCTGGGGATAAAAAAACGGCGCATCCCAAAAGCTGGCGGAATGGTGGTGGTGCATGGCGCGGTAGCCGTGTTCCAGCACGTACATGTTGAGGCGGGCATCGCCGACGTCGCCGATAAAGGTGTCCCGGGTGTAAAAGGGGAGCAGCCCCACGCACCCCATCAAGAGGGGCAGCCACGCTGCCCGGAGCATTTTGGCTATCCTGCCGTCCGTCCATTCGTTCCATGAAATCATAGGCGTGTATACTGGCTAGAGCGGTTTCGGTTTATTTTGACGTATGCTCTTCGGCGGCGAGAGTCGCTGTGCGTCTTTTTGCGCTTGGGCTGTATTTACAAATACAGCCGCTGCGCTCAAAAAGCCCCGCATCAACCCTCGGCGCTCTCAGATCATTGCGACAAAATAACCCAAAAACGCTCTAGGCTTCGGTGTTCGGAAAGGTGGGCAGGGGGGTGGAGCCGCTTTGGAAGGCGCGGGCGAAGGTTTTGGCAAAGGCGAGGGCCTCGCCGATGACTTTTTCCATATCCATGTAACGGTAGGTGGCGAGCCTCCCCAGAAAGGAGACGCCGTGTTCCTGCTCGGCCAGGCGGCGGTAGGCGCCCAGGAGCTGGTGGTCCTTGCCGAGACGCTTCGGATAATACGGCAGGTCCCCGGGCCCGGTTTCCTGGCTGTATTCCTTGAAGTAGACGGTCCTCGCGTGCTCTTCCCAGGGGGCGAAGTGCTTGTGCTCGTGAATGCGCGTGTAGGGCACGGCCGGGTCGCCATAGTTGAGAACGGCGTTGCCCTGGAAGTCGCCCTCCGCTTCGCCGCGCTCGAAGGTGACGGTGCGGTAGCCCAGCCGCCCGGCGCTGCAGCCGAAGTAGGCGTCGAGGGGGCCGGTGTAGAAGAGATGCGCGCACTCCGGCCGCGCCCGGGGCTCGAAGCGTTCGCCGAGGCGGACGCTGATGGAGGGATGGGCGAGGATGTTCTCCACCAGCGCGGTGTAACCGTCTTCAGGAATCCCCTGCCAGGCGCTGTTGTAGTAGTTGTCGTCGTAGTTGAAGCGGACGGGCAGGCGCTTCAAGATGGAGGCGGAAAGCTCCCGGGGTTCGCACCCCCACTGTTTGCGGGTGTAGCCGTAGAAGAAGGTCGTATACAGTTCGCGGCCGAGGAACTTCAAGGCCTGTTCCTCGAAGTTTTGCGGCTCGCCGATGGAAGCGTCCCCGAGCGTCGCGATGAACGCCCTGGCTTCGGCGGGGTTGAAGGTCTTGCCGAAAAACTGGTTGATCGTGTGGAGGTTGATGGGGAGGGAAAAGACGCCGCGCGGCGTGATGGCTTTGACGCGGTTGACGAAGGGGCGCATGCGCCCAAAGCGCTGGACGTAGTCCCATACGTGCGCCTGGTTGGTGTTGAAAATATGGGGGCCGTAGCGGTGGACCATGACGCCCGTGGCGGGGTCGCGCTCGGTGTGGCAGTTGCCGCCGAGGTGCGGGCGCTCTTCCAGGACGGTGACGCGGCAGTCGATGTTCTCGGCCAGGGACCTGGCCAGAACAGCCCCGGAAAAGCCAGCGCCAACGATGCAGAAATGGGGAGAGGGTTGCGATTTCATAGGGGGCATTGCCTCATCGTTTGAGGGAAGCGGGCGGTTGAGTCAATATCTTCCGGTAGAAATCCAGGGTGGCTTTCGCCGTGGCTTCCCAACTGAACCGCTCGGCGCGCTGCTTGGCGGCGGCCACGAGGCAGCGGCGGAATGCCGCGTCGCTTTCCATGCGCAGCATGGCCTCGCAAATCGAGGCGGGGCTTTCGGGGCCGATGGTCATCACGGCGTCGCCCCCCACCTCGGAGAGGCTCGTGCGGCCGCTGGAAATAACCGGGCAGCCGCACTGCATCGCCTCCAATACCGGCAACCCGAATCCCTCATACCAGCTTGGAAAAATCAACCCCATCGCCGAGGCGTACAGCTCCGGGAGCGCCTCGTCGGCAACGTAATTCAGGAGCCGGACCATGCCGGTCTTTTTCAGGGCGGCGATGCGGGCGAGAAGATCCTGGTTGCACCACCCCTTTCCCCCCGCCAGGTGCAGCGGAATCCTGCGGGAGCTTCGTTTCCAATAAAGCTCCATGGCCGAGAGGAGCGTGCCGTAGTTTTTGCGCGGTTCAAGCGAGCCGACGGCAAGCCAATAGGCGCCCGGCTCCTCCTTCGGCTCCGCGCTGATCCTGGAGGCGAGCGGAATCGCGGCGGCCAGGCGATGGTTGCGCTCCAGCCACCCGGGCAGGATCCGCTCAAATTCCTCCATCGAGGATTGGGAAATGAAGAGGAAGCCGTCGGCGCGGTCCAGGGCTTCGCAGACGCCGCGCTGGCATGCCTGGCGGTTCGCCTCGGTGGTAAACTCGGGATAAACCCAGAAGCTGACATCGTAGACCACCACCACCAGCCGGGCGCTGCCTACCGCGGGCGCTTGAAAAGAATTGCTCTGGACGATGTCCGGGGAGCCGGGGAGATCGGCGTTCGTTGCGCCCTTCTTTTTGGGGTGCGCGGCGGGCGGCGTGTTCTCCGGGCTCCAGTAAGGCATGTGCACCCCCGGCTGGTGAAGGAGCGTTCCCTGGCATGGGTCCGTGGATTTCCAGCGCCCAAAGCGATGGTAGAGGTAGTATTCATTTTCGGGAGCGGCGGCTGCCATCGCGCGAATGAGCGCATCGGCGTACCAGCCGCACCCCGTGCGCGTCACGCAAGTCTGGGCGACATCAAATCCGATCTTCATGGGTTGGGATTTCACAACGCGCCTCCTTCCAGCGCCTTGGCGTTTTGCGGGCAGCCGGACAGTGCGTTCCAGGCCTCCAGCAGTTTGCGGGCTTCGGTTTTCTCATCGAAAAAGCCGAGCCGCTGGCGGCTCCGGCTGCGCAACGAGGCGCGCAACGCCGGGTCTCCGCTGATTTTCAGCAGCGCGCTGGCGATGGATTCCGGCTTGCGCGGGTCCAGAGGATAGGCGGCGTCTCCGGCGATTTCCTTCAAGAAAAGATCCGGGCCGGTGAGGATGGGCACTCCATCCCGCATGGCTTCCAGGAGCGGAAACCCGAAGTCTTCGTGCAGCGACGGAAAGACCAGGGCTCCGGCGTGCCGCCCAAAGGCGCGCCATACCTCCGGGGCAGATCCCGGGCAATGCAGATGGGGCTCGATGCCCAGCGCCCGCGCCAGCGTGCGCAGCTCCGCCGCCCGGTTCTCCTCATGGAACGCGAGGACGAGATCCCAGGCGGCCTCTCCCGCTTGTTCCCGGTACAGGCGATAAGCCAGGAGCAGCGTTTCGTGGTTTTTGTGTTTCCAGAGGTCGGCCGGATAGAAGAAGTAGGGGCCCTGGTCTTGGATAAAATCCGTGGCTGCGGAATCGGCCTCCCGGCACTCCCGCATGGGCAGGTAAGTATAAAAGAGCTTCTCCTCGGGAACCTGGTAATGCGCCATCAGCCGCTCGACCCCGGCCCGGCTGGCGCACTGGATCATGGAAGCGCAGAAGAGGGTCTGCATGATGGAGGAATCCCGCTCCGCGATTTGCGCCTGGGTCAAGCTGAGCGGGTAATCCCGGTGCAGCAAATCGGCAATCAGCGCGACCGTTGGCACGCCTTCGCAGGCAAAGGAGCAGGCTCCCAAAGGGGCGTAAAGCAGGTCCGCGCCGATCCAGCGGAGGAAATCCGAAGGCGGATCGGGGAGCCAAAACTCCAGCGGCGCTTCCGGCGGTGGGCCATCCGGTTCCACACAAATCAAGAGGTCTTGCGGGCGGGCGAGGCGGCGGACCTCGTCCCGCGTGGCGGCGTTCGCCAGGAACAAGAAAACCAGCGTTCGCCCCGCTTGTTCCATCGCTTCGGAAAGCAGCCGGAACAGCGCCGGCTTGAGGCCGCCATGGCTCCCATCCGGCCGGAGGGGGGTCAAATCCACGGCAACGGCCAGGGCGGCTTTGGTTTCGATAAGAGCGCGTGCTTCCTTCATCTCAAGCCGGACCGCCCTCCTTGGTGAAGATGCCCGCGTAATCCTGGTATCCTTGGAGAACGCCTTCCTCAAAGGAGGGCTGGAGCCGTGCAATTTCAACGGAGGAAAAGCCGGCATAGGTTCCGACAAAGGAAAGAAGCTCGTGCGGAATCGGGTTCCGATGGGTGGGGTCCAAATGGAAAGTGTAGCTGGAGACGCGCGGGAACTCCGGGTTGGGGGTCTCGAAAATGGCGATCCCGCCGGGGCGCAGAACCCGCAAGCTTTCCTGGAAAAGCTGCAGCAGCTTCGGGAACGGGAGGTGTTCGACAAGGTGGAATCCCGAGACCAACGCCAGGGAAGCATTCGGCAGCTCTTTCAGCCAGTCGATGGCGTCGCCCTGCCTGGCCTCCAGGCCGAGCGCCCGGCATTGCTCCACCATGCGAGCGTTGAGATCCACCCCCTGCGCCGCGATCCCGTTTTCCTGCAACCATTCCAGCCATTCGCCGCGTCCGCATCCCGCATCCACGGCCTTGACCTCGGGAATCCGCTCTTGGAGGCCGCGCAGGAAGGGGAGATAAGCAGCCAGCCGTTTCTTGATCGCCGCGCGGCTGCCGCGGAATTGATCCTCAAGGGCCTCGTAAAAAGCATCCATTCCCGGCTTCTGCGAGAGGATGGCTTCTTCCGGCGCAAGCCGCTCCGCCACCATCGCAAGCGCTTCCTCAAGGGCCTCCACTCTTTCCGTCAGTTCCTGATTCCGCCTGGCGAGCGCTTGCTGATTGTGCAATAAACTCGCCTGCTGCATGCCAAGGGGAAGGACCCTTTGCTGAAGGCTCTCCACTTCCCCCGTAAGGATGGCGGCGGAAGCGATCAACTCTTGGTCAATCGCTTCCTGGTTGCGGCGCAGCGGACGGAGAAGCTTGGGCCAGCGCTTGGCCTTTTCCTGCTTGGCCTTGGCGCGCTCCACGGCGCTCGCGGCCTTTTGGATGGGGAGTTTTTTTTCCTTTGGCGCGGGGTAAAAAGCGGGATCCGATGGGGATTCCGCCGCCGCGCCGCCTTTGCTTTTGGCAACTTCCTGGCGGATACGCCGGAGGGTTGCTTCCATTTCGGAGGAGGAAGCCATTTTCAGTGGGAGGTTGCGGTTCCTTGCCTACGAGAAGAACTCTCGCCCCGCCGGCGTATTCCCCGGCTCTCTCCCTCTCCGCGCCTCTCCGCCTTTTCTTCCCTAATGCCCCGAGGCGTCGAAGCAGACACCCTCCTTGGTGCTGCGCAGGTAGATGCGGCAGCCGCTGACGGCGGGCGTGGACCAGCATTTGCCTGCGATGGCTTTGATGCGGGCCAGTTCTTTGTAGGCGTCCGGGTTAGGATCGATGACGGCGAGGTCGCCGTTGTCCGCCAGCGCCAGGAGGCGGCCGGAGGCGAGGATAACGTTGCCCTGGCCAAAGCCGGGGTGGGTCCAGCGGACCTTGCCGGTGGCCATGTCCACGCATTTAAGAGGGCCTTTGCCGTAACCGGCGAAGCCGTACATGCCGTAGAGGAACCCGTCTTTGCAGACGGGGGTGCTCCAGTGGTTGGCGGTTTCCGTGTTGCCAGGGATTTGCCAAAGCGGGGTGGCGGTGAACCCGGAGGCGTCGCGGGCGATTTTGCAGACGCCGCCGCCGACGCCATAACCGGCTGAACAATACACCATGTCGCCGTTGACGACGGGGGAAGCGCCGGAAGAAGTGGCGTATTTATAGGGGAATTTCCAGAAGCGTTGTCCATTTTTCACGGAGAGGGAAACCAGGCCGCTCTGACAATAGAAGATGACCTGGTGTTCTCCTTGAATCGTAGCCACCACGGGAGTCGCGTGGGTGATGGCTTCACTTTCTTGTTTCCAGGCGATTTCTCCGGTTTTTTGTTGGAACGCGAGCAGGGATTGTCCCGCGCCGCCGCCCATCACAAAGACGAGGCCATCCTCCACGACGGGGGAGGCGGCGCTGTTCCAGGCGATGTTGCGCGCGCCGTATTCCTTGATGAGGTCGTGGGTCCAAAGGGGGGCTCCGTTCCGGGCGTCGAGGGCGTGCAGGACGAGGTCGGGGGTAAGGACGAAGACGATGCCATCGCTCACGGTGGGGGTGGAGCGGGGGCCGTCCCCATCACCGCCGCCGCTATACCCCTTGCCCACGGCGACGTCGGCGGCCCAGCGTTCCACGCCGGTTGCGGCGTCCAGGGCCAGGCAGATTTCGCGCGGTTGGCCGTTGATCTCGCGGACAGCCTGGGTGACGGCCAGCCCGCCGCTGACGGCGAAGGAGCTGAAGCCGCTGTTGACGGGGACTTTCCAGAGGACTTTGGGCGGTGTGCTCCCCCAGTCGAGCGCCAGCGGCTCGGAGGAAATCCCGTCATGGCCGGGCCCGCGGTAGCAGGGCCAGTCGGCCGCATGGACGGGGGGGAGCAGGAGGCTGAGGCCAAGGAGAAGGAGCAGGGGGAGGTTTTTCATGGTTCTTCTTCGGTGAGTTGTAGTCGCTTGCCGACGATCCGCCGGAGCAGGAAAAGGACGGCGACGAGGGCGGCGATGCCCAGGAGGGTGAGGGCTTTGGCGGCCGGGGAGCCTTTGACGTCGCTGAGCTGCCGGCCAGCGGAGCCCATGCAGACGAAGACGATTTCGCCCGGCAGCATCCCCAGGATGGTGGCGAAGAGGTAATGCCGGAAGGGGACGTTGGTGAGGCCGTAGGCGAAGTTGGAGACGCCGAAGGGAATGGGGCAGAGCCGCAGCAGGCCGACGATTTTCCATCCCTCGCGGTGGATGGCCTGGTCGATGAGCACGAATTTGGGGTTCCGGCTCAGGAATTTCGCCACCCGTTTGCGGGCCACGTAGCGGCTGAAGAGGAAGCCGATGGCGGCGCCCAGGGTGGAACCGGCGATGATGCCTGCCAATCCGCCGGGAATGCCAAAGAGGAGGCCGGCGATGACGGCAAAGGGGATCAAGGGGAGGCCCAGGAGGCTGAGCCCGGCCAGGGAGAAGATGAAGACGAGACCTCCCAGGGGGCCCAGGCCCCCCAGGCTGTGCAGGTAGGTTTCAAGCCACGGCATCATGGGCGCGTTCTTTTTACTTTTCCCAGGGGGACGGGATCCTTCTACGCGTGCCAGCTCTTGAGCAGGCGCAGGTAGTTGGCGCGTTCGAAGGCGCTGGCGTCCGGGCAGTGTTTCAGGTTCATGGTGCCCCGCATCTGTGCGAGCGACTCGTATTCGTGTTCTTCGAGCCACTGCGAGAGGTCGGCCAGGACGGTGGCGAGGTAATCCGGGCCATTCTTGAGCAAGGCGGAGACGATCTGGACGGCATGGGCCCCGGCCATGATGGCGCGCACGGCGTCCTGGGCGGAGTGCACGCCGCCGGTGGCCGCGTAGGAGGTGTCCACTTGGGCGCTCAAGACGGCCAGCCAGCGCAGGCGCAGCCGGAGTTCGGACGGGGTGGAGAGTTCCAGGACGGAGTCGGTGTCGAGGTCTTCGATGTTGATGTCGGGCTGGTAGAAGCGGTTAAACAGGATGACGCCGTTGGCTCCCGCGTTTTTCAGGCGGCTCACAAAGTTGGGCAGCGAGGAAAAGAAGGGGGAGAGTTTGACGGCGAGCGGGATGCGGACTTCCTTGCGGATGGCCGCGACGAGGTCCAGCGCCCGCGCTTCGATCTCGGCCCCGGTCTTGCACGGATCGGCGGGGAGGTCGTAGTAGTTGAGTTCCAGGGCGTCGGCCCCGGCCTGCTCGATCAATTTGGCGTGGCCGGTCCAGCCCCCCGGCGTGGTGCCGTTGAGGGAGGCGATGACGGGGATGCTGACGGTGGCTTTGATTTTGCCGATCAGTTCCAGGTATTCGGCGCTGGTTTCGTCGAAGTCTTCCTCGCTGGGGAAGTAGGTGGTGGCTTCGGCAAAGCTCTCGTTGTGGGATTCCACGTCGCGTTCCACGGCGGTGCGCTCCCGTTCGAGTTGTTCCTCAAAGAGGGAGTGCATGACGATGGCGGCGGCTCCGGCGTCTTCCAGCCTGCGCACGGTGGCGAGGTCGTCCACCAGGGGCGACGCGCCTGGCATGAGCGGGTTTTTCAGCGTGAGGCCGAGGTATTCGGTGGCGAGATTCATGGTGCTTATACGTTCTTCTAAGTTCCGTTTCGTCGGGGGGCTACTGGGCGGCTCCATCGGCGGCGAGCTTCTGGTAAAGCGCGAGCCGGGCTTCCACCTGTTCCTGCGCGGCGGCTTCAAAGGCGGCGACTTTCTCCGGCTTCATCTTGAAGCGGAGTTCGTTGCGCAGGTATTCGCCAACGCGGACCTTGGGGGCGGCGCTGTCGAGCTGGAGCGCCGGTTTGCCTTCGGCAGAGCGGCGTGGGTCGAAGCGGTAGAGCGGCCAGATGCCGGATTCCACGGCCAGCCGCTGCTGGTCGAGCCCGCGGCTCAACGCGTAGCCGTGCGCGATGCAATGGCTGTAGGCGATGATGAGCGAAGGCCCGGCGTAGCTTTCGGCTTCCTCGAAGACTTTGACGGTGTGGGCGTCTTTGGCGCCGAAGGCGACGCGGCCGACGTAGATGTTGCCGTAGCTCATGGCCATCATGCCGATGTCTTTCTTGGGACGGGATTTCCCGGCCATGGCGAACTTGGCGGTGGCGCCGAACGGGGTCGATTTGGACATCTGGCCGCCGGTGTTGGAGTAGACTTCGGTGTCAAGGATGAGGACGTTGATGTCCGCGCCGGTGGAGAGGACGTGGTCCACGCCGCCGTAGCCGATGTCGTAGGCCCAGCCGTCGCCGCCGAGGATCCAGGTGCTCTTGCGCACGAGGTAGTCGGCCACGTCGGCGAGCCGCCGGGCGTCGAGGGTGTCGAGGCCGGAGAGGCGCTCGCGCAGGGCGCTGACGCGGCCGCGCTGGGCGGCGAGAGAGGCTTCGTCGCGGGCGGCGGTGGCGGCGAGGAGCTCCGCCGCCAGGGTGTCGCCCACTTGCGGGGCGAGCTTGGCGAGGAGTTCCCGCGCGATGGCGGTCTGCTTGTCGATGGCGTAGCGGAAGCCGAGGCCGTATTCGGCGTTGTCCTCGAAGAGGGAGTTGGACCACGCCGGGCCGCGTCCGTTCTGGTCCACGGTGTACGGGGTGGTGGGCAGGTTGCCGCCGTAGATGGAGGAGCAGCCGGTGGCGTTGGCGACGACCAGGCGGTCGCCATAGAGCTGGGTGAGCAGCTTGATGTAGGGCGTCTCGCCGCAGCCGGTGCAGGCGCCGGAATATTCAAAGAGCGGCTGGGCAAACTGGCTTGTCTTGACGTCGGCCTTGATCTCGGTGCGCGGCGGCTGGGGCAGGCCGAGGAAGTAGGCGTATTGAGCGGCTTCCTTCTGCCGTTCGGGGATGACCGTCATGGTCAGCGCCTTGTGGCTCGGGTCGGTCTTCGATTTCGCCGGGCAGACGGAGGCGCAGAGGGTGCAGCCGGTGCAGTCTTCCGGGGCCACCTGGATGGTGAAGCTCTGGCCTTCCACGCCGCGGAATTTGGTCGATTGGAAGCCTTCCGGCGCGCTGGCGAGCAGTTCGCTCGGGTAATGCTTGGAGCGGATGGAGGCGTGCGGGCAGACAAACGCGCATTTGTTGCACTGGATGCAGATGCTCGAATCCCAAACCGGCAGGCGGTCGGCGATGTTCCGTTTCTCCCACTGGGTGGTGCCCACGGGCCAGGTGCCGTCGGCGACAAAGGCGCTGCACGGGAGGTCGTCGCCCTTGCCTTCGAGAATGACGGCGGTGACGGCTTTGACAAAGTCAGGAGCGGCGTCGGGAACCACGGGCGGGCGGTGGTGCCCGTTGAGGCACCCCGAGGGAACGGTGACTTCAAACATGCCGGCGAGAGCGGCATCGACGGCGGCGAAGTTTTTCGCCACGACTTCATCCCCCTTGCGGCCGTAGGTTTTCTTGATGGCTTTCTTGATCTGCTCGATGGCTTCGTCGCGCGGCAGGACGCCGGAGATGGCGAAGAAGCAGGTCTGCATGATGGTATTCGTGCGGCCACCGGCTCCGGCGGCGCGCGCCACGGCAGCGGCGTCGATTACGTAAAATTTAAGTTCCTTTTCGACAATCTGCTTCTGCACTTCCAGCGGCAGGTGCTCCCATACGGTGTCGGCGGAATGCGGGGAGTTGAGAAGGAAGACCCCCTTGGGCTCGGCGTAGCTGAGCACGTCGAATTTCTCCAGGAAGGTGGCCATGTGGCAGGCGACGAAATTGGCGCGCTTGATGAGGTAGTGCGATGCGATGGGGCGGGGCCCGAAGCGCAGGTGCGAGATGGTCATGGCCCCCGATTTCTTCGAGTCGTAGACGAAGTAGCCCTGGGCGAAGTTGGAGGTCTCTTCGCCGATGATTTTGATGGAGTTCTTGTTGGCTCCCACGGTGCCGTCGGCGCCAAGGCCGAAGAAGACGGCGCGTACGACGTCCGAGGGCTCGATGTCGAAGTGGTGGTCGTAGGGGAGGGACGAGCCGGTGAGGTCGTCGTTGATGCCGATGGTGAAGTGGTTTTTGGGCCGTTCGGCTTTCAGTTCGTCGTAAATGGCCTTGGCCATGGCCGGGTCGAATTCTTTGGACCCGAGCCCGTAGCGGCCGCCGATGACGAGCGGTTCGCAGGCGAACTGGCTGAGGCCCTCGGCGCGGGCTTCGGCCAGCGCGGTGACGACGTCGAGGTAGAGCGGTTCGCCAAGGCAGCCGGGCTCCTTGGTGCGGTCGAGGACGGCGATGCTCTTGACGGTGGCGGGAAGGGCCTTGATGAAGGCTTCGACGCTGAAGGGGCGGTAGAGGCGGACTTTGACGACGCCGGTTTTCTCCCCCTGGGCATTGAGCCAGAGGGCGGTTTCTTCGGCGGTTTCGGCGCCGGAGCCGATGGCGATGATGACGCGGTCGGCCTCGGGGTGGCCCGTGTAATCAAAGAGGTGGTATTGGCGGCCGGTGAGCTGGGCGAATTTGTCCATGAGCCCCTGCACGGCGGCGGGGACGGCGTTGTAGAAGGGGTTGCAGGCTTCGCGGGCCTGGAAGTAGACGTCGGGGTTCTGGGCGGTGCCGCGGATGGTGGGGTGGTCCGGGCTGAGCGCGCGGGAGCGGAAGGCGCGGATGGTCTCTTCGTTGACCATGGCGCGCACGGTTTCGTCGTCGAGGGGGTGGAACTTGGCGACTTCGTGCGAGGTGCGGAAGCCGTCAAAGAAGTGCATGAACGGGACGCGGGTCTCAAAGGTGGCGGCGTGGGAGATGCACGCCATGTCCTGGGCTTCCTGGACGGAGTTGGAAGCGATCATGACGAAGCCGGTCTGGCGGCAGGCCATCACGTCGGAGTGATCGCCAAAGATCGAAAGGGCATGGGTGGCCAGGGCGCGCGCGGTGACGTGGAAGCAGAAGGGAAGCAGCTCGCCCGCGATCTTGTACATGTTGGGGATCATCAACAGGAGCCCCTGGGAGGCCGTGAAGGTGGTTGTCAACGCGCCGGAGTTGAGCATGCCATGCACGGCGCCGGCCACGCCGGCTTCGGATTGCATTTCCACCATGCTGGGCACGGTGCCCCAGAGGTTCTGGCGCCCTTTGGCGGACCATTCGTCGCACGATTCCGCCATGGGCGAGGAGGGGGTGATCGGGTAAATGGCGATGGTTTCGCTCAGACGGTAGGCCACGGAGGCCACGGCTTCATTGGCGTCGAGGGTTGCAATTTTGGGGGATCGCACTGCGGTGCCCTGCTCTTGAATAGCGCTCATCCGACTACTCAAGCTCAAAGCGAGCCGTGAAGCTGCCCTCGGATTGGCATTCCTTGCCCATGGGTTGGCGGCGGTTTCGGGCGCAAAAAAACCGGAGGGGGAGGCCTTCCGGTTTTTTGCGATGGCGTTGGCGCCTCTTGCTCTACCAGGAGAAGGTGCCGCTTTGCGGGACGACGATCTGGTCGCCGGGCAGCACTTTGATGTCCAGCGAGGGGTCTTTGGAGAGCTTGGTGGTGTCGATGACTTGCACGGCCCCCCCCCGCACGAGTTTGACGCGCTTTTTATCGGCGAAGTCGTTGAACCCGCCGGCACCGGCGATGGCGCTCATCACGGTCAGGTCGGCGGTGTAGGTGAGCCGCCCACTGGAGCGGACTTCTCCGCTGACATTGACGAACCGCATGCCGGACTGGACGGTGACGGTGACGGTGGGGTTGGTGAAGATTTTATCGCTCTTGAGCTTGGACTCGATGAGGCGCTGGGCCTCCGAGGCGTCCATGCCGACGACTTTGACTTTGCCGATGTAGCCGATGTTGAGCATCCCTCCGTCGTCCACCACCTGGGAGGAGTTGAGGGCGCCGATTTCGTCGCCCGGAATGCCGGAGAAGCGGATGTCGATGCTGTCGCCCAAACGGATGACGGCTTGCTGGGCGAGGCCGGCCGGTCCGCCCAGGAGGAGCGAGAGCAGCAGGGCGGCGCAGAAGGGAAGCGGTTTCATGCTTAGTAGTCTCCAGGTTTGGAGGGGGTATTTTCCGGCGCCTGGCCGCTGGCCGCAACTTGCTTGATGGCTTTGCGCCTCCGGCGTTCGGCGTCCGGTGTGTAGTAGTCGTAATACTGTGTGTAGTACTGGTAGCTGCTGTCGTGTTTGGTTTCGACGTTGTTCAACACGATGCCCAGGAGGTGGCCGCCCACGTTTTCCACGGCGCCTTTGACGCGCTGGAGCATGGCGCGCGGGAAGCGGCGGTATTGGACGACCATGATGGCGATGTCCACTTCGCTGGCAAGAATGGCGGCGTCGCTGACGCCCAGGATGGGGGGCGAATCGAAGAAGATGAGGTCGTAGCGGCTCCGAACGGTGGCGATCAGGTCGATCATGCTTTGGGAGTTGAGGATGCCGACGGCGTCGTCGGGGAGGTTGCCGCTGGGCAGGAAGGAGAGGTTGGGGAGGGCGGTCTTGAGGATGCAGTCCTCCAGCTTGCGCGCGCCGGTGAGGACGTCGGTGAGGCCGATTTCGTAATCGAGGTCAAAGAACGTGTGCTGGGAGGGGCGGCGCAAGTCGGCGTCTACGATGAGGACGTTGTAGCCCCCCTTGGCGCAGGTGACGGCGAGGTTGTTGAGGGTGGTGGATTTGCCTTCCCCGGGCCCGCCGGAGACGAGCGTCATGGTTTTGGCGTTCGGATTGCGGCTGTTGAATTCGATGTTGGTGCGCAGGATCCGGTAGGCTTCGGCGTCGGCGGTGTCGCCCTGGGTTTTGAAGAGGGAGGTGATGCCTTTGGGGATGACGGCGAGGACGGGGGATTTCAAGTAGTGCTCCACGTCGTCGAGGGTTTTGACGCTGGTGTCGAGGTATTCGATGAAGAAGGCCAGGAGCACGCCGAAGAAGAGGCCGATGAAGATGGCGACGCCCATGATCCGCAGGACGTAGGGCTTGGCGGGGTAGACGGCCGGTTCGGCTTTTTCCCAGATTTTGGCCGGGACAACGGTCATTTTCAACTGGACGCTCTGGGTGGAAAGGCGTTTTTCAGCCTCTTCCAGGACCCGCTTGGCTTTGATGTAGTCGCTTTTGATGTTGATGTAATCCTGGCTCTGGCTGCTGGCTTCGTTGAGCCGCAGTTTGGTCTTGTCCATTTTCTGCTGGAATACGGACAGGTTGGCCTCGCAAACTTTGAGTTTGATGGCCAGGGAATTGCGCACGGCGCCAATGGCAGCGTTGAGTTGTTGGGCGAAGACTTCCTTTTGCGCGCGCAGGGATTTGATCCGCGGGTGGTTTTCGCCCAGGCCGCCGTTGAGGAGGCGGGCTTCCTCGGAGGTGGCTTCCTGGTATTGGGGCAGGATCTTGGAGATGGTCGGATCCTGGATGTTGAGGGTGGGCAGCGCGGTCATGAACTCCTCGGGCTTGAGCTTGGCGGTTTGCTCAAGCTGCGCCTGGAGTTCCGCGATGCGGATTTTGACGTCGTTATACTGTTTCTCGTCGTCGGAGACGAGCTGCCGCGCCGTGGTTTCCGTGGTGTCGAGCGATTCGGGGTTGGGATCGACGATGCCTTCCTTGAAGCGAATCTTCTGCATTTCCATCTGGGTCATATCGACCTTTTTGCGCTGGGAGATGACTTCTTCGCGCAATTGGGCGAGGGCGGAGTCGCGGACTTGCATCTGGTCGTCGCGCCGGACTTTCTGGTAGACGACGGCGACCATGTTGGCGATGTTGGCCGCCTCGACGCGGTCGGTGGAGAAGACGCCGATTTCAATCAAGTCCGTGCTGCGGACGGTGTTCAGCTTCATTTGCCCGAGCAGCCGGCCGTAGGCTTCCTCTTTGGGCAGGATGTTGCCGCCTTCCTGGGCGCTCCAGGTTTCCACCAGCTTGAGGTTGTCGATGACGGGATAGAGGATTTCCTTGCTCTGGATGATCTGGAACTGGGTGGGCTGGAGGTTCGGATCCCGGTTGGGGTGAAAGGCGTCACCTCCTTCGAATACCTTGATGCTGTTGTCGTCCGGCTTCACCTCCATGATGACCCGGGAGTAATATTGGCGGGGCAGGAAGAAGCAGGTGACGCCGGCGGTGGCCAGCACCAGGCAGAAAGTAATGACAAGGATCGCCCAGCGAACCCGGATAACCCGCCAATAGTCGAGAAAATGCAATTTTACTTCGCCGGTATCGTTCATATCAAATGGAGAGCTGCAAGCGGAAGGGGAGGGGAACTGGTTGCTTTCTGCAATCGTTCGGGTTGGGCGCACCCTCCCTCTGGAGGAATGGGACGGCTGTCCCCGGTGCTCTAGTAATTGTAGGTTGCCCCCAGGTAGTAGATGTTTTTGGTGTATTCCTGTGCGGCGGCCGAAGTGATTTGCCGCACTTGGTTGTAGTTGGCAAAGAGGGTCAGGTTTTTGGAAAGATCATACTGCGCGCCCGCAGATCCGCTGATGGTGTCCTGGCTGGGGGTCGTGTTGGCGCCGTCGTTGTGGTTCAAGTTCAGGTTGAGGATGCCGCGCAGGTGGGGGGTGAGGGCGCAGGTGTAGGCAACCCCGGCGCGGATGTTCTTGGTGGATTGCGCGCCGGTGCTGCCGTTGTCGTTGTAGCCGTAGCGGAGGTTGGCGCTGAGCTGGGATGTTTTGGTGAGGGCGTAGTTCAGGGAAGATTCCGCATACGGCATGGCGTTGTTACTGGATCCGCTCTGATTGGATTTGCTCTGGTCCTGGAGCGTGCAACCCACGCGGGCCGATGCGGTGAACCGCCGCGACACGGTGAGGTCGGCGCCGGTCAGCAGGTAGTAGAGGTTCGCATCGTTGGTTGTGCTGTTGTATTGGACTTGCGAAGCCCGGCCTTCCACGACGCCGGTGAGGAGCCGGGAGAAGGCGTAACGCACCGATTGCCCGACGGTTTGCGTGGTGGAATCGCCCCCAGCGTTCACCGAATCTTTATAATAAATGCCGCTGATGGCGTAAGTGGTGTCGGTGGAAACCAGCGGGCTCAAGCGATAGAGAAGGTCGAATTTGCTGTTGACCAGGGCGTACCCCTTGCCATTGGATTGCACCGCTCCATTGATGACCGAGACGGTGGGCTGGGTGGTGTAGGCGGCATTCACGATGCCGGACAATTGGATGCGCTTGCTCAGTTTATAGCCGAAAACGACGTTCAGGCCGCCGACGGGGGTCAGTTGGTCGCCGGTGCGGTCCCAATAATATTGGCCGCCCAGGTTGCCGTTCATCGACAGCGCGAAGCGGGATTGCGCCAGGAGGAGGTCAGCCCCTTCCGAAAGGTTGGTGACCATGCTCCCTTTCTTGGGCGTGACCGAGTTGTTGTTCGAAATGTCGTAAATGTTGTCGTCGTAGCCCTGTTGCAGGGTCGTGGAAAAGGTCAACGGCTGGCGGTCAAAGCTCCCTTGGCCGGGGGTGAAGTTGAGCGGGGCGTATCCCATGCCGCCGGGCAGCGAGAATCCCTCCTGCTCTTCATTGGCGTCGGCAGCCGGTTTTTGTGCCGCTTGCGCGGCTTGTGCCGCAGATTCGGCGGCGGCTTGCGCCGGAGTCAGCTCGGGAATCTGGGTGCTGGAGGAGGGAACGATCAAGGAACTCGCCCCAGAGGCAGGGGTGCCGCTATCGGCAGGAGGGGTGGAGGCTTCCTGGGCGAAAGAGAGGGACGAGAAGACAATCAATGCGGCGCAGGCTTGAGAGCGGTTTAACATAGGGAGAGAGGGCGAAAGATGAAATACGACAAGTTCCCCAATACTCAAGGTTCCCCTGATTCGCAATCGATTCTTTTTCTTTTGCGCATTTTATGCAATTTTGTACTGCTCGCACATGGTTTTCACATTGGCATTGGGAAAGGCAAAGCATTATAGTCCCTCCCATGACCGTGCCCCTTTCCGCGCTAACCGCCGCAGTGCGTGACGTGCCGGACTTTCCAAAACCGGGGGTCCTCTTCAAAGACATTACGCCGATCCTCGCCGACGGCCGCCTTTTCCGGCTGGCGGTGGATTGTTTCGTGGAAGCCAACGCGGCGTTGCGGGTGGACAAGGTGGTGGGGATTGACGCGCGCGGGTTTCTCTTTGGCGCGGCCGCGGCTTACCGGATGGGCGTTGGTTTTGTCCCGGTGCGCAAGAAGGGGAAGCTCCCCTTTCGCACGGAATCGGTCGCCTATGCCTTGGAATATGGGGATGCGGTGGTGGAAATGCACGTGGACGCCATTGCCCCCGGGGAGCGGGTGGTCATTATCGACGATTTGCTGGCCACCGGCGGCACCGCGGCGGCCGCTTCCTGCCTGGTCGCCAAGATGGGCGGCGTGCTGGTGGAAGCCCAATTTCTCATCGAACTCGAATTTTTGGCCGGCCGGCAGGCGCTCGCCCATTTGCCGGTGCGCACCTTTTTGAAATTCTAACCCCCCGGCCCTTCCCTTTTTCCGGCTTTTACCAAAGGCATGCCCCCCTCCGACCCCCCTCCCTCTCTGTGGCAGCGCGTGCATGCCTGGCTGTTTGAAAAGAACGCCCTGCGCGGGAAGCTCTTGTGCAGTCTTGCGGGCAGCCTGCTGGCCGTGGTCTGCCTCTCCATGCTGTTTGTGCTGGCCATGCGCCAGACTTTCCACGCGCGGCCGGATTCCGCGGGGTTGTGGGAATATCTCCGCCTGGCCGGGTACTGGCTTTCCGGCATCGCGGCCATCGGGGCGCTGGGGGTTTCCACCTGGTATATCATCCGCATTTACCGGGAGCGGCTGCGCGCCGTCGAGCATGCGGAGTCGCGCGCCCGGTTCATCATCGAGTCGTGCCCGGATGCGATTGTAATGGTGGACAGCCAGGGGATCATCGAATCGTGCAACGCCGCCACCGAGCTGCTTTTCGGCTACCCGCGCGTCCAGCTCCTGGGCGAAAAAATCTCGAAGCTGATCCCGCAGCGGCACTTCCTCTTTGATGTCGCCGCCATGGGCCGCGAGAACTTCATGGCCTTCGCCGAACGCCGCAACGCCGTCCGCTTCCCGGTGGAGATCGCGGTTTCGGAAGCGGAATACGAGCACCACCGGCGGTTCGTCGTCCTGATCCACGACGCTTCGGAACGGCGCTACTCGGACGAAACCGTCCACCATATTTCCCTGAGCGTCTCTTCCGCCACCGGCGTGGAATACGTCCGCACGCTGGTGCAGCAGCTCTCGCTGGCGCTTCAGAACGATTTTGCCTTCATTGTCGAGACGGACACCCGCCCCGAGGCCGGGTTCTGCTCCCTGACGCTGGCCGAGGCGGGCCGCCTGCGGAGCAAAACCAACTATGGCCTGGCCGGGACCGTCTTCGCCGAAGCGCTGGAGAAGGGGTTTACCGCCATCGTCCAGGGCGTGCGGGCGCAATATCCCGCCGACAGCCTGCTGGCCACGCTGCGGGCGGAATCGTTCATCGCCACGCCGCTGATCGACCAGCAGGAGCGCACGGTCGGGCTCATCGGAGTCATCGGGTGCAGCGCCGCCACGCAGATCGGCATCGCCCGGCAGACCCTGCAAATCTTTGCCGCGCGCGCCGCCGCTGAGATCGAGCGCAAGCAGGAGGTGGAGGGGCTCGCCTCCGAGAAAGACAAGCTCGCGGGCGATATGACCGCCATCCGCGACACCGCCGAGCGCGACCGCGTCCGCTACGAAGACGAAATCGCCGCCGAACAGGAACTGCTGGCCGTCACATTGCGCTCCATTCGCGAGGGGTGCATCACCACCGACAACGACGGGCGGATCGTCACCCTCAACCCGGTGGCCGAGCGCCTCACCGGGTGGAGCCAGAAGGAGGCGGAGGACAAGCCCTTGAACGAAGTCGTCCACCTCACCAGCATCCGGGGCAACCGCCCCCTGGACACCCTGCGCCTGTCGGAAAAAGCCCGGCAAATGGAGCCGCAATCCATGGTCGTCGCCCGCGACGGCACCCAGCGGCGCGTCGAGATGAGCGCCGCCCCCATCCGCGCCCGCAAAAACCTCAAGCTGGGCACCGTCCTCGTCCTGCGGGACGTGACCGAAAAGCAATTCCTGGAAGAAGAACGCTACAAGGCGGAAAAGCTGGAATCCATCGGCGTCGCCGCCGGGGGCATCGCGCACGACTTCAACAACTTACTTACCGCCGTCATCGGCAACCTTTCCCTCTCCCTCTTGGGGGCGGAGGGGACCGTGCGCGACCGGATCGAAGCCTCCAAAAATGCCGCCCTGCGCGCCCAGGATCTGGCGCGGCAGCTCCTCACCTTCGCCAAAGGGGGCGCGCCGGTGAAGCGGACGGCCTCGCTGCGCCAGCTCGTGCTGGATACCATTGGCTTTTCCTTGAGCGGCACGAACATCCGCTCCTCCTTCACCCTGCCCGACGACCTCTGGCCCGCCGACATTGACGCCGGGCAGATCAGCCAGGTCATCAGCAACCTCGCCGTCAACGCCGCGCAGGTGATGGAGCGGGGCGGCACCCTGTACGTGAGCGGCGAGAACCTGGTCGTGGACGAGGAAAACGCCCCCCCCACGCTGGAACCGGGCCGGTACGTCAAAATCAGCGTCCGCGACGAGGGCCCCGGCATCCCGGAGGAGATCCAGAAGAAAATCTTCGACCCCTACTTCACCACCAAGCCGACCGGCAACGGCCTGGGGCTGGCCACCTCCTACTCCATCATCAAGAACCACGACGGCTTCCTTGGCGTCGAGTCGCCCCCCGGGCAGGGAGCCACCTTCCATTTTTACCTGCCGGCCTCGGAAAAGGTGGTGGAACCGGAAGTCAAACACGTCGTCCCGCGCACCGTGCGGCATGGGAAGATCCTGGTACTCGACGACGAAGAGGTCATCTGCGAGCTGGTTTCCTACACCCTCACGTCCGCCGGTTACACGGTCGTCCCCGCCCCCAATGCCGAGACGACGCTGCGGCTGTACAAGGAGGCGCTCGACGCGGGCCAGCCGTTCGACCTCGTCATCATGGACCTCACCATCCCCGGCGGCATGGGAGGGCGGGAGGCCATCCAGGAGTTGCGGAAAATCGACCCCAAGGTCAAAGCCGTCGTTTCCAGCGGGTACGCCATGGACGCGATCATGACGCAATGCCGCGACTACGGTTTTTGCGGCGCCATCCCGAAGCCGTTCGACCTCGCCCAGTTGGAAGCCTGCGTGCAGGAGGCCCTCGCGACGTAGATTCCCATGCCCCGTCCATGCGGCACGAAAAATGGGAAGCGTTTTTGTTCTCACGCAAAGGAAACAAAACTTCCTCTTTGCGTCTTAGCGTGAGGCTCTCTTTTTCGGCTTGGAGTGTTTTCCGGCATTGACCGGATTGCGCCGCGAGTGCCAATCTGAGCGCGCCTTCCCGAGATTCATGAATCTGCCCAACCGCCTCACCCTTGCCCGCTTGTTTCTGACGCTCGGCTTTGTCGCCTCGTTGAGCGTGCCGTGGCGTTATGGCTACACGGTGGCGCTGGGGTTGTTTGTCCTCGGGAGCGTCACCGACTATGCCGACGGCTACATCGCCCGGCGGCGCGGGCTCGTCACCGATTTCGGCAAATTGATGGACCCGCTGGTGGACAAAATCATGATCACCGGGGCCTTTATCTGCCTGGTTCCGCCGGGTCCGGGCATTCCCGCCTGGGCGGTGGTGGTGATTATCAGCCGCGAATTTCTCATCACCGGGCTGCGGCTCTTGGCGGCGTCCAAGGGGACCGTCCTCCCCGCCGAGGCGCTGGGCAAGCACAAGACCGGCTGGCAGATCGCCACCGTCATTTTCTTTTTGCTGATCCCTGCGCTGCGGGAGTTCCACGGGGCTGGGATTCCCGCCGGGTTGCTGGATCAGATCCAGTCCCGGCTGGGCATGCCGCTTATCGGCGTGGCGCTCGGGCTCACGCTCTACTCCGGGATCGGCTATCTCTGGAAAAATCGGGAATTGCTCAAAACCCAGTAGCGGCGCACCCGTCTGCGCCATACCCGTGCTCTGATGATGCCGCCCCCCTCCAACGCAACCCCCGGCCAACGAACGGGGATCGGGCTGTTCTTCACGATTTTTCTCCTGGCGGGCGGGGCCTTCTTCTATGGAATGGCCGCGCACCCCTTCTTCCAAAGCCTGGCGGCGCGCAACTGGGTGGAAACGCCCTGCCGCATCGTTTCCAGCGAGGTGAAGAGCAGTCATGGCAACCACGGCGCGACCTATCGCCCGGACATCGCCTACGTCTACCGGGTGCAGGGCCGCGAATACCGTTCCGACCGCTACCAATTCCTCCGCTTTTCCAGCAGCGGGCTGGCGGACAAGGTGGCGGTGGTGGCCCGATACCCGCACGGGAAAACGGCGATCTGCTATGTGAACCCGAAGGCCCCTGGCGAGGCGGTGCTGGACCCCAAATTTTCTTCCGCCGGGGTATTTACGCTGATCCCGGTGGTGTTCATGGGGATCGGAGCCGCGGGGCTTTTCGGGGCGATCCGCGGCGGCGCACAGAAAACAGCCACCCCGCCCGGGGAACTCTGGCGGGAACGCCCGGATTGGGCGGCGGGCCGGATTGTCTCCTCAACGAAGCAGACGCTCCGGGGAGCCTGGCTGTTCGCAGCCGTTTGGAATCTGATTTCCTTTCCGATTGCAGGGACGTTCCTCAACGCGAACACCTTCCGCCATGGGCTGACCCCGGCCGCGTTCGTGCTGCTTTTCCCGCTGGCGGGCTTGGGGTTGCTGGCCTGGGCTCTCCTGATCACGCTGCGCTGGATGCGCTTTGGCGAGTCGGTGCTGGAGATGGCGGTCCTCCCGGGCGTCCCGGGCGGGGTGGTGGAGGGGGTCGTGCGCCTGAACTGCCCGATCCGCCCCGACGGCCCCGTGCAAGTCAGGCTCAACTGCATGGAACGCGTCACCACCCACACCAGCGATGGAAATTCCACCAGCGAAAACCTCCTCTGGCAGCACGAGGAGCCGGCGGAAATGGTGGCTGCCGGGGACGCGCTCCCCGTGGCATTCGCCCTGCCCGCCGACGCCCGCCTGACCAGCGCCTGGAAGAGCGGGAGCAATGGCGTCTTCTGGCGGCTGGAGGTCCACGCCAAGCTCCCCGGGGTCGATTACAAAGCGCAATTTGAACTCCCCGTCTGCGCAGGGGAACTCTCGCCCGAAGAGGCGGCGGAAGCGGCCCGGGTGCAAGCCCGCGAACAGGCGGAGGTGGCCACCTATGTGCAGCCCGCTTCCTCGCGCGTCCGCATCACAACGCCATTGCGCGGCGGGACGGAATTTTATTTCCCGCCGGGCCGCAGCCTGGTGGGGACACTGGTCGTGCTGGCGCTCCTGGGCGGCATGGGTTGGTGGATAAACGCGGGCATCGAGCGTCACGAATGGGTAGGCGTGTTCGCGCTCGGCATTATCCTGATCATTCCGGTGTTTATCCTTTCCTACATGTGGACGGCTTTCAGCCGCGTGACGGTGGAGGCGGGGATGGTGACGGTGACACGGAAGTGCCTGGGCATCGGCAGCACGCAAGTGGTGGCGTTTGCGGACATTGCCAAAATCCGGACCGAGATCTGCGAAAGCAGCAGTGGGTCCGGCGGAACGGCGGCCCTCTACGCCCTGGAGATCGTCTGCCGCGACGAGACGGAAGTCAACGTGGGCGGGCGGGTTCCCGAGCCCGAGGCGCGATGGGTCGCCGCCCGGATCATGGAGGCCGTGCGCAAACCGTAAACAGGCTTTCCCCCGCGCTGCGAATCGGCTTTGATGGCCTACCATGAAGATCCTGCGTTATCTTGACCCCGAGGGTGCCGTCCGCTTCGCTCAGGAACACCCGGACGGTTCCCGTGAAGAACTCGCGGGCGGGAGTCTGCTGGGCCCGCTCACATCCACCGGCCGCCCGGCGCGCATGGCCCGGCTGCTTGCCCCGCTGGAACCGGCGGTGTTCTGGTGCATCGGCCTCAACTACCGCCGCCACGCGGAGGAGACGAAGGGGCAGATCCCGGAATACCCCGTCCTCTTTTTCAAAGGCCCCAACGCGCTGCAACACCCGGGCGGCCCCATCCAGCTCCCGCGCCACCTGCGCAGCGACGCCGTCGATTACGAGTGCGAACTGGCGGTCGTGATCGGCAAGCCATGCAAGAACGCGACGCGCGAGAACGCCCTCGGCTTTGTGCTGGGCTACACGTGCGCCAATGACGTGAGCGCGCGCGACTGGCAGATCTACAAAGGGGGCGGCCAATGGTGCCGGGGCAAGACGTTTGACACGTTCGCGCCGCTGGGCCCCGCTCTCGTGACGGCGGGCGAAATCAGCGACCCCAACGCGCTCGGCATCCGCACCCTGCTCAACGGCGAGGCAGTGCAGGACTGGAACACGAACGACATGATCTTCGACGTCCCGGCGCTGATCGCTTTCCTGAGCGCCAGCACGACGCTCCAACCCGGCACGGTGATCCTGACGGGAACGCCCCACGGCGTCGGCATGGCCCGCCGCCCGCGCCTCTATTTGAAGCCGGGGGACACGGTGACGGTGGAGATCGAGCGCATCGGCGCGCTGACGAACCCAGTGGAGGAAGAGCCCCCTGTTGACTCTTCTTCCCCTCAAGGCGTATAATCAACGGATACCCCATGGACGCCGAACTCCGCGAGAAGGTTTACGATTTTATCGAGAAAAAAGGGCTGCGCAAAACAGTCCAGCGGGAGGCAATTATCGAGGCTGCATTCAGCACCTCGCAGCATTACACCGCGGAGGATCTGATCGCCATGGCCCGCAAGATCGAGCCCTCCGTCTCGCGCGCCACGGTGTACCGGGCGCTGCCGCTGCTGGTGGAAAGCGGTTTTCTCAAGGAGATCGACCTGGGCAAGGATCACAAGACCTACGATCCGAATTTCGCCAGCCATCCCCACCACAACCATCTCATTTGCGTCGATTGCCACAAGGTGGTGGAGTTTGAGGACCCCCACATCGAGACGCTGGAGGATTGCATTTCCAAACGGCTCGGGTTTTCCCCGGCCGCGAAGAGCATCCGCATCGAGGCCACCTGCGATAACTTGAAGCGCTTCGGCACTTGCAAAAACAAGCCCAAGGCATGACGCCGCCCGACGCCGCCCTGGAGGCCAAGTGCGCGGCCCTGGCGGATTTGCTGCGCGCGCATCGGCCACTCCTGATCGCCTATTCCGGCGGCGTGGACAGTTCCTACCTGCTCGCGTTCGCCCGCCAGACGCTGGGACGGGACGGGATGCTGGGGGTGATCGCCGACAGCCCCAGCCTGCCCCGCCAGGGGCTCGCCGACGCGCTCGCGCTGGCGCAGAGCTTGGACGCGCCAGTGGAAGTCCTCGCCACGGGGGAAATGGAAAACCCGAACTACGCCAGCAACCCGTTCAACCGCTGCTACTTCTGCAAGGCTGACCTTTTTGCCCACATGGCCGCGCTGGCCCGCGAACGGTCCTTTGCCGCCCTCGCCTACGGCGAGAACGCGGACGATCCGCCCGACACCCGCCCCGGTTCCCAGGCAGCCCGGGAGGCCGCGGTGCTGGCGCCTCTGCGCCAGACGGGACTGACGAAGGAGGCAATTAGGCGCCTCTCGCGGGCGATGGGTCTCCCCACGGCCGACGCCCCTTCGCAACCATGCCTCAGTTCGCGCATCCCCTTCGGCACGCCGGTGACACGGCGGGCGCTGGCCATGGTGGAAGCCGGGGAGGCCCACGTCAGGAACCTCGGCTTCCGCGTGCTGCGGGTGCGGCACCTGGTGGGGGACGACGGAAAGCCGCGCGCCCGGGTGCAGGTTGCGCGCGAGGAGATGGACCGTCTCCCCACAGTGCAAGCCAGGCTGGAGGCCGGACTGCGCGCGGCGGGCTACGCGGCGGTGGAGATCGACCCCGAAGGCTACCGTCCGGCGGAAATGCCGGGCGCGTAAGCGCGGCCGCTGGGGTGCAAAAATTCCTCCTGTTCCTTTGGCATCCGATTCGGTTAATACATGGCCCATCTTTTCCCGATGAAACGGTTCCTCCTCTTTGTCCTCGTTGTCGCGTTCGCCCTGCTGGCCGTTTCCCGCTGGAACCAGCGCCGCCAGGCTCCGGTTTCCTTCACCCCGGCCACCGTGTCGCAGCTCAACCTCGGCGAGCTGCCATCGCTGGCCGCCGTGGACCAGGAAACCACCCGGCTCGTCCAGGCCGTCGTCCCCTCCGTCGTCAGCATCACCACCTCGCGCAAGGTGCAGACGCAAATCATCGACCCGTTCGAGTTCTTCTTTGGCCGCCGCCGGGCCGTCCCGCGGGAGACCATCAAAAATTCGCTCGGTTCCGGGGTGATCGTCTCCAAGGAGGGGCACATTCTTACCAACTACCACGTCGTCGCCAACGTGGACGAGGTCCTCGTCCAGCTTGCCGACGGACGCCCGCCCTTCCCCGCCCGGTTCATCGGCGGCGACGAAACCACCGACATCGCCGTGATCCAGATCGACGCCAAGGGCGTTCGCCCGCTGCCGTTGGGCGATTCGGACACCGTGAAGGTCGGCCAGCTCGTCTTCGCCGTCGGCAACCCGTTCGGCCTCCAGGAGACGGTGACCAAGGGGATCATCAGCGCCACCGGCCGCGTCACCGACGAATACGGCATCGAGTATTTCCAGACCGAGGCCGTCATCAACCCCGGCAACTCCGGCGGTCCCCTCATCAACATCCGGGGGGAAATCATCGGCATCAACACCGCCATCGGCAACTACTCCGGCAGCGGCACCTGGCAGGGGGTCGGCTTTGCCATCCCCTCCAACACCGCCCGGCGCTCGCTGGAGGGGATCCTCAAGTCGGGCCGGGTCGCGCGCGGCTACCTGGGCGTCGTCATCGCCCCGCTCACGCCCGAACTCGCCGAACAATTCGGGCTTGACCCCAGCCAGACCGGAGTGCTGGTCCGGGAAATTCCCGCCGATTCCCCGGCGCAAAAGGCGGGCTTGAAAGCGGGCGATCTCCTGGTGGCCTTCAACGGCAAGCCGATCAAAGATGCAAACGACCTCGTGCGGCAGGTCGCCGCCACGGCCCCCGGCTCCAAAGTGGAGGTGAAGGTGTTCCGGGATCATCAGGAACAGACCCTTTCCGTCACCCTGGAGGAACAACCCGCGGGGGTCAAAATCGGGCCGCCTGCGCAACCTTCGCAGCCCGCCCCGGCCAGCCCGTCCCCGAAGCCCCAGCCCTCCCCCCAGGCATTACCGTTCACCCATCCTCTCTTCGGCATTACCGTGGAAGCGATTCCCCAGCAGTGGCGGGACCGCTATCCCGAAAATGTCCAGGGGGTCTGCGTCAGCAAGGTGGAGCCCCTCGCTCCCGGCGCCGGGATTTTGCAACCCGGCGACGTGGTGGAGCAGGTCAACGGCCAGCCGGTGGCCGATCCCGAGGCCTTCCGGCAGATCGTCGCCAAGCTGCCGCCCGGAAGGGCCGTCCTGCTTTCCATCGCGCGGGGGAAAATCCGCTCGTTCGCCGTGATCCAGAGCCCGCAGTAGGCCCCGCCTCGGCATCTCCCCGGCCCCCCGGTTCCATGGCGGCCCCACGGCGTCTTTCCTTGCCAAGCTGCCGCCCTGCCCGCTACCGTTTTGCTCCATGATGGATGATCAATGGCAGGGGCTCCGTAAATCGGCCCGGGAACGCCTTACCCAGCGCAATTATCAGCTTGTGCCGCTTGCCGAGCGGCTGGCCACCTGTGGCGTGGAGGCGGCGGAACTGCTTGCGGCGGACCGCTCCACCCTGGCCGCGTGCTGGATCCCCGGCGTCGAAATCTTCCCCCGCCAGGTGTATCCCCAGCCGCAGCGGGGATTCTTTGGGGAACTCGCCCGCCAAAGCCAGGGCCCGCTTGCCGAGATCGGCCTCTGGCCCGCCCAATGGGCCACCGCCACCATGTGGGCGGGCAGCGGCAAAGGCTTTCACATCCATCCGCCCTGCGTCCCCGCCGGGGTCGCCCCCGAAGCCTGGTTCCGCCGCCTGTATCTGGACGAGCCGCGCGCTTTCGCGTTGAGGCCCTATGATCGGGAACAGTGGGACGTCATGTTTTTCCTCCAGGGCAGCGTGGAAATGATCCTCGTGGACGAACGCGCCGGGCTGGAGCGGCGGGTCCTGCGCTTCCGGCTGGAAGGGGACAACCGCCGGGGCTCCAACAACGCGGGCGTCGTCATCCCGCCGGGCGTCGCCCACGCCCTCCGCGCGGAAAGCAGCGAAGACGTCATCATGGTCTACGGCACCTCCACCTGCTTCCATCCCGCCTTCGAAGGGCGGATCGAAAGCGGGCTGGAAACCGCCCAGCTCCCGCCCGAATGGGCCGCCTATCTTGCGCAGCCACACGAATCCTAAAAACGGCAATGGATCGGGGCGATCTGACACAATCTACTGGCCGCGAGTGACTTTCGTCGAGGCTCGCCGTATCCATTTGGATACGCCTCGTCTCTCCTTAAGTCATCGCGGCTCAGTATCTTGAGTCAGCTCATCCCCTCCCATCACCGTTTTTAGGCTAATTCGGACGGCCCGCAATTACCCCTCTCCGCGTCTTCTTGCTTTGGGCGGCCGGGGGCTTCTCACAAAGGGTTTCGAGCAGGCTCACCCAGTCGCGCCAAGCCTCCTCGGAAATCAGCGGATTGCCCGGGTGGATCCATTGGGCTGGCACGCCTTGGCAGCCCCGCGTGGGGCAGCGTAGCCGCGGGATGCCGCAGCGATCCCATGTCACCCGCACCTGGTGGCCTTGGAACGTCCGCTCGCACAGCACGCACTGGCGGGTTTCCTCCAGGGAGCGCCACGGCCTTCCACTCTCCGCGCTGCGGAGCAGTTGCCATTTCATGTCCTCCTCCCATTTGCTGCAATCTTGCTTCATAGATGCTCTCCCTGCCTTGTCCCACCCCAAGTCTTTTGAGGCCGTGAAGGAGCTCCACCATGCCCCGGCGCGGGCGGCGGCGCAATCGGGCTGCCGCTGTTGCGGGGTTGAAGCAATCCCCGAGAAGGCGTACACATCAGGGAATCCTGTAAGGGGTGATAAGGGGGTTGCGGGGTTGCGCCCCTCTCCCGGAGTGCCTACTCTCTGCCCTCGCCTGGTTGTTCGGAAATTCTGTAGAACGATGGAACCGATTGATTAAGGAAAGCCGATCTTCGTTATCGCACCCCCCATGATAGCTGCCATGAAACCATTAGATACCAAAGCGAAAGTCCTCATCGTGGATGACCATCCCATTGTTCGGCAAGGGTTGGTGCAACTGCTCAACTGCGAGCCGGACTTTATGGTGTGCGCCGAGGCGGGCAACGCCCGCAAAGCCATGGCCGCCATTTCGGAAACCAAGCCGGACCTCGGCATTGTGGACATCACCCTGCAAGGCACCAACGGCATCGAGCTGATCAAAAACATCGTCGCCCAGTGGCCGGACTTCCCCGTGCTCGTTCTCTCCATGCACGACGAATCGCTCTACGCCGAGCGGGCTCTGCGCGCCGGGGCCAAAGGCTACGTCATGAAGCAGGAAGCGCCCGAAAAATTGACCGGCGCCCTGCGGCGCATCCTCAACGGGCAGATTTACGTGTCGGAAAAGCTGGCCGACAAAATGATGCGCAAGGCCATCGACGGCAAGGCGCTGCAAGACACCTCCCCCGTGGCCATCCTCTCCGACCGGGAACTGGAAGTCCTCCAACTGATCGGCCAGGGGCACGGCACCCGGCAGATTGCCGAAGACTTGAACTTGAGCGTCAAGACCATCGAGAGCCACCGGGCGCACATCAAAGAGAAGCTCAACCTCAAAACCGCGCCCGAAATGGTCCGCTTCGCCGTCCAGTGGGTCAACCAAGGGGCGCTGTAGGCTGCGCGAAGGGGAATTTACCGCGCGCAGTTCTTTGCGCGAGGCTATAAAAGCTGGTACGGGTCCACGTCCACGCTCACCGTCACGTCGTCGGGGAAGGAGAGTTTCGTAAGCACGTCGGCCAGGAGGCGCGTGAAGCGCTGGATCGCGCCGGTCCGCACGATCAGGTGGAAGCGGTAGCTGCCGTGGCTTTTTTCCAGCGGCGCGGGAGCCGGGTCGCCCAGGATCGTGTCGGGAGGGAGCACTTCCTTCAGGCGGCGATGGAGCGTTTCCAGCGAGAAACTCCCTCGCTCCTGGTGCGCCGAGCGGGCCGTGATGAGGACCATTTTGCGGAACGGCGGGTAATCCCAGCGCTGCCGCCACTCGATCTCCTGCTCGGCGAACCCCTCGTAGTCGTGGTGCCGGGCGAACTGGATGGCCGGGTGGTGCGGCGTGAAGCTCTGCACGAAGACTTCCCCCTCCACGTCGCCGCGTCCGGCGCGTCCCGCCACCTGGGTGAGGAGCTGGAAGGTCCGTTCGCCCGCGCGGAAGTCGGGCATGTGCAGCCCGGTGTCGGCGTTGATGATGCCGACCAGCGTGACGTTCGGGAAATGGAGCCCCTTGGCGATCATCTGGGTGCCGAGCAGGATGTCAATTTTGCCGGTGCGGAACGCAGTCAGCACCTCCCGGTAGGCCTCCTTGCGCGTCATCGTATCGGCGTCCATGCGCCGGACCACCGCTTTGGGAAAGAGCTTGGCGACGATCTCCTCCACCCGTTCCGTGCCGAACCCGGCGTATTTGATCCCTTGCTGGCCGCACTCCGGGCAGCGGTTGGGGGCGACGGCGGTGTGGCCGCAGATGTGGCAGATGAGCCGGTTCTCGGCCCGGTGAAAGGTGAGCGAGACGGAACAATTTGGGCACTCCGCCACATAGCCGCACGCGGGACAGGAGAGGGAGGTGGAAAATCCCCGCCGGTTCAGGAAAAGGATGGTTTGTTCCTTGCGGGCGAGCCGGGTTTCGATGGCCTGGCGCAGCGGCTCGGAGAGGAGCGACGGCGTTTCGCCCCCGTGCGCCTCCCGCCGCAGGTCGATGATGCGAATGAGCGGGAGCTTGCGGTCGTCCACGCGCAGGGCCATCCGCAGAAGCCGGTATTTGCCAGTGGCGGCGTTGTGGTAGCTCTCCAGCGACGGCGTGGCGCTGCCGAGCAGGACGGCGCACCCTTCCAGCGAGCCGCGCAGAACGGCCAGGTCGCGCGCGTGGTAGCGGGGGGCGTCCTCTTGCTTGTAGGAGTTCTCGTGCTCCTCGTCCACGACGATCAGCCCCAGGCGCTCCAGCGGGGCGAAGATGGCGCTGCGCGCGCCGATGACGATCCGCGCCTTGCCGTTGTTGATCTTGTGCCACTCGTCGTGCCGTTCCCCCTCGGAGAGGTGGCTGTGAAGCACCGCCACCTCGTGCTGCATCGCGGCAAACCGGCTCTTGAAGCGGTCCACCGTCTGCGGGGTGAGCGCGATTTCCGGCACCAGCATGATGGCGCTTTGCCCACGGTCGAGCACGCGCTGAATGCCCTGCAAATAAATCTCCGTCTTGCCGCTGCCGGTGACGCCGTGGAGCAGGATCGGCTTTTCGGGCCGCTCGATGGCGGCGCAGACCGCTTCAAAGACGGCGGCTTGTTCCTCGTTCAGAACATGGGGGGCGGCGGCCACGAACGTCTCTCCCTCATTGGGATCGCGCGGTACAATGGTGTTTTCCGTAACAAGCAGCCCTTTGCGCACCAGCGCCGTCAGCGCGGCCCGGTCCGCCCCGGCGGTTTTGAGGAGGGCGGCGACCGGCAAGGAAGACGGGGGGACAGGGAGATGGGGAGACGGGAAGAGGGGCCCCTGCAAGATTTCGACAATGGCGGCTTGTTTCGGCGCGCGCCGTTCCAACTCGGCCAGCAGGGCGGCGTCCACGGGGCGCGTGAGCCGGGCCGTCAGCCGCTGCTTGAAGCCGGTGGCCCCCTTGCGGATCACCTGCGGGAGCACGGCCCGCATGGCGGTTTCCACCGGGCAGCAGTAATAAGCGGCCATCCAGCGGGCCAGCCGCAGGAGGTTGGGGCCCAGCACCGGGCGGTCGCCGATGATCTTCGCCAGCGGGCGGATGCCGGGAACGTTGCTTTCGTCCAGCAGCTCAATCACCGTCGCCAGCGCCTGGCGCTGCCGCAGCGGGACGGCCACGCGCGTGCCGGGCTGCACGCGGCTTTCCCATTCGGGCGGGATCGCGTAATCGAGGGAGGCCCCCCCGGATTGATCGACGAGCACGCGGGCGAATTTCATACCGTCCCAAGGTGCCGCGAATGTCATTGGAGGAGAAGCCTTTTTCGTGCATGATTAGCGGAAGCGCATGATCCGTTTTCTGGCCAAATTGCTCTTGCTCCTCCTCCTGGCCGCCCTCACGGCGGCGGGGGTCCTGCTGGCGCTTTCCCGCGACCCCCTTTACATGGCGGCGGACTGGATGAGCCGGGGCCGCTTCCAGCGTTACGACGCCATGATTGCCGACGCGGCGGCCAAGAACGGGGTCGATCCGCTGCTCTTGAAGGCGCTCGTCTGGCGCGAGAGCGAGTTTCACCCCCACAAGACGGGGGCCAGCGGCGAGCGCGGCCTCATGCAGGTGAGCCAGGCGGCGGCCGGCGACTGGGTGCGCGCCCACAAGGCGGAGACGTTCCAGCCCGCCGATCTTTTCTCGCCCCGGATGAACCTGGAAATTGGCGCGTGGTATTTGAAGCAGAAGCTCAACCGCTGGGCCGCGAAGGACGATCCCGTTCCCTTCGCGCTGGCGGAATACAACGCGGGCGGCACGCGCGTGGACCACTGGATCGCGCTCACCCAGCTTGGCAACGGGGTGACTTCCGCTGATTTGCGCTCCCGCATCCCCTTTCCCAGCACGCGCGCCTACGTGGAGACGATCCTGCGGCGGCGCGCCCTCTATCAGGAAGACGCGGAGAAGTAATACCAATGACACCGTTGGATGGGCCTTATGGATTGGCGTTATTGTCCCAAAGGGACAACCCGAAAGTAGCCCGGCGTTTTAACGCCGGGTTCG
>JBAWXX010000009.1:0-67120 GCA_037143855.1 Verrucomicrobiota bacterium | reverse complement strand
AAAAATCCGGCGCTCTATGCGCCATTTTCCTTGTTACAAGGTACTAGTGTGGTGAGTGATAAATTCGCGTCATAATTCCGGCCCCTTTTTCAATTTTTCGGCGTTGCTCAATCGGTCGGTATCTTCAGATACCGCCCTCATTCGCGCCTTGAAAAATCGGAAAATTGTCTCGGACTTATTTAGCGAATTTATCTTTCACCACACTAGGAAACCGCCAATGCACGCGTGCTTTCTGCCCGGGGGCCCTCCGGCGTCCAGTGGAGCCGCTCGATAAACAGCCGCCGTCCCGTTTGCGCGGCGTCCCAGGCGTGGAAGGCCAGGTAATTCCGTCCGTTTGGCCCCGTGAAAAGACTGTTGTGGCCCGGCCCGAGCCGCTTGCCTGGCGTCGTCCGCAGCACCCGGGGACCGTCCTCGTTCCCGGTGTCGGAATACGGCCCCAGGACATGATCCGCGACGGCGTAATCGACGCCGTAGGTGGCGTCCTCCCACCGGCCCGCACTGTAAAAGCAGTAATACCTACCCTGGTGGAGCGTCACGCACGGGCCCTCCAGCGTGTGCCAGTCGTACAAGCCGCCATACATCGGCCGCCGGGTCTGGAAGCGCTGCCAATCGTGATGGGCGCGCAAGATGACGCTGGGGCGGCCCGCCACCCGGTCGGGGCGGATCAGGTAGTCCGCCACCAGCGCCGTGCCGACGCGCGCGTCGCCCCCGGTGTCGAGAAAATCGCGCGCATAAAACAGCACCCACTGGCCGTCGGCATCGCGGAAGGGGTGGGGATCGATGGCGAACGGCAAATCTGCCGGGGCCACGAGCGGGTTGATGTCCGTGTCGCGGTAGGGGCCCGCCGGATCGAGCGAGGTGGCGGTGCGAATTTGATGGTTCCTATCCCGGAACCCGACCGAATAATACATCCAGTAGCGTCCGTCGCGAAAGGCCACCTCGGGAGCCCAATACGTGTCACCCAAGGCGGGATCGGGCCGCTCCAGTGCCTCCCCCAGGCGTTCCCAGTGGTGCAGATCGCGCGAGTGGAGGAGAGGAAAGACCCATCCGGCGGTCTCGTCCACCCGCTCCGCCTCTTCCCGGCCGGTGCCGATGGCAAAATACTCTTTGCCCACGCTCCAGACGAACGGATCGGCAAAATAATCGTGAAAAGTGGGATGCCACATGTTCTCTCCAGCAAGAACGCGGCGCAGCCAGTCCGTGGACGCAACGCCCCTTCCCGTATTATGCCCGTTCCCTGAAGATCAAAAATGAGGAAGCCGAAAATTTCACACGAAGGCACGAAGCTCACGAAGAAGAACAAGGGGGCACTGCACGAACCTTCGTGGCTTCGTGTGAGAAACAAACAGTCTCCATTTTCATGCCGCGTGGAGCCCCTTCTGCGGGGCAGGGCAATCTGGCTTCTGAATTCTTTCTCTTAAGAGCGTCCCGCCAGCTTTTCTCCCGTTTGCCGGAGCCACTCCGCAGTGGGCGTGGCGTAGGGGCGGAAGGTTTCCAGGGTTCCCTCGTGTTCGTTGTAGAAGAGGGCGCGGTGGAGACCGAGCGTTCCCGCCTGGGGGGAATCGATGAGGCTCGCGGAATCGTTGGCGCTCATTTGGAACACGACTCGCATTTCAAACTCGCTGAGCGCCTTGCGGTTGAGGAAGCGGTTGACGTTGTTGAGGGTGTCAAAGCTGGCCAGGAGGTGGATGCCGTGGCTTGCCCCTTCGGTGAGGAGTTCCGTGAACTGCGCGCCGGGGTCGGGCGCGGACTCGGCATCGCTCATGGAGAAGGCAAAATCGTCCTCGTGCCGCAGTTTCTTGAATTTGTGCAGGCCGTGGATGCAGCAGAAGAGGGGCGGTTCGTCCCCGTTGCCGCCGGCGGCGCGGGCCTGCAACTCCCCGGCCAGCGCGGCCATGGCGCTGGCGAGATCGCCGGGGCGCACCTCGGTGACGGGGTGGGGGAGGGCCTGGAAGAGGCGGGCAAGGAAGTCGGCTTCCGGCGTGCCGGGGGCGGCTGCGTGGAGGAAGAAGAACCGGGCACATCCCGCCGGGTATTGTGCAGCGAGAGCGAGCAGGGAAGCGCCCAGGAGGGTGAGAGCCACTTCGTCGCGCTGGCCGACCAGGAGCAGGTTGCTGCCGCTTTGTCGCTGGAAGGTGGCTTCGGTGGGGCCTTTGATGGAGTTGGGCGCGCCGAGCCATGCCCGGCCAAAGGCGGGTAGGTTAGTTGGCTTTTGAGCGAGCAGCGCCGAGAAGAGTGCGTTGTCGTCGAGCGCAGCCGGGGCGTTGCCTTCAAACACGATGGGGTCGCCGTACGCGCCGGGATGGCGGGCGGCAAGTTCCTGGACTTTATCGAGATAGCAGTCGCGTTCGTCGTCGGGCAGCCAGACGACCTGGAAGGGGTTGTTGCCTTCGAGCGCTCCGGCGGCGTCATTGTAGATCCCTTCGCCGGGGCGGGAGAGGAGGCGCGGGGCCGGGTTGCTCTCGTCCATGATGAGATAGGCGTCGGCTTCGTTGCACTGGAGGGCGACGCGGATGACCATCTGGCCCAGGGTGGCGCGGGCCAGCGAGTAAGCGCCGCCGAGGGTCTGCGAACCAAGCAGGACGTGGATGCCGAAGGCGCGGCCCTGGCGCACGATCCGGTCAAAGAGCAGGGAGGCCGTCTGCGCGATGGCGTCGTCCTCGACAAAGAATTCCTGAAACTCGTCGATGATGAGCAGGGTGCGTGGGATCGGCTCCTTGCCGCCCGCCCGTTTGTAGCCGGAGATGTCCTGGACGCCGAGGTCGCGGAAGAGGTCGCCGCGCCGCTTTAACTCAGCGTCCACGCGCTCCAGCACGCTCAAGGCAAACTCGCGGTCGCTCTCGATGGCGATGACCCGGGCATGAGGGAGTTTCTTTTCCGCGTAGCATTTGAATTCCACCCCTTTTTTGAAGTCGATCAGGTAAAACTCCACCTGCTGCGGGCTGCACGAGAGAGCCAGGTTGGTGATGATGACGTGGAAGAGGGTCGATTTGCCGGAACCCGTTTTGCCCGCGAAGAGGGCGTGCTGCCGCGTCCCCTTGCCGATGGCCAGGTACTGCTGCTTGGTCGCGCCGGTGCGCCCGATGGCGACGCGCAGTTCGTTGGTCGTGTCGTTGGTCCACAGCGCTTCGGGCGGGGGGGCGATCTGCGAGAAGGGGACTTCGACGCGGTTGGAGTCGATGCTGCTTTTCCCGATCTTCTGTGTCAGCGCGAGCGCCAGTTCCGGGGCGGGAGGCGCGTCGAAGAGAATCCGGGCGGTGTCGGAGGCCGGCTGGTTTTTGAGCCAAAAACGGCCGTTCTCCTGCCGGAGCACGATGCTGCCCGCGCGGAGTTCGTCGGGCGAAAAGCCGTCGGGAAGCGGTTGGCGTTTATCCCAGTGGAGGAGGGTGAAGACGCCGCAGCGCGCGCCGCTCGTGGCGATGCTCTGGAGCCTGGCGGCCGCCGTTTCGCTGAACCCGGCGGGGAAATCCGCGACGACCAGGAAGTGGTATTTCTCGGCCACGCTCCCGGCTTGCGCGTTGTATTCGCTGATCGTGGCGTATTGGTTGCGCAGGTACATCTGGATCACTTTTTCCAGGTGTTCGCAGAGTTCGGCCAGGCGTTCCTCGATTTGGTCGCGCTGGGTCCAGATGCGCCGGTTGATGAGGCTCTCCTCGTAGTCGGCCAGTTGCATGAACCCGGCAAAGTTCTCGCCCAGGCCCACGGGGTCGAGGAGGGTGAAGCTGATTTTCCCCGGAGGCGTCGTGGCCAGCAGGCGCAGGATGATCTGGTTGATCGTGGCCATGACGGACGCGCCGCCCGACTCCGCAGTTTCAAAGAGCAGCGAGCCCTCGGCCGGGAAGGCGAGGGCCAGGGGGAGGCTGATTTCCGACGCGCAGGGCAGCGCGAGGCGGGGATCCTTGGGGAGGCTCCCCGGAGGTTCGGAGAGATCGGCGGCGATTCGTGCGAAGGGGGTGGCAAAGGGATAAGCCGTCGGCGGCGTCCAGGCTTCGGCCAGTGCGGGCGACCACGCGGGGGCGGCCGCCCCGGCGGCTGCCTGGAGCGCGTCCATTTGGGTGCACAGGGGGCGGATTTCCGCCTCCCAGGCGATTTGGAGGTCGGCCCAGCCGCGCTGTTCGTCGTCGGCGTATGCGTCGGCTTCCGCAGCCAGGGCCGAGGCCAACTCGGCGCGGTGGGCATCGTGCGCATGCTGGAGGGCCTCCAAGTGCGCGGCGCGTTCGGCGGTGATGCGGCTGGTTTTTTGGCGGTAGATCGCCTCGTTGCGGGCCAGGGCGCGGGGGAGCTGCTTTTCCAGCTTGGCCTGGGTTTTCTCTTCAAATTCGGCCTCGATGCTGTCGGACCGGTCCCATTGGGCGGCGAGTTCGGCGTGGGTCTGCTCGTAGGTCCGCTCGATCTCCTGGCACTGGGTGTCGAACCCGGCCCGGAGGGAGGCTGCGGCGTCTTCAGCCGCCTGCCGGGCGCTCGCCAGCGCTTCGGCGAGGGCGGTTACCGCAGCGCGTAGCGGCGCGAGTCTCAAAAAACGGGGAAACGGCAAAGCGCGCAAGGCGGCGAGAGCGGTTTCCACGGCGGCGAGCCGCGCGGGGAGATCCTCTGTGGACGGGGGAACCGCCGTGCCTCGCAGCCAGCTCGCGTAGCCGAAGCAGGCGCGCCGGGCCTTTTTCTCCAAGGTGGCGAGCGTGCCGCGTTGGAGCGCCAGTTCTTTGGCCTGGGCGTTGTAAGATGCCGAGGCGGCATTGAGAGCGGCGGTGCGGCGGGTTTGCGCTTCAAAGTCGCGCATTTGCAGGGCGCCCATCCACGATTCCTTGGCCTGCCGGGCGCGCGTGGGGAGGTTGCCCAAGGTGGCTTCCGCGAAGGTCTGGATTCGTTCGTGCCGGGTTTCGTAGACGGCGGTGACGTGCCCGGTGCGGGCGCGGAAACGCGCTTCGGCGGCGGCGATCTTCGCGGCGGCCTGGGCTTCGGCGTCTGTGTCCGCTTCCCTGTGGGCGCGTTGGAAGGCGAGGCGGCGCGTGGCGAGGTCGCGTGTAAGCCGGTCCTCTCTTTGGGCGAAGGCGGCTCCGGTTTGCCGGAGTTGGGCCAGAAGTTCGAGCGTCCGGCTGACGCGCAGGTCGGTTTCTTTATTCACAGTCGCTTCTCACCTTTCTGAGCAGAGTGTCGATTTCTTCCATCACCGATAGGGTGCGCGTGATGCGGCTGGGGAGTTCTTCCATGTAGTTTTTTTCAAAGGCGAGAGCCTGGGCGTCGTGCCAATACGCCTGGGTTTCCTGCCATTGGACGGCGAGATCCTTGTATGCCTGGGTAAGCAGGGCGGCGCTGCCTTTGGGGCTCATGGGAGAGGTTCTGGAAGGGGTGTTTCGGGTGGGACCGGGGCGGCGGTTGCCGGAGCGGGGGATGCTGGAGCCGCCGGGGCCTCGGTGTACGCTTCCAGGGTTTTTTGGATATTGGCGAGGAGGGCGGCCGCTTTCGGGAGATCGAGTTGCAGGAATTGCCGCAGGTCGTCCAGGCGCTGGACAATGGGCTCGGCGACGCTGTCGAAGCGGACGGCCCATTGTTTGACGGCGCGGAGTTTCTCCTGCGCTTCGGCGAGCGCGATCTTTGCCCGCTGGACGATGGCCTGGCGGTTGACGAGGGCTTCGCGGTGCCCTGCGAGCTTGGCGCTCAAGAGTTCCTGTTCGGCCTGGGCGAGTTTTTTGGCCCGTTGGCGGATCTCCGCCTCCCAGCGCATCCGCTGTTCGTGCTGGAGCCATTCGCGCGTCCGGTGGACTTCCCCGCCGGTGTCGTCCAGGGAGCGGTTTGCCTTGGTCAAAAAGACGAGCAAGCGCGACCGGAGGATCTCCAGGGCGTCGAGCGAAGTGATTTTTGCCTGGTCGGCCATGGGGGGGTTAGCGCTGGGCCAGGTAATCCTCGATGCGTTGCGCTTTTCGGAGGAGGTAAGGGGTCTGTTTTTCGGAGATTTCGACGAATTTTTTGAGCACCTTCATGGTGGTGACAAATTCTTCGGCGAATTTCTGCTGCTCCTGGTCCTGCCAGGTGGCGCCCAGTGACGCGAACCGGGCCTGGAGGGAGGCGGCTTTTTGGAGCACGTCCTCGTTGAAGCGCTTCAATTCGCTGGCGAACCGCCGCACCTCTTCGGGATTCATGATCGCTTGTGCCATAGGGGATAGGATTGAAAAGCGGGCGGCGTTGGAGGACGCGCTCTGCTTCACCCAAGCATGATCGCAATCCTCCCAAAATTCAATGAGAGGATTTGCGCAATAGGCGCGCCCACAGAATATCGTTGTTGCCTTATATTGATTTGCGGTTAGGATGGAACCGCATTTTTGATGAAAAAGCCCACCGTTTTAATTCTTTGCACCGGGAACTCCTGCCGCAGCCAGATGGCGGAGGGGATACTGAGCCATGCCGCCGGGGATTTGATGGAAGTCCACAGCGCCGGGTCCAATCCCTCCGGGTTTGTGCATCCCAAAGCCGTGGGGGTGATGCGGGAAATCGGCATCGACATTTCCAAGCACACCTCCAGGCACCTGAACGCCTTCCTGGACCGGGACATCACGACCGTTATCACCGTCTGCGGCAACGCCGATCTGGCGTGCCCGATGTTCCCCGGGCAGGTGAACCGTCACCACTGGGGTTTCGACGATCCCGCCCACGCCACGGGCTCTGAAGAGGAAGTGATGAACGCTTTCCGGTGCGTGCGCGACCAGATCCGGCTCGTTTTCGAGGCGTATGCAACGGGCTTCCGCGAGGCGCTTCAATCCAAAACCACACTAGTGCCTTGTAACAAGGTACTAGACTCCCATGGAAAACCGTAAACAACTCGCCTTCTTTGAACGTTATCTGACCGTCTGGGTCTTCCTCTGCATGGTCGCCGGGGTTGCGCTGGGCAAGACGGTTCCCTGGCTGACCGCGGCCTTGAGCGGGCTGGAGTTTGGCCAGGGGTCGCACGTGAACGTCCCCATCGCGGTGCTGATCTGGCTCATGATCTACCCGATGATGCTCAAAGTGGACTTCACCGCGCTGGGCGGCATTGCCCGAAAACCGAGGGGGCTGATGGTAACGCTCTTTGTCAACTGGCTCATCAAGCCCTTCAGCATGGCGCTCCTCGCCAGGGTCTTCATTGAGCACGTCTTTGCCCGTGGATCGCTCCCGAAGTGGCGAAAAACTACACCGCCGGCCTGATCATTCTCGCGGCGGCACCCTGCACCGTGATGGTTTTCGTCTGGTCCTACCTCACGGAGGGCGACCCGGTTTACACGCTCGTGCAGGTGGCGGTGAACGACCTGATCATGCTCGTCGCGTTTGCCCCCATTGTCATGTTCCTCTGCGGCGTGGCCAATGTCGTGGTGCCCGCCAAAGTGCTGCTTACCTCGGTGGTGGTGTTCATCGTGATCCCGTTGGCGGCGGGCTATCTGACGCGCACGGTGCTGCTCCGATCCCATGGGAAGGCGTGGTTTGAAAAAACTTCCTGGCGAAGTTCCATCCCGTGACCATCGCCGCGTTGCTGGTGACGCTGGTGCTCATCTTCGCCTTTCAGGCCGAGAACCTGACCAGTCGCTGGCTCGCGGTTCTCTTGATTGCGGTGCCGATCATCATCCAGGTCTATTTCAACTCCGGCCTGACTTATTTGCTGATGCGCTGGCTGAAGGTCGAACACAAGATCGCCGCGCCGGGCGCTTTGATCGGGGCCAGCAATTTCTTCGAGCTGGCGGTGGCCGTCGCGATCACGGTTTTCGGGCCTTCCTCCCCGGCGGCGCTGGCCACGGTCGTCGGCGTGCTGGTCGAAGTGCCGGTCATGCTCTCCGTCTGCCGGGTTTGCCGCGGCAGTAGAGAATGGTACGGGCGGGAACTCCCCGGCGCAGTCTCGGCTACAGAGGCATAAGCCTAAAAACGGTGATGGATCGGGGCGATTTTGCATCCCAAACGAGAGGGGCATCTTTTTCCACGCAGAGTTACTTGGACCGGACTTTTTTCATCGCCGAGTTGTGACTTGCGTAAAACAACCTCCGGCGGTTTGTTGCTGCGCCCTCTGGCATCAAACTCCCGGCGACGCAGCGCAGTAAAGAAGTCCTTTGTCAAAGCGCCATCAATCTTTGAGCCCGCCCGCGAGTTGAATTCCTTTGAAGGTGAAGACAATTTAACCTGAACTGGAGCAGCGCGCACCGGATTATGGAGCGCGCCGTCGAGCGTGGACAGCAGGGGGGCGTCATCACCCCCCCCTTTTTTTCCCTGAATCAGCGCTTGATCCGGCCGGCTCTTACTCGCAGCAATTCCGCGTGCCGAGGGGGCCCCATGGCCACGGCCGCTCGAAATTGCGGCTTTCCACATCATAGCAGCGGTCGTCGCTCGGGCGCACCGCAACAAAGACCATCTTGGCGCGCTGGCAGTTGTTGCGCACCACGGTAATCTCCCCCACCGGCGGCAGCGCCGGGCAGGACACCCCCCTGCGCTGGATCACCGTCGTCACCGTGGAGGGGCACGTAACGGCCTGCACCGGAGGACAGGCCTCCTTCGATAGATCCATCCGTGTCTCCACGCATTCCCGCACCGGCGGCGCACATTGGCAGCCCGCCATTCCCAGCAGCGCCGCCCCCGCCACCATTCCCCACACTCCGTTTGTTTTTTTCATAAAACCGTGAGGGGGCACTTATCCCCTCATCGGGCGTTCGGAGCGCTGGAAAAAAATGGCCGTGCCGGGGGACTCCCCGATGATGACCATTACTTCCTCCCCGTTCCCCAGCGCCGGTGGAGGAAGTGCTCCACGGGGGAAAAGAAAATTTTGTCGGCCAGCAACCCGATCAGGACGATGGCGAACATGATGCCGATCACCTGGTCCATGGCGTTGAGTTCACGGCCGAAATGGAGCAACTGGCCGAGGCCGAACCCGGTCAGGATTGTCACGAAAATCTCCGCCGCCATCAGCGAACGCCAGGCGAACGCCCACCCTTGCTTCATCCCGCTGACGACAAACGGCAGCGAGGCGGGCAGAATCACCCGTGTCCACGTGTAAAACTGCCTGGCCCCCATCGTCCGGGCGGCCCGGGCGTAGATGGGCGGCACGTTGCGCACGCCGTTATCCGTGGAGATAATGACCGACCAAAGGGTGCCCATCACCACGACAAACAGCATGGCCCCCTCCGTCTGCCCGAACCAGAGCATCGCCAGCGGCACCCAGCAGACGCTCGGCAGCGTTTGAAGCCCCAGCGCCAGCACGCCCACCGTGTCTTCCATCAGTTGGAACCGGGCGGTTAGCAACCCGATGGGGATGCCGAGGATGACGCCGATCAAATAGCCCGTCAGCAGCCGCCGGAGCGTCACCGCCGTGGCCTGGAAAAGCGTTCCGTCCACCGTCACCGTTTTCAGGTATTCCCAGACGGAACCGGGGTCTGGCAACAGCACCGGAGACCAGATTTTGGCAAGGACAAGGAAATGCCACGCCAGCAGCAGCACGGCAAAGAAGAGGGTGGAGGAAAGCAGGCGTTTCATTCGGCTCCCAGTTCGGTTCCCGGCGCATCGACATACCCGCGCAGCGCCCGGGTGATGCGGCTGGCGTGCCCGGCAAGTTCCACGGAGTTGATGTCGCGCGGATGCGGCAGATCGACGGAGAACTCCTCGCGCACGCGCCCCGGATGCGGCGAGAAAAGCACGACCCGGTTGCCCAGGCAGACGGCTTCGCGGACGTTGTGCGTCACAAACACGATGGTTTTTTTCCGCTCGGCCCATATCCGCTGGATGTCCCCGTAGAGTTGCTCGCGGGTGAGGGCGTCAAGCGCGGCGAACGGTTCGTCCATCAGGAGCACGCGCGGGTTGGGGGCGAGCGCCCTTGCCAGCGCGGCCCGCTGCTTCATGCCGCCCGAAAGCTCATGCACGTTGGCGTGGGCGAATTCCTCCAGCCCCACCAGGCGCAGGTAGAATTGCGCCACTTCCCGGCGGTCCCTAGCGGTCAGGTTCGGCTTGAATCTCAACCCGAAGAGGACGTTGTCCATCACGTCCAGCCACGGAAAAAGGGCGGACTCCTGGAACATCACCATCCGGTCGCGACCGGGCCGCGTCACCGGCTTGCCATCCATCAACGTCTCGCCCGCATCCGGCTTTTCCAGCCCGGCGATGATGCTCAGCAGCGTCGATTTTCCGCAGCCGCTCGGGCCCACGAGGCAGACGAAATCCCCTTCGTTGATTTGCAGGGTAATCTCGTCCAATGCGCGCACCTTCCCGCCGCGCACGGGGAAATCCTTGGTCACGCGGTCGATGAACAGCTTGGCCGGGGGAACGGATCGGAGTTCTTCCTGAAGAGACATGGGAAAGCGGCGGGGTGCTGAAGCCTCAAGGATGCTCCACCAAGGTCTTTAAATCGGGCACATGGCGCAGGAACCCGGCGTTCTGGGCGTTTACCACGTAAGTCTGCAAGCCCGGCAGGGAGACGGTGTTGGTCAGCTCGATCCGGCGCCAGGCTGCGGCGATCAGTTCCGGCGCGATCTTCGACCGTGTCTCGGCAGCCAGTTCCTCCACGACCATCGCCTGGGCCTCGGCCGGATGGGCCACAATCCACTCCGTCAACTCGTTGTGCGCCGCCACGAGCTTGCGCAGGAGCGCGCCTTGTTCCGTGCGGAACTTCACGCTCGAAACCAGCACCGTCGTCACCGAATCCTTCTCTTCCAGGAAAACCACCCCTTTCGCGTCGCGTTCCAGCCGCGAAACCCACGGTTCCACCGTCCAGACGGCGTCGAGTTTCTTTTGCAGAAAGAGAGAGAGCTGGTCGGGATTGGGCGTCGGGATCACCAGGGCGTCTCCGCCCAACTGCGTCACCTTGAGCCCCTGCGCGGCCAGCCACGCGCGGCACGCCACATCCTGGGTATTGCCGAGCTGCGGGGTGCCGATCCGCTTGCCGCGGAAGTCTGCCCCGGCCTTGATGCCGGAATCGGGCTGAACGACCAGCGCCGCGCCGCCGTTGGCCGCGCCGGAGACAATGCGCACCTCGGCTCCGTTGGACTTGGCAAAGGCGTTGATCGCCGGGCTGGGGCCCACGTAGGTCACGTCGATCCCGTTGGCGAAGAGAGCCTCCATCGCGCTCGGTCCCGCGTTGTAGAGGTACCACTCAACGCGGACCCCCAGCCGTTGCTCAAACCACCCCTTGCCCTGGCGCGACAGATGGTGAGCCACGAGCGCCTGCACGTGGGTCACGTTCGGGAAATGCCCGAAGCGGACGACGGTCTGCGCCCGCGCCGAAACGTTCATTCCAAACACCAGCCCCATCACCATTAAGAAGATTCGCGTTTTCATGGTTCGCTTCTTCAACGGATTTGCTTGGAGGTTGGGCCGGGCTTCGGGCGGTTTCTTGCGCCGGGAGCCGGCTTGGCCGCGCGGCGTTTGGCGCCGCGTTTGGGGGCTGCTTTGACGGTCTTCGCAGCCGGTTTACGCTTTCGGGGCAAGCGGCGCAACACCATTTTGACAAAAGGAACCGCCGTTTTGTTGCGGCGAATTTTGCGAAGCGATTTCTTGACCGTGTCGGCCAGCGTCACCCGGTCCAGCACCCCGGTAATGGCCCGGCCGACTTCCGCCATGAGGGCGTGGACGCCGCACGAGGCTTCGTCCGGGCAGGAACACGGGGCGTACGCGCTGCGGCTCACGCAGGGAAGGGGCGCGAGCGGGCCGTCCAGGAGGCGGAGGATGTCGCCCATGAGGATCTCCCCGGCGGGCAGCGCCAAAAAATAACCGCCCTGGCTGCCCCGTTTGCTGTCCAGATAACCGGCTTGCTTGAGCTGGAGAAAGATTTGCTCCAGGAACTTGAGGGGGAGGTTCTCCTTTTGCGCCAGATCGCCAATAGGCACCAAGGGACGCCCCAAAGCCTGGGCGACCCCAAGGTCAACAAGCGCCCGCAAGGCGTAATGGGAACGTTTGGAGAGCTTCATGGTGCTTGCCTTGGCGCAAGCAGGCTACCGGAGAGGTTCCGGCGCATCAACCCGAAAACCGATGTTGGAGGGGAGCGCCCCGTACAACTTCGGTTTTCGGGTTTAACGATGGATTTGGATCTCCACGCCGTAGAGCTTCCAGTAGGGAAATTCGTAGGCAAACCGGAGGGCAAAGACGGTGTGGCAGGGGGCCGTGTTGAAGTGCCCGCGGAGGAGAAGAATCCCCTCGGCGGTGATTTCCGGGGGCGCGTCGAAGATCAGCTCCAGATTGTGGATCCCGGAAATGTCCACCTTCGCGTCGATGAACGGCTTGAAGGCCTCCCCAAGTTGCGTCTCGGTCAACTGCGTCTGCCAGGCCAGGGCGACATTGGAATAAAACTCGGCAAAGCTGCGCTTCTGGATGGCGCTGTTGAACAGGAGAAGGTTGTCGAGAACCAACTGGCGAAGCACTTTTTGCGAAGGAATTTCCCGATTGGCCAGCCGGTTGAAAGAGGCCCCCTTGCCCAGCAAGGAGAAACGGTCTTCCTCCTTGTCCCCGGACTCGCCTGGGGTGCGCAGGGAGAAGACGCGCCAGGAACCGCGCTCCTGGATCACCGTGAGAATCACCGGGACGGCGGTTCCATTGGCCGCCATGACCTCGCCGGTCAATTTCACATCCCGGTCCTTGGTCTCCTCCTTGGTCCAATTGCAGGCAACCGTCCCGGCGCTCAACCCGAGTTCCCGGGCGGTGGCGCGGAAATTTTTGAAGGTCGTCTGCGCCTGGAACGCGAAGGCGGCGTTGTCATAGGCTCTCTGGAAGTTGGATTCGCCAATCTCCAGGAAAAATTCATTGGCTGCGTGAGTCGGGGAATCGGAGTGCGGCGAGTCGTCGCAACCCGCCAGACCCAGGAGGACAGCAAGGAAACAGACGAGGCGGATGCAAGGGTGCATGGGAAAAAGGGGGGGTTATTTGCTCCATTCCAACATCCGCCGGATGGGCAGTTCGGCGCGAGCCCGCAGGGCCTCGGGAAGCACGATCTCCGGGGTGAGGGTTTCCAGGCAGGCCCGCAACTTCTCCAGCGTGTTGAGCTTCATAAAACGGCACTCCGCGCAGGCGCACTCCTGGGTGGGGCCGGCCAGGAACGTTTTTCCCGGCAATTCGCGGCGCAGCCGGTGGAGCATCCCCTCTTCGGTGACGATGATAAACGCCTTGGCCGGATGCTCGCGGCAGTAGCCGATCATTTTCTCCGTGGAGCAAACCTCGTCGGCCAGGAGCCGGACGGAGTGGCGGCACTCGGGATGCGCGATCACGGGGGCGTCCGGGTAGCGTTCGCGGATTTTCTCGATGCTTTGGGCGGTGAACTCCACGTGGACGGCGCAGTGCCCTTTCCAAAGTTCCATGGGGCGTCCGGTCTGTTCCATCACCCAGGCGCCAAGGTTTTCGTCCGGGACAAAGAGCAGATTCCGGTCCTGGGGCGCCGCGCGGACGATTTTGACCGCGTTGCCGCTCGTGCAGATGACGTCAGCCTGGGCTTTGACGGCGGCGCTGCAATTGATGTAGGCGATGACGTAGTAGTTTTTGTGCGCATGCGCCTTCAGGAAGGCTTCCAGCGCCTCCCCGGAACAGGAATCGGAAAGCGAACAGCCCGCCTCCAGATCGGGCAGCACCACGGTCTTGGAGGGGTTGATAATCTTGGCCGTCTCGGCCATGAAATGGACGCCGCAGAAGGCGATCACTTGGGCGTCCGTCTTGGCGGCCTGGTAGCTGAGGCCGAGGGAATCGCCCACGAAATCAGCGACCTCCTGGATTTCTTTGATCTGGTAGTTGTGGGCAAGGATGACCGCATTGCGTGCGCGTTTGAGCGCGAGAATATCGGCCACGAGGTCCAGTCCTTTTGCGGGCATGATGTTGAAGAGGAAAAAAGTTGCAACCCCTACGTTGCGGGATTGCGCTCCTCTTTTCAAGCGGAAGAAGCAGGAAGAGCTGAGCCCGGGCGCGATTAAAAGTGGTGCAAGCTGGGTGAGCCTTTGCAACGCCAAAGGCGCGGAGCATACCAGCCCAGCCCAACGGGCTGGGTTTCCAGTCCAAAGACGGCCCAGGGCTGTAAGCCCGACGCCTCCTTGCTGGATAAGGTGATTCCGATGCGCCGGGCTTACAGCCCTGACGGGTTGCTTCGACCTAAACCTTGGCCGTTGGCCAAGGCTGGTATGCGGTCGCGCCGTTGGCGCTAGAGCTGTTTCGGTTTATTTTGTCGTATGCTCTTCGGCGGCGAGAGTCGCTGTGCGTCTTTTTGCGCTTGGGCTGTATTTACAAATACAGCCGCTGCGCTCAAAAAGCCCCGCATCAACCCTCGGCGCTCTCAGATCATTGCGACAAAATAACCCAAAAACGCTCTAAAGAAGGAACTTCCCAATCTGCACCACTTTTCATCACGCCCGCTGAGCCCACGCATCTTAAAAAATCTCACGCAAGGATGCAAAGGGGCAAAAAGGAAAGAGAGCGCCACCTCCCAGCATGCCATCCCGGGCGGGACCTCTCCGCAATCCCTGAGCGTTGAAAAAAGCACGGCACCGAAACGCTGGAGGGGGTCCCTTACGTTCGTGCGGGATGACGAGCATGTTGGAACGATTTTCCTTTGCGTGAATCCTTTTCGGGCACTTTTCCAAAAAAAATCGGTGTCAATCCGCGAAATCTGTGGAATCGGTGGATTCCAGATTTTTCATAGGAACCGGAAATGAACGCTTGCACTCCTCTTCCCCGCCCGGAATATCCGCGCCCCCAGTTCGTCCGCCGCGACTGGCTCTGCCTCAATGGGGAGTGGGAGTTTGAAATCGACCAGGGCGACAGCGGGCTTCACCGGGGCCTCCTGGACCGCCCGCTCCGCGACCGCATCCAGGTCCCCTTCTGCCCGGAGTCGCCTCTCTCCGGCATCGGCAACACAGATTATCTCAACGCCGTCTGGTACCGCCGTGAAGTGGTGATACCCAAGGAATGGGAGGAAAGGCGCATCCTGCTCCATTTCCAGGCGTCCGACTACGACACGTTTGTCTGGGCGAACGGCGTGGAGGTGGGCCGGCACCGGGGCGGCATGACCCCGTTTACGTGCGACTTGAGCGAGGCCGCGCGCCCGGGCGAGCCCCTCACGCTCGTCGTTCGGGCCCGCGACAACGCACGGGATTCCATGCCCTCGGGCAAGCAAGCCTGGACGTATGGCAACAGCGGCTGCCACTACACCCGCACCACCGGCATCTGGCAGACCGTCTGGATGGAGCCTGTGCCTGCGCGCGCTTCGCTGGGCCGGCCCAAGATCACGCCGGACACCGCCAACGGCCGCTTTGGGATTGAGCAGCCGATCACCGGGGCGCAAACAGGCCTTCGCTTTCGCGCCCGGCTGAGCGATGGCGAGGGCGTCGCCGCCGAGACGGAAACGCGCTGCGGGGTGGACTTCACCCCCCGGCTGGAACTGACCATCCCCCCGGGACGGGCCCGACTCTGGTCGCCCGAAGACCCGCACCTTTACGACATCACGCTCGAACTGCTCGACGCCTCGGGGCGGCTCGTCGATGAAGCCGCCACGTACGCCGGGCTGCGCAGCCTCTCCATCGAGGGGGCGGCGGTGAAGTTGAACGGAAAGAAGGTTTTTCAACGCCTGGTTCTCGACCAAGGGTACTACCCCGACGGCATTCTGACCGCCCCCACCGACGCCGCCCTGGAAGCCGACATCCGGCTCGCCAAGCAAGCCGGGTTCAACGGGGCGCGGCTCCACCAGAAAGTCTTTGAGGAACGCTTCCTGTATCACGCCGACCGGCTCGGCTACCTCGTCTGGGGGGAATTCAGCGACTGGGGCCTGGGCGGGCTGGATGCCTTCCAGGGCTGGGAAAAAACGGAGGCCGGGGCGATCCAACGGAGCGGCAACCACTTCGGCACGGATTATCCCCCCGGCTACCTCACCCAATGGCTGGAAGCCTTGCAGCGCGACTTCAACCACCCGTGCATCGTCGGCTGGTGCCCGCTCAACGAATCGAACCAGCGGATCGCCGAGCGGATCACGCCCCACGACGACGTCATGCGGGGCCTCTTCCTGGCCACCAAATTGTTTGACCCCACGCGCCCCGTGCTGGACGTCTCCGGCTACAGCCACCGCATCGCCGAGGCCGATATCTACGACGCGCACGACTACACACAGGACCCGGACAAATTCGCCAAACGCCACGCCGCCGGAGGGGTCTACCGGAACGACTCGGAAGCCATCGCCTCCATCCCCCACCGGGGGCAGCCCTACTTCGTCAGCGAATTTGGAGGCATCCGCTGGAACCCCGGCGTCGCCAAAGGCGACGGCTCATGGGGCTACGGCGACGACCCAAAAACGCTGGAGGAATTTTACCGGCGCTTTGAAGGGCTCTGCCGCGTCCTGCTCGAAGCCCCTCACCATTTCGGCTACTGCTACACGGAGTTGACCGACGTTTTCCAGGAACAGAACGGGCTCTTCACCTTCGACCGGCAGCCCAAGTTCGATCTGGCGCGGCTGCGCGCCATCCAGCAGCGCCCCTCCGCCATTGAGGCAGCGTAGCGAGGAGCTTGCCCCGCCGGGGCGTTTGGGCCTATAAAGGCGCACCCGCCATGCCACCGCCTTCCCCCCTCCCCGTTCCAACCATGACGGCGCCGCTGGGACTCTGGATCGGGTTTGGCGTCTTCATCCTCGTGATGCTGGCGCTCGACATGGGGCTTTTCCACCGCCGCAGCCATACCGTGCGCTTTAAAGAGGCCGTCGGGTGGACGCTCTTTTGGGTGGCGCTGGCCCTGGCCTTCAACCTGGGCCTCTGGCATTTTGCCGGGCGCGAAAAGGGGCTGGAGTTCCTCACCGGCTATCTGATCGAGTACTCGCTGAGCGTGGACAATGTCTTTGTCTTCGCCCTTATTTTCGGCACCTTCGGGGTGCCTTCCCAGTGGCAGCACAAAGTCCTCTTCTGGGGCATCCTGGGCGCGCTGGGGATGCGCCTGGCGATGATCGTGCTCGGCACGGCGCTGGTGAGCCAGTTCCATTGGCTGCTCTATTTCTTCGGCGCGTTCCTGGTCTTCACCGGCGCGAAAATGGCGCTCCAAAAAGCCGAGGAGATCCACCCTGAACGCAACCGGGTGCTCTGGCTGCTCCAGAGCCTGCTTCCCATGACGCCCACGTTCCAGGGGGACCGCTTTCTCGTGCGCGATGGCGGCCGCCTCCTCGCCACGCCGCTCCTGGCGGTGCTGGTGTGCGTGGAGGTGAGCGACGTGGTTTTCGCCGTCGATTCCATCCCCGCCATTTTCGGCGTCACGCTCGACCCTTTCATCGTCTACACCTCCAACGTCTTCGCCATTCTGGGTCTGCGCTCGCTTTACTTCGTGCTGGCCCGGGCGCTGCACCTCTTCCACTACCTAAAACCCGGCCTCGCGCTGGTCTTAAGTTTCATTGGCGTCAAAATGCTCCTTGGGCGCTCGGCCTGGGAGATCGGCACGCTCCCGGCGTTGTGCGTGGTGGCGGGCGTATTGGCCCTCTCGGTCGCGGCCTCTCTCCTCTTCCCGCCGTCTGAAAAACCGACTTCCGATTGACGCACGGGGCGGCAAAGCATAGAGAAAGGGGCTTCCCTTATGAACCAACAGATCAAGTTCCTGCTGCAAGAATCGGACATTCCCCACGCTTGGTATAATATCGTCGCCGACTTGCCGCATCCCCCCGCCCCGGTGCTCCACCCCGGCACGCATCAGCCGGTCACGCCCGCCGACCTGGCCCCCATTTTCCCCGAAGCGATCATCGCCCAGGAAGTCGCCACCGCGCGCGACATCCCGATCCCGGAGCCCGTCCGCGAAATCTACAAACAGTGGCGCCCCTCCCCCCTCTTCCGCGCCCGGCGGCTGGAACAAGCCCTCGATACCCCGGCCCGGATCTATTATAAATACGAAGGCGTCAGCCCGGCCGGGTCGCACAAGCCGAACTCCGCCATCGCCCAGGCGTATTACAACAAAGCCGAAGGCGTCAAACTGCTGGTGACGGAAACCGGCGCGGGCCAGTGGGGATCGTCCCTGGCCATGGCTTGCAATTTCTTCGGGCTCGCCTGCCAGATCTACATGGTCCGGGTCAGCTACAACCAAAAGCCCTACCGCCGCGCGTTGATGGAAACCTTCGGCGCGAAAGTAACCGCCAGCCCGAGTTGCACAACGGAGGTGGGCCGCGCCCTGCTGGCCAAGGACCCGGAAAGCGCCGGGTCGCTCGGCATGGCGATTTCGGAGGCCGTGGAAGTCGCCGCCCAGAACCCGGACGCCAAATACGCCCTCGGCAGCGTGCTCAACCACGTCCTGCTCCACCAGACCGTCATCGGCCAGGAAGCCGCGCTGCAAATGCAGATGGCCGGGGATGAACCGGACGTCGTCATCGCCTGCACCGGCGGCGGCTCCAACTTCGCCGGGATCGCCTTCCCCTTCATAGGCCAGGTGCTGCGCGGCGAGCGCAAGAAATTGCGCGTGCTGGCGGTGGAGCCGGAAGCCTGCCCCAGCCTCACCCGCGGGCATTACGCCTACGATTACGGCGACACGGCGCACCTGACGCCGATCACCAAGATGCACACCCTGGGCAGCACCTTCGTCCCGCCGGGGTTCCACGCCGGGGGGCTGCGCTACCACGGCATGGCCCCGCTGGTCAGCCAGGTGGTGGAAGAAGGGCTCGCCGAAGCGACCACGGTGGCGCAACTCGAATCGTTCGCCGCCGGAATGCAATTCGCACGGGCCGAGGGAATCGTCCCCGCGCCGGAATCCAACCACGCCGTGGCGGCCGCACTCCGCGAAGCGCTGCGCTGCAAGGAAGAAGGGGTCAGCCGGGCGATCCTCGTCAACCTCTCCGGCCATGGCCACTTTGACATGCAGGCTTACATGGACTTCATGGCGGGCAAGCTGACCAACTACGCCTACCCGGAAGAGGAAATTGCCATGGCGCTGGCCGGTCTGCCCAATGTTTAGCAGCCTGTGGAAAAATGAACCTAAAAACGGTGATGGAACCAGACGAGGCGTATCCAAATGGATACGGCGAGCCTCGACGAAAGTCATGCGCGGCCAGTAGATTGTGTCAGATCGCCCCGATCCACTGCCGTTTTTAGAGCGGTATAAATTTTGTTGTTTACACGCTGCTCTGCGGCGCGGGCCGATGCGCTTGAAGAGCCCGCGCATCAACCCCCGACGCACTCGCATCATTGTAAACACTTCAATTTACCGCTCTAGTACCTTGTTACAAGGTACTAGATAAACGGGAAACAATTTCCCCTCCCTTTTTCCTCGAAATTTTGCCGCCGCCGGGTTCTTCTGTCTTTTCTTATGCTTCGCGTAAAACCTTTCCAGGGGCTTCGGCCCGCCGATGATCTCGTCTCCCAGGTTGCTTGCGTCCCCTACGACGTCGTAGACGCCAAGGAAGCCGCCGCGCTGACCGAGGGGAACCCCTACAGTTTGATGCACGTGGACCGCGCGGAGATCGACCTCCCGGCCGGGACCGATCCCTATTCGGCCGCCGTGTACGAGAAGGCGCGCGAGACGTTCCAGACGTTCCAGCAGCACGAGGTGCTCGTGCGCGAGAGCGAGCCGTGCGTTTACCTTTACCAGCAGCGGATGGGGGACCATGTGCAAACCGGCATCGCCCTGACGTGCCACATCGAGGACTACGAGAACGACATCATCAAGAAGCACGAGAAAACCCGCCGCGACAAGGAGGACGACCGGACGCGCCTCATCGGCACGCTGAGCGCCAACACCGGCCCCGTCTTCCTGACCTACCGCGACACGCCCGACCTCAACGCGCTCACGGCGGAAGTCCTGTCCACGCCGCCGCTCTTTGACTTCACCGCGCCCGACGGCATCGGCCACACGGTTTGGCGGGTGCCTGGGACGCGCCTGGGAGGCTTCTTTGTCGACGCCTTTGCGCAAGTCCCCGTCGCCTATGTGGCCGACGGCCACCACCGGACGGCCAGCGCCGTGCGCGTGGGCCGGGAGCGCCGGGACGCGAACCCGTGCCACACCGGCGACGAGCCTTACAACTGGTTCCTGTGCGTTCTCTTCCCGGCCAGCCAGTTGCGGATTCTCCCCTACAACCGCTGCGTGCACGACCTCAACGGGCGGACGCCAGAGAGCTTTCTGGAAGCCGTCCGGGAGGCGGGATTTACCGTGACGGAAAATGCGGGTGACACCCCGGAGCATCCCGGCGAAATCCGCATGTATCTGGGGGGCAAGTGGCTTGGGCTTTCCTGGGCTCCGCAGCCTGACGCTGACCCGATTGCTCGCCTGGACGTGACGGTGCTCCAGGAGCGGCTCCTCGGGCCGATCCTCGGCATCGACGACCCGCGCACCAGCCGCCGCATCGACTTCATCGGCGGCATTCGAGGCACGGGCGAACTGGCCGCGCGGGTGGACGACGGACGTGGAGCCGTGGCGTTCTCCATGTTCCCGACCACGGTGGATCAGTTGATGGACATCGCCGACGCGCACCAGATCATGCCGCCCAAGAGCACGTGGTTCGAGCCGAAGCTCCGCTCCGGCCTCTTCATCCACACGTTCTATATCCAAAATCAGGAAACCGAAGACCAAAGAATGGATCAACTTGAAATCCCCAAAGTAGCAGTAGTCGCAGAAAACAAAAAATGCTAACGAGCAATAACAAGCCGCTTTGAGCGGCCCTGGCTTGTCTATCTCCTTTTTATAAGGAATTATTTTCCCTCCTACCAGACCCGCGCCACCCGGTAAGCCGCGCGGGTGCGGCCGATCTCGATGAGGATGCGCTCCCCCTGCTTGCGGCCCACCAACTGACTCCCCAGCGGCGACTGCGGCGTCATGACGACGACCGTCCGCTTTTGGTGCACAATCTCTGTGCCTCCGGCGCGCGGGCCGATGAAATAGAGCGCCTGGCCGCCCTGGCTCTCCAGTTCCACCACCGCGCCGAGGTCGATGGCTTCCTCCGGGCCGAACCCTCGCGCCTTCAACGCGGCAAACTCCTCCCGGGCCGCCAGGGTCTCAGCCGCCTGGCGGGATTGGCCCCGTGCGAGATAGGAAGCTTCGAGGCCCCGCGTATCGTATTTGTTTTCGGCCCGGCTCTGCTCGTGTGTCGCCTCCTCGTGAGCCGCGCGGGCGGACTGGGCCAGCAACGCCAGTTCGGCATCCAGGCTGGCGACGATCTTTTGGATCAGGACGGCTTTTTTTGAAAACACGGGCGCTTACGCTTTCTTCGGTTGCGTGATGTGCGGTTCGCGCAGGTAGATCGGTTCGAGGCTCCCGCGGGCGGCGATGGCCCGCCCTTGCGCCGCGAGCCGGGCAAGCCGTTCCGCGGATGGGTAGCAAAGCTGGACGGGGGCGGGGAGTTCCGCCGCGATTCCTTCCGAAGCCAAAACGGGCAGGTTGCACGCCGCCACCTTTTCCGCCAGCGCTGCCGCGCTCAAGAGGAGCGGCCCTTCCACGCATTCGCCGGAGCGCACGTGGGCGAAGGAGAACGTTTCGCGCCGGGCATCGCCGATGGCCACGTATTCGCCCTCCGCCAGCGCCACCAGGGAGGGGAGCCCGACGAGTTCCATCCCGGTGGCCAGCGCAAGCCCCGTGGCTGCGGAAATGGCGATGCGCACCCCGGCGTAAGATCCCGGGCCCAGCCCCACGGCGATCTGCCCGATGGCACTCCCTTCCGGCACGGCCCGCAACGCCCGTTCCAGGACGCCGAAGAGTTGCGAGCTGTGGCTGCGGCCCGCGCCGCACGATTCGCTGAAAAGGAGATCCCCTTCGCCGGAGAGCAGCGCCACGCTGCCCTGGGTTGAGGAGGTTTCGATGGAAAGGGTGATCATAGGGAAATCTCCCGGTCGTCGCCTTCGCCCACGCCGAAGCGGATCCAGCGGACGCCCGGCGGCATCAGGGCGGCGAATTTGTCGGCCCACTCGATGACGGTCACGCCGCCGCCGTCCAGGTAGTCGTCCAGGCCGATGCCGAGCACGTCGTCGGCCTCCTCCAGCCGGTAGAGGTCGATGTGGAAGAGGGGAAGCCGTCCGCCGGGGTATTCGTGGATGAGGGTGAAGGTGGGGCTGGTGACGTCGCCTTCCACGCCCAGACCGCATGCCAGCCCTTTGGTGAATTGCGTTTTGCCCGCGCCGAGATCGCCCGCCAGCGCCAGCACGCTGCCGGGGCGCAGTTCGGCGGCCAGGCGCTGGCCCAGGAGGAAGGTTTCTTGCGGACTATGCGAAATGATCGAAGCCATGAAGGGTGGTGGAATGCCGATTCGCCGTCAAAACGCCCACCCGTGTCAAGGGCAAACGCCGGAAGGGCCATGCGCGCTCGATGCGGGCGGCCTGGCGGGGAGGGGAGGCAAAGAGCAGCTCAAAATCCTCGCCGTCGCCCAGTGCTTCCGCCTCCGAACAGCCGGGAGCGCAGGGGAGCGGGCCGCGGAGGGCGAACCCGCATCCGCTGGCGCGCGCCAGCCGGGGGAGGTCGGCCCCGAGCCCGTCGCTCAGGTCCATCATCGCGTGCGGGCGGAAATGTTCGGCAAGCCAGCGGGCTTCGCGCAGGCGCGGGGTGAAGTCGAGGTGCCTGCCCGCGAGCGATCCGCCTAATCGCCCGGTCACGAAAAGGACGTCGCCCGGCTTGCCGCCGGACCGCAGGACGCACCGAGCCCGCTCCACGCGCCCGCTCAGGGCCACGGAGACAAAGACCGGGCCGGGGCTGCGAGTCGTTTCCCCGCCCGCCAGCGAGATGCCGAACTTTCGCGCGCACCGCCGCAGCCCGGCGTACAGCGCGTCCGCTTTGGCGACCTCCAGCGTGGGCGGGAACGCCACGGTGACGAGCGCGTGCTCCGGGAGCCCCCCCATCGCCGCGATGTCGCTGACGGCGCGGGCGAGCGCCTTCCAGCCGACCCGGGCGAAATCGGCGTCCGGCGTAAAATGCACCCCTTCCACCACGGCGTCGGTTTTCAGCAGCGTCCAGAGGGCGTCGCGGGGGCCTCCCACCACGGCGCAGTCGTCGCCGGGGCCCACCCGCAAGGCGGCGTTGCGGGGCGGGTTGCGCGTCCAGCGCGCCACGAGGGCGTCTTCGCCAAGGCGGGAGAGTTTCATGGGTTGCGGACGCTATAAAACATGACGCCGAGCATGAGGGTATTAAAAAGCGCGTGGATGCAAATGGGCGTCCAGAGGGAGCCGGTCGCCTCGTAGGCGAGCGTCAGGCACGCCGCGAGCACGAAGAGCGGCAGGAGCGTCCCCCCATTCATGTGGATGGAGGCGAAGAGGGCGCTGACCAGGAGCAACGCCGGGAGCGCCCCGAGGTGCCGCCGCAGCGTCCCGTAAAAATACCCGCGAAAGAGAAACTCCTCGGTCAGCGGCGCGGCGAAGGCCGCCATCCCTCCCGCCAGGAGGATGCGCCCCCAGTCCCGCCGTTCCACGGCCTGGGTGAAAAAGCGGGTGATCTCCTGGGGCTCCATCTCGGTGCCCCCCGCCCATTGCACCAGGACAAAGCTGGCGTAGACCAGCGGCAGCGCGGCCAGGAACAGCCCAGCCCCGGTGGCCGCAACGGCGAGCGGCCGGGCCGGGCGCAGGCCGAAAAGGCGCGTCACGGAAAGCCCGCGCGCGCGCAGAAAGAGCGCGATCCCGCCGTCGATCACCGCAAAAAGGAGGGCTCCCTCGACAATGCCCGCGTTGGTGAGCGCCTGCCGCTGGCTGGCGTGGAGCCAGGCGGAGAAGACCGTCGCGCCAAGCCAGGCGAACAGGGAGGAAACGGCCAGCAGATCCGGCAGCCCGAGGGGAGCCGCCCCGACTTTGCCCCGTCCCGCGAAGGACTGCCGCAAGAGCCGCCCGTAGATGCGCAGGCAGACCCAGAGGATCAGCACCCCGGCGGCGGCTCCCAGCCAGAGGCGCACGCCGGGGAGAATCCCGGCGGCCCATGGAACGAACGGCTTGTCGGTCATCGGTAGTTTTATAGGCCGTAGAATCCCGGCAGCCAGTAGGCGCGGCCCGGTTCCAGCGCGGGGAGGAGCTTCTGGGTCAGGTCGATCTCCACTTTGCTGCGGCTTTCCTCGCTGCCGAGGTATTGGAAAATCCGGCTCAGGCTGAACTGGGCTTCATAGGAGACAATGGCCGCATCGGGAGCCTTGGCCAGTTCCTTCGCCTTGCGGTAGGCGTCTTCGATTTCGCCCAGGCCGTCGATCAGCCGGGCCTCCAGGGCGTCGGTCCCGGAAACGACGCGGCCGTCGGCGATGCCCGCGCGCAGCGACTCCTCGGAAAGGTGCCGTTCCCGCGCCACCACGCCGACAAAGACCCCATAGGTCTGCATGACGAGCTTCTGGATGTATTCCTTCTCCTCGGGCGTCATTTCGCGTGTCCCGCTGAGCATATCCTTGAACGCCCCGCTTTTGAACGTCACCGGGACCACGCCGATTTTGCCGAGTAAGTCGTTGTAGCGCAGCGACTGGATGATGACGCCGATGGACCCGGTGAACGTCGTCGGGTTGGCCATCAGGTAAGACCCGCCGCATGCCGTATAATAGCCGCCCGAGGTGGCCATGGAGCCCATCGACACCACCACCGGCTTATTGCGGGCGCGCACGCGGCGCACCGCGTTGTAGAGATTATCCGAAGCCGTCACTTCCCCCCCGGGCGAGTCGATGGCCAGCACCACGGCCTTCACATTTTTGTCTTCCTCCGCCTGGCGCAGTTGCATCTTGATGTCGTCCACCATGGTGGCGGTCATCCGGCCCGCGACGCTGGAACTGATCAAGCCGCGCACCGGGATCACCGCGATTCGGTCCCGGCTGTTGCTGGCGCCGCTGCGCACGACCCGTTCTTCCAGCGGCTGCGGTTTGTGCAGGCGGCCCTGCCATTCTCCCCCGATATGTCCGGCGCGTCTCCTCACGAGGGCGACGTTGAAAATGAGACTGAGGCAGAGGACCAGCAGCAAAGCCACCCATAGACAACCAAACCTTTTGTTGCTCATAAGAGGTTCCAATCTTGCCCCAGAACGCCCGGCGCGGCAAGCGCGGCGTGAGAAGAAGTTGAGGGTTGAGAGAAAGGCATCGGGTCTTTCTCTCAACTCTCCACATCCCTCTTTCTCAACTTATTTGAGGCTTGATGCAACGCCGCTTCTTCGTGTTCACTACCTGCTTAATGTCAAACCCCACTCCGAAATACAAACGGATCGTCCTCAAAATCAGCGGTGAAGCATTAAGGGAGCACGGCAGCCGCGACACCATCTCGCCTAAAATCGCCAGCGACATCGCCCGTCAAATCCGGGAAGTGCATGACCTGGGCGTGGAGATCGCCGTCGTTGTCGGAGGCGGCAACATCTGGCGCGGCCTTTCCGCCAGCCACAAAGGGATGGAGCGGACCGCCGCAGACTACATGGGCATGCTGGCCACCGTCATCAACGGCATGGCCCTCCAGAGCGCGCTCGAAGCCCAGGGCGTCTCCACCCGCGTCCAGACCGCCATCGAGATGAAAAACGTTGCCGAGCCCTTCATCCGGCGGCGTGCCATGCGGCACATGGAACTGGGGCGGGTCGTCATCTTCGTCGCCGGCACCGGCAACCCGTTTTTCTCCACCGACACCACCGCCGCCTTGCGGGCGAGCGAAATTGGCGCGGAAGTGATCCTGAAAGCCACCAAGGTGGACGGCATCTATACCGCCGACCCGGCCAAGGACCCCACCGCCGTCAAATACGACAAAATCACCTACACGGAAGCCCTCACCCAGCGCCTCGCCGTGATGGATTCCACCGCCTTCTCCCTCTGCATGGACAACCGCGTCCCCATCATCGTTTTCGACATGATGCACGGCGACAACATCAAGCGCGTCGTCCTGGGCGAGCCGGTCGGCACGCTCGTTTCCTCCGGCGAAGAATCCGCCGTTCTCCAAACCAGCTAACCTTCTCTATATGAACTCCGACGACATCCTTCTGGAAACCGAAGATTCCATGGAAAAAGCCGTGGAATACATGCACCACGAATTTTCCAGCGTCCGCACCGGGAAAGCCTCCCCCGCGCTCGTGGAAAACATCGAGGCCGAAGCCTACGGCAGCAACATGCGCATCAAGCAGCTCGCCCTCATCACCACGCCCGAAGCGCGGCTCATCGTCATCCAGCCCTTCGACATGAGCACCATGAAGGCCATTGAAAAGGGGATCAAGGAATCCAAGCTGGGCATCAACCCCACCGTGGACGGCAAATTGATCCGCCTGCGCATCCCGGAGCTGAGCGAAGAGCGCCGCATCGCCCTTTGCAAGACTGTGAAAGTCATGGCGGAGGAAGCGCGCGTCCGCATCCGCAGCGCCCGGCGCGACGGCATGGACGGTCTCAAAAAGCTCGAAAAAGAGAGCGCCATCACCGAAGACGACCTCCGCGCCCTGGAGAAAGAAGTCCAGACCCTCACCGACAAATCCGTCAAAGCCATCGACACCGCCCTCGCCACCAAAGAGGCCGAAATCCTCAAAGTCTGATTTGCCCGCCATGAAAACGCCGCTCCTTTCCGCTTTGCTCCTTGCCGCCCTGATTCTCATATCGGGGAATACCCGGGCTGATGTGGTGCGCCCCGCGCCGAACTTCGCCTGGGCTGGCGGCAAGACGCTCAAAACCTGGAAAGGGCAGCCCGTCGTTCTCCTGATCGCCCCGTCGCCCCGTTCCGGCGCATTCCGCAAGCAATCGGCGCGCATCCAGGCCGTTTACCAGGATTTCGCCGCACGCGGCACCGTGTTCGTGGCCGCTTTCACCGATCCGCAGGCAGCCGACGAACCGATCCGCAGCAACATCCCCTTCGTCGTCGCCTCCAACGGCGGGCAGATTGCCGCCGATTATTGCTTCAACGGCGCGTTCGCCATCGCCGTCATCGGCAAAGACGGCAACCTGGACCTCAACAGCGCCAAAGTCGTTCCCGCCTCGCAGATCATGGACATGATCTACAACAACTTCGAGCAGCAGGAGGCTGAGCGGAAGTTGTAGGGGAGCGGAACCTGCGGGTTTGCTTTTATGAAAGCCGCCGTTTCCGTTGCTCTTTTGTTTTTCGTCACGCAGGCATTCGGCGAGTTGCAACTGATTGCGGGCAGTGAATCTCCGGATAAACACTATCGGGTCTCTGTCGAGAGGACAGATGCGCGGATTTGCTATCGGATCGACGGCCTACCCAGCGGACATGCGTTGCTTCGCATTGATAGCAGCTATCAACCGGAGAAGGGTGCGGAAGACTGGGCTTATCGGCAATCACTCGGGGCCGAGGTTCACTGGCGGAAGGATACAAATGCGGTAGCCATTGACGAATCCAATCACCGAGGAATGGGGGCCGTCCTTCTGATTGGTCGCCAGGGGAAAGGGTTTCGTTATGTTCCTGTAGATTGGAAAGCCCTGATGCATTCTACGGGAGAACCTTGGGACAGAGGGCGGCCCTTTTTCTCTGCCTGGGGAACAGGGGATACCGTGATTCTCGCTCTTGTTGGCAGGCTCTATTTCCAAGACGGCAACCGATTCGAGGAATCCGGCTGGCTCTTCACGCTGGATCTGTCGCAAAACGGGAAAGTCTTCCAAAAAGAGAAAAACAAGGGCAGCCCAAAGTAGATTTTTTCCTCTTCGCGCCTTTGCGTCTTTGCGTGAGACTTAACAATCTTTTTTCTCCATCGTCGCGCGCGCGAAATCCCGGCTCAATAGTCCGTATTCCACGATGTCTTCAAAGCCCCGGCCTTCCTTGAAGAGGTGCTCGCGGCGGCGGCCTTCGTAGCGCATCCCGATCTTCTCCAGCACGCGACCCGAGGCGGGGTTGGACCCGAAAATGCAACTCTTGATCCGGTGGAGCCCAAAATACGCGAACCCGAAGGCCGCCACCATCCGCGCAGCTTCGGTGGCGTAGCCCCGGTTCCAGTAGGGGACGGCGATCCAGTAGCCGAGTTCCGCACTCCGGTTTTCCGGTTCGCACCCCAGGCCCACGCATCCGACGAGCGTGGCGTTCCTCCGCTGGAGGATGGCAAAAATCGCCCCTTCTCTCGCCTCAAACATCCGGGCGTGTTGCCGGATCCATGTTTGTGCCAGGTCGGGCGGGTAGGGGTGGGGGATGTGCAGGGTGGTCGCGGCGATCTCCGGCGCGTTGACCAGGCGTAGTAAATTGGGCGCGTCCTCCAGCGTAAAAGGCCGCAGCACAAGCCGCTTGGTATTGAATGTCGGCTGGCACCCCATGGCTTCAGAGGGCCGTTTCCTTGGATGGAGGATGCAACCTTCTCCCCTAGTTATCGCTTGGGGGGGCGGGAAGCGCTTCTTCTTTTGCGGGAGTGGTGATGCCAAACAGGCGGGAAAAGACCCGTTTGGGGAGGCTTCTCCCGGCGTCTTCCTCGGCCAACTCCGCCAGCGCGGCGGCCTTGGCGTTTTCCCACGCGGCGGCGAACCCCGGGATGTTGACGAGGAGCCGTTTCTCGGCGCGGGCGTACACTTCCAGGTCTTGCTGCAAGCGGCCTTCCTGCGTTCCATTGAACCCGGCGATGCGGATGCGCAATTGCTCGTTTTCCCGCCGGAGCGCTTCTTGTTCGCGCCGGGTCTTCTGGACCGAGGAGGCCTCCAGTTCCATCCGGTCGCTCAAGTGCTGTTTGAAGCGGCCGAGTTCCAGCTTGAGCCGGAGGACGCGCCAGAGCGCGAGGGCTGTCAGGAAGAGGCCGAGTTCCAGCCCGAGGGCGAAGGGGTGGAGGAGAAGATGGGTATCCATGGTTCAGGGGGGGCCAAGGGCGGGGAGGGTTACACGGCAGTTTCGGGGCCCTGGTAGCTCAGGATCTCGTTTTGTTCATTGAGCCGCAGGATGCGGGGTTTGTGGGTGGCGGCTTCCTCGGGGGTGTAATGGCCGAAGTTCATGATGGTTACGCGGTCGCCGACTTTGCCCAGGTGGGCGGTGGCGCCGTTGAGTTCGATGATGCCCGCGCCGCGTTTGCCGTAAATGACGTAGGTTTCAAAGCGTTCGCCGTTGCCCATGTTGCCCACCAGGATGCGTTCGTAAGGGAGTAGCCCCACTTTTTCGGCCAAATCCTCGGAAATCGTCATGCTCCCTTCGTAGTGCAGACTGGCCCCTGTCACGGCCGCCCGGTGGATTTTGGACTTCAAGATCGTCATTTGCATGGGATTACCATGAGCCAAACGCTGAAAAATCGCAACCCCGAAGCAAGCGTGATGCTTGACCCAACTCGCGCGGTAGCGCGAACTGCCCCAGGCGGCTACGCCTGCTTGGAGCGGGGCTCGTGCTCTTTGGCTCCGCCCGGGCCGGGGGTGGTGACATACGGGCCCCCTTCCATGGGGGTGACTTTGGTGAAGGCGACATCGACTGTCTCCGACGGACGCCCGGCGAGCGGAAAATCCTTCCTTAAAGGGTGGAAGGGATAGCCTTCCCACATCAGGATGCGGCGCAGGTCGGGGTGGCCGGTGAAGCGGATGCCGGAGAGATCGTAGGTTTCCCGTTCCTGCCAGTTGGCGGCCGCCCAGACGCCGGTGACGGTGGGCAGTTCCGGGGCTTCCTCGGGAACGAGGGCCTTGAGGCGCAGGTAGTGGTTGGCCTCCATGGAGTAGAGGTCGTAGATGACCTCAAAACGGGGGGTGCTCCCCAGGTTGTCCACGGCGCAGATGTTCACCAGCGTGTCAAAGCCGAGCTGTTTTTTGGCGAAAGCGCAGACTTCCGCAATGCGGGCGGCATCAAGCGTGAGGGTGGTTTCCCCCCGGAATTCCTTCTTCCCGAGGACCGGGAACCGGGCTTCCAGGGCGGTGATGGCTTCGGGAAGGGTCATGCGAGGTTGGGGGTGGTGAGGCGTTTCTGGCCGAGCAGGGAGCGGTTGGTTTCGACCTTGCGTTGGAGTGTCATCAAACCCTCCAGGAGGGCTTCGGGCCGGGGCGGGCAGCCGGAGATGTAGACGTCCACGGGGATGATCTGGTCCACGCCTTGCAGGGTGGCGTAGCTGCGGTACATGCCGCCCGAGGAGGCGCAGGCGCCCATGGCGATGACCCACTTTGGCTCGGGCATCTGGTCGTAGATGCGCTTGACGGCCAGCGCCATTTTATACGTGACGGTGCCGGCGACGATCATGACGTCGCTCTGCCGGGGCGAGAAGCGCATGACTTCCGCGCCGAAGCGGGAGATGTCGTACCGGGAGGAGGCGGTGCCCATCAGCTCGATGGCGCAACAGGCGAGGCCCATCGGCATCGGCCAGAGCGAGTTTTTGCGCATCCAGTTGATCGTTTCGTCGAGCTTGGTGATGATGACGTTGTTTTCGAACTTGGTGTCGAAGGCAACGGGTGTCTGAGAAACCATGGGATCAAGACTCTACGGCCAGGGATTTTCGCCGCAAGCCGAAACTTGTGAAAAAAGGCACAAGCTCGGGGATTCCGAGTGAAAAGCCCGTGATTTGTGCTGGCGGGGAGGGCTTGCCGCAGGCATCATGGGGGCGAATTTTTATGAGCAACGCATTCTCAAAAACCATCGAAAACCTTAACGCCGCCTTCCAGGGCGAATCCAACGCTTCCCACCGCTACCAAGCCTTCGCCAAAACGGCGGATGCCGAGGGGCACGCCTACGTGGCGCGACTGTTCCGGGCGGCCTCCCGCGCCGAAGCGATCCACCGCGACAGCCACAAAGCGGCGATTCTGGCGCTGGGCGGGGTGGTGAAGGACTTCACGCTGGGCGAAGTGAAGCCCGGCACGACGGCGGAAAACCTCCAAGCTGCGATCCAGGGGGAAATCCACGAGCGTGACGTGATGTATCCCGAATTTCTCGCCGTGGCCAAGCAGGAAGCGGCCCGCGAGGCCATTCGGACGATGACGTTCGCCCTCAAGGTGGAAACCCAGCACGCCAGTCTCTACCAGGACGCCCTCGACAACCTGGGCCACAACGCCGATCTGCCCCTCTACGTCTGCCCGGTTTGCGGCGACACGTTCACCACGCTGCCCGCGAAGAGTTGCCCCGTCTGCGGCGAGGCGGTCGGCTCGTTTGAGCAGATCGCGTAGGTTTCGCGTAGGTTTTAAGAACTCACGCAAAGGCGCAAAGCGAGCAATAGGGTGCAGGGGCTATCCAACGCGCCTGTCATCCCGAAGGCAGAGAGGGCTCCCGCAAGCGTCTCTACGCTTCCTTGTGCCGGGAAATAAATTCCTTGGCCAGGGTGGTGTAGGCGATGGCGCCCGCGCCGACCGGCTCGTATTCCAGGATCGGCTGGCCGAAGCTGGGAGCTTCGCCCAGGCGGACGGTGCGGGGGATCATCGTTTTGTAAACGCGGTCGCCGAAGTGTTTGCGGACCTCTTCGACGACCTGGTTGCTCAAGTTGGTCCGGACGTCGAACATCGTCATCACGATGCCCGTGAGCGCGAGGCAGGGGTTGATGCCCGCATCGGCGATTTGGTGGATGACGCGGTCGATCTTGCTCAGCCCTTCCAGCGCGAAATATTCGCACTGAATGGGGACGAGGATTTCGTCCGCCGCGGCCAGCGCGTTCGTCATGAGGATGCCGAGACTCGGGGGGCAATCCAGGAAAATGTAGTCCAGCGGAGCGTGCTGGCGCAGCGGCTCCATGGCGGTTCGCAGCCGGGTGATGTGGTCTTCCTGGCGGGCGACTTCGATTTCCGCCCCGGCCAGGTTGATGTCTCCGGGGATCATCCACAAATTGTCAAAGCGGGTGGCCACGATGTGGTCCGCCGCGGCGGCCTCGCCGATGAGCGGCTCGTACATGCTCTTGCCCTCGGTGTCGCTCATCCCCAGGGCGCTGGTGGCGTTGGCCTGGGGGTCGAGATCAATGAGGAGGACTTGCTTTCGCTTGGCGGCAAGGCAGGCGGCGAGGTTGACGGCGGTCGTGGTTTTTCCGACACCGCCTTTTTGGTTCGCAATGGCAATGATCTTCATGGGGATGAGCGTTGCGAGATTAGCCGGTTTTGCGTTCTTGAACAGGGGGAAATGTCCTCTTTCCGCCATGCGCTTTTTGTGAGAGAGTTTCACCAAATTGCTTGAATGACTGAGTTTGTGGAGAAAATCACGGCGCGGGTTCGCGGGGTCACCCCGTTCCTGCACCGCTTCAACAGCACCCTGCGGACGCTCGTGCGCCGGGGGCTGCGCATGCCCCGGACGGTCACGGAAGGGCCGAACCTGCTGCCGCTTCTGATTCAGGTGCTGGCCGCGTTTTCCAAGGTCAACGGCGAGGTGCTGGAGGAGGAAATCGACTCCTCGCTCGGCTTCCTGCGCTACGATTACCCGGAGGCGGTCTATTCCGAACTTCGGAAGCTCTTCCGCCAGGCCCTCAATGAGCAGCAGGACCTGGCGAGCATGGCGCAGAAGCTTTCCACGCAGTTGAGCGACGACAGGAAAATCATGCTCGGCGTGCAGCTTTACGACCTGATCGCCAAGGCCGACATGAACAAGAGCGAGCAGTTGGTGGAGTTCTACGCCTTCATGTCGCAGCTCGGCATGGCGGCCCAGGCCATCGACATCGTTTACCAGCTCAACGCCTCGGACGATTCCGACCCTTCCATTTACGAGAAGGGGGCCTCGCCGCTGGAGTCCATCTGCTTCGGCTGCGGCCCGACATGCGACGTGGCGCTCAAGGGGCTGGCCCCCGAGGAGCGGCTGATGGCCTACCGCTATCACGAGCTGATCCTTTTCAAAAACCAGACGCAGCGGCCCGTTTACGTCCGCAGCCGCCCGTTGCAGCCGGGGGAGTTCTGCCGCGTCTATTCCGGCCAGCGCATCCTGCTGGGCGAACAGGTGCTCACCTACCAGGATCTCGTCTGGTATTTCGACGCCAAGAAGAACGTGGTGGTCGCCAACGCGTATCTTTCCATCGATGAGGACGGGGAGGTGGAGTTGGAAAAGAAGCGCAGCCGCGATTCGCGCCTGGAGGTCAAATTCGGGCTCAAGGTGCGCGTCAAGGCGCTCAAAAACGTGGACGCCGTGCTCAACGGGACGCTGCTCAAAGCCGGGGCCGCCACGGAGGGGACGCTGGATGACATCATCCGGTTCAAGAACGGCTCCCAGCTCCCCTTGGACGACCTGCGGCGCAAGGCGCGGGCGTTGGGCGGGCGGTTCCAGTTGAAGGCCCACAAGAGCGAATATCTCGTTTCCAACAACTCCAGTTTGCTGGAGGAGGACGACATCCTGCTCTCGCCCGGCTCGGGGGGCGACGTGCTCCTGCGCATCCAGTGTGATTACGAAAACCGCGTCGGGCGGCTGGAGGTGTTGCAGGCCGACCGGCCGATCCTCGTCGGCGAAACCCCCGTGCGCAACGCCGCGCCCCTGGTGGACGGCGACACGATTCTCATTGATACGGGCCAGATCCTCCGGTGCGATTTTTCCGAGCGGATCATCGAAGAGGAGCGCAACATCATTTCCTCGCTCGAAGCGCGCGATTTGACCCACCGCTTCAACCCGCACGAGACGGGCCTCGACGGCATCTCCTTCAGCGTCAGCCGGGGCGAGGTCGTCTGCGTCATGGGGGCGAGCGGTTCGGGCAAATCGACCCTCCTGCGGGTCCTTGCCGGGCAGTTGCAGCCGATGCACGGCGAGGTCCTGCTCAACAGCGCGCCGCTCTACGAGGACGTGGAGCGGCTCAAGGAACACGTCGCCTACATCCCGCAGGACGACGCGTTCGACGAGCATCTGACCATCGCCGAAAACCTCAACTTCGCCGCGGCCATCCGCGCCCCGCATCTCTCCACGCGCGATCGCGGACGGCGCATCGACACGAAGCTCGTCGAACTGGGGCTAAGCGAACGGCGCGATTCCATCGTCGGCTCGCCCGTGCGGAAAATCCTCTCCGGCGGCGAACGCAAGCGGCTCAACATCGGCCTCGACATGATCGGCGGCGCCGACGTCTTCCTCTTCGACGAGCCGACCAGCGGCCTCTCCTCCAAGGACGCGGAGCACGTCGTGGAGATCATCCGCTCGATGGCCCACAACAAGATCATCCTGGTGACGATCCACCAGCCCACGTCGAAGATTTTCCAGATGTTCAGCAAGGCGCTTTTGCTGGACAAGGGGGGCAAGCTCGTCTTCTACGGCACGCCGCGCGAGATGCTCGAGTATTTCGCCTCCGCCGAGCACGAACAACACTTCGGCACCGAACTGGGCGGCTGCCCCGCCTGCGGCACCACGCGGCCGGAGTTCATCTTCGACGTGCTCGAAACGCCGCTGCGCGATCTTTCCGGCGACATTATTTACGAGGAGAACAACCTTGGGCAGCTTGTCCCCGCCCGGCGCTATTCGCCCGATTACTGGCGGGATAAATACGAATCCTTCCGGCTGCTGCAAGACGTGCGCCAGGTGGCCGTACGCAAGCAGCCTGCGCTGCCGCTCCCGGACACCTCCTTTGCCGCCCAGACCGGTGGCAGCCGGCGGGCGCGCATCCGCTGGCGCGACGAGTGGACGCAGTTCCAGACGCTCCTGCGCCGCGCGTTTTTAAGCAAAATGCGCAACCGGGCCAACCTCCTCATCACGCTGGTCGCCGCGCCGGTGCTGGCCGCCTTGATCGGCAGCGTGCTCTATTACAACGAGAGCGGAAGTTACGACTTCGCCAGCGCCTACCACATCCCGACCTACCTCTTTTTCTCGCTGGTGGTGGTGATGTTCCTTGGGCTGACCAATTCCGCCGACGACATCATCCTGGACCGGGCCACGCTCCAGCGGGAGCGCAACCTGAACATCCGGCTCCCGTATTACATCATCTCCAAGGCGCTGGCGCTGGCGCTCTTCGGGGCCATCCAGTGTGCCATGTTCACGCTGATCGGCAACGCGCTCCTGGAGATCCGGGGGATGTTCTGGATCTACTTCTTTTTCAACTTCATCACGGCGTTCACCGGGATCGCCATGGGGCTCTTCATCTCCTCGCTGGTGGCTGACGGCAAGGCGGCGGCCAACGTCGTCCCCTTCATCTTGATCCCGCAAATTCTCTTGAGCGGCGCGCTCATCAAATACGAGGACATGAACCGGAACCTGAACCTCGCTTACGCCTTTTACCGCTGGTTTGCCGTGCATCCCGACCGCGCCAAGGACAAAGATGAAAGCGCCCTGCAGGTCCCCTTCCTGTGCGAGTTCATGCCGATGCGCTGGAGCTACGAGGCGATTGTGGTCGCCCAATACAAGCTCAACCCGCTGACCCGCCGCCAGGAAGAGGCGCAGCAGCAAATCGACGCATTGAAGGAGAAAATCAAGGTCAAGCCGCTGAACGAGGCGCAAGCGGCCCGGCTGGAGGATTTGAAGGACACCCTCGCGCTGCTTTCCGGCGTGGAGGGGGAGACGCCCGAGGATGTGCTCGGGCGCTTCAAGCGCGTGGATGCCGTGCTGCGCGGCGGCCCGCTGAAAACGAGCGAGTTGCGGCCCAAAAAGGAGGGGGTTTCCGCCGAGCGGCTTTTTGTGAACCAGAAAATCACCGACCTCGTTTCCAAGGCCGAGAGCGAGCAACTGGACTACCGCCGCCAGCCGCTCCACCGCATCAACGTCTTTTTCGGCCCCGACAAGTTCTACAACTTCCAACTCTTTGGCCGCGATTGCAGCCTCCACTTCAGCGTGCTGACTGTGAACACGCTCGTCATGCTCGGGTTTTCATTTGCGTCGCTCTTCGCCCTCTACGTGAGCCTCGTGCGCCAACTGCGCACGCAGCGGCGGTAGGGAGGAAGACGCGGAGAAGGGGGGAGAGGGATGCTCTACGGCTCGACGACTAGCCAGAGTTGGTCAATTTCCAGGGACTTTGTTTTGGGGTCGATTTCGATTTGGGCTTCGCAGGCGTCGGTTTTCGGGGGGATTTCCAGTGCGTGAAAGTCGATGCCCTGTTTGTGTTGCAGGTAGGGTTCGAGTTCGTGGGTCCGGAGCCGTTTTTTGCCGTGGAAGAAACGGAGCTTCACAGTGAAGGCTTCGACGAAGTTGGATTTTCCCTCGATCTCCAGCCGCACCAGTTTGCCTCGTAATTGTTCGGAGATGGGCAGGCGGCATTTGATTTTCTGCGCCTGGCCGGAGTTCCACCGGAGGGGGAAGGTGGGAGCTTGCGGGCAGAGCGTGCCGATAGCCAGCCGTTGCGCATCCGGCAGCCCGGCAGGGCGTTTCCGGTAAAAAACAAACTCCGGGGTTTTGTCGTGCAGGACAACCCGCTGGAGCATCCAGGTGGGGTACGGCTTTTCCAGGTAGGAGGCGATGGTGCCCGGGTCGCCGTCCTTTTCCATCCGCTTGCGGGCGGAGAGCCAGACGTGCCTGCGGCAATACCAAAATTCATCGGCTTGGCTTGCCATCGCTTCCAGGGACTTCTCCATCTGGAAGATATTTTTCCAGGTGGACCATTGGAGCCGCGCGGCGGCGTCGGCGTCCGCAAGCATCGCGGCGAAGCGCATGGTGTCGTGGGTAAAGACGCGGCATCCCGCGGGCGTGCTCCGCACGGCGGCGCGCAGGTCGGGGAGGTAGCCGAGTTCAAAGGAATCGCGGTCGCCGATCGCGGCCAGGATGACGATGGCAAGGCAGAACGTGGCTGCGGGACGCCGCCGAGCCCAGGCCATTCCGGCGGGCCAGCGCTCCCAGAGGCGCCGCGCTCCGGCCCAGATCAGGAGCGAAAGCGGGATGGCCAGCGAGCAGAGGAAGCGGTCGGCGGTGCGCAGCAGGGGACGGGGGGGAAAGAGACTCTGGAGGGCGCAGTTGTAGGCGAGGTAGAGGACAACGGCCCATGCGACGATGGCCCGTTCCTGACGATCGCCGCCGCGCCACATTCGCCAGCCGCCCAGCAAGGCCAGCGCCAGGAAGCACGGGTCGAGAAAGCCGTTGGTGCAAAGGCTGCCGAAGAACCGGAAGGGGAGCGCCCAGAGGTGGATCGATTCGGTCCCCTTGCGGCCGCGCGCGCCGAGATTTGCCGTGATGCTGTGGAAGCAGTCGCCGCAGAGATGGTAATAGAAGAGCCCTTCCAGGCTCACGAGCGCCAGCCATGTCAGCCCGACAACGCCCAGCCAGAGCGCGGCCTGGCGCAGGGGAAAGCGCGGGTTCTTCCATGAAAGAACGGCCGCCACCGCCGCCAGCACGCAAAAGACGAAGAGGCCGGTGAGCCGGTTGGCATAGACCAGGGCGCAAACCACTCCCGCCGCCAGCGCCCACGGGAGGCGCTCCCGCGCGCTTTCCCGCTCTGCCAGGGCCAGCCAGCAGAAGACGGCGGCGGCGATGAAGACCCCTTCCGAGAGATCCGGCATCGGGCGGTAAATCACATCGTCCAGCAGCGGGTGGAAGAGGTAGGCGAGTGCGCATCCCCAGGCGGCAGCGCGGTTTTGGAAAACCCGCGCGCCCAAAAGGAACGCCAGGAGCGCGCCGGAGGTGAGGTAGAAGAAAGGGACTCCGTAATAGGAAACCAGCCCGGGACCAAAGACCCCCTGCAAAACCCAGGACATCCCCCACAGCGGCCAGCGCAGGAAGTGAAAACCTTGCGGGCTCCAGGCGGCCGCCCCGCGCAAATGCAGGTCCGCGGCCATCCACCAGTATTGGAAGTCGTCGCCCAAGCCGGGCCCTTGAAGAAAAAGCAGGAAGACGCCCAGGGCGAGGAGACCGACGGCAAGACGGTCGGTGCGGGAGGTTTGAAAAGGGCGGTTCATGGGCGTTTCGATTCGAGAACCGAACCCGCCTGCCGCGAAGTGGGCTTCCAACGGCGGATCCTTTGCAATGCGGCGTCGGCGAAGGCGGCGCAGCCGAGGATCCAATACGGCTCCAGGTAAAGGCGGAAGCGCGGCCGGACGTTCGCCGTGAGAAGGATGACAAGGAAGAGGCCCATGATGGACAGCCACCAGGCCAGGTGAAAGCGCCGGGGCTGCTGTCGCCCCATCAGGAGGAAAAAGCCCGCGAACGCCACGGGCATGTAAAGGGGGATGCCGGTTTCCACGGCCCCGTCGCCGTAGCGGGTATCGGGGGTGCGGCAGTTCGTCAGAAGGCCGTTCCAGCGTTTGGCGAGGCGGTTGAGCCATGCCGCCTTCGCGCCGGTGTCGATGGAGTGGAAGAATGCGGTGGTTTCCTCCTCGCTGGCAAAGGAGCGGCCGGTCAAGGCCCGGGCGTTGTGCCAGAGGCCGGGCTGGGCGTTTTCCACGGCCCGATCCTGCCGGGTGGTTTGGGCATTGATGGCTTCAAGATCCTCGGAGGGGGAGCGGTGGGCCGTGCTTTTCCATTTGTGGAGCATCAAGTCCGGGAGTTGCAGGGGACGGCGGAGGCAGACTTCCATGCCCAGGCGTTTGCAGAGTGCCTCGGCGTTCCGGTTGGTGTACGGCTGGTTGTGGTCCCGTAGATAATTTTGCAACGCTTTTAAGAGAACCTGGCGGCGGGAGGCCTTGGGAAAGGAGGGGTGAAGCTGCCATGCCTGGACCATGGAGCCGCGCAGTTGCGCGGTGTACGGCTCCACGCCGGGGGCGACGTGCGAGGCTTCCGGCGCGATGCGCAGCAGAGACGTGTAGAGCATCAGTCCGGCCTGGCTGGTGCGCGTGGCGAAATGCGTGGGCAGGGCGACCAGGAGCAGAATCCCCAGCGGCCGCAGCGCCTTGCGCCATTGGGGCCACGCGGCCAGGAAAACCAGTGCGAACCCGAAAGCAAAGAAGAGTTTCCCTTCGGGCCGCGCCCCGGCTTCCAGCACGAGAGCCACGCAGAGGAACACGAAGGTCCGCTTTTCCGGCCGCAGGGTGTAGAGCGTTCCGGCCAGGGCCAGCAAGGCCGTGCAAAAGACAAAAACGGTTTCCGTCATCAGCGCGTGCTCAAACCAGATCAACGACGGGTCGGCCGCCACGAAGAGCGTGACGGGCGGGACGATCCATTGCCAATGGCGGAACCACAACCGGCACAGGAGCGCGGTGAGGGCCACGGTGAGCAATCCCGCGAGGTGCTGCGCGAGCGGGATCACGACCAGAGCCGGAATTTTCGGGACGGCGAACGCCAGCGTGTACAGGACCGGCACGAGGAATGTTTTTTTCGAGAGGATGCCGAAGCTGTGCGCTTGGAGGAGATGGTCGGGCGTGCAGAGCAGGTCGGCCGAGTCGGGATGAAGGGTCCCGTAAGGGAGGTCCATCATCAGGGCGGCGCGTAAAAGAAAGCCCACAAGGAGGGCTGGAAGGGTGAGACACGCCAACCGGCGCAAATTCCAATGACTATCCATGTCAGGAAGGCTAAAGGATGACTGGAGGGTTCGGCAAGACGGGAGAAACACGGAAAGCGCCGCGTGGAATCAAACCCGCACGGGTAAGGGTGCGCCCTTGCGCGCGCGTTCCTTCGCGACGAGTTGCAGGTATTGGGGGACGAAGGGGAGGCCGCCCAGCGCGGGAAGCAGGTAGCGGCCCGTGCAGAGGACCCCCAGCGCGGCGGCCGTCGGCGCGTCGAAGAAGGGGGCGTAGAAGAGGACCAGCGCGGCGTCGCGCGTCCCCACCCCGGCGAATGTCAGCGGCAGCAACCCCGCGAGAATGGCCAGCGGCGAGAGAGCGAGGTTGGAGAGGAAGGGTGTCCAGGCTTTGAGGGCGAGGATGAACATCCAGATTTGCAGCAGGTGGAGGAACCAGATGAAGACGGACGTCAATGTTACCTTGGCAAGCTGCCGTTTGCTGGCCCAGAAAAAGCCGTGCATCTCGTTCCATGACGCCTGGAGCGTTTCCATTTTGGCGGCGATTTTCTTGGGGCCAAACCGGGCGGCTGCGTTGAAAAAGAAATCTGCGAATCCCTTGGAGCCGAGCAGCAGCGCGCCGAAAAGGAAGATGCCGGCCCCCCCCGCCGTCATGGTCCAAAACAGGGCGTCCTTTTGCGGGTAGACCAGCAGGCCGAAGACGCACCAGAGCAGGAGCGAGAGCATGTCGCACGATTTTTCAAACACGACCAGCGAGAGGGCGAGGCTGCCCGTCATGCCCCCTTTGTCGCGCATAAAATATGCCTTCGCGATGTCCCCCATTTTGGAGGGGAGGACGAGGTTCAGGACGCTCGCCACGAGGATCAGTTTATTCGCCTCGCCGAAGCCGAGTTGCCCACGCGCGGGCATCAATTGCTGGAGCCGCCACGCGGTGCAGAGCGTCAGCGGGATCACCATGGCAAGGCTCAGCGCGAGCCAGAGCGGATCGCTATGGGTGAAGGCGGCCAGCAGCTTCGTGCAGTCGATTTTCCAGTAGATCAGCGCCAGGATGCCGAGGCTGACGAGCAGGGAGAGAATCTTTTTCATAGTTCCCGTTCGAGGCGGAGCGCGGCTCCGGGGGCGAGGCTCTTCAATTGCGGGGTGAGGTCGAGCCACGGCTGGAGCTGGCCGGGCTGGTAGGTGCGGCTCATGACGACGTAGATGGAGGTCTGCGAAGCCCCCAGGCCGGCGGCGCGGACGGCGCTCCAGCGCGCGGCGGAGGTCACTTCGTCCGACACTTTGAGGCGGCCCCCTTCCCAGCGTAGCGTTCGGCGGAAGGCGAAAGGGGCGTTGCTCTTTCCGGTGATGAGGAGTTTCTGGAGGAGCTTGCGGACGAGGTCGGGGTTGAGCCGGCCTCCGCAGAACATGATCAAGCGCAAGACGAGCAGGTTGAAGGGGGTCATGGCCTTGGCCTTGGCCCAGCCAAACGGCCCGGAGACGGTGACTGCGTTGGGGTCCAGCTTGAGCGCGTAATGCCCCACGAGGTGCGCGACGGCGGTGCGGGGCTTGCCTCCCGCAACCTGGAGGGAGACTTGGGTGTCGGAGGTGACGAGCTTGCCATCGCGGAAGAACTTGAAGACGCCCCCTTTGTTGAGCGCGAGGTAGAGTTCCGCGCCCTCCCGGCGGTCGATGAGCAACCCGGCGTTGGGGAAGTGGACGCGGCCTTGCGGGCGCGGCAGGTGCCTGGGGCGCTGGGGGAGGTAATCCCGGTAAGCGAGCAGGTAGCTCCAGGTGTGGTGGCCGATGATGTGGTCGTCGGCGTAGCACGGGGCGAGCCCGGCGCGCAGCCCGGCGAGGAAACGGTCGTTGATTTCCAGGGCTTGCGGGAACCATTTCCCTGCAAGCTCGAAGCCGTGGGGGAAATAGTTATATGTGTTGCGGCTGGTGTATTCCCCGCCGAAGCTGCCGTCGGGATGCATGAATGCGGCGGCGAAGGGAATGGCTTTTTCCAGCGCGGCGCGTAATTCGGGGCGGCCCGTGAGGTCGTACAACTGCGCGAGAAGGCCGATGGTCAGCGTGTGGTAGCCGGGGTCCGCTCCCTCGTATTCCTGGAACCAGCCTTCGGGGTTTTGCCAGGAGAGGAGGCTCGCCAGGCGCCGTTCCTTGAGGGCGTCCCACTGCGTGGTTTGGAGCTGGCGGCCCGCGAGTTCCAGGCAGAGCAGGGTGAGCGCGGCGTGGTTGGAGAGCCGCCCGCTTTCGTGGTGGCGGGCCAGCCAGTCGGCCCGGCGGGTGAAGAAGGCGCGCAGTTCGGGGGAATCGAGCCCCAGGAGGCGGCTGCTTTCCAGGCAGGCCAGGAGGGTGAAGGCGGCCGCCCCGGCGGCTTTTTCAAACGGGAAATAGTCGTCGCACGAGCCGTCCGGGTGGGCGCTGCGGGCGGCGTACAGAATGCCCGCCTCCACCCATTGCCGCAGGGCGGGCTGGTTATAGTAGGGGTTGCCGGGCGTTTCGGTGGCGTAGGCGAGCGCCAGCGGCCAGACGAACTCCTGCGCCATGCCGCTGGGGAAGTCGATGATCTTGTAGTGCCAGTAGTTGCGGTCGAAGCAGCCGTAGGTGGCGCTGTGGGCGTTCCGGTCCTGGAGGGTCAGGATTTTGGGGATCTGCGCGAGCGCGTGCTGGGCGAAGAGTTCTTTCATGAGAGCGGGGTTTCGGGGCCGTATTCCCGCTGCCGCGCGCGCAGTTGGATGTCTTCGAGCAGGGTGCGGTTGACGGCGATGATGTCGGCGATCAGGCCGAAAATGAGCAGTTGCACGCCCACGAGCGTGCAGATGGTCGCCAGGATGAGGCTCGGCACATGGGCGCGCTCCGGGTCCAACGTAAAGAGGTAGCACCAGCGCAGCCCGAGGCTGATGCCGAGGCAGATGGGGCCGCTCCCCAGCACACTGAAGAACCACATTGGCCGGTAGGTCATGAAAATGCGCAGGATGGTGAAAATCGAGCGCTGCACGTAGGCGCTCATGCTTTTCATCAGCCGCGAGGGGCGCAGGAAGCCGTTGACGCGGATCGGGACGGAGCGGATGGGGATGTTTTTGCGCCCGGCCTGGATGATCGTTTCCAGGGTGTATGTGTATTTGTTGAACACGTTGAGTTGCATCGCCGCGTCGCGGGTGATGGCGCGGAAGCCGCTGGGGGCATCGGCCACTTCCGTCCCGCTGGCGATGCGGACGATGAGGCTGCCGATTTTCTGGAGGAGTTTTTTGAACGGCGAAAAATGATCGACGTTGCTGATGGGCCGCTCGCCCACGACGATCTGCGCCTCGCCGCAGAGGATCGGCCCGAGGAGTTTCGGGATATCGTCGGCGCAATATTGGTTGTCGGCGTCGGTGTTGACGATGATATCCGCGCCGTGTTTGAGGCAGGCGTCGAGCCCCGCCATGAACCCCTTGGCCAAGCCCTGGTGAAAACCGAGATCGACGATGTGATCCACGCCATGCTGGCGGGCCACTTCCACGGTTTTGTCGCTCGAGCCGTCGTTGATGATCAGCCACTCGACCTGATCCACGCCGGGCAGGGTACGGGGGAGGGCGCCGAGAGCGATTCCCAGCGTTGCTTCCTCGTTATAACACGGAATCTGGATGATGAGTTTCATAGGGGCTGACCAGCCCGATGCTTATAATGGTTTCAATCCGGAAACGCAATCGCCTTGAATCCGGCGAGGGAACGGGATACCAATATCCCCTTTCCCTTTTTCTCATGGCCCGCACCAAAAAGCGCATCGTTCTGAAATTCGGCACCGGCATCCTGACCCAACCGGAGGCGAACACGCTCGACCATGCCCAGATCGCGCGCCTCTCGGCCGAAGTCGCCGCCGTCGTGCGCGCCGGGCACGAGTGCCTGCTCGTCTCCAGCGGAGCCGTGGGGGCGGGGCTGATGACGCTTGGTTTTTCGGAACGTCCGGGCGATCTGGCGGGCATCCAGGCGTGCGCCGCCGTGGGCCAGTCCAAGCTGATGAATTTGTACGACACCGCGTTTGACGCTCACGGGCTGCACGTGGCCCAGCTCCTCCTCACCTACCGCGATCTCGACAGCCGCAAGAGCTACGCCAACGCGTGTTCCACCTTGAACCGGCTCTTGAGCGAGGGGAACGTGATCCCGATCATCAACGAGAACGACTCCGTGGCGGTCGAGGAACTCCGCTTCGGAGACAACGACCGGCTCTCCGCCGAGGTGGCCATCCTCGCCGGGGCCGACCTGCTCATCCTGCTCACCTCCGCCGCCGGGCTCCTCAACGGCGGGGAACTCATCCGCGAAGTTGAAAACATCGACGCCGTCATGCACTATGCGAAGCCGACCAAAGGGAAACTGAGCGTCGGCGGCATGGCCTCCAAGCTCCTGGCCGTCAAGAAAGCCGTGCAGGCGGGCATCCCCACCGTCATCGCCAGCGGCCGCGCCCCGCACGCCATCGCCTCCATCCTGGACGGGGAGCCCGTGGGGACCCGCTTCCTGGTGAAAACGGCATAGGCCCCGGTTGGCGGAGCGGCTTTTTTCTATCCTCTATCTTCTATCCTCTTCCTTAACAAATGAGCCTCAAAGACACCATTGAAGACCTCGGACGGCGGGCCCGCGCCGCTTCCAAGAAGCTTGCCCAACTCTCCAGCGCCCAGAAGAACGCCGGGCTGCTCGCCATGGCCGACGAACTGCTCGCCTCGCAGGAGGCGCTCCTTGCCGCCAACGCTCGGGACGTGGAGCGCGCCCGCAACGACGGCCTTTCCGGCGCCATGATCGACCGGCTGACGCTCACCCCGGCGCGCGTGGCCTCCATGGCCGAGGGCATCCGCACGGTCGCGGCGCTGCCCGACCCCGTGGGGCAGGTGATTACCCGCTGGACGCGCCCCAACGGGATCGAGATTTCCAAAGTCCGCGTTCCCATCGGTGTCATCGGCATCATTTTCGAGTCCCGCCCCAATGTCACCAGCGACGCCGCCGTTTTGTGCACCAAGACCGGTAACGCTACCATCTTGCGCGGCGGGAGCGAGGCGATCGGCTCCAACCTGGAGATCGCCGCTGCCCTAGGCCGCGGAGCCGCGCGCGCCGGGTTGCCGCAAGACGCCATTTTGCTCGTGCCCACGACCGACCGCGAAGCCGTCAAGCTGATGGCCGGGATGGACCAATACATCGACATGATCGTTCCCCGGGGCGGCCATGCGTTGATCGAAGCCGTCGTCGCGGCGGCCCGGATGCCCGTCATCAAGCACTACAACGGCATCTGCGCCGTCTATGTGGACAAGGCGGCCGATCTGGCCATGGCCGAGGCGATTGTGCTCAACGCCAAGACCCAGCGGCCCGGCGTCTGCAACGCCATCGAGACGTTGTTGCTGCATAAGGACATTGCCGAACGGTTTTTTCAGGCCGCAGGCCGGGCCCTCCGGGAAAAGGGAGTGCAAATCCGGGGCGACGAGCGCGTGCGCGCCATTCTGGGTGAAGGCGCCGTGCCCGCGACCGATGAGGATTGGAACACGGAGTTCCTCGATTTGGTCCTGGCGGTGCGCGTCGTTGATTCGCTCGACGAAGCCGTTGCCCACATCGAGAGCCACGGCTCCCACCACAGCGACTGCATCGTTACCGCCGACACGGAGGCCGCCGAGGCGTTCCTCAACCGGGTCGATTCCGCCACGGTCTACTGGAACGCCAGCACGCGGTTCACCGACGGCGGGGAGTTTGGGTTCGGCGCGGAGATCGGCATCAGCACGGATAAACTCCACGCCAGGGGCCCGATGGCGCTGGAGGAACTGACGACCTACAAATACCAGATCCGCGGCGCGGGCCAGGTGCGCCGGTAGCCCGCGCGAAGAAAAAATCACCTTACGCCAGGCGCAAAGGAGAAACAAAACATCCTCTTCCTTGCGCCTTTGCGTGAGACGTTTTGAACTGCGCGGGTTCCCGCCCAGGGCAAACGCATCTAAAATTTCAGAAGGGAGAGGAGATAGGAGTGATCCCAACCAGCGTTTTTCTGCTTGCCTTTGATGCCGCGCTTTTTGGTGGTGTCTGCTTTGAGGATGTTCAGGCTCATGTGGCGAAGGATGGCGAGGTTTTCCGAAGCGTAACCGGCTCGGATACGGCATTGGTCTTCGCCGAAGTTGACATCAAGCGACCAGTGGAGTTGGTTCTCGATGCCCCAATGACCACGTGCGGCGCGCGCAAACGCCTTGGCCTCGGGCGCGATGCCGTGGGGCAGTGCGAGAAACGTGCGTAGCCAATCCTCCTTGGCGCGACCAAAATCGGCAAAGGACTCCGCCCCGCAAAGCATGGCGCACAGGGCAATCATGAGGATGTCCTCAAGACGGTGTTCCTTGGTGCGATCAACGCGCGGATCGATGCTACTTACAAAGTGTTCGCTCAAGCTGGTGGGATGCCGGGTAGGTTGCATCCCGAGTTTCTCTCAGAAGTGTATAAAAAAGTACACTTTTATCGAAAACAATTCGCGTGCCATTTTCTGCGGTTTCTTGCGCTATTTAGATGCGTTTGCCCTGGGGCAGGGAAGTCGGCCCTTGCCAAGAGTTCCGATACCCTGTAAATAAATTTTTTTGCCGACTTGAGTCAATGCTTTCATGCCTCCTCAAAAATACGTAGATGCACGCGATGGGTCTGCCAGGCATGGGGTGCGGGAGGCTGCGGAGAAGGACGGGGCGGCTTGGGGGGTTCGGGCGATTGTTCTGATATATATCGTGGTGGCCGGGGGTTGGATTTATACGACGGATCACCTGGTGGCGACGAACTTTGTTTTGGCCAGGGAGTTGGAAAAGTGGTCCGTTTTCAAGGGGTTCCTTTTTGTATTGATCACAGCGCTGCTCCTCCATGCGTTGATTTCACGGCTGACGGGGCGCTTGGGGCGCATGACGGAGTCGCTCAGGAGGAGCGAAAAAAAATACCGCCTGTTGGTTGAAAACTCCCCGGATGCGATCCTGATCAGCCGTGACGGACGGGTCGTGTTTGTGAACCCGGCGGCGCTAAGGCTTTTTGGAGCGAAGGAGGAGGGGGACTTGCTGGGAAAAACGCCTCGGGATTTTTGCGCTCCCGAATTTATCCCGATCATCCAGCAGCGCATCACCGCATTGTTTGAGGGGCAAATGGCGCCGCTGCTTTTGTTTCAGATTGTGCGTCTGGACGGGGAGCCCCGGGAGGTGGAGGGATCGGCGGTCTGTTTTGAGGAGGAAAACGGGCCCTCCGTCAAAGTGATTTTGAGGGATGTCACGGAACGCAGGCGAAAGAACGCGGAGATCCGCCGCCTGAACCGCATTTACGCGGTGTTGAGCCAGATCAACCAGGCGGTGGTGCGGATCGACTCCCGCGAGGCGCTCTTCCGTGAAGTGTGCGAGGTGATGATCACGTTCGGCGAGTTTGGCATGGCTTGGGTGGGAGAGTATGACCGGGAGGCGCGCGTGGTGAAACCGGTGACCATGAGCGGGAAGGTGCCGGATCTCGGTCCCTCGCTGCCCATCCGTTCGCCGGAAACCTACCGGGAAGGCAGCGGCTTGGTGGAACCGACGATCCTCGAAGAGCGGACGTGTATCGCCAACGATTACCCGGCCGACCCGCGAACGGCGGATTGGCACGGAGTGGCGCAAGCGTTCGGCTACCACTCGGGCATTTCGTTGCCGATCCGCCGCGGCGGGAAGGTCTGGGGAGTGCTGGCGGTGTGTTCCACGGAGGAGCATTATTTTCAAAGCAAAGAGGTCAAGCTCCTGGAGGAGGTGGCGATGGATGTTTCTTTTGCGCTGGACCGGATGGATCAGGAGGCGCTCCGGCGGGAGGCCGAGCAGGCGCTGAAAAAGAGCGAGGAGAAATTCCGCACGCTTTTTGCCGCCTCGCGCGATGCCATCGTGCTCATGGACCGGGAGCATTACCTCGACTGCAACGCCGCGGCGCTCGCGTTGCTGCGCTATCCGAGCAAGGAAGTTCTCTGCTCGCTGCAGGTTGGGGACATTTCCTCGAGCAACCAGCCAGGCGGTGTGGATTCGCCCCAGGAGGTGATGCGCAGATTGGTGGACAGAACCTTCGAGACGGGGATGGAGCGCATTGAGTGGGTGTTGCAGCGCTATGACGGTTCGGAGTTCCCCGCGGAAATTTCCCTCCATTCCGTTGAACTGGAGGGGCGGACCGTTGTGCAGGAGGTGGTGCGGGATATTTCCTGGCGCAAGGAGGCCGAGCAGCAGCTTCGGCAGCTTTCGCGGGTGGTGGAGCAAAGCCCGAGCGCGGTGGTCATCACCGATACCAAGGGAGACATCCAATACGTCAACCCGAAGTTCACGGAAGTGACCGGCTACGCGAGCGCCGAGGTATTGGGCCGCAACCCGCGCATCCTCAAATCGGGCGAGACGCTTTCGGAAGATTACAAAGCGCTCTGGGAGACGATCACCGCCGGATGCGAATGGCGCGGCGAGCTTCACAACAAGAAAAAGAACGGCGAACTCTTCTGGGAATCGGCGTCCATCTGCCCGATCACCAACGAGGCGGGCGCGATCACCCATTTTCTGGCAATCAAAGAGGATATTACCGAGCGGAAACGGACGGAGGAGGCGTTGCGAAAATCGGAGGAGAAGTTTTTCAAGGCGTTCAACACGGCTCCGGCGGTGATGGCGATCTTCACCCTCCATGAGGGGCGCTGCATTGAGATAAACGACGCTTTTGTGGAGATCTCCGGTTACGGCCGCGAGGAAGCCATCGGGCGCACGGTGCTGGAGCTGGGCTTGATCGAACACCGCGAGGAGTTGAAGCGCCTGATCAAGAAATTGATCGACGAGGGGAGCCTGCGCAATGAGGAATGCCCGTACCGGACGAAGGCGGGCGAATCCCTGCTGGGTCTGATCTCCGCCGAACTGATCGACGTGGAGGGGGTTTCCTGCGTCATCTCCATCACGCTCGATATTACCGAGCGCAAACAGATGGAGGAGAAATTCCTGCGCGTCCAGCGGATGGAGAGCATCGGGGAGCTGGCCGGGGGGATGGCGCATGATTTGAACAACATCCTCGCGCCGATCATGATGTCGGCCTCCATGCTGGGCGACAAGAAACTCGCCGCCGAGACCCGCGGCCAGTTGATCGCGGGCATTGAGGAAGCCGCCCGGCGGGGTGCCAACATTGTCAACCAGGTATTGACCTTCGCCCGGGGGGTGAAAGGGGAGCATACGGTGCTCGACACGCGGATGCTGGCGGCGCAGATCGGGCAGATGGTGAAGGAGACCTTCCCAAAAGCAATCGCCTTCTCGCTTTTCCTGCCGGACTCGCTCTGGAACATCACCGGCGATTCGACGCAATTGCAGCAGGTTTTCCTGAACCTCTGCGTGAATGCGCGCGACGCGATGCCGGGAGGCGGGAGCCTCCTGCTTGCCCTGGAAAACTGCGAGGTGGACAGCACGTTCGCATTGATGGTCCCGGAGGCGAAGCCGGGCTGTTATGTGAAATTCAAGGTGGCCGACTCGGGCACGGGCATTCCCAAGCGGATCATCGACCGGATTTTCGAGCCGTTCTTTACGACCAAGGAGCCGGGCAAGGGGACGGGGCTTGGGCTTTCGACGGTGGTGGGGATTGTGCGCAGCCACGGCGGGTTTTTGAAGGTGGACTCGACACCCGGGGAGGGGTCCGTTTTCCAGGTCTTCCTCCCCGCGACGATGGATGCGGTGCCCCCTCCCGGGCAGCCCAACCAGCCTTCCCTGACCCGCGGCCACGCCGAAACATTACTGGTGGTGGATGACGAACCGGAGATTTTGCAGATTATCGAGACGGTCTTGTCCGAGAACGGCTGGAAAGTGGTGACGGCGGCGGACGGCCTGGAGGGGGTGGCAGCGTTTTTGAACCACTCCACGCAAATCAAGGCCGTCCTCACGGACATGGTGATGCCGAATATGGACGGGCTGAGCCTGATTCGCTCGATCCGCAAACTCGCTCCCGATCTGCCGATCCTCGTTTCCAGCGGCTACAGCAACGAGGAGAGCCGGGAGGAATTGAGCGAACTGCGCGTCAACGCATTCTTAAAAAAGCCGTTCAGCGCCCGGCAACTGGTGGCCGAGGTGGTGGGGGTCTTGTACGAAAAGGGCGAAAAATAAATCCGGAAGGAAACGCTCAAAGCGAGCGCTCATCGTCGAAACCATCGTACGATGAAACGCTATCAGATGATGGGATTGGCGGCTCTGTTTTTGAGCGGAGCGGTTTTTTCCACGGATGCATGGGGGGATACCCCCTTTCCCACATTGCCCCGCAACCGGTGCTTCGGGTCGGGACACTTGGGGGACTCCGGACGAAGGTTCCGCTCCGAGGGGTTCTCTCGCAACCGGCGGGATCGCTTCGAGAATAACCAGGGCGTTACGGTGATCTATCCCGGCTATGGGGATTACAATAACTCCAACTACCTCGGCTACCCGCCTTGGTACCGTTTGAATTATTACACGCCGTGGATGTCCGATTATGAAAACGGGACGGCCTGGCAGAACATCCCGAGCTCCCATGCCGAAATCGGCTACGGCTCCCCGATGGGGTATTCCAATGCGCCCGCCGACACCGCCGCCCAGGCTGCCGGGCCAAACGCCCCCGCCGACGCGGCGAATGTGGATTATGTGGTCGCCGTGCAACGCGAACTGCGGCGCAGGGGGTTCTACCGGGGCGTGGTCAACGGGGTCAGCGATGCGCCGACACGGGCGGCGATTCGCGCGTATGAATCCAGCATCGGCCTGCCGGTGACGGGGATCATTGGCTTCCCGTTGCTGCGGACGCTCGGTTTCTTTTAGAGCGTGTCTGGAAACAACCTTTCCATCAGACTGGTTCATTTGAGCGCTGGCGGCGTTGCTCGTCAGTCACAGGTCGCCTGGATCGGCTCCTTCCTCGCGTTTTGTCAGCGCTCAAAACTCCTGCGCCATCTCGTAAAGTTTATTTCCAGACGCGCTCTTGGCGAATTCCTGCGGTTCAGCCCGGGGCGGGGCGGAATTTTTTGCCGTGCGGAGGCGCTCAGACAGAGGCGGCAGGGCCGATACTCTCGTACCATGAAACTGCAAAAATTTCCGATTTTGGCCGCGGCCTTTCTGGGCGCTTGGCTGGGTTTCCCCGCCGATTTGGGGGCCTTCGGCGGCGCGCGGGCATCTCACGGTTTTACCGGAGGGCGCTCCGGCTTGGCGGGGCGGCCGGTGTTTTTGGGGCGGCCGGTGGTCCCCGCCCGGGTGTTCGGCGGGCGGTCCGCATTCGCGGGGCGCTCGGCGTTCCCTGCGAGGGCCGTGTTGCGTGATGCGAGGTTTTCCAGGGAATTCCGCCGGGACAGGTTTAACCGCGGGGTTTCTTTTGTGGGCGGTTCACCGTACTTCTACGGCTACCCTTATGGCTATCCCTATCCTTATGGCGCCTATCCGGCTCCTTCTTATGATTCGGGGGTGGCGGCGGGGTATCCCTACGGATATGCGCCTGCCAGCGCCGCATGCGCGGAGATGCTTCCACCCCCCGTTGCGGAAGGCGTGAATGGGTGCCCGGTCCCCGTGGCGGGGGATCTGGTGGGCAATGTGCAGCGGGCGTTGAAATACCGGGGCTTTTACCCGGGGCCGATTGACGGCTTGAGCGGCCCCGCGACCCGCGCTGCTGTGCGCGCCTATGACGCCAGCGTGGGACTGCCGGCCACGGGGATGATCGACGCCCGGTTGCTGACTTCCCTGGGGATTCTGTGAGGGTTCCGCTGGCTTTGGGGATTGTGGCGGGCAGGCAAATGGGCCATGCTTCGGCGCAATCACCATGAAAGACTTCGACCTCATCGTGCTGGGCGGCGGGAGCGCCGGGTATGCGGCGGCTTGCACGGCCAGCCGGCTGGGGTTGCGGGTGGCGGTGGCGGAAGGCGGGGCGGAGGTGGGCGGCCTGTGCATTCTGCGCGGCTGCATGCCCAGCAAGGCGCTCATTGAATCGGCCAACCGGTGTCTCGCGGTGCGCGGGGCGGGCGTCTTCGGGTTGGAGGCGGGCCCGCCCAGGGTTTTGCCGGAGGCGATCCACGCCCGCAAGGCGCGGCACGTGGCGGAGTTTGCCGCCTACCGGGCCAAGCAACTGGAGAGCGGCCGGTTTGCTTTTTTCCGGGGCTGGGCCGGATTTGTGGACCCCCATACGGTGGAAATCCGGGGTGCTGACGGAACGGCGCGGCGCTTGACGGGGGAGACGTTCCTGCTGGCGACCGGGTCGCGGACGCGGCCGGTGGCGATTCCGGGATTGGCGGAAGTGGGCTCTTTGGACAGCGACGCCGTGCTCGCGCAGGCGCGGCTTCCACGTTCGGTGGCGATTCTGGGCGGCGGGCCGACGGCGGTGGAGTTTGCCCACTATTACGCGGCCCTGGGGACGCAGGTGACGGTGATCCAGCGCAGCGAACAGCTTCTCAAGGAAATGGACGGGGATGTGGCGCACGCGCTCAACGAGGCGTTCCGCAAGCGGGGGATGCGCGTTTACTGCCATACGGAACTGCTGCGCGTGCAGCCGGGCCGGGAAGGCAATAAGGAAGTCGTTTTTTCCCACGCGGGGAAGACGCGGAGCGTGGAGGTGGAGGAGATCGTCTGCGCGCTGGGGCGGGTGCCGCAGTTGGAGGGCCTGGAGCTATCCAACGCAGGGCTGGAGACGACGCGCGGTTACCTCTCCGTGAACGCGTCCCAGCAGACGTCGCTCCCTCATGTGTTCGCGGCGGGGGATGTGGCAGGCCCGTACGAGGTAGTGCACATCGCCATCCAGCAGGGGGAGTTGGCCGCCCGGAATGCGGCGCGCCTGGTCCAGGAAGCCCGGGGCATGGGGAGCCAGCCCCTGGAGGAGATCGATTACCGGCTGCGGCTTTCCGTGGTATTTACGGAGCCGGAGATCGCCGTGGCGGGAGTCACGGAACGGGAGTTGCAGGGGGAGGGGGTGCCTTACCGGGTGGCGTCCTACCCGTTTGGGGACCACGGCAAGGCCATCCTGATGGAGGAAACGGCTGGATTCGTCAAGCTGCTGGCCGACGAGGAGTCGGGCGAGATTGTGGGGGGAGCGGCGGCGGGGCCCCGCGCTTCCGAATTGATCCATGAGATCGTCGTCGCCATGCGGTTCCGGGCGACGGCGCGGCAACTGATGGAAATCCCGCATTACCACCCGACGTTGAGCGAAATCTGGACCTACCCGGCCGAGGAACTGGCGGAAGGGATGTAGCGCCGCCCTTTTTACCGCGCAAAAATCCCGGCGTCCTGCTATCCGTTTATTTCTGAAAGATGGCATCAGGGATGCACTTTTTGGAAACCCGGTTGACATCGGTTTTTCAAGCCGCGATAGTTTCTTGTGTTTAACCGACTTTTGCCCCAGAAATCACAGACGTCTGAGGCGCGCGAACAAGCCGCAATCTCTTCACCCGAAATCACACAAAATATGGCAGATATAACCTCCGCAAAAAACCATCTTTCCGCCGATGTCGAAATCAAAGGTTCGATCAAGTTTCAAAACGAACTGACCATTGACGGCAAAGTGGAAGGGGAAATCACCTCCCCGGGCGTTCTCGTCATTGGCGAAAACTCCGAGGTCCGGGGCGAAATCAAAACCAAATCCGTCACCGTGCACGGCAAAGTGCAGGGGAACATCACGGTCGAGGAGCGCTGCGAACTCAAAGGCCGCGCGCAATTGATCGGCGACTTGAAGGCGGCCCGCCTCGTGATCGAGGAAGGGGCCACGTTTGTCGGCAAATCCGAAGTTTCACCCAATCGCGCTTCCCTCAAGACGCCCGAGGCCGCCCGTCCCGCCGAGCCTGTCAAACAACAGTCCATCCTGGGGCGTTAATTCGGGGCGCGCCAACCCGCAAAGCCTCCTACAGTGTCCGGCCAGACGCCACCATCCGCTGGCAAGGTTGCCCTGACGTGCCCGCATTGCGGCTTCAAACAGCTCGAATCGCCTTACACCAAGAGCACGTTTTGCCGCAAGTGCGGCGAGTACTACGAACCGGGGAAGGCCAAGCCAGTCCTGCGCAATGAGCGTCCGTCGCTCTTTGCGCGGGTCGGGAAATTTCTCGCGGGCAAAAAGACGCGCGAGATCACCTGTTTTGACTGCGGTGCGGTCCAGACGGTCAGCAGCTCGTCCACATCGAGCATCTGCCCCCAGTGCAGCGCGTACATCGACCTGAGCGACTTTAAGATCAACACGGCGTTCAGCCGGATGGTCCAGACGCAGGGAACGGTCACCATTGGGGCCAAGGCGGATGTCACCAGCTCCAAGGTGGCCTGCCGCGAGGCCGTTGTGGAAGGGAAGCTGCGTGGCAACCTCTTCTGCACGGGCACGGCGACGATCCAATACAAGGGGAAGATTTCCGGTTCGGTGGAAGCCCGGCATATCCTGGTCGCCAAACGCTCCGAGGTGGAGTTCGTGCGGGTGGTCAAGGGGAAGTCGATGGAGATCGCCGGGAAGGTTTCGGCCAATCTCCACATTGACGGAAAGGTGAAAATCACCAAGCGCGGCCGGCTGGAAGGGACGGTCTATGCCAAGGGGATCGTGGTGGAAAAGGGGGGCGTTTTTTTAGGCGAACTGGTGATCGGCCAGTCTTCTTTTGTGCAGCAGGAACTCACCGCCGCAGCGCATCCGGCCCCGAAAAATGGCGGGAAACAGGCTTCCAAACCGGCCAAGTCCCGGCCAGAGGATGGGCAGGAAGATCTGCCGTTGGGGATCTGATTTCTTCTACAACGGGGGCGGCACGGAAAGATCCTCGCCCGGCGAGACGGGGCGCCAGGTGCGCAGGATGTCCCAGGAAAGGGAGGATGCACGTTCAAACTCGGCGGAGGGGGCGTGCGTGACCAGGAGAATTTGCTGGCTGGAGCCGAGATTCAGGAAGGTGACGGATTGGAGGAAGGATCTCCCCGGGAGTTTGTAGGAGAGGGTGTAGCGGTAGCTGCTCCAGTCGTTGAAGGGGAACGGGTCGGCGGTTTCTTCCTGAAGAGCTATATCAGTGGCGCCGGTGGGAGCACATTGTAGAGCGTGGCGGCGGTAGGTTTGCAGCGCGGGGCCGTTGAAGGGGGGCTGCTGTGCGAAGGGGGATGCCTTCATCTGGAAGGAGGCTTCCGGGAAGTCGCGGAAGTAAAAAACGGTTTCGCCGGGACCGCCGGAGGCTGCCGTGACACCGCCAGGGAGGGTGACGGTGTATTGGGTTTCGCCGTCGCGGAAGGTGGGGATGTGCTCGGCTTGGCCTTTGGTGATGCGGGTGATGAAATGCGGGGTGAGGTCGAAGGCCGGTGCGGAAGGGGCGACCAGGCAGCAGCAGAGCAGGAGGGCTGGCAGGATGGGTTTCATTGGGCGGTGCGCGGGGGAGAAAATCAGTATTTCGACCAGATGCCGCGGCTGAGCACGACGGCGTTCACGGAGCCGGGCGGGGATTTGGTGGAGAAATTGGTGTCGAAGTTGTACCGGCGGGTAGGGGCGTTGTAGTAGGTGCCCGGAGTTTGCCAGGTTTTGGTGACGCTTTTGCTGGGGAACAGCTCCACCATGGACCCGTAGTAGGTGCAGTATTTGCTCGTCCAGCTTTCCAGGAAGCGGGGGTAGTTGACGGCGCCGCCGGAGAAACTGCCGCTGCCGGAGCTGAGGTAGCCGCCCAGCAGGGCGACGTTGTAGGTGGTGTTGGCGGCGGTTCGATTGCTCAGGGTGGAGGAGGATTTGGAGTCTGTCCAGGCGCTGGAAAGCAAGGTGACGGCATCGGCGACGATGGAGGTCGGATAGCTGGTGTAGCCGGCGACGGTGTTGCTGGAGGTGGTGGTGGAACTGGAACCGTTGGAGGGGACGGTGGTGCCGGTGCCGCCGGTATTGAAGTCGCCCTGGACGTACATGGGGTTGAGGCTGGCAATGGTCAGGCCATCGGTGTCGGTGATGGTGGAGCCGTTCAGGATCCGTACGGCGTTGATGGAGGAACTGGTGGAGGAATCGTAAATGTAGATCACGTCGGAAAACCCATTGACGTAGCCTGAGGTGCCGGAGACGCCCAAGATGGCTGTTTGGAGCTTGGAAAGATCGACGTCCACGACGTTCACATTGGCTTGCTCCCGGGCATCGTAGAGATGGCTTGTTCCAGAAAGTGCGCTGGACCCTGAAGTGCTGAGTTTCTTGCTGAGGGCGGCGGCGAAGGCGTTGACGGCGGCGGTTCCCGTGGTCAGCGTGGCGCCGGAGCCCACGGCGATCAACGTGGTTTTGCCGCTGACGGGGACGGGCAGGTGGGTGGTGGAATTCAGGGTGGTCAGCCCAATGGTGGAGGAGCTGACGTTGGTTCCGGTGACTTGGATGATGACGCCGCCGGTGCTGCCGGTTTGATTCTCGGTGTTGGCCGCCGTGTTGTAGAGGCGCCGCTTGCTGATGGCGTCGGGATCGGTGTAGGTGCCGCTGATGCTGGGCGGCTCGATGAGTTCATGGTAGCCGTTGGTGACGTTGGGATTGGTGCTGTTGGTGGGATCGGAGAAGACGGCGTCCAGGTCCGGGCCCAAGGGCCAGATGGTGGAGACTTGCTGGAGTTGAACGGTTTGGCCGCCGTTGGCCCAGGTGGGAGGGTTCAAGTTGCCAAGGTCGTAGTTGGAGCCTACCGCGCCGGGCGGTTCCTTGGTGGAGTAGGTGCTTCCGGAATAGGTGGCCTGGCCGTAGATGGACAGGTCGGTGGAACTGGTGACCGAGAGATACAGGTTTTGGTTGGTGTGGATGAGGCCTTTGAGGGAAATGGTGGCGGGGTTGTAGATTTCCAGGTCGTTCTGAAAGAAGAACATGCACTGGAAGAGGGGAACTTCTGTGTAGTGGAAGAGCCGCCGGGCTCCCGCGACGGGGCCGTTGCTGCCGCTATTGGCCGGGGTCATCTTGACGGTGGCGGCGTAGGTGTAGGTGCGCCCCCACCAACCGGGGTAGCCGGGGACGGTGCTGATGACGGGATCGGGGTTGCTGCCGGAGAGGACGGGGGTGCCGTATTTGGTCAGCGCGGTCAAGGTGAGCGCCCCGTCGGAGGTGTAGACGAAGCCGGGGGTGCTGCTGCTGCTGGGAAAGCTGGGGGGGGTGATGGCAAGGTCGGCGGTGGTGCAGAGAAGGTCGTGCTTGGCGGCGATCCGTTTGAGCCAGACGGCGTAGGCGTATTCGATGGTGCCGTTGGCCGCCGCCTGTGCTCCCTGGTACTGGCGGCTGCGATCGGTGATTTTCGCCACGGTGGAAGTCTCCGACATGACCATTTCGACGAGGATGACGGCGACCAAAAGGATGAGCAGGGCGATCAAGAGCGCGTTGCCTCTGGTCTTTTGGAGCATGGAGGGAAGCATAAGCTAGGGAAGGGATTTGAGTTGGATGAGGGAGCTAAGGCCCATAAAGGTGGCAAAGCCGTCGTATTGTTTGTTGCCCGCGCCGGTGCCGGTGCCAAAGTAGTTGCCGAATTCGGAAGAATTAAAGCTCAGGGTGACGCCGATGAAGGAGGCGCTGTTGAGGGAGACGATCGAGAAACAGGAGGGAGTAGTGGGGTCAAGCTCCGTGGTGAGCGTGGTGTAATTGCTGCCGGTGCTGATGGTGTTGGTGCCCGTGCTGATGTACGGCTGCAGCATGCCCATTTCGGTTTTGGAGTTGCGGATGGAGATCAGAAACGCGGTGGGCCTCATGAGGGAGGTGGACCAGGAGACGGGGTTGATGCCGGTGTTGTCGGTCTGGTATTGGATGCCGCTGACGGTGTTGCCGTTTTCTGCACTATCTTTGAGGGGGGGCGTCAAGGGGATGGCGTAGGTCTGCAGGGTCCCGCTGGAGCCGATCAATGTGGCGGAGCCGCTGACGGTCGCCCAGACTTGATAGCCGCTGCCGCTGAGAAGGGCTGTGGTTTTGATGAGCAGCTTGTCGCCGGGTTGCGGAAGCGGCACGGGAACTTGTGCCTGGGTGTCCAGTTGGATGCTGAGGGAGGTGGCGCTGCCGGAAAGCCCGGCGGTGCCGGTGATCAGCGTCAGATAGGGCCCGCCGACGTAGCTGTAAAATTTGATGCCGGCTCCGGTGCCGGTGACGGTGCCTTGGGAACCCGAGACGACGGGGATGAGCCCGGAGGCGGTGGCGGCGGTCCCGGTCAGGGAGAGTGTGCCGGTGACGTTGGCGCCGGTGCTGTCGATGGGGATGGGGATGGTGTAGGCTTGCTGCAAAAGCGACTGGATCTTATCCAGGGTGAGGTGGGCGGCGGCGCCGGTGGTGTTTGTGGCGACGTTTTTAAAAGTAAGGGTCTTGGCGCAATAGATGAGGCCGTAGAGGCCGGTCATCAGCAGCAAAAAGGCCGCCGAGGCGACAAGGATTTCGAGCAGCGTGTGACCAGAGTGGGAGGAGTGGTTCATTGGGAATCCGCCGACCGGAGGGTGGTTTCGGAATAGGAGTAAGGGATGTTCAGGTAATTGTAATCGATCTGGAAGGTGACGCGCTGGACGATGACGGAGGGGTCGGAGGCCGTGCCAGAAACGGTGACGGGTTCCGAGGTGACGATCCGCCGCAGGGTTCCGCTGACAAGGATGTTGGTGCCGCTGCGCAAAAGCTGGATGTTTTCCGTCGGCGCGCCTCCATCGTCGTCACAGACGACGCCCGTGCCTGAGGTGACCGCCAGGATGGTGGGAGTGGAGGTGGAGCCGGTGAAGGCGACGCCGGAGGCGGCGTCGATGTTGCGCTGAACGATGGCGCGGGCGTTGGTGAGCAGGCGCGCCCGCGCGGCGAAGCGCTGGCTGACAATGAGGCTGTTGAGGATGGCAAACCCCATGAAGATGGAAACCATCATGCCGAAGGCGATTTCCACCAGTGTAAAACCGCGATCCCGGCGCGGCGGGTGGCGCCAGGCCCCCAGGGGGATGCCGGGAGGGGGAGGGAATGGGGCGGCAGGACTCATAAACAAAAGCGACATTGATAAATATAGCATTCTTTGTGCCATTCCAAGCGCTCTTGGAGGGGGGCCGGAAGGCGGGTGCGGCATCGCGGGGCTTGCTTCGGGCGGGGGGGATGCGTAAGCTCAGAGACTCAATCCTTTTTCACCCCCTTTTTATCCGTGCGCGCATATCTTGATCTCCTCCGTCTGGTTCTTGAAGAAGGCAAGGGCAAATCCGACCGGACCGGCACGGGGACGATCTCGCTTTTCGGGGCCCAGGCGCGGTTCAATCTGCGGGAAACCTTCCCCCTGTTGACGACCAAGAAGCTCCACTTGAAGTCGATCATCCACGAACTGCTCTGGTTTTTACGCGGGGAGACGAATATCCGTTCGCTCCAGGAGGCCGGGGTGAGCATTTGGGACGAGTGGGCCGACGCGGAGGGGAACCTGGGCCGCGTTTACGGTGCGCAATGGTGCGACTGGCGCACCGCCGACGGGCGTTCCATCAACCAGATCGACGGGGTGATCGAGCAGATCCGGCGGACCCCGGACAGCCGCCGCCTGATAGTGAGCGCGTGGAACCCGGGGGAGATCGAGACGATGAAGCTGCCGCCGTGCCATGTGCTTTTCCAGTTTTACGTGCAGGAAGGCGTGCTCTCCTGCCAGCTTTACCAGCGGAGCGCGGATCTCTTTCTGGGCGTGCCGTTCAACATCGCCTCCTATGCGTTGCTGACGTTGATGGTGGCGCAGGTTTGCGGGCTGCAACCCGGCGATTTTGTCCACACTTTCGGCGATTTGCACCTGTATTCGAACCACTTGGAGCAGGTGCAACTCCAACTTTCCCGCGAGCCCAGGCCGCTGCCCACCATGACGCTCAACCCGGCGGTGCGCAATATTCACGATTTCCGCTATGAGGATTTCACCCTCAGCGGTTACAACCCCTACCCGGGGATCAAAGCCCCCGTGGCCGTGTAGAGAAGCGTTTGCCATGAACGACCAGCCGCCTCAACTGAAAGCCATCGCCGCCATGGCGCGCAATCGGGTGATCGGGCGCGGCGGGGTCATCCCGTGGCGCATCTCCGACGAACTCCGCTGGTTCAAGCGGGCCACAACGGGGCACACGGTGCTGATGGGCCGCAAGACCTACCAGTCGCTGGGGAAGCCGCTGCCGAACCGCCGCAATCTCGTGGTGACGCGCGGGCTGGAGATGGAGGGAGTGGAGGTGATTCGTGATTTGGCCGCGTTTGATCCGGCGCGGTATGCGGCGCCGGGAACCGATGTGTTTGTGATTGGCGGGGCGGAGATTTATAGTCAACTTTTGCCGCGTTGCGCGGAATTGCTGCTGACGCTGCTGCCCGGCGAGGTGGAAGGGGATGCGCACTTCCCGGCGTTTGAGGATCTCTTTATTTTCCGCGAGACAGTCTTGGTTCACCCGGAGTTCGAGGTACGCCGCTATCTCCGCATCAAAGGATAAGTTGCCATGAACTTGTTGGACCAATGCAGCGTGTTGATTACCGGAGCGTCGTCCGGCCTGGGCAGAGAGTTTGCCCGGCAGCTCGCCCCGCGAGCGGCGGCGCTCGTTTTGGTGGCCCGCCGGGCGGAACGCCTGGAGGTGTTGAAAAACGAATTGGAGCGCCCCGGCCTGACGATCCACTGCTGCCAGGCGGATCTCTCCGACCGCGCGGAGGTGGAAGGCCTCATTGCCTGGCTTGCCAGCGCGGGAGTGCCGCTCAATTTCCTGATCAACAATGCCGGAGTGGGGGATCACGGCCGGTTTGAAACGGGCGAATGGGAACGCGTCCGGCAGATGCTGGATGTGAATATCGGCGCGTTGACCCGGCTGACCCATGCGCTGCTGCCGATGCTGAAGGCGCAGGCGGGCGCGGCCATTTTGAATGTCTCGTCGGTGGCGAGTTTTTTCCCGATCCCGAAGATGGCGGTGTACGCGGCCACGAAGGCGTATGTCAGCAGTTTTTCCGAAGGGATCCGGGCGGAATTGCGTGGCTCGGGCGTGCGGGTGACGACGCTTTGCCCCGGCCCCGTCTTCACGGAGTTCGGCCGGGTGGCGGAACGGGCGGAGGCCCCGGAGGCGTTGCGTGCGCCGGATCATCTCCGGGTGTCGGCTCAAAAGGTGGTCGCCGATGCGTTGCGGGCGGTGGAAGCGGACCGCGCGCGGGTGATTCCGGGCTGCCTGGTGGCGTTGACGGCGGCGGCCGTGGCGGCGCTGCCGCTGGCGATCCTGCGCTACGGGCTGAACAAGCGCGGACGCTAGTGTGGTGAGTGATAAATTCGCGTCATAATTCCGGCCCCTTTTTCAATTTTTCGGCGTTGCTCAATCGGTCGGTATCTTCAGATACCGCCCTCATTCGCGCCTTGAAAAATCGAAAAATTGTCTCGGACTTATTTAGCGAATTTATCTTTCACCACACTAGTGTCCTGTCAGGGAAGCGAGAAGAGAGATTTAAAGAAAAGGGGGAGGCCTGGGCAGCATCAAAGGGGACGGTTCCGAGGGGGGCGATGAAGGGGGGCTGGGGAAGCCCGGAAACAATTTCCTATACGATTGGAGGGGCCGGGCGGGCTGATCCATTAACGAATCGCAAGGCCAAAGCGGTCCGGTGGTCCGAAAACGACCATAGAAGGAAATGATATGAAACTAAAAATACAATGGGTAGCGGTTCTTATTACGGTTGCTTCGGCAGGCCTGGCGATGGGATGCGGATGCTCCACGGAAAGAGTCCGGCTGGCGCCGGTCCGGGAGCAAATCATCGAGCGCAACGCCTGCGCCATCAATCAACCGGTGGTCAGCAGCCGCACGGCTTACGTGCCGGAATGTCCGTCATGTTACTGGGTCCCTCCCTCGACCTCGAATCCAGCCTACGTGATCGGTAATGTGCTGACCGCCCCGCTCAGGCTGATCACCGGTCGCTCCCTGGGGCAGCCGGACGTTGTGGCCTCTCACAGCTATCTCGAACCGGTGGGTGAAAGAGTCGCCACCGTGACGACCAGCTCGAAGAGCCACTTCAACAAATGCGGGCAGTTGACAAAGAAAGTTACCATCCGCAGCGACTCGATGCTGATGCCGGTGGGCGAGCGGCTTACAACCGTGAAGTTCATCCGCACCAAGCCCTTGCTGATGCCGGCGGGCGAGCAGATCACGACGATCCGGCATATCGAGATGAAGCCGGTGATGGAGCCCGTGGGTGAAAATACGATCATCCGGACTTACTCTCATCCGGCGTGGTGTGACTAAAGGCACTCCGTAATATTCAACAGTTAAAGAAAGGAAATGCCGCGGCCGGGGAAGATCTGATTTTCTCCGGCCGCCCTTTTCACGGCTGGAGACTTCGCCTCTCATACCAAATCTTCTCAATTTCAGGACCTTATGACTTGGTCTTTTCGCGCGGAGTTATCTACAGATAGCGCCTCCCCCTTCCGCCTTGCTCCGCACAAAAATCCCGACGTCCTAAAGTCCAATAGGAGATCCCCCGGCTTTGCCGGGGAGAAGAGTGAAATCAAAGAACAAAAACCGGTTCATCGCGGAAGTACCGCGCTAGCACCCTGTCGGACTTAAAATCTTCGCAGTCGGCAATTTGAGTTTACCGGGCGAAAATTTTGGAAATCGAAATTTGTTTGTGCTGTTTTTGGGTTGGTCTGATTCGAGAGGGCTTGGGCGGATTGGCGGCTTGAATGGGGCCTCGGAGCTGGATTGAGGGGGACAGATGGGTTCAGGAGGTGGTCAGGCGCGCGCCTATTGTGAAAAGCCGCTTGAGGTTGTAGGCGAGTGTGACCAGCGTCCATTCCAGGGAGACTTTTGAGAGCCCTCGCATGGAAAATCGCCGGAAGCCCATCGCTCCTTCCGCACCGGGCGGCCACGTTTTCGTAAGTCGAACGCTTGATCTGCCGACTTGAAAAGACGCCCGTGGCATCACTGTAAACCAGCAACCCAAGAAGCGTTGCGGGCGGGTATTGCTGGCTTCCCGTCCCCCGCTCCGAAAACTCAAGAGGAAAGGCGGTACATTTCCAGGGCGACCGCGCGTTCCCGGGCGTGATCGAGCAGCGGGGGCGGGTATCCCGGCGCGAGCCGCGCGCCGGGGGCGGGCGGTTTGGCGAGGGCGCGGGCGGGGACGCCTCGCAGCTCCGGCACCCAAGTCTTGATGTAGGCCCCGTCGGGGTCGAACCGGGCGCTTTGCGTCCACGGGTTCTGGATGCGGAAGTAAGGGGCGGCGTCCGCGCCGGTGCCCGCGCTCCATTGCCAGCCGCCGTTGTTGGAGGCGATCTCGCCGTCCGCCAGGCGTTGCATAAAGAACGCCTCTCCCAGCCGCCAGTCCAGGTGCAGGTCTTTGGTGAGGAACATGGCGACGATCATGCGCACCCGGTTGTGCATCCAGCCGGTGGCGGCGAGCTGGCGCATCCCGGCGTCCACGATGGGGAAGCCGGTGGTCCCTTCACACCAGCGCTGGAAGTCCGGCCCCGGCTTGCGCCAGCGGACGGCGCGGAAGCGGGGTTGAAACTCCCGGTCCAACACTTCCGGAGAGTGCCACAGCAGCGCCATGTAAAATTCGCGCCAGATCAACTCGCCCAGGAACTTGCGCGGGCCTTCGCGCAGCGGGGCGGTGGGGGCGTTTGTGGTGGCCTCGCGGCAGCGCTGCGCGAGCGAGCGTGCGGAGAGCGCCCCCCAGCGTAGCGCGGTGGAAAGCCGGGAGGTCGCGTCGAGCGCGGGGAGGTCGCGTTCTTCGGCGTAATGGAACACGGCATCGCGGAAGAACGCTTCCATCCGGCGGCGTGCCGCTGGTTCGCCCAACGCGGGCAGCGTGAGCCCGGAGGCGTCCAGCCCCCAGTCGGCGGGCGCCGGCAGCGGGAGCGAGCGGAGCGCGGCGGGAACCGGAGCGAACCGACCGGGCGCGGGGAGCGTCGCGGGCGGCTCCAGGCGCAGCCAGGCGCGGGCGTAGGGGGTAAAAACCCGGAATGGCTGGCCGGTTTGCGTCAATACCGCGCCTGGGGGGAACACGGTGACCTCGTCAAAGCCGGTCACGCGGATGCCGAGCTGGCGCGCCATCGCCTCCACGCGCGCCTCCAGCGCCCGGCCCGCCGGGTCGGGGCTCCGGTTAAAAGTAAGGGAGGACGCCCCGGTTTCGAGCAAGAGCGCTTCCAGTTCCGCGGCGGCATCCCCCCGGCGCAGGACGAGGCGGCTGCCGCGCGCCTCCAGCCCGGCGGCAAGCGCGCGCAGGCTGCCGCAGAGCGCGGCCTGCCGGGGAGCCCCGCTCCAGCGGTGCGCGCCGTGCCATGCGCTCAGGATGAAAGCAGGGAGGACGCGGCCGCCGCTCTCCCGATGGGCCGCGTGGAGCGCCGGGTTGTCCGCGAGCCGCAAATCGCGCCGGAACCAGTGGAGAATGGGCATCTTGAAGGGAGGCTGTTTCGAGTTTGCCATGGATTTCCCGCGCCGTATACTCGGGAATAGCGTTTCCTCTTGTGACCAACCCACCCGAACCACCAGCTCCCTCCGCTCCGATTCCCGCGCTCGGCATCATTGCCGGGAACGGCGTTTACCCGTTTGCCCTGGCGAAAGCGGCCCGCGCGGCCGGGGTCCCGCGCATCGCCGCGGCGGCGTTTGAGGGAGAGACGGACCCGGCGCTGGTCGGCCTGGTGGACGAGATCGAGTGGATGCGCGTGGGCCAGTTGGGGCGGATGCTGCGGACGTTTTCGTCACGCAAGATCGCCCACGCCATCATGGCCGGGCAGATCGCACCGGGCAATCTCTTCAACCTGAGGCCCGACCTGAAAGCCTTCCTTTTGCTGGCGCGCCTGCGGGAGCGCAACGCGGAGACGATCTTCGGGGCCATCGGCGACGAACTCGCCAAGGTGGGCGTGGAGTTGCTGCCCGCCACAACGTTTATGCAGGCGCACCTCGCCGCCCCGGGCGTCTTCGCCGGGCCGCGCCTTTCGCGCCGCGAGGAAACGGACGTCCGGTTCGGGTTCGGCATCGCCAAGGATGTCAGCCGCCTGGACATCGGCCAGACGGTCGTGGTCAAGGGGGGCACCGTGCTGGCCGTGGAGGGCTTTGACGGGACCAATGCGACAATCCGGCGCGGCGGCCAGCTCGGCAAGGAGGGGGCGGTCGTGGTCAAGGTTTCCAAGCCGAACCAGGATTTCCGCTTCGACGTTCCCGTGATCGGCCCCCTGACGCTGGAAAGCGCTGCCGAGGGGCAAGTCCGCGTGATCGCCGTGGAAGCCGGGCGCACGCTGGTGATGGAGCGGGAGCGGGTGGAGGAACTGGCCGCCTGCCATAAGATCTCGCTCTATGGGATGGGCGAGTAGCTACTCCGGGAGTTCATCCCCCAGGCGGCGGTCCGGCACGAGGTAGCGGGTGACGTAATCGTGGACGGCCTCGGCCAGCGTTGTGATGGGGCGGTCATAGCCCGCCGCGCGCACTTTGCCGATGTTGGCTTGCGTGAAATACTGGTATTTGCCGCGCAGCGCCTCGGGCATGTCGATGTATTCGATGCGGGGCGGAAGCCCGAGGGCCGAGAAGACGGCCCGGGCGAGTTCGTTCCACGAGTGGGCCTCGCCGGAGCCGACGTTGAAGAGCCCGTTTGCGCGGGTTGTGGCGGCCAGGTGGAGGGTGATCGCCACGGCGTCCTTTACGTAAAGGAAATCGCGTTTCTGCTCGCCGTCGGCAAAGTCCGGCCGATGGCTCTTGAAGAGCCGGATCAGCCCGCTTTCGCGCACTTGAGCCGTGCTCTTGTGGACGAGGCTGCGCATGTCCCCCTTGTGGTCTTCGTTGGGGCCGAAGACGTTGAAATACTTCAACCCCACCAGGTGTTCCAGCCAGCCGCGCCGCTGCGCGTAGAGGTCGAAGAGCTGCTTGGAGTAGCCATACATGTTCAGCGGGCGCAGGCGCGCGATCTCTGCCAGGGTGTCCTCCATCCCGGCGCTGCCGTCGCCGTAGGTGGCGGCGGAGGAGGCATAGACAAAGCGGGTTCCGTTCTCCAGAGCCCACCCGGCGAGGTCTTTTGTGAACTCGAAGTTGTTCCGGGCGAGGTAGGTCGCGTCCTTTTCCGTCGTGGCGGAGCAGGCCCCGAGGTGCAGCGCCACGTCAAATTTCCCAAGCGCGCCGCCCTGCAAGCGCGGACGAAGGTCGTCGGCCTCCAGGTAATCCTCAAAGCGCAGCGGCGTCAGGTTGCGCCATTTTTCGCCGGTGCCCAGGAAGTCGGCGATGACGATCCGCTCGCAGCCGCGCCGGTTGAGTTCCCACGCCAGCGCGCTGCCGATAAAGCCTGCGCCGCCGGTGATGAGGATGCGAGTGGAAGGGGTGAAGAAGGGAGCGCTCATACGAAATATTATTGACCCAAAACGTAGGCGAAGAGCAGCGGCGCGACAATGGAGGCGTCGGATTCGATGATGAACTTCGGCGTATCGGCATGCAGCTTGCCCCAGGTGATCTTCTCGTTGGGCACCGCGCCCGAGTAGCTGCCGTAGCTGGTCGTTGAATCGCTGATCTGGCAGAAATACCCCCAGAGCGGCACGTCCGGGCGGCGCAAATCCTGGTGCAGCATCGGCACCACGCAGATCGGGAAGTCGCCCGCGATGCCGCCGGCGATCTGGAAGAACCCGATGCTCTGCTGCGCGGCCGTTTTCTGATACCAATCCGCCAGCATCATCATGGTTTCGATCCCCGTGCGCACCGTGTGCACATTTTTGACATCGCCGCTGATGCAGTGGCCGGTGTACATATTGCCGAGGGTCGAGTCCTCCCAACCCGGCACGAAGATGGGCAGATTTCGCTCCGCCGCCGCGAGCAGCCAACTGTTGCGGGGATCGATCTGGTAGGATTTTTCCAATTCCCCGCTCAGGAGGATGCGGTACATAAACTCATAGGGGAAATAGCGTTCGCCCTTGGCGTCGGCATCCATCCATTGGGCCAGCACCACCTTTTCGATCCGGCGCATCGCCTCCTCTTCCGGGATGCACGTGTCGGTGACGCGGTTGAGATGGCGGGCCAGGAGCGCTTGTTCGTCCTGCGGCGTCAGGTCGCGGTAATGCGGGACGCGGACGTAGTGATCGTGGGCCACGAGGTTGAATACATCTTCCTCCAGGTTGGCCCCGGTGCAGCAAATCCCGTGGATTTTGCCCTGGCGGATCATTTCCGCGAGCGAAATGCCCAATTCCGCCGTGCTCATTGCCCCGGCGATGGTGACAAACATCGCGCCGCCCTTGTCGAGGTGCGCGCGGTAGCCGTCTGCCGCATCCTTGAGCGCCGCCGCGTTGAAGTGGCGGAAATGTTTGGTGATAAAAGCGGAGATGGGGCCTTGCGCCGCGGAATCGAGGGATGATTGCATGACAATGTCGTGGGTTTGAGGAGTGCTGTCTTGCGGGCCTTCCACAAAAGAAAAGCCACGCGCTGGGAGCTACGAGCTTTTTGGGCCCGCCATCGCTCCCGCCAATGGCTTCGCAAAGGACTATCGTTGCGGTAAGTGGCTGTCAAGCGTGCGGGGGAGGGGGCAGAGCTCACGCCTCTAAAGTCCAAAAGGAGACCCCCTGGCTCTGGCGGGGAGGCTCCCAGAGTTTGACTTATTGTGAGGCCTTCCTGTTCGGTGGTTTTGAGCCGCTCAAAGCTACAAAACCAACGAACAAAGGAAGGCCACAACAGTTTGAGCCATACCAGATGGCAGTGCAAATATCACGCCGTATTCATCCCGAAATGCCGAAGAAAGCGTACATTCGCCAACGACAAAGCGACCGGAATGCTGGCCTCCAGCGAAAATCGGATGTAGGTGCAGTGCCACCTGGTGCCAGCAAAACCGCCAAAAAGGCCCTTTTTAGCTGCTCAAATCGGAATTTTGCCTCCAAATTCCGTTTTGTTTAACAAAGGTTCTTCTCTGTTTTCAGTGGGTAGAACTGGTAAAAGGACGGGGTGACGCCAGAAAAATTATTTCACGAGCTTTTAGGCCTGGGACTGAACTGGAAGGTAGAGGAGTGCGAATTTAAGCGTGAGGAAGGGGTGGTTTGTCTGCGGATACGCGAGACGGAGCATCTTTGGGAGATTGAACGCTGCCCCGAAAGTGGCGGGAGGGTGAAGTGCTACGATCATGTGGAGGAGATGGTTTGGCGACATCTCAACGTTTTCGAGCACAAGTGCGAGATTCGGTGTCGGTTGCCGCGAGGGCGATGTGAAAGCAATGGGAAAGTTTACCGGGTGAAGCCGCCGTGGGAGGGTTTGAGCAAACACTTCACGAAAGCCTTTGAAGCGATGGCGCTGCTGGGCCCGGGCCGGATCTGGGGCTTCTGGGATAGTCGTAAAAAACTGGGCGGTGTTTTCTTGGAGGAATCACCGCCTCCATTCCTTGAGCCTGGGCTGGAGCG
>JBAWXX010000008.1:0-67211 GCA_037143855.1 Verrucomicrobiota bacterium | reverse complement strand
TTACAATGTACACACAAAACTCGCGATCTCTTGATTTTTAGATGCGTGAGCCCTGGGTTGGCGCTTGAGTTCCCCCGAGGGTCGATTCTAAATAGCCTTTAGAGCGGTTTCGGTTTATTTTGTCGTATGCTCTTCGGCGGCGAGAGTCGCTGTGCGTCTTTTTGCGCTTGGGCTGTATTTACAAATACAGCCGCTGCGCTCAAAAAGCCCCGCATCAACCCTCGGCGCTCTCAGATCATTGCGACAAAATAACCCAAAAACGCTCTAATCGCGGCTCAGTATCTTGTGTCAGATCATCCCCTCCCATCACCGTTTTTAGGTTTAACGCACTTTGCCATGAGCACTCCTTTTCTTGCGGATTATTTTGAATTCCTGCGGTTCCAAAGCGTTTCAACCGATCCCGGTCTTGCTCCCCGGGTGGCGGCATGCGCCGGGTGGCTGGAACGCAAATTCCGCGGGATGGGCCTGGAAGCCCGGGCGTATCCAACCGCAGGGCACCCGATTGTGGTGGCGCGCAGCCAGCCAAAGCCGGACCGGCGCACGCTGCTCATTTACGGCCATTACGATGTGCAACCGGCCGATCCGCTGGAGGAATGGCGGACCCCTCCTTTTGAACCGGCTCTGAAAGACGGGATCGTCTATGCCCGGGGCGCGACGGACAACAAAGGGCAGATCCTGGCTCACATCCTGGGGGTGGAGAAGACGTTGCGCGAGAAAGGGGAGCTCCCTGTGAACATCATTTTCCTGGTGGAGGGGGAGGAGGAGAGCGGCAGCGAACATCTGGCGGACTTCCTGGAGACGCATCGGGAGGAATTGGCCTGCGATTTGATCGCCATTTCGGATACCGGGATGGTGGCCCGGGGGCTCCCGGCGCTCACCTACGGCTTGCGCGGCATCCTGGCGATGGAAGTGCGGCTCCATGGGGCGCGGACGGATCTGCATTCGGGGCTTTACGGGGGCATCGCGCCGAATCCGGCCACGCTGCTGGCGCGGATGGTCGCCTCGCTGCACGACGAGAGCTTCCGCGTGGCCATCCCCGGTTTCTACGACGCCGTCGCCGCATTGCAGGATTGGGAGCGGGCGGAGTGGGCCCGGCTCCCGCTGGACGAGGCGTTTTTCAAGGCGGCCATCCATTCCGATGCCTTGCTGGGGGAGGCGGGCTACACGCCCGTCGAGCGCGCCTGGGGGCGGCCTACCGCCGAGGTCAACGGCATCGGCGGCGGCTACCAGGGGAGCGGTGGCAAGACGGTGATCCCGCGCGAAGCCTTCGCCAAATTATCCTTTCGCCTGGTGCCCAACCAGAAGCCCGCGCAGATTGAGGCGTGCGTGCGCGCCCACTTGGAACGGGTCTGCCCGCCGCAGGTGCGGATGGAGATCGTGACGGGGCATGGCGGCGAGCCGTTCCTGTGCGACCCGCAGGGGAGGGATGGGCAGGCGGCACGCCGCGCGCTGGCCCGCACGTGGGGCGTGGAGCCCGCGCTGATTCGGGAGGGGGGCTCCATCCCGATTCTGGAGGCGCTCCGGCGAACGCTGGGGGTGGAGATTCTTCTGCTCGGGCTGGCGCTGCCGGATTGCGCCTGCCATGCGCCCAACGAGAGTTTTCCCCTGGAAAACTTCGAGGCTGGCATGCGGCTCAACCAGGCGTTGCTGGAAGAACTGGCGCGCGCCTGAGAGAGCGGGAGCCGGGTGCGGAAAAACACGGGCAAACGCTACAGTCCACGCGCCCGTTGTGTTTTTCCGGGCTCGTTTGGGCCGCTGAAGGATCGCCGCGACAACGGGGGCGCTATTTCCCGCGTTTGGAGCGGGGAGCGCCTTTGGCCGCTTTCACGCTTTTGCCGGGAGTCTTGACGGCGCGGCGCAGGGTGGCGTCTTCACGGGTGACGCCGCCTTCTGCATCGCGCTTGATCAACCAGGCGATATAAGCGGAAAAGGACTGGCCAAACCCACGTTTGTCAGCGATTTGCTGGCCCGCTTCGTAAACCGGGTCCTCTAATGTAATGCTAGTGCGTTTAATAGGATGGTCCTCGTTAGGTTTCTCATTGGGAAACGCCGGGAAAGCCATTTTGGATGTAGGAAAAAATCGCATTGAAGGATTTTTTTTATTCCAAAGCAGTTTTTTGGGCCCCGGGAACCCAATGAATAAGTGAAAGATATTACGAAGTGAGACAGTCGTCCAGTAAGAAAATTGCATTTTCCACCAGAAATGCTTGCCCCGAACCGCTTCGGGTCGTATTACCGAGTCGCATTACTATGGGCGGTTCAATACGACGGACTTCGATTTCAATACCCGAAGAACTCTTTCAAGAAGGGCAGCGGCTTGCCAAGCGCCGCCGGCGTAATTTTTCCAATTACGTGGCGGATTTGATTGCGGCTGACGCCGAAAAGGCGGCTGCGGCAGAGATGTTTTTTGGCGACGGGGCCACTCCTGGGACGGACGCCCCCGCGAAGAGTTCCAGGCGGACCTTCGACCGGCCTTTGTAGCATCCCCTCGGAGGGGAATTGCGAGGGCGGGGGAGAGAGCCGCACGGCCGGGCGCGTTTCCGGGCTGGCGCGGAGGGGGGAATATGCGCATACTTTCTCCCGTTTCCATGACCGTTCCCCCGCTTGCTCCAACGCTTCCCCCCAAACGCCCCGGCTGCTTCCGGGTCGTGCACACATCGGATTGGCATCTGGGCAAGCCCCTGGCGGAGTTGGACCGGAGCGAGGAGCACCGCCGGTTCCTGGCGTTTCTCCTGGAAACGCTGATCGCCGCGGACGCCGACGCGCTGGTGGTGGCCGGGGATGTCTTTGACTGCGCCACGCCCCCGCAGGCGGCCGTGCGCCTCTATTTCGACTTTCTGGCCGCGCTGTACTCGCGCAGCCGGTGTGTGGCGGTGGTGACGGCGGGCAATCACGACTCCCCCTCGCACCTGGAAGCCCCGCGCGAGCTGCTGGGCGTCCTGCGGACCCGCGTGGCGGCTTCGTTCCCAGAGGACCCGTCGGCGTTGCTGATCCCGCTCCCTTCGCCCGAGGTGCCCGCGCTGGTCGTGGCCGCCGTGCCCTTTCTGCGCGAGCGGGACCTGCGCACGGGGCGGCTGGGCCAGAGCGCGGCGGAAATCGAACGCGATTTGCGCGAGGGGGTGCACCGGCGCTATGCCGAGGTGGCCGCCGCGGCCGGGCCCTGGCGCGCGCGGGGCGTGCCGATGCTCGCCATGGGGCATCTGACGGCCCTGGGAGCGTCCGTCACGCCGGAAAGCGAACGGGAGATCCACGTGGGCGGGCTCGGGAGCATCGGGGCGGACGCTTTCCCCGAGGCGTTCGCCTATGTTGCGCTCGGACATTTGCACCGGCCCCAGGCCGTGGGAGGCCGCCCGCAGGTGCGGTATGCCGGTTCCCCCCTGGCGTTGAGCTTTAGCGAAGCCGCCGACGCCAAGGAGGTGCGCCTGCTGGATTTTGAGGGAGGGGCTCTCGTGTTAAACGAGGGGGTTCCCGTGCCGCAGGCCCGCCGATTGGTGCGGCTGCGGGTTCCGCAAGTGGATCTGGAGGTGGGGTTGCGCGCCTTTGAGCCGCCGCCCTCGGATCTTCCGCCGTGGGTGGAAGTGGTGGTCGAGAAGGCCTCCCCTTCCGGCGATCTTTACAAAACGGTGCGGGATTTGGTGGAAGGCCGCCCTTTCGAGGTGGTCAAAGTCACCGTCGAGCGCGAGGGGGCGCGAGCCGGGCTTGCCCTGGATGACGCCTGGGCGGAGGAGGCGGCGGACGAGTTGCTGGCTGACCCCAAGGCCGTCTTCCGCCGCCGGCTGGACCAGGAGCCGGACCTCGATCCAGCCGCCCGCGCCGCGCTGGAAACCGCCTTTGCGGAGTTGTGCGACCGGCGCTTGGAGGGATAGAGCAATTCTCAAAAATCCTTTCCGAAAGAGCTGCGCCCGCGCCTTTTGCGTTCTTTGCGCGAACCTTTCCCGAGTTCCCGGTTGCATTTTCCCCCGTCCTGGTCCCCAATTTAAGCTCTTCCTCCCAGCCATGCGCATTCTTCGGATCCAATTTGAAAATTTGAACTCGCTGCCCAGCGGGGACATCGATTTGGAGCACGGGCCGCTGGCCGAGGCGGGGATTTTCGCCATCACCGGCCCCACCGGGGCGGGCAAATCGACGTTGCTCGACGCGCTGACGCTCGCCCTCTACGGGCGCGCCGCCCGCTACGACAAGGAGCCCAACCCGGAGAACATGATGAGCCGCCATACCGGCTCGTGCCGGGCCGAGGTCCTCTTTGAGGTCCCGCGCGGCCGTTACCAGGCCCGCTGGGAATTGCGGCGCGCCCGCGGCAAGGCCGGCGGCAAGGTTCAATCCGCGCGCCGAAGCATCGTCGAGGACGGCAGCGGAACGGTGCTCGCGCAGAAGATCGATGAGGCCGACCGCCTGGTGGAGGAACTGACCGGCCTCGACTTCGAGCGTTTCCGCCGCTCGGTGCTCCTCGCGCAGGGGGAGTTCACCCGTTTTCTGAAAGCCAGGCCGGATGAGCGCGCCGCGTTGCTGGAGAGCCTCACCGGCACGTCGATTTATTCGGAGTTGAGCGAGCGGGCCTTCCGCGAGGCGACCCGGCGGGAAGAGGAGCTAATGGCGCGCCGGGAGGCGCTCGGGCGGGTCGTCCTGCTCTCCGAAGAGGAACGCGCGGCCAAGACGGCCCAGATCGCGCAGCTCACCGCCGGTCTCAACGGGCTGGAGGGAAGCCGGGCCGCTCTGGCCGAACGGCTCGGATTCGGGCTCCAACTCCGCGACCGCCTGCGCGAGGAGGCCGATCTTGCCGTGAAGAAAACCGCGCTGGAGACGGAAGCCCAGCAGGCGGTCCCCGCGTTGGAGAGCCTCCGGGTCCACCGGCTTTCCGTGCCTTTCCTCGCGCCGCTGGAGACGCTCGACGCCCTGGAACGCCGCGTAGCCGCCGAGACCCTCCAAACCGGGGAAGCGGAGACGGCTGCCGCGCAGGCCCGGGAGCGGATTTCCGCCGGGTTGCAAGCCGCCCAGGCCGTGGCGCGCCGCCAGCTTGGAGAGGCAGCCTCCGCGCTGGCCCGCGCCGAAGCGGATTTTCAGGCGCTGGGGGAAGCGCTGATCCAGGCCGAGACCTCCGAACAGGCCGCCGCCGCCGAGGCCCGGCACGCCGCCGCCACGCTGGCCGAACGGCGGCAGGACCGGACGGAGGCTGCGATCGCCGCCGCATTCACCCGGCTCGAACAGAAGCGCAACGCCCTTTTTGAACTCCGCACGGCGATGGAGAAACGGGACGCCTCCGCCGCCGAAGCCGCGCGGCTCGCTGACGAGGAGACCCAACTCGCCGGCGAGATTGAGACTGCCCGCCGGGAAAAGGAGGCGACGTTCCAGGAGGCGGAAGCCCAGGCCGTGCTGCTGGAAGACGCCCGCGCCAACCTGGCCTTGCAGGAGCGGATCGCCGGAATGGCCGGCCAGCGGGCCGATCTGGTGGAGGGCCGCCCCTGCCCGCTCTGCGGCGCGTTGGAGCATCCTTACGCCCAGGCCCTCCCTTCCTCGCCCATCGAAGAGGCGCGCCGCCATTTGAACGCCGCCAAAACGGCCAACGACACAGCATCCCGCGAAGCCCGGATCGCCGCCGAGGGGTTGACCCGGATGGAAGAGCGGCTGGCGGGCGTGCAGAAGCGCCGGGGGGAAATCCGTTGGGAGCAGACGGCCGGCCACGAGGCGTTTGAAAAAGCGGCCCGCTCGGTGCGCATCTTTACCATGGAGGGGCTGGAGGAAGCCTTTGCCGACCTCGCCCAGGAACGCGCCGCGCACGAAACGCTGGCACGCGAAATCCGCGAGGCGGAGGCGCGCTGCCACGCCGCCGAAAAGGGGCTCCTTACCTGCCAGGGCAAAACGGCCCAGCTTCGGGAAAAACGGATCGCCGCCGAAACCGCGCGCGCTGCCGCCATCCGCCAGCGGGAGGCGCTTTGCCGCGAGGCCGAACGGGCGGATGCTGCCGCCGGCGGCTTGGGGGCCGCTTCCGCCGATTCCCGCCTTGCGGAGCGGTTCGCGGCGGAATGGACGACCCTCGACGCGGCAGCCTTCGCGCTGGAGCCGCTGCGCCGGGCGTTTGCCGAAACAGCGGCGGCCGCCGGGGAACGCCGCAAGACGCTGGAAGGCGTCCGCAAAGCCGGGGAGCAACAGGCCGCGGCCGTGCGCGAACTGTTGGAAGGCACGCCCTTCGCCGATGCCGGGGCGTTGCGCGCGGCGCGGCTGGACGCGGCGGAAGCCCGGCGGATCGAAGCCCTGGAAACGAAACTCGCCGCGCGCGGCCAGGAGATGGAAGGGCGCTTTCACCACGTCCGGGAGCAGATCCGCGCCCTGCGCGAGGGAAGCGCCCCCGAAGGCGAGGCCCTGGCGGCTTTGGAACAGGAACGCCAGGCATTGGCCGGGCGCATCACCGCCGCCGCCGAGGCCCGCACCACGCTTCGCAACGATCTGGAGCGCGACGAGGAGACCCGCCGTTCGCACACGGCGGAACTCGCCCAGCTGGAGAGCGAGGCGCGCGGCCTCGCCGTGTGGGTCCAGCTCCGGCGCTTGATCGGCTCCGCCAACGGAGCGGCCTTCCGGCAGTTCGCCCAGGGGCTTTCGCTCGATCTTCTCGTGCGCCATGCCAACCGGCACCTGGCCCGCTTGAGCGACCGCTACCGGCTGCGGCGCGTGGAGGGGGAGCTCTCTTTGGAGATTATCGACCACCACCAGGCCGACGCCACCCGGCCCATGGAAAGCCTGTCCGGCGGCGAAAGTTTTCTGGCCAGCCTGGCGCTGGCGCTCGGGCTTTCGGACCTCGCCGGGCGCAACGTGCGGATCGACTCGCTCTTCATCGACGAAGGCTTTGGGTCGCTGGATGCCGACACGCTTGACCTCGCCGTTGCGGCGCTCGACGCGCTGCGGCTCCACAACAAGACCGTGGGCGTGATCTCCCACGTCGAGCTGCTCAAAGAGCGCATCCCCGTGCAAATCCGGGTGGAGAAACGGACCGGCGGCTTGAGCGTCCTTTGCCTGCCGGAGTAGGAGGGCTAAGCCCCTTGCCGGCGGTTGCGCAGGCAGGCCCAGACCACTAACCCCGTCAGGAGCACCATGGCCACGGAGCCCAGGCCCACTTTCAGGTCGCCGCCAAACCAGGGGAGCGTCTGTTCCGGCCTCAGGAGCCGCTTGGTGACTTTGGAGAAGCCCATGAAGCCGGCAACCCAGCCGGTGTGAAGGCCGATGGGCATCCAGAGAGAGCGCGTTTGCAGCCGCGCCCAGCCCAAAATCCAGCCAACGCAAAAGAGCGTGGTGAATCCCCCCAGGACCAGCCACGGCTCGCGGAACTGGGCGAACGCCCCGGGGATCAGCGCAAAGCCGGAAAGCCAGCCGATGGCTTGCGGATCGGCGGTGTCGGGCTTGAGGAAATGGAGCACGGAAAAAAGCGCCGAGGTGCAAAACAGCGCGGAGAAGCGGGGCAGGGACCGGGCCAGCAGACCGAGGATCGCCCCCCGGAAAAGCCATTCCTCCAGGATCGAGACGACCACGGCGGAAAGGACGATGCTCCCGAGGGCGGCCACGTCGATGTGCGCCCGGAGTTTGACGACGTGGAAGACCATTAGCAGCGCGGCCAGCAGGACCATCATCAGGAACGAGGCCGTGAAACCGGCGACGGCATCGCGCCAGCGCCACGGGTTGGGCTCCAGGCCGAGCGCGCGGACGCTCGAAACCCGCAGCCACCGGGCCGTGGGCCAGAGCAGCGCCAGCGCCGCCAGGAGCAGCCCGCGATGGAAGAATTTGCGGAAAGGCGTTTCGGCCAGCCAGGTCAGAATGCCGTGGCCCGCCAGCCATTGCCCGCCCCAATAGAGCGGGGCGGCCAGCAGCGCGCCGAGGACGATGGTTGCCAGGAGGTAAAAAATGATTTTGCCAAGAGACTTCAAAGTGGGCGAAGTTTTCGTCATATTCCGCAAGACCGCAATTTCTTTCATGCACAACAAACACGTTTGGACCGAGCGAACCCCCGAGGGCGAGAAGCGCGAAGTGCGCGCCGTGAAATTTGGAGGCGTCTGGCGCATCCAGAGCAAACTGGCGAGCGCGGAGGTGTGGACCTACCACGAACCGGCGCTGCTGGAGGACTTGATCGAATTGCGCGACCTGCTCTTCCGCAAATACCAGCGCCGCCGGGCCGCCTACGAGGACGTTACGGCGATTGAAAAGATGATCACCGCAAGGGGCGGGGACTGGCGGAAAGAAGAGGAAGAGTGAGGCGAATTTTCCCATGACGACTACTGATCTGATCGATTCCGATAAACGCCATTGCTGGCATCCGTTCACCCAAATGCGCGACTGGTGCGCGCCGGATCACGAGCCGCTCGTGCTGGTGGAGGGCGAGGGGGCCATTCTGCGCGACAGCGAGGGGCGCGAATACGTTGACGGCAACTCCTCCATCTGGACGAACATCCACGGCCACCGGCACCCGAAGATCAACGCCGCCATCCGCGAGCAGTTGGAGCGCGTGGCGCACACCTCTTTCCTCGGGTTCACCAACCCGCAGGCGATTGCGCTGGCGGAGGAACTCGTGGCGCTTTGGCCCCGGGATGTGCCGAATCCGCTGAACCGCGTTTTCTTTTCCGACGACGGGAGCACGGCCATTGAGTGCGCCGTGAAGCTGGCCGTCCAATGCTGGCAGCACCGGGGGCAGCCGCAGCGGATGCGCTTCCTGGCGTTCTCCAACGCCTACCATGGGGACACGATGGGGGCGTCGAGCCTCGGGGGGATCAACGCCTTCCACGGGCGCTTTTCGGCGTTCCATTTTCCCTCCGTCCACGTGGCGTCGATGGAGGAGCTGGAAGCTCGCACCGCTCCCGGCGCTGCGGCTCCCATTGATGTGGAGAGCCTTGCCGCCGTGGTGATCGAGCCGCTGATCCAGGGAGCCGCCGGGATGCGGCTCTGGCCCCGGGGGATGCTGGCCCGCCTGCGCGCGTGGTGCGACCGGCATGGCGTCTTCCTCATTGCTGACGAGGTGATGACCGGCTTTGGCCGCACGGGCAAGATGTTCGCCTCGCATCACGAAGGAGTCGTCCCGGATTTTGTCGCCTGCGCCAAGGGCCTGAGCGGCGGCTACCTGCCGCTGGCCGCGACGTACACCACGGAGGCCGTTTATGAGGCGTTCCTCGGGGGGTACGAGGAATTAAAGAGCTTCTTTTACGGCCACAGCTTCACCGGCAACCAGCTTGCCTGCGCCGCCGCCCGGGCGAGCCTGGCTCTCTTCCGCGAGGAGCGCGTCCTGGAACAATTGCAGGGGAAGATCGCCGTGCTCCGCGAGGGGCTGGAAGCGCTCCAGAGGCACCCGAATGCCGGGGAGGTCCGGCAATGCGGGTTCATCGCCGGGATCGACCTCGTGCAGCGCGACGGCACGCCGTTTGCGCCCGGCCTGCAAACCGGCGCGCGCGTCTGCGAGGCGGCGCGCAAGCACGGCCTCTTGACCCGCCCCGTCACGCGCGACACGCTGGTGTTGATGCCTCCGTTTTGTGTTACCGAAGCGCAGATCCGCCAATGCGTGGAAGCGCTGCGGCGGGGGATTGAGGAAGTCTGCGGGGAGTGATACCGACTTTCATCAATATCCGGGCAGTATGACTTGCCCTGGCGATTTAACCTAAAAACGGCAATGGATCGGGGCGATCTGACACAATCTACTGGCCGCGAGTGACTTTCGTCGAGGCTCAGTATCTTGTGTCAGCTCATCCCCTCCTATCACCGTTTTTAGGTTTAATGAGGGAAGCCATCGGGCATTCCACGGGTTGCGAAGCTGGAGCTTCGGGGACAAGGGCGTTCCCAATCTGGAGATTGGGAACGAGGAGCATTTCCCCGCCACCCCTCTTCTCCGCGTCTCCCTGTCTGCTATTTGAGCGTGGCCTCGAACTTCGGGTCCGGCTTTACCCCCAGCTCCAGCGCCTTGTTGTAGTGCTGGGCGGCGCTCTCCTTTCGGGGCGGCTGCGCGGTGGCGAGCAGGACGGCCAGGTTGTAGTGGGCGTCGGCGTAGTCGGGGTCGAGTTGCAGGGCCTTATCCAATTCTTTTTGCGCGGCCTCCGGCCACCCTTTCTTGGCGGCGGCGATGCCGAGGAAGTTGTGCGAGGCGGCGTTTTGGGGATCCGCGCCGATGGCTTGCGTGAGGTTGGCGATGGCGTCGTCGTAACGGGCTTGCTGGAAATAAATGATCCCGAGGGTGGAATGGGCGAAGGCGTCCCCGGGGGCGAGGGCGAGCACTTTTTTGAAGGTTTCCTCCGCCTGCTTCAAATGCCCGGCGCGGAACCGTGCCACGCCCAGGTTGGAGAGGGCGTAGATATTCGACGGGGTCTGGCTGACGATCTTCTCGTAGGTGCGCTCCGCTTCGAGATACCGGCCCCGGTTGAATTGGTCTTTGGCCTCGCGGGCGAGGGGCCGGAGCGCTTCCGGGACGCTGGGGCTGCTTGCGACGGCGACTTTGGCGGTGGCCGAGGCGGAGGGCCGGGCGTCGTTTTCCGTTGCGGCGGGGTTGGTGGGGAGCGCTCCCTCCAGCGGTTCCCCGGCTTTGGCCGCCGGCTTGGATGCGTTGCCGGAGGCGGGCGCGGCGATGGAGATCGACAGGGTCCCCGGGGTGTTGTCGATGATTTCCATCTGCGGCGTTTTGAAGAGGGCGCGCTCGTCGGCGGTGAGGGTCACGGCGGGCTGGCTCAAAAGGCCGACCTCCTCGGTGAGGGCCTTGGAACGGACTTTCATCCGCTCCAGTTCGCTCAAGACGAGCTTGCGCGATTGCTCCCGGCGGGCCTGCTCCTTGAGTTCGCGCAGGACGATGCCGCGCAGGAGTTCGTTTTCCTGCGTGAGTTTTGTTTGATCCGCTCCGGTGGGGGCTTTGGCGTTGGAGGTGTCGAGTTGCTTTTGCAGTTCGGCGATCAGATCCCGGTTGACGCCCCCTTCCTTCTGCGCGGCGTCGAGTTGTTCCTGCACGCCGGAGAGTTGCTCCTTGAGGGCGGCGATCTGCCGGTCTTTTTCCGGCGCGGCGGCGTTGAAGGAGGCGATGTTTTTTTGCGCGGTGTCGAGCTGCTGCGTGAGCGAGGCGTTTTCGGCGAGGAGTTTCTCGGCCTGCCCCTTGGCCTCTTGCGCTTTGGCGAGCTGGGCCAGGGCGCTGTCGCGCTCGGCGGTGACGGTTTCGACGTTCTTTTGGGCGGCGGCGAGCCGGGCGCCCTTCTCGGCGGCTTCGGCCTTGACGGCTTCGCGTTCCTTGGCCATGGCGACGAGTTTCTGTTCCACGTCGGCGAGGGATTCGATCTTCTTGTGGGCGCTTTCCAACTGCCCGGCCAGCGCGGTGTTCTGGGCGGTGGCCGCGTCCCGCTCCTGGGAGAGTTTAATGGTGCGCTGGTGCATCAGTTCACCCTGTTCTTCGGCCACTTCTCGGTCGGCCTTGGCGTCGTCGAGCGCGCGGCGGAGCGCTTCCATCTGCTTTTGGAGCGCCTCGGCCTGGGCGGTGGCGGCCTGGTCTTTGTCTTTGGACTGGGCCTCGAATTGTTGGCGGGCGGTTTCCAGCCGGGCTTGGAGATCGGTTTCGCTGGCTTTGGCGCGGGCAAGCTGCTCCTTGGCCTTGGCGGCTTCGGCCTTGGTTTCCTCAAGTTGGGTTTGCAGGGTCTTTTGGGCGTTGCTGTCGCGCTCGGCCCTGGCTTTCGCCTCGGTTTCGCTGACGGTGACCCGTTCGGCCTGTTCCTGGAGGGTGGCTTCGGCTTTGCGGAGTTTTTCCGCCTGTTCTTTGGAGAGGGAGGTGGCGCGGTTGAGCTTGCCGGTGGCCTCTTCGAGTTCTCCGGCGATGCGGGCTTTTTCCCGCTGGACGGCTTCCAACTGCTGGCGGGATTGTTCGAGCTGCGCTTTGATGGCCGCCATCTGGGAGCGCATTTCGCGCGCGGCGCGGTCAAAGGCGTCGCCTCCGGCAGGGGCTTCCGCGGGGGTGGGGGAGGTGTTGATGCCGGGGAGGAGGTTTGGGTCGAGCCCGGGTTGCGCCGCGGGAGCCGCCGGGGTGGCGGCGGGCGGTGTTTCGGCGGCGATGCGCTCTTCCAGCTTCTGGATGGCTTCGGTGACTTTTTTCCGCCGGAATTGCAGGACGGGCGGGTTCCAGTCCGGGTTGCGCTGCTGCAATTGGTCGAGCACGCTCCCCGCGAAGCGGTATTTGGTGAGCGCGGCCCGGTAGCTTCCCTGGCTTTCCAGTTTTTCAGCCTGCTGGAAGCTCATATAGGCGCTCAGGAAGACCTGGTCGGGATCGGTGGAATCAGCAGCCCGCCCCACGGGGGCAAAAAAGAGCCCAAGGCAGGCGATGAGGAGAACGACAGAGGGGAACCGCATAATGGATAAGGAGGAGCGAACTTAGTGGAAAACCGTATTCCATGCAACCGCTAGAGTGCGATTCGCGCAATTCGGCGAAAAATCCGCTTCCCCCCGGCTGTGCGCCTGTCTTTAATGCAATCCGCTTATCCTTTCTATGAAAACTCCTATCAAAGTCGCCGTGACCGGGGCTGCCGGTCAAATTGGTTATTCCCTCCTTTTCCGTATTGCTTCGGGCTCCATGTTTGGGCCGGACCAACCCGTGGAACTGCACCTCATCGAAATCGCCCCCGCGCTGCCCGCGCTGCAAGGCGTGGTGATGGAATTGCAGGATTGCGCGTTCCCGCTTGTCAGCGGCATCGTGCCGACGGCGGACCTCGCCGAAGGGTTCCGCGGCGTCAACTGGGCGCTGCTGGTCGGTTCCGTTCCCCGCAAGGCAGGGATGGAGCGGGGCGATCTGCTCGGCATCAACGGCAAAATCTTCACCGGCCAGGGCAAAGCCATCGAAGCCAACGCGGCCAGCGACGTGCGCGTCCTGGTGGTCGGCAATCCGTGCAACACCAACTGCCTCATTGCGATGAACAACGCCAAGGGCATCCCTGCCAACCGCTGGTTCGCCATGACGCGCCTGGACGAAAACCGCGCCAAGGCCCAGCTCGCGGGGCGCGCCGGGGTTCATGTCACGGAAGTTTCGAACGTCGCCATCTGGGGCAACCACTCCGCCACCCAGTATCCCGACTTCACCAACGCCAAGATCGGGGGCAAACCGGCCGCCGAAGTTATCGGCGATGAAGCCTGGCTGAAAGAGACCTTCATCCCGACCGTGCAGCAGCGCGGCGCGGCCATCATCAAGGCGCGCGGCCTCTCCAGCGCTGCCAGCGCCGCCAACGGCGTGGTGGATACCGTCCGCTCGCTCACGACGCCGACTCCGGCGGGCGACTGGAACAGCGTCGCGGTTTGCTCCGACGGCTCCTATGGCATTGAGAAAGGCCTCATCGCCTCCTTCCCGATCCGCAGCAACGGCGCCGATTGGGAGATCGTCCAGGGCCTCCCGATTGACGCTTTCTCGCGCGACCGCATCGACAAGAGCGTGACCGAGCTGAAGGAAGAGAAAGCGCTCGTCGCCAATCTCCTGTAGTTCGTCCGCCGTTTTTTCAATGCGCGGGAGAGGAGCCCCGGCACCCTCCCGCGCTCTCCCGCGCCCTGGCAAATCCGCGTGCAACAGGCGTGTGAACGTGGTAGAGTTTCCGGCGTGAGGTCTTTTAGCCTTCGCATCAAATTGATGGGCTTGATGCTGCTGGCGTTCCTGCCCCTGGTGGTGCTGGAGGTGAACACGGCTGCGGAACAGGGGCGGCGCGCGGCGGACAACGCCAGGGCCGAGGCGATTCGCCTTTCCCGTCTTTGCGCCAGCAATCAGGAGGCGCTGATGGATTCCGTGCGCCAGCTTCTCACCGTGATGTCCAAATTGGAAGGGGTGCAGCGGCAGCACAACGGGGAGTGCCAGGTATTGTTTGAAAAGATCCTCCGGGAAAACCCGCTCTTCGCCGTCGTGGGGGCTGCCGACAGCCAGGGGAATGTCTATTGCAGCGCTCCGCAAGGAACCGCGGGAACCGCGCCGGTGAACGTGGCGGACCGCCCCTATTTCCAGCGGGCGATCCAATCGCGCCGTTTTACCGTGGGCGATTACGCCATCAGCCGCCGGGCCGGAAAGGCGACGATTCACATGGCCGCCCCGGTCATCAACGAACAGGAGCAAATCACGGGCGTCGTCTATGTGGGGCTTGATTTGCAGGCCATGAGCAAGTTTGGCACCCGGGTGCCGCTTCCCCCAGGTGCTTCCATCACCATGATCGATGAAAATAACGTCCTCCTGCTGCGCCACCCGGACCCGGAGCGCTGGATTGGCAAACGCGCGTCGGAGAGCCTGGCCGAGGGGATGCTCTCGAACCGAGATCCCGAGGGAACGCTGGAGGCCAGGGGGGTGGATGGCTTGGAGCGCATCTATGCGGTCAACCGGATCGAGGCTCCGGGCATCGGGCATTTGTTTATGATGGTCGGCATTTCCAAAAGGGAAGCCTACGCCCCCTACCGCAAGCAGATGGGCGCGCAATTTGGCATGATGGCGGGAACGGCGTTCCTGGCGCTGGCGGCGGCATGGCTGCTGGGCCGCCAGGCGATTGTCCGGCCCGCCCGGCATCTGGCGGGAGTGGCCCGTTCGTTGAGCGCCGGTCAGCTCAATGTCCGCAGCATCTTGCAGGGCGGCGAGTTTGGCGAAATCGCCACCGCCTTCAACCAAATGGCCGAAGCGCTTTCCCGGCGGATAGCGGAACTCGACGCGGCGCAGCGCGAACTGCGGCTCGCCCACGACGAACTGGAAGCTCGCGTGGAGGAGCGCACGGAGGAACTCCACCACGCGCGGGAGCGCCTGGTGGATGCCATCGAGAACCTGGATGCCGGGTTTGCCATGTTCGGCGCCGACGAGCGCCTGGTGATCTGTAACCAGACCTTCCGCATGATGTTCGCCCTCTGCGCCGACATCATCGCGGCTGGCGTCACGTTTGACGAAATTCTGCACGAGTTCGTGGCGCGCGGCGGGCGCATGGATGGCGTGGAGGACATGGATCAATGGTTGCGGGACCGAATGACCGTCTTCCGTGAGGCCAGCAGCCGCGAATTCGACCAGAAGATGAACGGCCGCTGGATTCGCGTCAGCGACCACCGGATGCGCGACGGGGGCATCGTCTCCCTGCGCACCGACGTCACGAATTTGAAGGAGATCCAGGAGACGCTGATTTTGCGCGACCGGGCCATCGCGGCGGCCGTCAGCGGCATCGTCGTGACCGATCCGACGCGGCCCGACAACCCCATCGTGGATGTCAACCCGGCTTTTGCCCGCATTACCGGCTACACCAAGGAGGAGGCGCTGGGGCGCAATTGCCGGTTTTTGCAGGGCCCGGAGACGGCCCCGGAGGCGCTCGCCGCCATCCGCACCGCGATCCGCGAGGAGCGGGAGTGCCAGGCCGTCTTGCACAACCGCCGCAAAGACGGCACGCCGTTTTGGAACGAGGTGAAAATCACCCCCGTGCGCGACGCCAAGGGGCGGCTCATTCACTTCGTGGGCGTCTTGACGGATGTGAGCCTCCGCGTGGAGGCGCAGGAGGCGCTCCAGCGGGTGCTCGACGAGTTGCACCGCTCCAACCAGGAGTTGGAGCAATTTGCCTACATGGTCTCCCACGATCTCCAGGAGCCCCTGCGCATGGTGGCCAGCTACACCCAGCTCCTGGCCCGGCGCTACAGGGATCGCCTGGACGGTGACGCCCTGGAATTTATCGGCTACGCGGTGGACGGAGCCCAGCGGATGCAGGGATTTATCCAGGATTTGCTCCAGTATTCGCGCGTCGGCACCCATGGGCGCCCCTTCGAGCGGGTGCGCGTGGCGGAAGTGGTCCGGCGCGCCTTGGACAACCTCCACTTTGCGATCGAGGAAAAACGAGCCGAAGTCGTCTGCGGCGCAATGCCTGAACTGGACGCCGACCCGGTGCAACTGGGTCAACTTTTCCAAAACCTCGTCGGCAACGCCCTCAAATTCAGCGGGGAAGGCCCCGTGCGCATCGCTTTGGAGGCGGAGCGCCGGGGGGACCGATGGGAGTTTATCGTCCGCGACAACGGGATCGGCATTGATCCGCGCGACGCGGAACGGATTTTCATCATTTTCCAACGGCTCCACACCCGCAAGGAATACGAAGGGACCGGCCTGGGGCTGGCCATCTGCAAACGTATTGTCGAACGGCACGGGGGCCGCATCTGGGTGGAGTCGCAAGCGGGTCAGGGGGCCGCGTTCCACTTCACGATTCCCGAGCGGCACGAAGAACGCCCCCTGCCGGTTTGATTGCCCCACGATTCCATGGTTGCATCCGAAGCCGGTTCAAAGGAAAATAGACCCATGCAAGGGAGCCAACCAGTAACGGCGGAGCCGGACATTCGGGTGCTGCTTGTGGAGGACAACCCTGGAGATGCGCGGCTGATCCAGGAGCTCCTTTTGGAAGCGCGCGGCGGGCGGTTTGAAACCGCCGTGGCCAGCCGCCTTTCCGAAGCTCTGGAAAGGCTGGAGAAAAACAACGCGGAGGGAGGCGGCTTCCAACTCATTTTGCTGGACCTTTCGCTGCCCGACAGCCGCGGGATCGATACGTTCCACCAGATCGCCGCGCGCGCCCATGGCATCCCGGTGATCGTCTTGAGCGGGCTCGACGACGAGGCTCTCGCGTTGCAGACCGTCAAGGAAGGGGCGCAGGACTATCTCGTCAAAGGGCAGGTCGATCCCCGGATTCTAGAGCGGGCCATCCGCTATGCCATGAAGCGCGTGGAGGCGGAACGGACGCTGGCCGAGGAGCGCAACCTCCTGCGCAACGTCATCGACAACCTCCTGGACTCCATTTACGTCAAAGACGCCCAGGGCCGCTACCTTCTGGACAACCTCGCCCACATGCGTTCGCTGGGGGTCGATTCCCCCGAAAAAGTCGTCGGCAAGACCGTCTACGATTTTTTCCCAGCCCCCCTTGCCTCCAAGTTCCAGGAAGACGACGAAGGGGTCCTGCGCACCGGCAAGCAAATCATCAACCGGGAAGAAGTGGTCGTCTCGGAGGACGCACCCGTCCGCTGGATCTCCACCACCAAAGTCCCCCTGCGCAACCACAACGGCGAGTCCATCGGCATCATCGGCATCGGGCGCGACATCACCGAACGCAAAGGGGCCGAGGAACAGATCTTCCGTTACAACGCCGAAATCCGCCAGCGCAACACCGAAATGGAGGACGACCTCCACATGGCCCGCGAGATCCAGCAGGCGTTTCTGCCCCAGCAGTACCCCACTTTTCCGCGCGGAGCCTCCGCCGCCGAGAGCAGCATACGCTTCTGCAGCCGCTACATCCCGACCACCGCGGTCGGGGGGGATTTCTTTCACATCCTGCCCATCTCGGACACCGAGGCGGGCGTTTTTCTCTGCGACGTGATGGGCCACGGCGTTCGCGCCGCCTTGGTCACGGCCATCCAGCGCGCCCTGGTGGAGGAGATGCTCCCCTCGGCCAGTGATCCCGGCCGTTTCTTGACGCAAATCAACCGGGCTCTCCTTTCCATCCTGCGCCGGGCGCGCACCCCGATGTTCGCCTCCGCGTTTTCCCTGGTGGTGGATGTCGCGCGCGGGTGCGTGCGGTATGCCAACGCGGGCCACCCGAGCCCCGTGCATATCCGGCGGCAAACGGGGGAGGTTCGCTTCCTCTGCGCTTCCTCGGAGCGGCCCGGCCCGGCTCTTGGCGTCTTCAAAGAGGCCGTTTACGAAACGCGGACCTGCCCCATCTCTCCGCGCGATCTCGTGCTCCTCTTCACCGACGGCCTCTATGAGGTGGAAGGCTCCCACGACGCCTTTTTCAATCAGGAAATGCTGCTGGACCTTCTGCGCAAAGAGATCAGCCAGCCCACGGAAAAACTCGTGGATGAGACGCTGGGAGCCATCCGGAATTTTGCGCTTGGACACATCTTTACCGATGACGTTTGCCTGATTGGGGTGGAAATTGAGCGCACGCATGTTCATAATCCGTAAAAATCCGTAGTTCTTGCCGTGAACCCTCCTCCCAAATTTATCCGCGTCTTCCTGGTGGAAGAGAACGTGGCTGATGAGCGTCTCGTGGCGGAGATGCTCCAGGACTTCGGGGGCGGCCAGTTCATCCTTTGCGGCGTATTCCGGCGGCTGGACGAGGCGATTGAAACGTTGAAAAACCTGGGCAATGCCGATGTCGTTTTGCTGGATCTTTCTTTGCCCGATTCGCAGGGGCTGGAAACCTTCCTGCGGCTCACGCAGGCCGTGCCGGACCAGCCGGTGATTGTGCTAAGCGGCCAGGATGACGAGGCGTTTGCCATCGAAACCGTCCGCCAGGGAGCCCAGGATTACCTTGTCAAAACCGGCCTTGCGGGGCGGCTCCTCGTGCGCAGCATCCACTGCGCCATGGAGCGGAAACGGGCCGAACTGTCGCTCCGCACCGCCCGCGAGGAGATGGAAAAGCGGATGGCGGAACGCTCCAGTGCGTTGGACGAGGCCAACCGGCGGCTTTCCGAGGTGTTGGAACAGTTGAAAACCGCGCAGAGCCTGGCGATTCAGCAAGACCGCCTGCTGGCGATGGAGAGGCTGGCCGGGGGGATCGCGCACGACTTCAACAACGCCCTTTCACCCATCCTGGCCCATAGCGAGTGGCTCTTGCGCAAACCCGGCGCTTTCAGCGACGAGGAGGCGCTTCGGAAAGCCTTGTGCAACATCCACGAGTCGGCGGGGCATTGCGCAGAGGTGGTCCTGCGCCTGCGCAATTTCTGCCTCTCCCGGGACGAGTTCGCTCCCTTTGAACTGCTGGACGCGCGCGAAGTGGTGCAGGCCGCCATCGCGCTGACCCAGCCTTCCTGGAAGGACCAGGCGCAGATGCGCGGCTGCAACATCGCCGTGGAAACCGACTTTGCCAGCGTGCCGAAGATCCGGGGCGCGCGCGAAGACCTGGTCGAGATGTTCACCAACATCCTCCTCCACTCCGTGGACGCCATCACCGGCAACGGCGTGATAGGGGTGCGGATCACGGGCGGCCCGGAAGGGGTCTCCGTCTGCCTTTCCGATAACAGCGTCTCCACGGGCGCCGGGGCCGCCGCTCCCAGCCCCGAACCGGGCGAGGTGAAGGGGATCGGCCTGGGCGTCATCTATGGGATTGCCCAGCGCCACGGCGCGGAAATCCATATCGGGAGCTGGGAAGAAAATGGGACGCAAGTGACCGTCCGTTTTCCCGTTCCCAAGGCTTCCCGGGAGGAGACGATCGCGCCGCCGCAGCCTGCGGCAGCCGTCGCATTTAGGCCGCTGGAGGGGTTGCGCATTCTGGCGGTGGAAGACGACCCGAATATCCGCGAAATCCTCGGCATTTACCTCAAGGACGAAGGGCACTCGGTCGAATTGGCAGCCGAAGGGGAGGAAGCGCTCACCAAGTTTGAGAAGGACCACTTCGACCTCCTGCTGACGGACTATTCCATGCCCAACATGAATGGCGACCGTCTGGCCGCCGCCGTCCGGGAGGCCGATCCCAAGATCCGGATCGCCCTCTTAACCGGGTTCGGCTCGCAACTCCCCCAGGGAGCCCCGCTGCGGCTCGAAGTGGACGCCATCATCTCCAAGCCGTTCACCTTCGAGACCCTCCGCCAGGGGATCGCCGAGGCGATGGGCGGGTAGGGGAAGACGCGGGGAGAGGGGCGCGCCTACTGTGCGTAATCTTTCTCCCCCGGTTCCGGGACGGCTTCCAGTAATTTTTGCACGATCTTGTCGGTGTTGATGCCTTCGGAGTCGGCCGTGAAGTTGGTGAACATCCGGTGGCGCAGGACGGGCCTTGCATTGGCGCGCACGTCGTCGGTGGTGACCAGAAGCCGCCCTTCGATGACGGCCCGGGCTTTGGCGGCCAGGATGAGGTATTGGCTGGCGCGCGGACCGGCCCCGACGTGGACCCATTTGGAGATGAACTCGGGCGCGCGCGGGTCGCCGGGGCGGGTGGCGCGCACGAGCCGGGTGGCGTATTTTACCACGTGGTCGGAAATGGGGAGGTTGCTCACGGCGGCTTGCAGTTCCAGGATTTGAGGGCCGTCGAGGATTTTCTGCAAATCGAGCGCGCGGGGGCGCGTGGTGACTTTGGCGATGGTTTCTTCGTCGGCCTCGCTCGGGTAGTCAATGGTGATGCTGAACATGAAGCGGTCGAGCTGCGCCTCGGGGAGCGGGTAGGTCCCTTCCTGTTCCAGCGGGTTTTGGGTGGCGAGGACGAAGAAGGGGGGATCGAGCGGATAGGTCTCGCCTGCGGCGGTGACGCGGTGCTCCTGCATCGCTTCGAGCAGGGCGGCCTGGGTCTTGGGAGGCGTCCGGTTGATTTCGTCGGCGAGGAGGATGTGGGTGAAGATGGGGCCTTTGATGAAGCGGTATTCCTTGCGGCCGGTCGATTCGTCGCTCTCCAGGATGTCCGTTCCGGTAATATCCGATGGCATCAAGTCGGGCGTGAACTGGATGCGCCGGAAGCGGAGGTCGAGCACGTCGGCGACGGTGCGAACCAGGAGGGTTTTGGCCAGGCCGGGGAGGCCGATCATGAGGACGTGGCCATTGGAGACGATGGCGGTGAGGAGCTGGCGGACGATTTCCTTTTGGCCGATGATCGCCTTGCCGATTTCGGCTTCGATGCGCTTGGTTTTGAGGCTCATCTGGTCGATCACATTGCGGATGGCTTCGTGTTCGGGCGTGAGGCCCTCCTCCGGCTGCGGCGCGGCCTGGAATTCAAAAATGGAAGCGCCGACCATGATGCGGTCGCCGGGTTGCAACGGAGCGTCTTCCACGCGCTCTTTGTTGACGTAGGTGCCGTTGAGGCTGCCAAGGTCTTTAATGCGCCACGCGCCGCCGTCGGCCGGGTAGACCTCGGCGTGGTAGCGCGAGGCCGGGCCGTCGATGTCCACGCGCAGGGCGCAGTCGGGCGCGCGGCCGATGGTGAGTTTCTGGTCGAGGAGCGGGTGGGCGGACCCGCATTGGAAACCGGCTTGGATGCGAATGTGTGGCATAATGGGAAGGTGGGGGGGTTATGGATTTTTCGGCAGGGCGATGGAGCCCAAAGTGTGGAGGGTGGTGATGACGCGCAGGCCGCCAAGGAGGGGGACGTGCACGGTGGAGCGGAATTGGGGGAAAATCGGTTCGCCCTCGCGGTAGAGGTGGCGCGAGGCGCTCAGTTGCCAATCGTCGGAGGCGCGGGTCAGCTCCGCGATTTCAAACCGCCGGACCATCTGCCCCAGGGCTTTGCCGGATTGTTGGAGCACGTCATTGGCGCGGAAGCGTTCCACGAAGGCGAGGAGCGTTTCGCCGTCGGGACTGACGCCGGTGCGGTGGATGCGGCTCCGGTTGAAAAAACCGTCGGCCGCCGCGATGCGCTCCTCCAGGTGTTTAGCGGAGACTTCGGGAAGCGCGGGGGGATCGCCTAGTGCGAGCCCTTCGTAGACGGCTCCGGAGCGGGCAAATAACACCAGGTCATATTCTCCCACGGGGAGATGCTCGAAATGGAAGGCCGTCCCGCCCGGGCTCAAGGCGGCGCGGAAGACGCGGACGCGGTCGCGCTCCACGGCGACGGCGTGGGTGAGCGGCTCCGCGATGCTCCCTTCCAGCCCCCCGGAGGATGCCGGATCGGGAGCGGTGTAGATCCGCCCCGCCTGGGCAAAGGCCGGGGAACAGAAGGCGAGCAGGAGGAGGATTACGCAAAGGCGCGCGTTGGGATATTCAGTCATCATGGCTTGTCGGCCCATTCCTTGGCTTGGGAGGCGAGGGGGTGCTGGGGGTAGTCCTTTGCGAAGGCGTTCCAGAGCTTGCGCGCTTCTTCTTTTTCCCCCTTCTCGTAGCGGAGGCGGGCGAGGTAGAATTGGGCGTCGGTCTGGAAGGGGCTTTCGGGCTGGACCTTCTGGAACGACTCCAGTTCCGCGAGGGCTTCGGTCCAGCGTCCGAAGGCGAGCAGGGTTCGCGCGCGCAGGAGGAGGAAGTCGCTGTCGAATTTCACCATCGGCCGCCGTTGTTCCCACTCGGCGAGTTTTTGCTGCGCCTCCCGGGTGTAGCCGCGCTCCAGCAGGTCTCGGACGGCGAGGGAGGCGGCGCTGTCTTTGACGGGGAGGGCCGTGTCCGGTCCCTTCTTGCCGAGGTTCTGGTATTGCGCGGCGGCTTCCTTGTAATGACCCAGGAGGCGGTGCAGGTCGCCCATGCGGATTTTGGCGACGAGGCTCAGGTTGTTGGAGGCGTTCTGAAAGGCGAGCTGCGTGAGGCGGCCGAATGCGCCGGCGTCCCGCAGGCAAAAGACGAGGAGATTCATTTCGGCCAGGCCGAGTTCGTCGGCGTAGATTTTTCGCAAGGCGGGGTCGAGGGTCTGGGAGAGGGCGTAAAATTCCTGCTTCGCCTGGGCGGGGGCGGTTTGGGCGTGGGCGCGCAGCAGGGCCAGCCGCACGGGCACCCAGAGCGGGTCGTTTTGCGGCGGGTCGGGCCATTGGGCGGCGAGCCGCGCGATCTCCTGGTCGCTCCCGTATTCGCAGATAAAGACGAGGCGGGCGCGGACGGCATCGGCGGTAAGCCCCGCGGCCGGTTCGGCGTCGATGAGGGCGAGGGTGCGCGCGATATCGGCGGGGTCGTTGACGGAGGTGCGCCGGAGGTGGTCGGGGACGACGACCAGCAGCGGCGCGTTCAGGATCGAGCCGTTACGGGTGAGGCTGCATTGGAGAAGCTGCGCTTCCTTGCCGGAGAGGAGCCGCGTTCCGGCGGTCCCGGTGACGCTCGCGCCGTCTTCAAACTTCCAGGTGGACGTCCAACCCGCGGCAGGCTGCGGCTGGTGGAGTTCAAACTGCGTTTCGTACAGCCACTGGCCGCCAAAGCCCAGGAAGGAGATGACGCTTGCCTTGGGCAGCGGGAGCGGTTGGCCGTCGGTGCCGTATGGGGGGCCGGTTTGGGCCGATCCCGGATGAATCCATGCTTCGGGCGGGATGGTTTCAAAATGGTCCGGGAGCTGCCAGCCGAGGACGGTGGCGGCTTCCAGGCGCCCGCCGGGAGGGACGTCGCCCTTTGCGGCGTAGTAGTCGATTTTGACGAGCCCGGCCGGGCAGGCCACCGCTTTTTTGCGGACGTTCGCCGGGTTGGTCTGCGGCGAGTGCTGGCCGGGCCAGCCGAATTGCTCCTGGTCGTTGACGACGACAAACGAGCAGTCGCTGGAGAGTGTGTAGAACGTGATCTCGCGCGCTTGCGGCACGCGAAGGTAGCCGCTGTAGTGGGTGAGGAAGTTGGCGTTGGGCCCGAACGGGTTGCTGCCGTGGTAGATCTGGCTTACAAAGCTCGCGCCGGGGGCTTCCGGGCTTTTGGCCCAGGCGGCCTGGAGCCCGGCCAGGGAGTCAAATTTGAGGTCATCGGGCGCGGGCCGCGTCTCCATGAGGAGGCTTGTTTTTGGAGCCCAGCCGGGCGAGGGGCGGTGGACTCCGCCGCCGAAGTAGAGGAAATAGGGCGTTTTCGGCTCCAGCTTTTGCGCGAGCAGGATCACCCGGCCGCCGGTGCGCCGCCCGATCTTGGCCAGCGGTTGCGGGGTTCCGGCCCGGTCAGTAAGGAGGAGGTCGCCGAGGTCGGGCCGCGTCTGGCCGAACTCCGGCACGTTGATTTCGACGCCAGCTTCCGGGACTTCCGGGGCGGTTTTCAGCCGGAGGGGGATGCGGTAGGGGGCGTCGACCACGCTCCACGGCGCATCGGCGGGAGCGGCTCCGGCGGTGAGGGCCGGGAGGAGGAGGCAGAGGGCGGCGGCAAGATGGAGGGGGAAGCGGCTCATGGCTGGAGCGTCCGGTAATACTCTTCCACGGCTTTTTGGTAGGCGGGCGGCGCTTCCCCTTCGTCGCCGCCGAGGAGGCGCTTCTCCTGGAAGCGCGGGGCGTCGCCGGTGGAGAGGGTGACGACGTTGCCGGTCTGCACGGCTCCCTGGACTTCCCGGAGCTGGGTGACGATTTTCTGGTGCAGGCTGCGGAAGTCGTCGAAGCGTCCCTCTTTCAGTGCCGTTTCCGACTGGTCCATGAGCCGGACCACGCCGGGCAGGCCGCCCGCGCGCAGGTAGAGCAGGCTGGCCTGCCCGTAGGTTTTCGATGTCTTCTCCGCCAGCAGCGCTTGCTGGACGGCCAGCGCGTCGGCTGCCGCCATGCGCGGGGCGTTGCTGGGGCGCACGGGGGCGTTGCCGTCCATGCCATTGCGGTCGCTGAATCCGCCCGCTTTCCCGCCGCCGGTGGCGCGGGCCTGCTGGATGCCGCCGTTGTCCTTGACCTGCCCCTGCTGCATCGGGTCGTTGGTGCGGCGAATGTCGGGGGTGGTCCCCTCCAGGTTGCTGGCGGTGTCTCCCGCCATTTCGCCGTCGCTCATCCCTTCCCGCCCCCCGCTGGAGCGCCCGGTCTGCTCGTTTTTGTTGGGCCGGGTGTTGCCGGATTTCCCCTGCGCACTGAAGCCCGGCATCGGTCCATCGCCGACGCCCCAGCCTTGCTGCGCCTGGGCGAGCGCCTGGTTGGAGGCGGCGTCCTGGGTTTCCTGGGCGAGTCCTTCCTGTTCCTTGAGGAGGTCGCCCACGAGGTCTTCAAAGGCGTCGGGTAGCGGCAGGTTCTGGATGTCGGGCATCTCGGTCTTGTCAAAGTTTTCGCAAAGCCACTTGGTGGTGTCGTTGGTGTTGCTGAGCCACATTTCGAGGTCCTCGGCCACTTTCTTGGCCTGCTCGATGGCTTGCAAGAGGCTGTCCTCTTTTTGCACGGCCACTTCTTTTGATTTGAGCGTTCCCGCCTCGGCCGCGGCTTTGTCGGCCTGGATCACGTCCTCGTAAATCTGGGTCAATTCGCCGCGCAGCTCGTTGGCGGGCTTGATGTCCGGGAAGACGTGGGCATCGGTGAGCATTTGTTCCACGGCCTTCTCTATTTGATCCTTGCCTTTGCGCATCGCCTCGGCAGTGGCGGCGTCTTGCGGGCGCATGTCGGCTTTGCGGGCGATCTCCTTGCTTTTCTCCACCACTTCGCGCTGGAGCTTGGCCAGCGCTTGGAGTTGGTCCGCCATTGCCTTCGCGGCCTGTTTCAAGGTTTCGGCCTCGTGCTGGGCCGCCGCAAGCTGCCACTGGTTGAGGAGTTCGACGATCTTCGCCAGCCCGGCGATCCCTTCCTGCTCCTCGGCGGCGGCCGCCGGGAAGGCGGCTGCTTGCAGGTGCTCGGCGGCGGCCAGCATTTTTTCGTAGAGCGCAAATTCGTGGAACATCCCGGCGGCTTTGGCGAGCCGGGCGCGGAAGTCCTGGTCGCCCATGGCCGCGTCCCGCGCCGCTTTTTCCAGGGATTTGCAAACGGTTGTGGTCTGCTGCGCGAGGGCGTCCTGGCGCTCCGCGAGCGGCTTGGCGTCGGCCTTGGCGGCGTGGCTCGTGTCGCGGAAGAGGAGGCGTTCGTTATGGAGCAGCTCTTCCACGCTGGAGAGGATGTCCTGGATTTTCCCTTTGGCGGCCTCGGCGGCGGCGGTTTGGCGCGCCCCTTTGAGCCGGGCCAGGATGGCGGCTTCCAGCCCGGCGGCCTGGCCCAGCGCTTCGAGCCGGGGCGCCGCCGCCGTGGCGGAAACGGCCGCCCGCAGGGCGAGGACGGACGCAGGGAGTTCTTTTTCACAAAGCGGCTGCAAGAGGCAGCGCAACGCCGGTTCGGCGGCGGCAGCGAGGGTGCGCGCGGTGTCGGCGATTTGCGCCTGGCGGTCGAGCAAGGGAGGGAGCGGCGGTTGGGCGGAGGCCGGATCGCGCACGGCGGCGAGGGAGGCTTGGGTTTGAGCCAGGTTTGTTTCCTGGAGTTTGACGAGCGTCTCCAGGCTGCCGGCGGTGTTTTTCGCCGCTTTCTCTTCCTGCGCATGGAGCTGCTCCTGCGAGCGCAAGGTGACGACCAGGGGGCGGGACCATGTGACGCCCGGCCCGGTGACGTTGTTCTGGTCTTTGGCCACGAGGGCGAGCGTCACCCGCCCGTCGCGGGCGTAGCGCGAAAGGCCGACTTTGAGCGTCGCGGAGAATGTTTTCTTTCCCGCCGCTTCTTTCCAAAAGGCAACCTGCTCCGCCTCCTGCGTTTCGTCGCTGGTTCGGTAGAGGGCCACGGATTCCAGCCCGAAATTGTCGGTGGCGGTGAATGTGACGGCGAGCGCGTCGGTGGGGGCGGCGAAGACTTCCTTCCCTTCCGGCGGGGCGGTGACGGTGATCCGGGGCGGCTCGTCGGGCGTGACGGCGATGGGGAGCGTTTCGGCGTCCGCCACGCCGTCGGCGTCGCGGAAGTCGAGATGGAGCGTTGCGTTGGCCTGGAGCGCGCCGCTGAGAGTCCAGGCGGTGGCGGAGGTTTTTTGGACGGTGAAATTCCCGTCGCAACGGAGTTCCTCCAGCGGGTTGTTGAACTCCACCGAAAATACCACCTTGGAGCCGGGTATGAGACCTTGCAGGGCGGCGAAGTCGCGCCGCGTTTCCGGCTCCAGGCGGGTGTAGGCGGGCGGGGTGAGGGTTGCGGCGCGGTGGACCAGCGCCGTGCGGGGGCGGACGTCGATCTGGCAGACGGGCGAAAGGGCGTCGCCCGCGATGACACGGTAAGCGAACGGTTCGCGCACTTCGTTCCACGCGCAGGTGAACACGGGGGAGCCGATCTCCCGGTCCATGAGCCGCTTTTGCCAGCCGCCGCCGGCGGCGCGCGTTTCCAGCCAGACGCCCCTGGGGATTTGCCCTTCCAGCCGGGCGGTGACCGTCAAATCACGCCCGTTGACGACGCGGGCGTTCCCCGGGGTCAGCTCGGCAATCTGCGTTTGCGTGAGGGGCGCGATGGAGCGCCCCGGCAGGAGGATGCGGGCGGCGGAGTTGGCGAAAACGAGCGGGCGCACGAGGGCGAAGAAGCCCAGGACGAGCACCGCCGCGCCGAGGGCGAGGGCGATCCGGCGCAGCAGCGGGAAATCGAAAACCTGCCCCCAGTCCACGCGCGGGAACGGGTCGTGCATTTCCTGGAAAAGCGCCTCGCGCAGCGGCGCGCCGGAGGGGAGATCACGGTCGAACTGCACGGCGCTGATGAGCGTGTTGCCGCTGCCGGTGGCGGCGGTTTCGATCCGGCGGGCGACCCCGGATTCGGAGACGCGGGAACGGGCGGCCCAAAGGCCGCTCCCCAGCCCGGCCAGCACGGGCGCGGCGACGAGCACGAAGGCGGCCCAGCGGGTCGCCGGGCCGAAGTGGAATTGCGCATCGGCCAAAAGTAATACGCAGAGCAGGGTCATCCCCGCCGCCGTGCCCGAGAGGACGCCCCGGGCACAACGCGACCAGCGCAGCCACCGGGCGGCGGAGCGCAGGCGCACATGGACGAGGTGTGGGGAGAGCGGCATGGTTTATTGAGGGCCTTTGATTTTATAGAGCCGGAAATTGGCGAAATAGGATTTTCCGCCATTCGGCGTCCCAGCGTAGGTGAAGGCTTTGAGCGTCAGGTATTCCGGGGGGACGTCGCGGCCACCGACGGGGCGCGATTTGGGCAGCGTGAACTCCCGGGAGACGGTCTGCCAGGTTTTGCTGCCGCCTTTCGGGTCGGGGATCTGCGCCCGGTAGATGGTCAGAAGCGGCGGGTGATGGGAGTCGGCCGGGACGCGGAATTTGTCCGGCTGCGGGATCGGCTGCGGATCAGCGATCCACGCTTCCACGAAGGTTTTGGCGGCGAAGTCCCACGTCAGGCAGTCGATTTCCACCCGGTAGGTCGCTCCGGGTTCGGCGGGGAGAAAGGCGCTTTCGATTTTGCCTCCCTCGCTGCCCGCAACGCCCGGCGGCAACTGGATGACGACGCACCTTCCGCCCGGCGCCGGAGCGTTCTCCGTGGTCGCCTTGACATACATCTTGTTCTTGGCGTAGGGCTCGGCGTAGGGGAAGTCGATGCGCCAGCCCTGGAGCGGATCGGCGGCCTGGAAGTCACCGTTGGGGACGAGGTTGGTTTGCGCGCGGGCGGTGAGCGCCAAGGCTAGGAAAAGCGCCAGGGAAAATTTAAACTCACGCAAAAATGCAAAGGCGCAAAGGAACAGAGATGACAGGAGCCGCTTTCCCTCGTTCCCAATCTCCAGATTGGGAACGCAAGTGCCTTGGAAACGCTGTTTCCAAAAGCTCGCCATGGCCAGCGGTGCTTTCGTTTGGAAGCCGTCCGGTCTTCCACGCATTGCGAAGCTGGAGCTTGGAGATTGGGAACGCGAGTTGGCCAGCGCGAAGCGCCACGTCCTTCTATCGTCTCTTTTCTCCCATTCTATAGTCTTCATCATGGCAGATTCCAGAATTTGCGCGCGGTCCACTCGGCGGCGAGCAGGAGCAGGAGGGCGGCCTCCAGCAGCGGGTGGGTCCACAGGTCGGTGAGTTCGATTTTGGAGGTGTGTTGTTCGGCAACGTGCAGGTCGCTCCGCCAGCGCTCCCACGCGCCGAGGGGATAATAGCCTCCTCCGTGGGCTTGGGCAATACGCCGCAGCGCTGTGCGGTCAATCGGTTTGCCGGTTTGTTCCGTGGGGGGCTGGACGACGAGGAAGCGGGTTTCGCCGGTGAGTGCCGCCCCTTGAACGGTTGTGGCGGCCTCGGCGCGGAAGAGCCCCGGGACGTTCGGCTCCACGGCGGCCCGGTAGCCGGAGACTTTCTTGCCGTCGCGGCCGGTCCACTGGGCGGGACGGAGTGTGTATTCAAAGACTTTTTCATCCGGCGTGCGGAGCTTCAGCGGGATCGACGCCGGGGAGGGCGCGTCCGGCGAGACGGTCCGCAGCAGGGCGCGCAGCTCGGGCTGCTCGCCGGAGTAATACTGGGTGCGTTCCGAGAAAAGTTCCAGCCGGTTGCCGTCCTGCTTTTGCTGTTCCTTGGGGATGAGCCAGTCCATCAACTGCGCCCAGAAGGTGTCGTAGGGGGAGCGGTCGGACGCCCAGCCCTTGGCCGCCAGCCGCCAGCGCCAGAGGGTGTCGCTCATCACGACGATGACGCGCCCCTGGCCGTGGCGCATGGCCGCGATGACGGGGTAGGCTTTTCCGTTCACGCGCGTCTCCACGAGCACTTCGGCCAGCGGCGGGACCCCCTCGGCGAGGTTGGCGCTCAGGAGTGGCGGGAAATCCTCGATCGCCGTGAAGAGCGAGCCGAAGACCGGGTGGTGGAGCCCCGTTTCCGTGATGTGCATCGGGAAATTTCCCTCCCGGTATTCCGCCGGAAGCCGGACGGGCAGCAGGGGGCCGAGCGCCGTGCCGCCGAACCCTTGGGAGCTGAGGGCATGCGGGCCGCCGAGCAGGACGAGGCCGCCGCCCCTGGCCACGAATTGCGCCAAAGCCCCGCATTGGGCGGGCGTGAGGGCGTCGGGCGCGAGGTCGCCCAGGATGACGACCGCAGTGCTGGAGAGGGCGTTGGGGGAGAGGTCGAGCGCACCCGCCGCCTTGCCGTCCGCGCCTCCGAGGGCCACGAGTTGCCCGTCGGCCCAGCGGACAAAGGCGTTCAGTTGCAGGTTGCGGTCGGTGACGATGGCTTTGCGCAGGAATTTGAAGTCGAACCCGAGGGCGTTCTGCAAATAGAGGATGCGGTTGCCCGGTTCCATGGCCTCGACGGTGAAGGGGGCTTTCTTCGCGTCGGCATCGGCCGCCGGGTCGTCGATGCGCAGTTCGTAGTGGACGGTGCCGGGAATGCTCTGCGAGAGGGGGAAGGCGATCTGGCGCGTCTGCTCGTCTTCGTTGAAGGCGACGGCGGTTTCGCCCGCCTTTTGCCCCTCGCGCCAGAGTTCGATGTGGAGCGTCTGGCCGCTCATGCCGTGGGCGGCGAGCGCGGCGCGCACCTCGGCATCCCAGCCGGTGACGATGCGCGGCGGGTAGTCGAGGTGGGCGAGCGAAACGCGCTTTACCGCGCGCTTGGCCTGGAACGGTTTTTCCAACTCGAAGGTGAAGACGGGGACGCGGGCCGCGCCGTTTTCCGGGTCCGCCGCCGGAGCGGTTGCCGCAGGGGACGGTTCGGGCGCGGGATGGCTGTCGCCGCCCCGTTCCAGGCCGTCGCTGAGGAGGAGGATGCCCGCGAGCGGCTGCCCATGGAAATGTTCTTCCAGCCGGGCGAGCGCATCGGTGATGCGGGATTGCGCGCCGTCGAACTTCAGGCCATCGGCGGAGGGAATCTCGGCGGGCGCGTCCGAAAAGGCGAAGAGGCGGACGTCGAAGTCGGCCCTCGCCGCCTGGAGCGCCGGGGAATGGAGCCATTCCGCGACGCGGGTCGTTCGCGCTGGCTGGTTCGGGTCCACCCGTTCGGCCATGCTCTGGGAATTGTCCAGCAGCACGGCCAGTTGCGGGCGCAGGACGGTGATCTCCTCGCTGCGGCGCTGCGGCTGGGCGAGCAGGAGCAGGAGCGCGCCCAGCGCCCCGGTCCGCAACGCCGCGAGCGTAAGCGCCCGGGGCCGCGAATGGACGCCGCTCCAGAGGCTCCAGAGGATGGCAGCCAGCCCCGCCAGCGCCAGGAACAGGAGCCAGGGGAAGGCGATCACGGGATGGAAGACCACGTCATTCACGGCGCGCCCTCCGGTTTCCCATAAAATGGAACGCCCATGCGGCGGCGGTTCAGGCGGCCCGTGGCGATGGTCTGGCCTTCCCCCTGGGCGCGGCGGCGGGCCAGCAGGTTGGAGAGGACCCCTTCCACGATAAAGGCGGCCAAAGCCAGCGAGAGCAGGAGCGGCCAGAGCGGCACAAGCCCCCGGTTCTTGGACAACCATTGCACCAGGGCTTCGCGGCCTGCCAGTTGCGTGACCGGCGTTAATTTTTCCAGCGCGCCCGGCGCGATGGGGGCCAGCGCGGATTCCGCCCGGTCGCTATGGACCGCGTAGATGAGGGTGCTCCCCTCCGTGGCCGCTTGGTAGAACCCGGCGTGCTCGGCCCGTTCCACCAGCAGCGTGCGTGCGTCGTCCGCGGCATGGAAGGTGCGCGTGCGGCAGGCGCCGCCCGGTTCGGTGATCGTCACCGGTTTCTCGCGGGGGAGCGCCGGGGAGAGCGGGATCGGGTCGGCGACGGTCAGTTGGAAGGGGCGCACGCCGGGAGTGGCGGAGAAGCGGGCGATCTGCTGCACGAGCGGCACGAACGCGGGGGAAAGCGGGAGATCGCCCCAGGTCCGGTCGGCCGAGGCGTTGACCACCACAACCCTCCCCGGCCCCCGCTCGGCGTAGATCAGGAAGGGAAGGCCGCCCGCGACGCCTTCCGCCGAGCCGAGCGTGAGGAGCGTCTGGGCGTTGGCCGCCAGTTTCCAGTCCAGGAGGCGTTGCTGCGGGAGCGCCGGGAAGGGGACGCCGGAATCCCAGGCCCCGGTAAAGAGCGGGTGGGCGGGATCGGCGATGCGCACCGGTTGGCGGCCCGCCGGGAGCGAGCGGAAGCCGGTGGCTTTGCCGGGCAGAAAAGCGGCGTTCGCGTCGTCGCCCAGCCGGGTTTGGTCGCCGGGGAAAAGAACCACGGTTCCGCCGCCGAGGAGGAAGCGTTCCAGCCGGGCGGCGCTTCGGTCGCTCAGGCGGCCGGGGTCGGCGAGGAAGACGGCGCTTTGGGTTTCGATGGCGGTTTCGTCGAGTTGTGCGGCGCTCAGGGAGCGGACCTGGATCGGCGTCTGCGAACCGGCGGCGAGCGCCTTGCGCAGGAAATAGCCGGGCCGGAGCGACTCGGGGCCCAGCGCGCTCCCCTCGACGAGGGCCACGCGGGGCGGTTGCGCGACCGGCAGGGCGAAGGGATAGCTGTCGTCCAGGGGAAGGGCGTCGCCCGAGAGCCGGGCCTCCCCTTGCGCCCAGTGCCCGGGGATGGCGGGGCCTTCGCATTCAAAGGGAATCTCGACGCTTCCTCCGGGCGGGACATCGGCGGCCCGCTGCGCGACCCGTTTTCCGTTAAGGGTGAGGGTGAGCAGGTCGTGCAGCGGCGTTGCGGCGTGGTTTTCCACCGTGGCCGCTCCGCGAAGGGGCGCGCCGGGGGTGAGGCAGGGGGTCTGGAGCCGGACGGATTTCACGCAGGCGTTGGCAGGCTGCGCATCGTCGGGCCGGACGATGACGCACTGCGGCTCGGCCTGTTTCCAGGCGGTGTCGAAGACGGCGGCCGGGTTGGCGAGCGTGGTGCGCCAGCCGGTCTCCTGGCTGTCGGTGAAAAAGAAAATCTGCCGTTCGCCCCGTTCGGTGCGCAGCGCGATTTTGGCCGCCTCGCGCAATGCCACGGCGAAGTCGCTCCGGGTTTCGGTGAGCCGGACGCTTTCCACGGCCTTGCGCGCCACGGCGCGGTCGATGGTCGGCTCCGCCACGGGAAAGGCCACGCGGTCCCCGGCGGCGAGGATGGCGGCGCGGTCCCCCTGCTTCAAATCGTCCAGCAGCGCGAGCGCGCAGGCTTTGGCCGCTTCCAGGCGCGTCTGCCCGCCGACCTGGACGCCCATGCTGGCGGAGTTGTCGATGAGAAGGACGACCGTGCGCGGGACTTCGCCGCCGAAAATCCGCGCGCTTCGGGCCAGCATGACCGGCCGGGCCACGGCGAGCGCGATCAAGGCGAAGAGCAGGCAGCGGAGCAAAAGGAGGAGGAGGTTTTCCAGCCGCGAACTGCGGCGGGTGCGCGCCGCCACGGCTTTCAGGAACCGGAGCGTGCCAAAGGGAACCTGCACCACCCGGCGGCGCTGCCACAAATGGATCAGGATCGGCAGCGCGAGCGCGCCGAGGCCGGATAGCATCCATGGATTGAGGAAGGACATAGGGAAAGTAATTACGGCAGGAGCGTTTCTCTCCTCTTCGTGCCTCCGAGCCTTCGCGCCTTCGTGTGAGAATCAAAGAGCCTCATAGCGACATGCGCCTCCGTTCGTCCAGGTAGCGGCGGATGAAGTCCTCAAAACTTTCGGCGGTGGAGACAAGCCGGTAATCGACATTCATGACCGCGCACTTCTCGCGGCAGGCGTCGATGGCTTTCTGTAACTCCGCTTTGTAGGCGCTGCGGGCGAGAAGCGGGTCGATTTCCAGCCGTTCGCCGGTTTCCAGATCGACGAACTCCGCCGCGCGCTCAAAGGAGAGGGTCAATTCCGCCGGGTCCAGGATTTGCAGGAGGATGACGTCGTGCATCTTCTTGCGGAAATGGGCCACCGCCCGGAAGACGGCCTCGGGGTCGTCGAAGAGATCGGAGAGGAGGACGATCATCCCCCGCCGGAAGGAGCGTTCGGCCAGGGCGTGCAGGGCGCGGCCCGTGGCGGTGCGGCCCTGCGGTTTGTGCGCGGCCAGGCGCTCCAGAATGAGCCGCAAGTGCCGCATCCCGCTGCGGGCCGGGATTTCCTCGCGCAAGGCGTCGTCGTAAATCGTCAGGCCCAGCGAGTCCTGCTGTTTGCTGACCAGGTAGCCGAGCGAGGCGGCGATCCGGCAGGCGTATTCATACTTTGAGAGGCAGCCGGGCGAGGCGAAGCCCATGGAGCCCGAGCCGTCCAGGATGACGTGCACGCGCAGGTTCGTCTCCTCCTCATACTGCTTGATGTAGTAGCGTTCCGTGCGGCCAAAGACCTTCCAGTCCAGCGAGTGGAGGTTGTCGCCCTTGACGTATTGCCGGTGGTCGGCAAATTCCACGCTCGCGCCCTTGAGCGGGCTGGCGTGAGATCCTGCGCGGAAGCCTTCGACGATGCCGCGGGAACGGAGCGCGAGCGCCTCGAGCTTGCGCATCGCTTCGGGAGTGAGGAAGTCGCTGATGCCGGGCATTAGGCAGTGTGCACGAATTTTGTAGTCTCACGCAAAGCCGCCAAGGCGCAAAGAGGCGGGATTTCCTTTGCGCCTTGGCGTGAATGATTGGAATGCGTGAACATCAATGCGTAACGGCGTAGTAGAGGACGTTAACGCCGAGCGCGGTCGCGTCCTTGGATTCGTAGCCGAGGGCGTAGGGGGCGAGCGCGTGTTCCCACCCGGCGCTCAGGTCGTTGGGGGTGTAGATGACCGCGAGCGCGCCGTTGAGTTCGATTCCAAAGAGTTCGGGCGCCATCTCGATCTTGTCGCCCCGCCGCACGGCCAGCGCGGGCCGCGCCTTGACGACGGAGGCATCGAGCGGCTTGGAATAAATCTCGTGCCCGGCGGGGAGCGCGCTGAGCGTTTTGCCGGGGAGAACCTTGGCTATTTGCTGCCGGAAGGCGGCGTCAAAAGTGGGCCTGCCTTCCCCCGCTTCCACCAGCAGCACGCCGCCGTTGGCGAGGAAGCGGCGCAGCGCGGAGATCTCCGCTTCGCTCAGTTCGAAATCGGTCGTCCCCGTCATGTACAGGAAGGGCATTTCAAAAATCGCCGGATCGGTGAGGGCGACATCCCGCAGTTCAAAGGAAACGGGCGTGCCGGTGGCCGTGTGGAACTGGTTGAGGAGCATCGGGAAGGCGGCAACCCGTGTTTTCCAGGGGCCGTTGTGGATGATCTGCCCGACGCGGAATTTGCCCGCCGTCTTTTTGTCCGCGTTGACGAGTTCCACGCTCTTGCCGACGCTGTGCCCGGCGTCGCGCATGGCGGTGATGTAGCTGACCAGGTTCGCCCCGATCTTGCGGGCGTCGGCGTCCTCGTAGCCCCAGCTTTCGCACGGGTTCGCCTCCCAGCCGAGCGCGATGTCCCAGCGGGAGATGAAGATCGCCGTCCGGTTGTCCAGGTCCACGCCGTCGACCCACGGATGCGGGTCGCCCGCCAGGCCGTCGCGGATCATCCGGGGACGGTAGGACACTTTGTCGATTTCATAGAACGCGTGGAATACGGGGTGATCCATGCGTACCCGGTAAATGGGGCTCTCGGGGAGAATCGCCCGCGCGGCTTCGCGGGCGGATTGGTAGAACGCCGGGTTGCCAACGAGGGCGTTGAAAATGACGGTTCCGCCGTTCTGCAAGTATTCGCGCAAGAGGCGGGTTTCCGCTGCGCTCAGCCTGAAGGGCTTGTAGCCGGAGCGGTAGAGGATCGGGTTGCTCTGGGCGTTGGGCGAGATCTCCTGGAACGTCTTGATGTTGGAACTGAAGTTGACCTTCATTTCCTGGCTCATCCATTGGAGCAGGCCCTTGAGGTCATTCGGCGTCCGGGTCCAGTCCTCGGCGTCGGAGGTTGAAATTTTGGTGAGCAGCACCGGAGGCTGGGGCGGGTTCTTGCGTTCCTGGCGTTTTTGAAAGGTGGCCGGGTAGGGTAGGGGCGCCATTCCCTCGGAAGAGGAGATTTGCGCCGGGGGCGGTTTGGGGGATTCCAACGGCGGCGGGTCCGGCGGCCGCAGATCGGCCCGAGTTTGAGGGGCGAGGGAAGTGATCGCAAGCAGCCCCGCAAGGAAATGCAGACGTTTCATAAGTGGTGAGGAATAAAACAAATCGTGATCTTCCTATGATAAGGATGCAACCTTTCGTTGCAGGGGCAATAGATCGCCGTTTGGTTAAGAAATGATGTTGAAAGAAGGGGAAATTTGTTAAGAGATTGTAAAGGCTGCTATTGACGGCGCACGGGCCGAACCTACAATGCCCCCATTCCCATGGCTCTGTTTCGTAAAATCTTCTGGCTCGCCGTCTTTGTATTTTCGACGCTCTGCTTTGTCGTGCTCTTCGAAAAGGGGCCGGATCACTTCGTCGCCAACCTGCGGAAGCAGATCGAGACGGTGACCCGCTTTGTGCAGGACCAAATCAAGCCGGCCAAGCCGTAGGGGCCTCTGCTGGCGAGGGGGCAGGGGGAGCGCGCTGAGGGACGATTCGGATTTTTCCCCCCCGAGTTCCCGATTGCATTGAAGTCCCCGCGAATGCTAGTTTACGCCTTTCTCCCCTTGGTATGCCCGAAAAGACTGAAAACGAACTCTCTGAAAATTCCCACAGCAACTGGCGCAAGGCCATCAGCGCGGTGGAAATTCGCAATTTCGGCTATGCCGTGGCGCTCCTGCAATCCGTGCTGAAAGAAGCGCCCGATTTTCTCGACGGCCGCAAGCTGTTGCGCAAAGCGCAGATCGATCTCCACAGAGGCAAAAAGAACTTTTTCAGCGGCTTTTCCACCATCGCCGTGATGGGCAAAGGCCCGCAGTTGCTCAAAAAGGACCCGATGGCCGCCCTGGATCTGGCCGAGGAAATCCTCGACAAAGACCCGCTCAACAGCGCCGCCAACCACCTCCTTAAAGACGCAGCCATGGCGCTCGGCTACTTTGACACCGCCGTTTTCGCATTGCAGACGCTGATGGAGGGCGCCCCGAAGGATACCAAGGTTTTGAGGGAACTGGGAGAACTCTACTTTGCCCACGGGGATGCGGATAAAGCGCTGGCCGTTTTCAATAAAATCCTCGAGATCACCCCGCAGGACCTGGTGGCCAACAAGCGGGCCAAGGATGCCGCCGCCGCCAATACCATGAAAGCCGGGGGATGGGATAAGGCCAAGGACTACCGCGACCTCATCAAAAACAAGGAGGAAGCCGTCGCCATGGAGCAGAAAAACCGCGTCGTGAAAGACGATGCCTCCATCGCCGCCCTGCTTGCCGAGTTGCACCAGGAAGCCGAGGCCCACCCCGAAAGCATCGACATCGCCCGCCAGATCGCCAGCCTCTACGAGCAGAGCGAAGATTTCCAGAACGCGATGGCTTGGTACCACTACGCCAGCGAACTCTCCAAGGGGGCGGATAGCTGGCTGCTGCGCAAAGTCGCCGACATGCAGCTCAAGCAGATGGATGCCGCCATCGAGTCCCGCCGGGAATGGCTCGCATCGGCCGGGGAAGGGCATGAGGACGCTCCGCGCGTCCGTGAAGAACTCGACGCGCTCGTCAAACAGAAGAACGCCTCCATGCTGGAGGAAGCGCGCAAGCGCGTGGAGCGCAACCCGACCGATTTGCTTTTCCGCTTCGAGTTGGGCGAACAGCTCATGGAAAACAGGGAGTTTACGGAAGCGATTCCCGAACTCCAAAAGGCCCGCAACAACCCCAACGTCCGCCTGCGCGCCATGAGCCTGCTGGGCCGCTGCTACGTCGGCAAGGGAATGCTCGATCTGGCGGCCAAGCAGTTCAGCGACGCCGCCAGCGAAATCATGGCCATGGATTCCACCAAGAAAGACATCCTTTACCAACTCGGGCGGCTCCACGAGCAAATGGGCCACAAGGACCAGGCGCTGGCCTGCTTCAAGCAGATTTACGAAGTCGATTACGGCTACGAAGACGTTGCCCAGCGCGTCGAAAGCAGCTACGCGGCGGGATAAAAAGACGCGGGGAAGGGGAGCAGGGAGAGGCGCGGTTTCCTGCTTTGCTCCGGCCGGATTGGCCGCTAGAGTGGGGGGAAATCCATGAACATTTTCTCCATGAGCGAAGCGGCGGGCGGGGGGGCTCGGATTCCCACGCGGGACGAGATTGCGGCGGCCGATACCTGGGATCTTGCGGTGCTCTATCCCAGCGATGCAGCGTGGCAGGCCGATTTTGGCGATTTGCAGGCGCGCTGGCCGGCCATCGCCGGGTTCAAGGGGCGCGTGGGGGCTTCGGCCCAGACGCTCCGGGAGGTGCTGGAATTTGACAAGGCCCTCAACCTCAAAATTGAGCGGCTTTCGCACTATGCCATGCTGCGCATCTCCGAGGACGCCTCCAACGCGGCGAACTTGAAGCGCGAGGGGGAACTTCAAAATTTGCTGACGGTCATCGGCGAGGGCTGTTCCTTTATTTTGCCGGAGATCCAGGCGCTGGAAGACGCGGTTTTCGAGGCGTATTGGGCCGACCCTGTTCTGGCCGAGTGGCAGATCCCTCTGCGCAAGCTGCGCCGGCTGAAACCGCATACGCTCGGCGCGTCGGAAGAACGACTCCTGGCGCTTGGCTCCGCCGCCCTGCACGGCCACCGCGACACGTTCGAGCAGTTGACGAACGTCGATATGAAGTTCGGCACGCTGCGCGATGACAAAGGGGCCGAGAGGGAGCTGAGCCAGAGCGCGTTCTCCTCCTTCCTGGTCCAGCGCGACCCGGCCGTGCGCAAGGCGGCGTTCCACCAGTTTTACCGCGAATTTTCGGACCACGAATACACGCTCGCCTCCACGTATGCCAACTCGGTGAAGGCCGATGTCTTTTCGGCGCGCGCCCGCAATTACCCGTCCGCCCGGGAGGCCGCCCTCTTCCACGACGACGTGCCGGTGCAGGTCTACGATAACCTGATTGCCAGCGTGCGCGCCCATCTGCCCCCGCTTTTCCGCTACTACGAACTGCGGCGCAAGACGCTCGGGCTCGCCGAGATACACCACTACGACACGTACGTGCCGATGGTGTCGGAAATCGATACGCACACCTCGTTTGACGAGGCGATTGACAAGGTGATCGCCGCGATGGCCCCCCTGGGCCCGGAGTATTGCCGCGTCCTGGAGGAGGGCCTGCGCAAGCAGCGCTGGTGCGACCGCTACGAGAGCAAGGGGAAGCGCTCCGGGGCGTTTTCTTCCAGCAGCTACGGCAACCCGCCCTTTATCCTCATCAACTACAAAGAGGACGTTTTCTCCGACATTTACACGCTGGCCCACGAAGCCGGGCACTCCATGCACACCTGGTATTCCCAGCGCAACCAGGCGTTCCAGAATTACGATTACCCGATCTTCCTGGCGGAGGTCGCCTCCACGTTCAACGAGGAACTCCTCACGCACTATCTGCTGGAGCACACGAGCGATCCCAAAATGCGCGCCTACCTGCTCAACCGGCAGATCGACGACATCCGCGGCACCGTCTACCGGCAGACCATGTTCGCCGAGTTCGAGAAGATCACCCACGCGATGGAGGAGGCGGGCGAGGCGCTCACGCTGGAGTCCTTCCAATCCGTCTACCACGGGCTCCTGGAAACGTATTTCGGGCCGGGCTTCGCGCTCGACCCGGAACTGGACCTGGAGTGCCTGCGCATCCCGCATTTCTACAGTGCCTTCTACGTTTACAAATACGCCACCGGGATTTCGGCGGCGGTCAGCCTCTCCGAACAGGTGCTCGCCACCGGCAACACGGAGCCGTATCTGGGCTTCCTCAAGAGCGGCGGCTCCCGGTTTCCGCTCCCCACGCTTGCCGCCGCCGGGGTGGATATGTCCACGCCGGAGCCGATTGAAAAGACGCTCGCTCTGTTTGAGCGCCGGGTGGAGGAACTGGAAGGGCTCCTGGCGGAATAATGCAATTTACGGAGGCAAAAAAAGCGCGCATCGAAGCCGCTTTCCGGGAAAACTTCGCGCTGCGGGGGGAGCTTGGGGCCTCGCTTTCCATCTGGCAGCACGGCCGGGAGGTTCTCTCTCTCGCTGGGGGCTGGATGGATCGCAAAAAAACGCGCCCGTGGACCGCGCAGACGCCGGTGCTCGTCTGGTCGTGCACCAAGCCGCTTTCCGCCGCGTGCGTGCTGCATGCGCTGGCGCGCGAGGGCGTCCCGCTTTCCACGCCGGTGTGCGTGCTCTGGCCAGAGTTCAAGCAGAGCGGCAAGGACCGCATCACGCTGGCCCAGGCGCTATCGCATCAAGCGGGCCTCGCGGCGCTGGACATACCGGCCCCCACGCTCGACCACGCGGCGGTGGCGGAGGCGCTTGCGTTGCAGGTTCCCAACTGGACGCCGGGCCTGGCCCACGGCTACCACCCGCGCACCTTCGGCTCGCTGCTGGACGAAATCCTGCGGCGCGTGGACGGGACGCCCGGCATGACGCTGGGGAGCTATTGGCAGAAGCACTTCGCCGTCCCGCTCGGCCTCGATTTCTGGATCGGCCTGCCGCCGGAGAAAGTGGACGCCGTGGCTTCGGTCTTCCCGCCCAAGCTCCATTCCCCCGCGTCCGATCCCGTGTTTTACAAAGCCCTCAACGACCGCGAGACGCTCACAGCGCGCGCCTTCGCCTCGCCGCGGGGACTGAACGGTCCGGCATCCATGAACACGCCTAGGGCGCGCATGGCGTCGCTCCCGGCCTTCGGCGGCATCGGCACGGCGCATGCCCTTGCGAAATTCTACGCCATGCTTGCCTGCGGCGGCGCGCTGGAAGGGATTCGATTTTTTGAGTCCATCGCGCCGATGACCAAGCGGCTCGCCAACGGCCCGGACCGCGTTCTCCTCTGCCCCAGCGCATTTGGAGCGGGGGGTATGCTCGATCCCGTGGACGCCGCCGGGAAGAAACTGCGCCAGGTTTTCGGCCCCTCGCTGACCGCCTTCGGCCAGCCCGGCTCCGGCGGCAGCCTCGCTTTCGCCGACCCGGAGCACGGGATCGCTTTTGCCTACGTCATGAACCAGATGGAACTGGGCGTGCTGCCCAATGAAAAAGCGCTGGGGCTGGTGGAGGCGCTTTACGAGACGCGCTGAAGAAACGTCAGGAGGAAGGCGATTCTAAACCATCCCAAGGCGAACCCCGCAACCAGCCAAGGCCAAGCCACGGGGCCAAAGACGCGCCAAAAAATCCCGCAGCGGCCCACGCCCTGAAGCCGGGCGGCTTCGATGGTTTCGCGGTCCACGCGCCGGAACCCCATCACCGCGCAGAGGTAAAAGATGGGCAGCAGAAAAAGGCACTCCACGCCGGTTGCCACCGAAAGCATGGATTGGGACACCGGCTTGAACAGGAACGGAATGATGATGGCATAGCCTGGTGTCGCAGAGGGAAACGCCAGCGGCAGCAGAAAGAGCACATCCAGCGCAACCCGCAGCCCGCGCCGCGCGGAGAAGCGGATGCGCGCGGCCAGAGTGGCGAGCGCCCATGCGGCGAGCATAGCGGCAAGGTAAAGAAGGATCGAAGGCCAAAGCAGGTTCATAAAATGCGTCCGTGCAGGATTTGCGGTTCCTCCGCCCGTGTCAACCGCGTTTCGAGGAGCGTTGCCGCAGCTTGTAGAGTTCGTGCTCCACGCAAATCCACCAGAAATACCCGGCAAACTGCCCGGTGGTGAGGGCCGGGCTGACGGCCCGTACACCGCCGCGCCGCACGGCATTGAAGATCCCCTCCGGGGAGGCGTCCGCCGGAGCCTGCACCCAGGAATAATGCTGGCCGAACCCGAGAAGCCGGTGGGCGTCGGAGGTGGCGATCAACGGTTTGCGGAAGCGCTCCGCCACCGCGACGGCGGGCCGGTTCCGGTCAAACCAGCGCGTGTGAAAGTGCGAAATTTCGATGGCATCGAAAAGATCGATATATTCCACCAGCCTCCGGCCCATCGAGCCGCCGAGGACGAAATACGGGTGCGGCGCGATGATGAGGGCCGACCCGCCGCGCCGTTGCCGGAAGGCCTCCAAATCGCGCAAGCTGCGGAGTTCCAGCGCCTCCTCTTGGGTCAGGTTGACGACCACGACATCCGCTCCATCCAGGCGCAGTTCGGCTGCGGGGATAAGCCGGATGCCAAGGCCGCGCGCCGTGGCAAACACCCCCTCGTCGCTCAACACGCGGCCGTGGAGCGTGATGGCCAGCGCGTGGAACCCTAGCTCGTGCGCCCGTTGAAGGAGTTCAACCGCCGAGTATTCGAGGCAATCCTCGGGGTCTTCACTGGTATGGAGATGAAAATCGATCTTCATCCACTCTGCCTGCGAAGCGCCGGAAACCGGGAGCGAACCGGAAGGGGTGGGAAACTCCATGTTGACCCGCATCTTGCCGCAGGAAGGAGAAATTCTCAAGGGTGCAAAAAGTCAAAAAAACACACTTGCACGCCGCCGAAACCATGGTAGGAATAACGGCCCACCGCAACAAAAGCTCGGGTGGTGAAATGGCAGACACGTACGTTTGAGGGGCGTATGCCGCAAGGCATGGGGGTTCAAGTCCCCCCCCGAGCACTTTTGTTTATCAGGTTTTGCGGCGGTTTCGCCAAAATGCGCAAGGGGGTATCCCTCGCGCAAGGCGTCGCAACTCGACCCCATGGAGGCGTTGCGGTGCGAATGATCACTGGTTTCGCCTACGAGCGAATCATTGTAAGCATCATTTTGAAGCGGCTCACCGCCTTGAGGGCGTGAGGTTGTTGCGCTGGCATGAGGATGCTCTCCCCCCCTTGCACGCGGAAAGGTTTGCCCGCGACGGTGATTTCAGCCTCCCCTTCCAGCACCTGCACCAAGGCGTCAAACGGGGCGGTGTGCTCGCTCAAGCCTTGCCCCTCATCGAAGGCAAACGCGGTGACAGTGCCGGTGGGTTTCTTGACGATTTCGCGGCTCACGATGGAGCCGTCTTGATAGTTTACCAGTTCGGCCGTATGGGCGGGTTCTGCTCCGAGCGCTTTGGAGGTGGTGTTTTTTTGCATGGCGGGTTGTGGAATTTGATTTTGCGTTAGCAGGGGGAGGAAAGAGTGACTTGATCCATGGCGGCCTTGATATCCGTGGGTGAACCGGATGGGCGCCCGCTTCGCGTCAGGGCTTCGAGAGAAAAAGCGGTGGCCATGCGCGCGCAGGCGTCGAGCGGTAGGCCGCGAATCTGCGCGCAGAGAATCCCCGCAACCATGGCATCGCCCGCGCCAACGGTGCTGCCGATCTGGATATCGGGCGGACGCGCCACCACGGCCTGCTCCGCCGATACGAAACAGGCCCCTTCTTTCCCCATCGACACGGCGACGAGCCGGATGCCCCGCGCAACCAGTCCGCGCGCCGCTTGGAGAACGGCTGGGAGGCTCTGGAGTGGCATGCCCAGCAGCGCTTCGAGTTCATGGATGTTGGGCTTGATCACCGCCGGAGCGGCATCGACGGCCAGCCGCAGCGGTTCGCCGCCGGTATCCAGGGCGACCCGGATTCCCCGGGCTTTGAGAGCGGTAACGAGATCGCGGTACCACCCCGGCGGAACGCCCGGGGGGAGGCTGCCGCCGAGCGCGAACCAAGGAGCCTCCAGGGCTGCGATCCGTTGTCGCAGCGCCTCCATGTCTTGCGGCGCAGGCGCGGCTCCGGGGAAATTGATGTCGGTGGTCTGGTGTGTTACGGGATCCGTGACTTTGATCCCGGTGCGTGTCTCTCCGGCGATGCGCACAAATGCGTCGCCGATCTGTTTGCCCGTAAAAAGCGTCTCGAACAAGCCGCTGTTTTCGCGGCCCAGGAACCCGGTTGCGGCAACGCGCAGCCCTTTGTCAGCCAGCGCGGAGGCCACGTTGACGCCCTTGCCGCCCGGCGTGTTGCGGATCTGCTCCACGCGGTTGACCGCGCCGGGGGTGAAGCGAGAGATGGCGACCGTCCGGTCAATCGCCGGATTGGGCGTCAAGGTGACGACATCGAAGGAGGTTTGCTTCATAAGCGGGAATCCATTCACAGCAGGATGGCAAAGGTGAAATTATACCAACTTTCATCAATATCCAGACAGTATGACTTGTTCTTTTTGTGCAAGGCGGCGTTGTCAAGCGGATGCGCCTCGGTTCCCTTGACGGCCCTTCATTGCCTCTTTTCCCCAGCGCCGGGATGTGCTTGATTATCTGATGCCAAAGCCGGTCCCACTGATGAGGCCAAGAACCATGCCCCGGGCAGATCGCATGCTCGCGCCGCTAACCCTGTTTTGGTGGGGGGCTCTTTTGACCTATTTTTATTGCAGCCATCGGCTGGCGGCGCTGCTTCACCCGGATTTCCATTGGCCGGTCCTGGCAGCGGGATTCCTGCTTTTGGGCGCTTCTGCATGCGTTTTATTGCAAGGCAGAGATCCGGAAGAGGAAACGGGATGCGGCTGCAACCACTGCAAGCCCCCCCGGGCAAGGATGAGCCCGGGGCAATGGTTCGCCTTTCTGGTTTTGCTCGTCCCGATTACCGCCGCCGCGTGGATCTCCCCGGATCATTACAGCCAGGTCATGGTTCAAAATCGGGGGGTATCGGATTTGCCGGAAGAAGTCCTGGCCGGCATGCCGCCCACCGTAGCCGTGCAGCCGGGGCAGGCAGACCCGCCCCTTGCCGTGGAAGTGGGTGATCTCCTGATGGCGTCTCAAACAGCCTCCGGCCGGGAAACGTATGCGGGCAAACAGGTGGAACTGACGGGGCAGGTTTTTTCGCTTGGCCCAAACAGGTTTGAACTCGTGCGCATGCTCATGCTGTGCTGCGCGGCGGACGCACAGATCCTGGCCGTGCGGGTTGAGGGCTCTTGCGCCGTCCCGGCCATGCAGTGGGCAAAGGTTACCGGACAAGTCCGTTTTGCCGGAAAGGGGGGGCTGGCGGTTCCCGTGGTCACTGCCGGGAAGGTCGTTTCCGTGCCGCGCCCCGATAATCCCTACGTTTACCGCGGCGGCTCCCCAATCGCCGCTTCGCGAACCGGTTTCAAAATTCCATTGCCGCCCCGGTGAACTCCCGATGAACTGGTTTACCTTCAATCTTCAAGACTTCTCGGTCTCCTTTCTGAGCATCCTTTTTGAAGGCGTGCCATTTATGTTCCTCGGCACGCTCATCTCGGGGATCGTCGATGCGTTTGTGTCGCCCGAAACCATGGCGAAAATCCAGCCGCGCAATCCGCTTGCAGCCATTGCCTTGAGCGGGGCGCTCGGCGTCGTTTTCCCCATGTGCGAGTGCGGCATGGTGCCGGTGATCCGGCGCATGATCCGCAAAGGGCTGCCGGTCTCGTGCGCGCTGACTTATCTGCTCGCCGCGCCGATTGTGAACCCCATCGTCGCCATCAGCACCTTCGCGGCATTCAAGGGGCAGCACCCGGCGATGATGATGTCCCTTCGCATCGGCATGGGGTTTGTAGTGGCGCTCGTTTGCGGGTTGGTGATCCACTGCCTTCCGCATGCCAGGATATTGAACAGGGAGATGCTTGCGCCGCCGCCCAATCGCCGCCCGCCGTTAGGCGCCCGGCTAAGTTCGCAGAAACCCATGGGCGAAGATTCGCCCTTGGAAGTGTTCCCTGAACCGGCGGCAAGGAAAAGCTTCGGCGGCAGGATGATGGGCGCGGCCCGTTGCGCCGCGTTCGACTTTCTCGATGTCGGCTTTTACCTCATCATCGGCGCGGCCATCGCCAGTGTTTTCAATACGGCGGTGCACCGCGATGCCATCCTCTCCCTGGCGGGGAATTCGGTGGTGGCCACGGGGAGCATGATGATCCTGGCGTTGTTGCTTTCGCTATGCAGCACCTCCGACGCGTTTATTGCCGCCAGTTTCGTGGGCTTCCCCATGGCGGCAAAGCTGGCGTTCATGGTCTTTGGCCCGATGATGGATGTGAAGCTGCTCTTCATGTACGGCCTTGTTTTCCGCAAGCGGTTCACGCTGCCCTTCGCGCTCGCATTGTTCCTCTTGATCGGCGTGCTTTGTTGGGGGCTCGGCCTGCATTAGCAGGCAGTTAGGGGCCTTCTATTCAAGAGGTTCCCCCGCTTTCCTGGTTGCCCCCGGGAACGCCACTCCAAAAGCGGGGGTGCGGCTTTGCTTGCCTCCGGGGTTGGTTTGGAGGAAGGTAACCAATCCTCCTTTTTCCTTTTTTGCCGTGAAGCCATCTGAACCTTCCATCCAAATCCGCGGGGCGCGGCAGAATAATTTGAAGGGGATCGATCTCGATATCCCGCTCGGAAAATTGACGGTTGTCTCCGGCCCCAGCGGCAGCGGCAAATCGAGCCTCGCGTTTGACACCCTCTACGCCGAGGGCCAGCGGCGGTACGTGGAGACGTTCAGCCCGTACACGCGGCAGTTCCTGGAGCGGATGGACAAGCCGCAGGTGGATGAAATTCGCGGCATTCCGCCCGCCATCGCCATCGAGCAGTCCAACAACGTCAAGACGACCCGTTCGACGGTCGGGACGATGACGGAGATCAACGAATACATCAAACTCCTCTTCCCCCGCGTTGCCGGGGCTTTCTGCCCCTCCTGCGGCCGCCCCATCCGGCCGGAGACGCCCGCCTCCATCGTCGCGCAGGGGTTGGCGGAGGCGGCGGGGGGAACGGGGCTCATTACCTTTGGCGTGCCGGTCCCCGCCGGGACCAAGAGCGCCGCCTTCTTTGGCTTCCTCCAGGGGCAGGGGTATTTGCGGGTCTGGATCGACGGCGCGGTATGGCGCACGGACGAACCGGGCCCGAAGCGGCTCCCGGCGGTGGTCCGGGTGATCCAGGACCGCCTGGCCTTCACCGGGGAGAACCGGGCGCGGCTTTTCGAGGCCGTGGAAACGGCGCTCCGCTTTGGCAAGGGGCAGATCGCTTTCCTGGTGACGGCCCCGGGCGGGGGCGCGGAGCGGTTGTTGCCGTATTCGTCCGGGTGGCATTGCGCCCATTGCGACCTCTCCATCACGCCCCCCAGCCCCGGGCTTTTCAGCTTCAACAACCCCCTCGGGGCGTGCCCGAAATGCAGGGGCTTTGGGCGGATCATCGGGATCGACATGGAGCGGGCGGTTCCCGACCGGAATTTAAGTCTCAAGGACGGCGCGGTGAAACTCTTCCAGACCGAGAGCGGCCGCGAATGCCAGCGCGATCTGTTGCGCGCTTGCGCGCGGCGGGAAATCGACATCCGCCGCCCCTATGCCGAACTCCCCCAGGCCGACCGGGATTTCGTATTATATGGCGACGACCCCCAGGCGGCCACCCTGGAGCTTTGGAAGGAAGGCCGCTGGTATGGCGTGCGCGGCATGTTCGACTGGCTGGAATCCAAGGCGTATAAAATGCACGTGCGGGTGCTGCTCAGCCGCTACCGCAATTACACCACCTGCCCGGATTGCCGGGGCGGCCGCTTCCGGCCCGAGGCGCTCCACTTCCGGGTGGAGGGGAAAACGCTTCCTGAACTGGCGGCGCTGCCGGTGGATCACTTGCTGGACGTACTCGGCCACCCGAGGGAGAGCGACGACGCCACCACGGCGATGCTGCGGGGAGAGGTCGCCTCGCGGCTGCGCTATTTGACGGAAGTGGGCCTCGGCTACCTGAGTCTGGACCGCCCGACGCGCACCTTGAGCGGCGGCGAGGTGGAGCGGGTCAACCTGACCACCTGCCTCGGCGCGTCGCTTGTCAACACCCTCTTTGTGATGGACGAGCCGACCGTGGGGCTGCACCCCCGCGACGTGAACCGCTTACTGGGCGTCATGCGCGACCTGCGCGACCGGGGGAACACGCTCGTGGTCGTGGAGCACGAGGAAGCGGTGCTGCGCGCGGCGGATAACGTCGTGGAGATCGGGCCGGGCCGGGGCGAGGGGGGCGGCGAACTCGTCTACAGCGGGCCGCTCGCCAAGCTGCGCGGAACGCTGACGGCCGATTACCTCACCGGCAAGAAAAGCATCCCCATCCCCGCCCGGCGCCGCTCGCCCAAAGGGTGGCTGCGGGTCGCGGGAGCTTCGCAGAACAATTTGGCGAGCATCGACGCCGCGTTCCCGCTCGGCGTCTTCACCTGCGTGACCGGCGTCTCCGGCTCCGGCAAAAGTACGCTCGTGCACGAGGTTCTCTACCGCAACCTGGCCAAGCTCCTGGGCGGGCAGGAGGGAGCGCAGGACGAGGCGGGCGCCTGCCGGGCCATTACGGGCGCGGAGGCGTTTGCCAACGTGGTGATGGTGGACCAGGGCCCCCTCTCGCGCACGCCCCGCTCCAGCCCCATCGTTTACCTGGACCACTTCGACGCCATCCGCGAGCGCTTCGCCATGCTGCCGGAGGCGATGGCCGCGGGCTTAAGCGCCAGCGCCTTTTCGTTCAACTCCGGCACGGGCCGCTGCGACCGCTGCTCCGGCATGGGGTATGAAAAGATCGAGATGCAGTTTTTGAGCGATCTCTTCGTGCGCTGCCCGGAGTGCGACGGGAGGCGCTATCAGCCCCACGTCCTGCGCATCCGCTTGCGGGGGAAGTCCATCGCCGACGTTCTGGAAATGACCGTCGCGGAGGCGCGAGCCTTTTTCGAGCCCGAGGCCGCCGAATCGGCCGCCATCCGCGCCATGCTCGCCACGCTGCGTCTGCTCGCCGACGTGGGGCTCGGCTACCTGCGCCTCGGCCAGCCCTTGACGGCCTTGAGCGGCGGCGAATCGCAGCGGCTCAAGCTGGTGAGCCATCTTGCCCAGAGGGGGAAGGAATTAGGGAGCCAGGAACTCAGAAAAAGAGAAGAAGCCGGAAACGAGGAAAAAGGGGCAACGGAAAAGGGAAGCGTCTCCCAGGGTGCGCTGCTCATTCTCGACGAACCGACCACGGGCCTGCACTTCGACGACGTGGCCCAGCTTCTGCGCGTCTTTGACCGCCTGGTGGAGCAGGGGAACACGCTCCTCGTGATCGAGCACAACCTGGAAGTCATCAAGAGCGCCGATTACGTCATTGACCTCGGCCCGGAAGCCGGAGCGGGCGGCGGCCTTGTGGTCGCCACCGGAACGCCTGAGGAGGTGATGAAGGCTGCCGGTTCTCATACGGGCGCGGCTTTGCAAACCGTGCTGGGCAAAAAACGGCGCGCCCCAGCACTCTCTGCCCGTCTCCGCGTCTCCCCGTCTCCGCGTCTTCTCCCGGCCATCCAGGTCCACGGCGCGCGCGAACACAATCTCCAAAACATCTCCCTCGACATTCCGCGCGACCAGCTTGTGGTGGTCACCGGCTTGAGCGGTTCGGGCAAAAGCACGCTCGCCTTCGACATCCTCTTTGCGGAAGGGCAGCGCCGTTTTTTGGACAGCATGTCCGTCTACGCGCGGCAGTTCGTCGAGCAGTTGGAACGGCCCGACGTGGACCTCGTGGCGGGGCTCCCCCCGGCTGTCGCCATCGAGCAGCGGGTCACGCGCGGCGGCGGCAAATCGACCGTGGCGACGGTCACGGAAGTCTACCATTTCCTGCGCCTCCTCTTTGCCAAACTGGGGACGCAGTATTGCCCGGAGTGCCAGTTGCCGGTGGAAAAACAGAGCTTCGCCGCGATCCTGAAAAAAGCCGAGGCCGCCGTGCGCAAACGGGGCGGCGTCCGCGTGCTCGCCCCGCTGGTCAAAGGCCGCAAGGGGTTCCACACCGAGATCGCCCGGTGGGCCCAGCGCGAGGGATTCGAGGAACTCTACGTGGATGGGCGGCTTATGCGCGTGGCCGACTTCAAGCGCCTGGAACGCTTCCGGGAACACACCATCGACGTGGTGGTGGGAGAGCGCCGTTCGCCCAAGCGCCTGGAGCAAATCCTCCGGCGCGCCCTGGAAATCGGCAAGGGGACGGCGCGGCTGCGCGACGCCCACGGGAAGACCACTATTTTGAGCACGGAGCTGAGCTGCCCCGGCTGCGGCCGGTCGTTCGAGCCCCTTGATCCGCGCCTCTTCTCCTTCAACTCGCCGCACGGTTGGTGCGAGCTTTGCCACGGCTTCGGCGAGATTTGGGAAGGCCCGGCGGCGGAAGCCGACAGCCCTCTCGAAGCCGAAATGGACGAGGAACGCCGCCACGAATGGCTGGAGGAAGGGGAAGCGCAGCCGTGCCCCGAGTGCGGCGGCGTGCGGCTCAACGCAATCGCCCGCGCCGTCCGGCTCCAGGGCCGGACCCTCGGCGATTGGGTGAATCTCCCCGCGCAAGGGGCGCTGGCAGAGTTGAACAAGCTCAAGTGGAAAGCCGCCCAGAAGGTCATCAGCGCGGATATCCTCCCGGAGATCCGGCAGCGCCTGGAGTTCATGGGGCGCGTCGGCCTCGACTACCTGGGCCTGAACCGCTCGGCCAAGACGTTGAGCGGCGGGGAATCGCAGCGCATCCGGCTCGCCGCCCAGCTTGGCTCCAACCTGCGCGGCGTCCTCTACGTGCTGGACGAACCGACCATCGGGCTCCACCCGCGCGACAACGAGCAATTGCTGGAAACGCTGGAAGCGCTGCGGGCCAAGGGAAATTCGCTGGTCGTCGTGGAACACGACGAGGAGACGATGCGCCGGGCCGACACCATCATCGACCTCGGGCCCGGCGCGGGCAGCCGGGGCGGGCAGGTTGTCGCCATCGGAAAAATCAAGGAATTGATGCGCCACCCCACTTCGGAAACCGGCCGCTGCCTGCGGGAGCCGATGCGCCATCCGATCCGCGGCGCGCGCCGGCCGCTCGGCACCGCGCCCGGCTGGCTGGAAGTGCGCGGCGCGCGCGTCCACAATTTAAAGGACGTCGATGTCCGCATCCCCATCGGGCGTCTGACCGTCCTCTCCGGCATCTCCGGCTCGGGCAAAAGCTCGCTCATGCGCGGCGTCCTGCGGCCTGCGCTGGAGGAGAAGAAACGCAGAGACGCGGAGAAGGGGAGACGGGGAGAGGGGACGGGGCACGCGCTGTATGACACGATTGCGGGGAGGGAGTTTGTGGAAACCGTCTACGAAGTGGACCAGTCGCCCATCGGCAAGACCTCCCGCTCCACCCCGGCCACGTACATCAAGGTATTTGACGAGATCCGCAAGCAATTTGCCACCCTGCCGCTCTCCCGGATGCGCGGGTACACGGCATCCCGGTTTTCCTTCAACACGGCCGGGGGGCGCTGCGAGACGTGCGCGGGCCAGGGCGTCTTGAAAATCGAGATGAATTTCCTCCCCGCCAGCTACATCCCGTGCCCGGATTGTCGCGGCAAGCGCTACAACGCCGCCACGCTGGAAGTGGAATACAACGGCAAGAGCATCGGCGCGGTGATGGACATGACGCTGGAGGCGGCGGCGGAGTTTTTCGGCGCCAACCCGAAAATCGCGCGCCCCCTGGGCCTCCTCTGCGATACCGGCCTGGGCTACCTGAAGCTCGGACAGCCCAGCCCCACCTTGAGCGGCGGCGAAGCCCAGCGGCTCAAACTGGTGAGCGAATTGACCCGGGGCGTCACCCGCGCCGCCAACGACCGGATCCGGCGGCAGCGCACGCCCAAATCGACCGTTTATTTGCTCGAGGAACCGACCATCGGGCTGCACATGGCCGACGTGGAGCGCCTCCTGGATGTGCTCCACCGGCTGGTGGACGACGGCCAGACCGTCCTCGTCATCGAACACAACCTCGACCTCATCGCCGAGGCCGACTACGTGGTGGACATCGGCCCCGAAGCCGGGCCGGAAGGGGGGCAAATCGTCGCCTGCGGTACGCCCGAGGAAGTCGCCGGGAACAAAACGAGCCGCACCGCGCCGTTTTTAAGGGTGGCGCTTCACCCAAACGGCTCATTTCCTGTATGGAATCCGGCGATTCTCCCGTAAAAGCCTCTTAATTTTCCCTGATTGCGCTTTCAGTGAAAAATAGCTGGGACTTTTATCTCTCATTATGAGAGGCTTGTACCCGATCAACATGTTTTATCCCAAAATCATACAGGGTGGCATGGGCGTTGGGGTATCCAATTGGGTGCTCGCCCGTGCCGTTTCCATAGCGGGACAACTCGGCGTCGTTTCCGGCACCGCGCTGGACATCGTGCTTACCCGGCGGCTTCAATCAGGCGATCCCGAAGGCCACGTGCGCCGCGCGCTTGATCATTTCCCCTTCCCGGAAATGGCCCGGCGTGTTTGGGAACAATATTTTGTGGAAGGCGGCATTCCCGAGGGGCAGCCGTATAAACCCGTCCCGATGATGACGGCCACCCCGCACCAGAGCATCCTGGAGCTCCATACCCTGGCGAATTTCGTGGAGGTCTTTTTGGCCAAAGCGGGCCATGCCGGGGCCGTCGGCATCAATTTTCTGGAAAAGATCCAGATGCCCACCCTCTCGTGCATCTTCGGCGCCATGCTCGCCGGGGTCGATTTCGTCCTCATGGGAGCCGGGATTCCCCGGGCCATCCCCGGTGTCCTGGACCTCTTTGCCAAAGGCGAACCCGCCAAGCTCAAGCTGGACGTGCTGGGAGCCACGCCGGAGCAGGAATACACCACCAGCTTTGACCCCAAGACTTTCTGCGGCGGCGCGGTGCCGCAACTCAAGCGCCCCAACTTCCTGGCCATCATTTCCTCGGCCACCCTGGCGCTCACCCTGGCCCGCAAATCGAGCGGCAAAGTGGACGGCTTTATCGTGGAAGGGGAAACCGCGGGCGGCCACAACGCCCCGCCTCGCGGCATCATGCAGTTGAGCGAAAAAGGCGAACCGGTCTATGGAGAACGGGACATTCCCGATTTGAAAAAGATCGCCGAGATCGGCCTCCCCTTCTGGCTGGCCGGTTCCTACGGAGCCCCCGGCAAGCTGGCCGAAGCGATCCAGTTGGGAGCCGTCGGCATCCAGGTCGGGACGGCCTTTGCCTTCTGCGAGGAATCCGGGGTCGCCCCCGCCATCAAAGCGCAGGTCATCGAAGCCGCTTTTGCTGGAACCCTGCAGGTCAACACCGACCCGCTGGCCTCTCCCACCGGGTTCCCCTTCAAGGTATTGCAGGTCGAAGGGAGCGTCTCCAGCCCGGCGGTTTATACCAGCCGCGGGCGGGTTTGCGATCTTGGCTACCTGCGGCACCCCTACCGCAAGGAAGATGGCACGCTTGGCTACCGCTGCGCGGCGGAACCGCTGACCAACTATCTTCGCAAAGGGGGCCATGAGAATGACGTGTGCGGGCGCAAATGTGTCTGCAACGGCCTCGTCGCCACCATCGGCCTGGGCCAGGTCCTTGTCGGCGGTAAGATCGAGCCCCCCTTGCTGACCGCCGGGGACGACGTCGTCAACCTCAAGCGCTTCTTCAAACCTGGTGCGAAAACCTACACCGCCCAGGATGTCATCGACGCCCTGTTGGCGTAAGCTTCCCTTCAGGGCGGGAGGCCCGTGAACGCAAGGGCGGCGCGCCATTGTGTCACAGATTTTTCGCGTTCGGGGTTGCAGCCTATTTTCTCCTCGATTATTTATCGTGCCCACAAGCTCTGAATGAATCCCACCCTCCTCATTGTCGATGACGAGAAGCATACCCGTGACGGGTTGCGCAGCTCTCTGGAGGAAAATTTCGACGTGTACGTCGCCGCCGACATTCAGGGGGCCCTGAACATCCTGGAAACCGACCCTGTGGACGTGATGGTGACCGATCTGCGCCTGGGAGGCGAAGACGGCATGAAGTTGATCGACCGGGCGCTGGCGCTGCCGCGCCCCCCGGTGTGCATCATGATGACCGCCTACGGCTCGGTGGACACCGCCGTGGAGGCGATGAAACACGGCGCCTACGACTTCATCACCAAGCCGCTCAATATCGACCGCCTGGAAATCCTCATCCGCCGGGCATTGCGAAGCCGCGAGGCCGAGCAGGAGAACAAGGAACTGCGCCAGCAGGTGGAACAGCGCTTCGGGCTCGAAAGCCTGATCGGCAATTCCGCGCCCATGCACGAGGTCTTCGACGTGATCCGCCAGGTTGCCCCCTCGCGCGCCACCGTCCTGATCCAGGGGGAGAGCGGCACCGGCAAGGAGCTTGTCGCCCACGCCCTCCACAACCTGAGCGGGCGGCCCAAGCAGAAATTCGTGGCCATCCACTGCGCGGCCCTCTCCCCCCAATTGCTGGAGAGCGAACTCTTCGGCCACGAACGGGGGGCGTTCACCGGAGCCATCGAACGCCGGATTGGCCGCTTTGAACAGGCCGCCGGGGGCACGCTGTTTTTGGACGAAATTGGCGAAATCGACGCGAACCTCCAGGTCAAGGTGCTGCGGGTGCTGGGCGAGGAGCGCGCGTTCGAGCGGGTGGGGGGCAACCTTCCCATCAAAGTGGACGTCCGGCTGGTGGCGGCGACCAACAAGAACCTGCAAAAAATGGTGGAGGAGGGGACCTTCCGCGAGGACCTCTTTTACCGCCTCAATGTCGTCCCCATCACCCTCCCTCCGCTACGGGAACGCAAAGAAGACATCCCCCTCCTCTTGGCCACCTTTTTGAAGCAATTCGCCAAGGAAAACGGAAAACCGGAGCGCGAACTCACCGCCGAGGCGATGGAAGCGATCCTGGCTTACGATTGGCCCGGGAACGTCCGGGAACTGCGCACGGCCATCGAACACGGGGTTGTCATGGCCACCGGGGCGAAAATCGGGCTTCGAGACTTCCCCATGGCCTTGCGGCAGGGCGGCTCCAAAACGCCGGGAAAAGCCCCGCTTCCCGATTCCGGCAGCTATTTAAATTTACACGAGAGCGAACATCGGCTCATCATGCGAGCCCTTGAGGAGAGCAAAGGAAACCGGACGCAGGCCGCCCAGCGTTTGGGCATCAGCCGGCGGACACTCCACCGCCGCCTCCGGGAACTCAAAATCACTTCATCGTAAATGGCCACAGACCGACAAGTTCAGACACTGGTTTACCAAATGGAAGAAGGGCGATGGGTCAAATGGATCCAATTGGGAGCCCTTCTGGCCGCGATGGTCGCCCTCTTTGTGGTCTTCATTTTCGATCCCTGGTATTGGGGGCTTTACAAAGGGTTCAACCACCCCAAGGCCATGGAACAGGCGCAGATTGCGCGCGAAATCGCCCGGGGCAACGGCTTTTCCACCAAAATGATCCGGCCGCTGGCCTACAGCCAGTTTAAGACCAACTTCGGGGTCATGCCCGCCCAGCGCATCCCGGATACCTACCAGGCTCCGCTGTGGCCCGCCACCCTCGCACCGTTCCTTTTGGTCGTTAAAGCCTGGCCGGATTCCCTCCTGCCCTACCGCCCGCCGCTCAAAGACCGCTGGCAGCTTAGTACGCGGGATTACATTTACGTTTGTGACCGGATGATCTCCGCCGTGTCCCTGACGTTTTTTTTCCTCTCCGTCTTCATCAGCTACATCACCGCGCGGCGGCTCTTTGACAACCACATCGGAATCTGGGTGGTCGTGCTCACGTTCGCCTGCGGGATCTTTTGGCAATACGCGTTGAGCGGGTTGCCCCAGATGCTGCTGGCCTTCCTGTTCAACGCCGCCCTGTATGCCTTTGTGCGGGCCATGGAGGCGCGCAACGAGGGGCGGGGTTTTTTGGGGTGGCTGAGCGTCGTCACGTTACTCTTCGGGTTGATGACATTGGCGCACGGCCTGGCCTTCTGGCCCTTCGCCGGGGCGTTTTTTTTCTGCCTCATCTATTTCCCCCACCGCTGGAAAACCGGCCTCCTGATGGGGGCGATCTTTCTGCTTGTTTACAGCCCGTGGCTCGCGCGCAATTACCATGTATGCGGCAACCCGTTTGGCTTGAGCCTCTACAGCGGGCTGGAACAGATCCGGGGCAGCGAGAGCGCCATCATGCGTTCCCTCGATCTCAACTTGTCGGGCCTCTCCCCGGCGACGTACCGCCGGAAAGTCCAGGGGCAGATCGTCACGCAAGTGGGGCAGCTTTTCCGCTCCTTCGGCAGCATGGTCGTGGCCCCCGTCTTCTTTCTGGCGCTCCTGCATCTGTTTAAAAAACCTGTGCCGCGCACCTTCCGGTGGGCGCTCCTGTCGATGTGGATCTTTTCCGTGTTGGGGATGGCCGTCTTCGGCCTCAACGAGGAAGGTTCCGGGCTCGCCGCCAATAACCTCCATATCCTCTTCATCCCCGCCTTCGCGGCCTATGGAATGGCGTTTATCCTGGTTTTGTGGGCCCGTTTGGAGATGACGGTGCTGCTGGTGCGCTACGCCTTCTTTGCCCTGCTTTTCGGGATCTGTGCGTTGCCGTTTTGGAATCTATTGACCTTGGGCACCAAGAGCCCGGTCCAATGGCCGCCCTATGTGCCGCCCTACATCGCCATCCTGCGGGACTGGACGCAACCGCGGGAAATCATCGCCGCCGACATCCCCTGGGCCGTTGCCTGGTATGCCGACCGCAAAAGCCTCTGGGTGCCCATGACCGTCCAGAGCTTTTTGGAAATGAACGACTACGAACGCCTCGGCGGCAGAATCGCCGGCCTCTACCTGACCCCGTTCAGCGGCAACTGCTCCCTCATCAGCGACATTGTCAAAGGCGACTACAAGGAATGGGCGCCGTTCATTTTGCGCAACGTCAACATCAAAGACTTCCCCTTGCGGGCCGTCACCGCCATGCCGCTGGATAACCAGTGCATCTTTTACAGTGATCGCGACCGCTGGACCGACCGGACTGACTAACCTTTACGCCATGGCTGAAAAACAAACCAACACCTTTGAAACCGCCGCCGAGCGCCTGGAAGCCATTGTCCAGGCGATGGAAAGCGGCGAACTCCCTCTTGAAGAATTGCTGGAGCGCTACGAAGAGGGGACCCGGCTCGTGAAATTCTGCGGAGAAAAACTCGCGGCTGCCGAAAAACGGATTGAGATCGTAACGCGCAACGCCGCCGGGGAGCCGCAACCCGCTCCGTTTGACCCCGCGGCCCCCGCCGCCGTTCCTTCCTCCGCGCCAGCGCGTGCCGCAAAGGGGGCATCCAAACCGAGCCCCTCGGACGATGTCAGCCTTTTCTAACCATGGGGTACCTTGAGACGATTCATAGCCCGGCCGATTTGAAAGCGCTCCCGGAGAGCGCCTTGCCGGAGCTTGCGCGGGAAATCCGGGCCACGCTGATCGACACGCTTTCCGAGGAAAACCCGCATTCCGTGGGCGGCCACCTCGGGCCGAACCTTGGCGTGGTCGAGCTGACCCTGGCCCTCCACCGCGTCTTCACCACCCCGAAGGACAAAATCCTCTTTGATGTGAGCCACCAGGCTTACGTCCACAAAATGCTTACCGGCCGGCTGGCGCGGCTCAACACCATCCGCCAATACGAAGGGTTGAACGGCTTCCTCTCCCGCGCGGAAAGCGAGCACGACTGCTACGGCGCGGGCCACGCGGGCACGGCCCTCTCCGCCGCGCTGGGCCTGGCGGCGGGACGCGACCGGCGCGGCTCCGACGAATCGGTCATTTGCGTGGCCGGAGACGGCGCGTTCACCTGCGGTGTGAGCTACGAGGCGCTCAACAACGTCGCCCACTCCACCAAGCGGCTCATCGTCGTCCTCAACGACAACGAGTGGAGCATCGCCCGGAACGTCGGCGCGATTGCCAACTACTTCAACAAAATCGCCACCAACCCCACCTACTTCCGGCTCCACGAAAAAACCGCGCAGATTGTCGAGCGCCTGGGCGGGCAGACCGCGCGCAACCTGGGCAAAAAGATGGAGGAGGGGATCAAAAACCTCGTGCTGCCCAGCGTGATTTTCGAGGAACTCGGGCTGCGCTATTACGGCCCCGTGGACGGCCACGACCTGCCGCTCTTGATCCGAGCCTTTGAGTTCCTCAAAACCCAGAACGCGCCCGTCCTGCTCCACGTGCTGACCAAAAAAGGGAACGGGTATCCGCCCGCCATGAAGCGCCCGGATAAATTCCACGGCCTCGGGCGCTTCAAGCACGACACCGGGGAAACCGTCCCCTCCGCTACGCCCACCTATTCCGAAATCCTTGGCAAAACCCTGGCCCGCTTCGCCGACGGCAACGCCGCCGTCTGCGCCATCACCGGCGCCATGCCCACCGGCACCGGCCTGGTCCACTTCGCCGACAAGCATCCCGACAAATATTACGACGTCGGCATCGCCGAGGAACACGCTGTCCTTTTCGGCTGCGGGCTCGCCATCCAGGGGTTCCGCCCGTTTGTGGCCATCTACTCCACCTTTATGCAGCGCGCCTACGACATGATCGTCCACGACGCCGCGTTGCAGAACCTCAACGTCGCCTTTTGCATGGACCGCGCGGGCCTGAGCGGCGACGACGGCCCCACCCACCACGGCCTCTTCGACATCAGCTTCCTGCGCTCCATCCCGGGCTTGATCCACATGCAGCCCAAGGACGAAGACGAGTTCGTGGACATGCTCTGGACCATCCTTCACCACCAGGGACCAGCGGCTATTCGCTATCCGCGCGGCACCGGAACCGGTATGCCCCCCAAGGCCGAGCCGCTGCTCTTGGAAATCGGCAAGGCGGAACTGATCCAGGACGGCACCCAAGCCGCCATCCTCGGGCTGGGCAACATGCTCGAACTGGCTCGGGAAGCCGCCTGCCGCCTCGAAGAGCGCGGCATCTCCACCGCCGTCATCAACCCGCGCTGGATCAAGCCGCTCGACACGGAGCTGATCGAAACCTACGCCCGCAAAACAGGCCTCCTCTGCACCGTCGAGGACCACGCGCTGGCCAACGGTTTTGGCAGCGCCGTCCTGGAACACCTCAACGACGCGGGAATCCCGACGCCCGTGGTCCGCGTCGGCTGGCCCGACGCCTTTGTCGAACATGGCGGCGTGAACATCCTGCGTCAAAAACACGGTCTTACCGTGGAGGCCATCGTGGAGAAAGTGGTGCAGGCGCTGGGAAAAGCAGCGGGGGTTAGCTGAGGCGCTTCCATAGCGTAAAACAGCAGGAGAAAGACCGCCGCCGCCAGAAACGAGACAAACGCGAAAGAGGCGACGATATTCAGTGTGTCGATCCCGCAGATTTGCGGCAAAAGCCGGTCGCACAGCAGGTGGAAGAAAGGGCGAATCATCGCCGTGTGGATCACCGCGTAGAGAAAGGCAAAAAGCAAAGGCCATAAACAACCGAATGCGCCGTCCCGCGCGTGAGTTAAAGAGAGCGGTAGAAAGGATAGCTGTCGAGGCAGGCAACCGCGGCGCAAAGCGCAAGCATGATGGAGAAAAAGAACACGAGTTGGAGGCCGCCGTCCCGTTCCAGCGCCTCGTTGCGCCGGCTGAGAAGATACAGCAGCATCTCGACGGCAAAAGTGAGGCCGCTTACCAAAGCCGTTCCAATGCGTGGTTTCATGAGGTTTTCGCTGCGATTACCTCAGACCCTCAATCGTCTCCCGGATTTCCTCCATTGTCACCTCCTTGGAGACGAATGCCTCGCCGAGCCGGGGGCAGAGGACAAAGCGGACCTGCCCCTGCGCGAATTTCTTGTCCTTTTGCAAGGCGGCCATCAGGGCGTCGGTGGAGAGGTCGGCGGGCAGGCGCAGGGGAAGCTGGAAATGCGCCAGGGCATCAAGGATTCGTTGCGCATCCTCCGCCGGGAGCCCCGCTTTCTGGACCGAGAGGCGGCTGGCGGCCACGAGCCCAAGGCTGACGGCCTCGCCGTGCAGGAAGCGCCCGTATCCGGCGGCGTTCTCGACCGCGTGGCCCACGGTGTGGCCGAAGTTGAGCAACGCGCGGAGCCCCTTGGTTTCGTGCTCGTCCTCGCCCACGATGGCGGCCTTGATGGCGACGTTGCGCCGGATGATCCCCGTGAGCGCCGCCGGGTCGCATTGCAGGTTTGGCGCGGCGAGGGCGTCCAGCAGCGAGCGGTCACGGATGGCGGCGTGCTTGATGATTTCCGCGATGCCTTCGTTGAACTCGCGCGGGGGGAGGGTGGCCAGGGTCGTGACATCCGCCAGCACGAGCCGGGGCTGGTGGAACGCGCCAATGAGATTCTTGCCATGCGCGGCGTTCACCCCCGTTTTGCCGCCCACGGCGCTGTCCACCTGGGCGATGACGGTGGTGGGTATTTGCACAAACGGGATGCCCCGGTAGTAAATGGCGGCGACGAAGCCGGCCAGGTCGCCCACGACGCCGCCGCCCAGGGCGACGACCCACGCCTTCCTATCGAGCCCGGCGGCGATCATCCGGTCGCAAAGTTCTTCGGCCACGCCCAGCGCCTTGGAGGCTTCGCCCGCGGTCACGGGCAGCAGCGTGGGTTCATACCCCGCCGCTTCCAGGCTGGCGAGCACCGCTTCGGCATAGAGCGGCGCGACGTGGTGATCGGTGATGACGGCGCAGCGGCGGCCAAGGGCGGCTCCCAGCTCCCGGGCCAAGGCGCCAAGCTGCGGGAGGAGGTGCGCGCCAATGCAGACGCGGTAGGCGCGGTCGCCAAGCGGGACGGAAACGGTTTCGAAACTCATGGGCTGCCTCCTAGCGGAGCATAACGGGCTCAAAAGCACACGCGCAAAGTGTGCGTCCCCCTACCGTTGCTTCCATTTGATATTGCAGCCGGCGCTGGGGAGCTGGTTCGGGTCAATCGGCCGCCCGGCCAGCAGGGCGTCGAGCGCGGCCCGCAGATCCCGGCCATCGGGCGTCCCGTGGCCCGGGCGGCTGCCGTCCAACTGCCCCCGGTAGACAAGGCGGCGTTGCGCGTCGAAGAGGAAGAAATCGGGCGTGCAAGCGGCGTCATACGCCTTGGCGACGGCCTGCGTGGCGTCGTACAGAAGAGGGAACCCGAGGAGGCGGGCGAGGGGCCTGCTTTCCTCCGGGGCGTCCTGCGGATAAGCCTCCACGTCATTGGAGGTGATGGCGACGCATCCCACGGAGCGCCCCGCGTAATCCCGCGCCAGGCGGGCCAGTTCCTCGCGGACGTGGATGACGTAGGGGCAATGGTTGCAGAGGAAGACGACGAGGAGCGCCTGGCCGCCCGAAAAGGCGTCCAGCGTGACGGGCTGCCCGGTGATGACATCGGGCAGCGTGAAGGCGGGCGCGGGAGTCCCGAGCGGAAGCATGTTGGACGGAGTCAGAGCCATGGCGGAAAAGTTTTGCGTCGATTCTACATGCGGGCGGCCCTCAGGCGAAGCCGGAAATGGCCGGATGAGAAGCTGCGGCTTGCCCTGGAGGCTTTCTCAGGTTAATCAACGGGGGATATGCCGCTGACATTGCTTAAAATTTCGTGTCCCGACCGCGTCGGCCTGTTGGCGCGGCTCACCAATTTCATCGCCTACCACGGCGGCAATCTGCTGGAGGTCAACCAGTTCACCGACCCCGTTGGCAAGTGGTTCTTTGCCCGCATGGCCATCGACGCCAAGAGCCTGGCGCTCGATACAGCCTCCCTCCGCAAAGCCTTCGCGCCCCTGGCGGTGGACCTGCAAGCCCAATGGACGATCCGGGAGTCGCAGCAGAAAATGCGCGTCGCCATCCTCGTTTCCAAGCTGGACCACTGTTTGGCCGATCTCCTCTGGCGTTGGCGCTCGGGCGAACTGCCCGTGGAAATCCCGCTTGTCCTTTCCAATCACGAAGACTTGCGGCCGCTCGTGGAACGGGAAGGGCTTCGCTACGAGGTGGTTCCCGTCACGCCGGAAACCAAAAGCGAGGCTTTTGCGCAAATGGAGGCGATTTTCCGCGAAGCCGGGATGGATCTCGTGGTGATGGCCCGGTACATGCAGGTCCTTCCCGCCGAATTTTGCAAGGCGTGGCAGGGGCGGGTCATCAACATTCACCATTCGTTTTTGCCCTCCTTTGCCGGGGCGAACCCGTACAAGCGGGCCTACGCGCGCGGGGTCAAGCTGATCGGGGCCACCTGCCATTACGCAACCGCCGACCTCGACGCCGGGCCGATCATCGACCAGGAAGTGGTGCGCGTGGAGCATTACCACACGCCCGAGGATTTATTGCGCCTCGGCCGCGACTGCGAACGGCTCGCGCTCGCCCGGGGCGTCCGCTACCACGTGGAAGACCGCGTGCTGCTGCACGGCAACCGCTCCATCGTGTTCCGGGATTAAGATTAAGCCGCGGTTTCCTGCGGCGCGGCCGCGTGGAGATTGTTGAGCAGCGAGATGCGCCCTTCAAAATCCTCCACCAGCGCGGAACAACTTTCGATCCAGTCCCCGCAGTTGTAGTAATCGATGCCGCCAATGGCCCGGATGACAGGGGAATGGATGTGGCCGCACACGACCCCGGAGACATGGTTGGTTTCCGCATAGCGGACGATGGCTTTCTCAAACGCCCCGATAAAGGAGACGGCGCTTTTGACGTTGCGCTTGACGGCGGCGCTCAACGACCAGGGCGCCAGCCCCAGCCGCCGCCGCACCCAGTTGACGGGCCCGTTGAGTTGCAGGAGAGCCTGGTAGCCCAGGTCGCCCACAAAGGCGAGCCACTTGATGTTCTGGACCACGGTGTCGAGTTCGTGCCCGTGGAGGACGAGCAGGCGGCGGCCATCCGCGGTCTGGTGGATGGCCCGGTGCTCGATCTCCACGGCTCCGTAGTTGCCGAGGTAGCCCGAGACAAATTCATCGTGGTTGCCGGGGATGTAGACCACCCGCGCCCCCTTCCTCCCGGCGCGCAGGATTTTCTGGATGACGTCGTTGTGCGTTTGCGGCCAGTAAATGCCCCGGCGCAGTTGCCAGATGTCGATCAGGTCGCCGACGATGTAGAGGGTCTCAAATTCGTGCGTGCGCAGGAAGGCAAGCAGCGCTTCGGCGGCGCACCCTTTGGTGCCGAGGTGCACGTCGGAGATCCAGGCGGTCCGGTAGCGTTTCATGAGGAAGTGGCAATCTTTGCCGAAAGCATCGCGCGCCCTTGTGACAAGACGGTGGCGTTTCTGTGACGTTCTGGTGACAAAAGGGACACGCAATTTTCACGGGGCCGCCATGCGCCTGCCGCAAAAGCGGGGGAGACTCATTTGACATGCCCCGAAAACCGTTCGATCGTTCCGCCTCGATGGCCCCTATGAAATCGCCTGCCCCCAAAAGCCGAAAACGGACGCTCTCCCAGATTTTGCGCACGGCTTACCGCCGCCATTGCCGCGACCGCGTGACCCTTACCGCGCTGCGCCAGTTCCTCAAACGCTAGAGCGGTTTCAATTTGGTTGTTTACACGCTGCTCGGCGGGGCGGGCCGATGCGCGGTCTTTCAAGCTCGGGAAGTATTGAAAATACAGCCACTTCGCTTGAAGAGCCCGCGCATCAACCCACGACGCTCTCGCATCATTGTAAACACTTCAATTTAAAACGCTCTAACACCCCGGTTGGGGACAACCAGGAACACCCGGTCGCGCGGCCGGACGTGCGCGCCCACGGCCAGGGCCACGCGCTGGCCCCGTTCGGCCCGCTCTTGCGCGGCGTGCTCGATCTGGATGGAATCCGCCCGGACGCGCACGGAGCCGGTGCTGGGGCCCTGGATGAGGAGTTCGTCGCCGAGGGCGAATCCGGCGTTGCGGATCAGGATCTCGGCCGCGCCCGCCTTGCGGTAGTAGTTGACCACTTCGCCCACGAGGCGCTTGCTTTTGCCGGCCCGGCTGCCGCGCACGCCGCTCCACTGGCCCACCGGGCGGCCCAGGAAGAAGCCGCTGGAAAGCCCCCGGTGGTACACGCCGTCGAGGCCGGTCATCAGCCGCGCTTTGAGCGCCTCGAATGCCTCCAGGAACCCCGGTTTCCCCTTGCGCGCAACATAAAAGTCGATGGCCTGGCGATAGGCGCTCGTCACGGTGGCGACGTATTCGGGCGTCCGGGCGCGGCCTTCGATTTTGAGGCTGCTGACGCCGGATTCCAGCAGGCGATCCAGGAACGGCATCGTGCAGAGGTCTTCCGGGCTGAGAAGATAGGTGTCTGCCAGCCGGTACGAAATCTCCCCCTCCACGTCCGTGATGCGGTATTCGCGCCGGCACGGTTGCAGGCATTCCCCCCGGTTGCCGGATTTTCCAAACCGGTCTTGCGAGAGAAAACAGCGTCCGCTCAAGGAGACGCACATCGCGCCGTGGGCAAAGAGTTCCAGCTCGATCTCGCCCGCCGCCGCACCGAGCGTTTTCTTCAGCGCGCGCCGGATGGCCCGGATCTGCGCCAGCGAGCATTCGCGGGCGAGGACAAAGCGCCGGACGCCGAAGGTGCGGTAAAAGAAAGCCAGGCTTTCCGAGTTGGAGAGCGACATCTGCGTGGAGAGCGCCACCGGCAAGCCCAGGGCGGCCGCTTTTTGCACCACCGCCAGATCCCAGCAAATCACGGCGTCGATCCCGGCGGCCGCGGCTGCTTGCAGGAGGCGGTCCACCTTGGGCAGCTCGTGCTCATAGACGATGGTGTTGAGCGCCAGGTAAGCGCGCGCCCCGGCCGCGTGGCATTGGGCGGCGATGCGCGGCATCTGCGAGGGGAGGAAGTTCCGGTAATTGGCGCGCATGTTGAACCCGCGCACGCCGAAGTAAACCGCGTCGGCTCCGGCCTGGAGAGCCGCCGCGAGGCAGGCGGCATTGCCCGCGGGGGCCATCAATTCGGGTTTGCGGGGAGTGGTGCGGGTGGTGGAGCGGGACATGGAAGGAGGGCAGGGTAAAAGAAAACCCCGCCCGCGTCCATGGCACGCTTTCCGCAATGCGGGGCGCCCGCCCCTTCATCCGGGATGCGTCTCCCCGTCTCCGCGTCTTCTTCAGGGCTGGACGGGAAGAGGGCTTTTGCCTATCTTTTCCAAAGCAGGGGAGCCGCCAGCGGCTGAGAGTGTTCCTTGGGCCGTGTTAAATGCCTGAGGAGCAGACCCTTTGAACCTGATGCGGGCCATGCCGCCGAAGGGAGCAAAGTCTTTCAGCCATGCCTCTTTCCCCGGCATGGCATTTTTTTATGAAAGACCCCGAACTTCCTCTTGAACCGCACAGCCGCGGCGAGTTGCCCAACAGCTGCCGCGTTTATGTCGCCGGCACGCTATTCCCAGAACTGCGCGTGCCGATGCGGGAAATCACGCTCGCCCCCACCAAGGGGCTGGACGGCCAGGTGGGAGTCAACGAGCCGGTGCGCGTTTACGATTGCTCCGGCCCGTGGGGCGACCCGGCTTTTTGTGGCGACGTGAGGCAGGGGCTCCCGCGCCTTCGGGAAGCGTGGATCCGCGCCCGGGGCGGCGTGGAGGAATACGAGGGGCGCGCCGTGGCTCCGATGGACAACGGCTATCTCTCCGCCCAACACGCCGAGTACGCCAGCCGCGCCGAAAAGAACCGGCTCATGGAGTTCCCGGGGCTGCGCAGGCGCCCCCTTCGCGCCCGCGCCGGCGAAGTGGTGACGCAGATGGCCTATGCCAAACGGGGGATCATCACGCCGGAGATGGAATACATCGCCATTCGTGAAAACCAGGGACTCGAACGGCTCCGCGACGCCTTCTCCGATCAAGCGCCGCGCAACGCGGCGGCCTTCCAGCACGCCGGCTCCACGGGGCGCGCCGACGCCCCCGGCGTCTTTGCTCGCTTTCCCCAGGCCATCCCGCGCATCATCACGCCCGAGTTCGTCCGCGACGAAGTGGCGCGCGGGCGGGCCATCATTCCCGGCAACATCAACCACCCGGAAGTCGAGCCGATGATCATCGGGCGCAACTTCCTGGTGAAAATCAACGCCAACATCGGCAACTCGGCCGTCGCCTCCAGCATTGAGGAGGAAGTCGAGAAAATGCGCTGGTCCACGAAATGGGGCGCGGACACCGTCATGGACCTTTCCACCGGCAAGAACATCCACGCCACGCGCGAATGGATCCTGCGCAATTCGCCCGTCCCCATCGGCACCGTGCCGATTTACCAGGCGCTGGAAAAAGTCAACGGCCGCGCCGAAGACCTGACGTGGGAAATCTTTCGCGACACGCTCCTGGAGCAATGCGAGCAGGGGGTCGATTACTTCACCATCCACGCGGGCGTGCTCCTGCGGTTTATCCCGCTCACGGCCCGGCGCGCCACGGGGATCGTCAGCCGGGGCGGCAGCATCCTGGCCAAGTGGTGCCTCGCGCATCACCAGGAGAATTTCCTGTACACGCATTGGGACGACATTTGCGACATCCTGGCCGCTTATGACGTCGCGTTTTCCATCGGCGACGGCCTGCGGCCCGGCTCCGTGGCCGACGCCAATGACGAAGCGCAATTTGGCGAATTGCAGACCCAGGGCGACCTGACCCTGCGCGCCTGGGAACGGGGCGTGCAGGTCATCAACGAAGGCCCCGGCCACGTGCCGATGCACATGATCCAGGCGAACATGCAGGCGCAACTCGAATGGTGCCACGAAGCCCCGTTCTACACGCTCGGGCCGCTCGTCACCGACATCGCCCCCGGTTACGACCACATCACCAGCGCCATCGGCGCGGCGATGATCGGCTGGTATGGCACCGCCATGCTCTGCTACGTCACCCCCAAGGAGCACCTCGGCCTGCCCAACAAAAAGGACGTCAAAGACGGCGTCATCGCCTACAAACTGGCCGCCCACGCCGCCGATCTGGCCAAGGGCCACCCCGGCGCGCAATACCGCGACAACGCCCTCTCCAAGGCTCGGTTCGAGTTCCGCTGGGAGGATCAATTCGCTCTCGCGCTCGACCCCGTCACCGCGCGCGCCTTCCACGACGAAACGCTCCCGCAGGAACAGGCCAAAACCGCCCACTTCTGCTCCATGTGCGGCCCGCACTTCTGCTCCATGAAAATCAGCGACGACGTGCGCAAATTCGCGGCGGAGCAGGGCATCAGCGAAGAAGAAGCCCTCGCCAAGGGCATGGAAGAGAAATCCCGCGAGTTCGTGGAAAAAGGGGCGGAGGTCTATCGGCCGGAGTAGCGTGGGGAGAGCGGGTGTTTTTAGTTGTTCCGGAATCAGCGAAAATCTGCGTAATCTGCGTTTTCCTTTCCCGTGCTGACCAACCTCAAATTGCGTGATTTCCGCTGCTTCGCGGCCCTTGAGGCCGAGTTTGCGCCGGGAGCCAACGTGATCGTGGGGCCCAACGCGCAGGGGAAGACCTCGCTTCTGGAGGCGGCGTGCGTGCTCCTGCGGCTTCAGTCGCCCCGGGCGGCGGCGTTGGGCCCGCTGGTCCGCATCGGCGCCGCCGGGTTTGTGATGGACGGGTTTTATGCGGGCAATCACCTGCAATTCTACTATTCGCCCCGGCGCAAGAAACTGGCGCTCGACTCGGTGGAGCAGAAGACGGCGGCGGAATGGCTTGCCCTTGGGCGCGTCGTCTGGTTTTCCAACGCCGACATCGCGCTGGTGCGCGGCGCGGCGGAGGAGCGGCGGCGGTATCTCGATTTCGTGGCCGTGCAGCTCGACCCCGCCTACCGGCGGCATCTGCGCGCGTACGAAACGGCGCTGCGGTCCCGCAACCGGCTCCTCAAAATGCCCGGCTCGCGCTGGCGGGAAATCGCCGCTTTTGACGCCCCGCTCCTCACGGCCGGGACGGCGCTCACGGAGGCGCGCGGGCGGCTCGTCGCCGCGTTGGAGCCGTTTGCGGCGGAAGCGCAATTCGCCATCGGCGGCGCGGCCGGGGAACGCCTCGGGATGCGCTACGAGCCGGGCAGCGGAGAAGACTTCGCGGCGCATCTGGCCGCCAGCCGGGAGGAGGATCTCCGCTTGCGTCAAACAACGGCGGGGCCTCACCGCGACGAACTGGCATTGGAACTCAACGGGATGCCCTCCGCGCTTGCCAGCGAAGGCCAGCAGCGGACGCTGGCGCTGGCCCTGCGGCTCGCGCAAGCCCGGCTCATCGCACAGCGGCACGAGTCGCTGCCGCTGCTGCTCCTGGATGATATTTTCGGCGAACTGGACGTTGCCCGCCGCAACGCCCTGCTGGCGCACCTCCCGGCCGGCGCCCAACAAATCATCACCACCACGCACCTCGACTGGGCGCAGACGGAAATCCAGCGCGTCTTCCGCCTGGAGAACCGGGTGCTGACGGCGGCGAGCTAGAGCGGTTTCGGTTTATTTTGTCGTATGCTCTTCGGCGGCGAGAGTCGCTGTGCGTCTTTTTGCGCTTGGGCTGTATTTACAAATACAGCCGCTGCGCTCAAAAAGCCCCGCATCAACCCTCGGCGCTCTCAGATCATTGCGACAAAATAACCCAAAAACGCTCTAGTGTGGTGAGTGATAAATTCGCGTCATAATTCCGGCCCCTTTTTCAATTTTTCGGCGTTGCTCAATCGGTCGGTATCTTCAGATAGCGCCTTGGGCTTACGCCTTGCTCCGAACCAAAAATCCGGCGCTCTATGCGCCATTTTCCTTATGATACCATCTATACGGTTTATTTGGCAGAACTGGCAGAGGGTTGGCAGAACTGGCGGAGGGCTTCGCTTTCGCGTCCCATGGGGACGCTCTGAGAGTAGCCCGGCG
>JBAWXX010000007.1:0-68346 GCA_037143855.1 Verrucomicrobiota bacterium | reverse complement strand
ATCTTCGAAAAAATCGATAAATATTGCAATAAACTAGCCTAACGGGACACTAGTGTCTAATTTATAAAAGTCGAGTTGCGCTTCTGCTTCTGATGCGTCGGCTTGGGCGACGCGTCGGGGGTGGCCTGCGGGGCGACGTGGTCGGCGGAGCAACTGCCCGGCAGGGGGGTAACGGCCTCGATCAAGATGGAGGGGCGGATGCTGTGCTGCTCAAAACGCCGCAGGTTGGCGGCGAGCTGTTGTTCCAGGGGTTCCGTGAGGGAGGGGTCGAGCTTCTCCATCTTGGTGTAAAGGAGCGTGTAATAATTGCGCATCAGAACACGCCGGCCCTCCTCGGTTTTCGCCTGGTTGGCCTTGGCTCTTTCCCCCTGCACTTCGGGGTCTTCCAGGACTTGCGTCTTGAGTTCCCGGATGCGGATGGCCTGGCGGAGTTGTTCCGCGGTCCCCTTTTTCCCGGCGGCCGGGGCGGCGGCGGGTGTGGGGGAGGGAGAGGTTTCGGCGGCCGTTGCCTGGGGCCCAGGGGCAGGGGTGGGGCTGCCGTTGGGGGGGAAGAGGCTGGGGGTCTCCAATATCTGCGCCGTCCCGATGTCCTGGGTTGGCCCGAGGAGCGGGGCGGCTTCCTGGGCGCGGACGTGGAGCATCCCGGAGATCAGGGCGGCGGCAAGGAGAGCGGAGAGCGTTTTCATCGGGCGAACGATTCAGGCGTCTAGGCAAACAGAAATCGGCCGGTTTGAAAAGAAGTCTTCTGGCGCAGATGGGGGGCGGCGGTGGGGCTCCCGCGCGCCGCTTCCGCTTTTTTCGCTGGGGGCCTTGCATTTCTGTGAATGTTTCCCGAGGTTAGCAGTCTTATCTTTGGAACTTCTCTTCCCGATGAAAATCAAGACCCTGCTTCTCACCGTTCTTCTCGGCGTTTTATGCGGCGTGGTGTTGCCGCGGCAAGCCGAGGCGCGCGTGACCTTCTCCTATTTTTACGAAAGCCTCGCCCCGTATGGGGACTGGGTGGACGTGGAGCAATACGGCTATTGCTGGCAGCCGCGCGGCGTGGATGCCGGCTGGCGGCCCTACACCGACGGCTATTGGAGCTACACGGACGCCGGCTGGACGTGGGTTTCCTATGAGGACTTCGGTTCGATCACCTACCACTATGGCCGCTGGGTCCGGCTGGAGGACTTCGGCTGGGTCTGGCGTCCCGATTACCAATGGGGGCCCGCGTGGGTTTCCTGGCGGCAGAGCGACGATTACATCGGCTGGGCGCCGCTGCCCCCCGACGCGGTGTTTGACCCGGATACCGGCATCGGTGTTTGGGCGGATCGGGACTACGACATCGGTCCCTCCGCCTATGTCTTCTGCGAAACCCGCTATTTCGGCGCGCCCGTGCTGCGCAACTTCGTGGTGCCGTGGCAGCGTAACCTCGCCATCATCCATTCCACGGTGAACATCACCAATATCACCTTCATCAGCGGGGGCGACCACGGCCGCCTCGTCTTCAACGGCGGCCTCGATTACCGGCGGATCGCCTCGCGGGGCGACTACCGCATTGAAATGCTCCATCTCCAGCGCCAGACAGAAGGCGACTGGGCGCGCCATCCCCGTCCCGAATTTGCCCGCAGAGTCGGCGACCAGCTCATCATCGCCGCCCCGGAAATCGAAGCCCCCACGGTGCGGTTTGCCCCGTCCAAAGTCGTGCGCGAGATCCGCGCCCCACGGGTTGACAAAGGCTGGAGCGGCATCTCCGATCCCCGCGAACGGGAACGGTTCAAAGCCCGGGTTTCCGAACAGACCCAGGGGCTCTCCCGTGCGACCGCCCCGGCCAAGCCCGTGGCAGCGGCGCAAGTCCAGACCATGATGCGGGAAGTTCAGAGCCAGCCGCAGAAAACCGTCGCTCCGCAGGTCCAGCAGCCAGCAATTCCGCAGCAAAAAACGGTGGCAATGCCGGTTAGCACCCCACAGGAACAGCGGCAGCGGTTCCTGCGCGACGCCCAGCAGCCAGCAATTCCGCAGCAAAAAGTGGTGGCAATGCCGACCAGCACCCCACAGGAGCAGCGGCAGCGGTTCCAGCGGGAATCCCGGGAAGCTGCCACGCCACGCGCGGCGGAACCGTCCCACGAGCGTTCCCTGCCGCAGGTTCAGCGCCAGAATCCCGCGGTGCAGAGCCCCACGGCGCAGAGCCAGCAGAGCCCCACGCCTGGCGACGACAAGAAAAAGAAACACCGGGACCAGGAATAAGAAGACACGGAGACGGGAAGCCGCGGAGAGGAGAAGTCCTCGTCAGTCCCGGTGGTAGGGGAGGCCGGCTTTGAGGGTGTAGGCGCGGTAGAGTTGTTCGTAGAGTACTACCAGGGCCAATTCGTGTTGCAGCGTCAGCCTGCTGAGGGACCATGTCCATCCGGCTTCCGCCCGCAGCGCGTCAGTGTGGCCGTCCGCTCCGCCGATCAGGATGGCCGCGGATTTCACGCCTTCCCGTTCCCAGGCGGTGATGCGGTCGGCCAGCGCGCGGCTGCCCGGCTCCTCCCCCCGCTCGTCCAGGACGATCCGCAACATCCCCCGGCTCCGCTGCAGGAGCAGCGCGCTTTCCGCTTCCCGGGTCGAGGCTTTCAGGAATTCCAGCGTCACCGGCGCGCAGCCGCGCAACCGCTTGGCGTACTCCTCCACCCCTGCGCGGGCAAAGGCGAGCTTCGGTTTTCCAATGGCGAAAAGGTTCCAGTGCATCTGTTTTAATCCTCCGGCGGGCGCGTGAGTTTCAAGGTGTTTTCCAGCCCGGAGGCGATCTCCGCAGGGAGAATCCCTTTTTTCAGATAAACAGGCCGTGCCGCCTTTCGCACCGAGGGGAGCGCCAGGGCGAAAACGAGCCCGCCCGAGATGCAGACGCAGCCGCCGAGGGTGACGGTGTGGGGCGCTCCGAGCCGCTCCGCCAGGCTTCCCGCCAGCATGCTGCCGAAGGGGGCCATCCCCATGAACGCGACGGTAAAGAGACTCATCACGCGGCCCCGTTTGTCATCTTCCACCAACGTTTGGATGACGGTGTTGGAGAGGGCCATCTGCATGATCAACCCCAGGCCCACCAGGACGAGGAAGCCCATCGCGAGCGGCATCCAGGGCGATTGCCCCAGGCCCACCAGCCCGATTCCAAAGACGATCGCGCCCGTGGTGATGCGCGCCCCGGCCCCCAGCACGGTCTTCCGCGAAGCGAGGTAGAGGCCCGCCATCAGCGCGCCGATCCCCGGCACGGCCATCAGGTAGCCGAGGGTATGGGCTCCGCCGTGAAAGACCTGGGCGGCGAAGATCGGCATCAAGACCACGTAGGAGGCTCCCGTCAGGCTCACCAGGACGACCAGCAGCAGAATGGAGCGGATGGGCGCGAAATGCCATGCATAGGAGATTCCTTCCTTCAATTCGTGCAGCGCCCGGGCGTCCGTCGGCTGGCGCAGGGCGAGGGGGGCAAGCCGCATCGCGGCCAGCGCGCCGATGACGGCGATGTAGCTGAGCGCGTTGAGCAGGAAGCAAAACGCCGGGCTGAAAACCACGAGCAGAAGGCCCGCGACCGCCGGACCCAGAATCCGGGAGCCGTTGAACGTAAAGGAATTGAGCGCCACGGCGTTGGGGAGGTCGGGGCCGTGCCCCACCATATCGACGATGAACGCCTGCCGCGCCGGCATGTCCAGCGCGAGGACGATTCCCCCCAGGGCGTTCAGGATCAGGAGGCCCCAGACATTGAGAAGGTGCGTATACGCCAGAATCGTCAGCAAAAGCGCCTGGAGCATGGAGAGCGATTGCGTCAGGAGAAGCAACCGGTGGCGGCTGTGGCGGTCCACGAACACCCCCGCCAGCGGTGTCAGGAGGAAAACCGGCAGTTGCCCGGCAAACCCGACGAGGCCCATCAAAAACGGGGAGTTGGTCAATTTGTAGACCGTCCAGCCCATTGCCACGCTCTGGATCCATGTCCCCACCAGCGAGATGCACTGGCCGCCGAAGAAGAGCCGGAAATTGCGGTGCCGGAACGCCCGGACCATCAAGCGCAAGCCGGAGGACTTGGGGGAGGCGGCGGAAGCGTTTGCAGGCATCACCACGTATTCTCGCAGGCCCGGGCTCGAATATCCAGCGCGGCCAGGGATTTTCCCAGCCGCTCCACCGTGAACGCGATCTCCGCGTCGGCGATGGCAAAGGGCGGCGTGAACGCCAGGATATTGCCAGCCGGGCCGCTTTGCAGGAAAATCAGGCCGTCGCGCAGCGCCGCTTTCACCAGGCCGTTGACCGCCGCCCCGTCCAGGTCGAACTCCACCGCCGCCAGAAGCCCCACCCCCCGCACGTCCACGATGCGCGGGGAGCGGAGCATGCGCAGCGCCGCCATGAGCCGTGCCCCGCGTTCGCGCACGTGCGCCGCCATTTCCGGCCGGGCGTGGGCGTCCAGCGAGGCCAGCGCCATCGCGCAGCCGAGCGGGTTCCCCAAAAACGTGCTCGTGTGGAGCGCCTCGCCGTTGGAGGCGGGCCAGGCGTCCATCACCGCCGCGCGGCCCACGCAGGCGGAGAGGGGGAAGCCGGAGGTGAGCCCCTTGCCCAGGCAGATGACATCCGGCACGACGCCCGAGTGTTCGCAGGCAAAGAGCGCGCCGGTGCGGTTGAACCCGGTGTAAATTTCGTCCGCGATGAGGAGCAGGCCGCGTGCGTCGCAAACCCGGCGCAGCAGCGGCAGGAACGTCCGAGGCGGGATGATCTCCCCGCCGCGTCCCTGGATCGGCTCCACCAGGATCGCCCCGATGGGGCGCGCGGCCAGCGCCGCGTCGATTTCCGCCTCCAGCCGGGCCTCCCATCCGGCGGCTCCCTCGGGGAAATCGGCCCCCGGCCTGGACGGGCCGGAAGGGTAATCCAGCAGCGAGGCAAAATCCTTCAATTGCGCCCGGAACGGCTCGCGGAAATAGGGGGTTCCCGCCACCTCCAGCGCCCCGTAGCCGAGCCCGTGGTAGGCTCCCCGGAAGGCGAGCACCCCAGGCTTGCCGCTGAAAAGCAGCGCCGTTTTCAAGGCCGCCTCCACCGCCTCGAACCCCGAGTTGCCCAGGATCGTCTTGCCCGGTCCAGCGCCCCAGCGTTCAAAAGTCAGCGCGCTGAGGCGCTCGCAAAGCTCGGCTTTCAGCGGCGTCGGGTGGACATCCCCCATCCCGTGGAGGATAGTGCCCGCCTGGCGGATCAGCGCGTCGCGCACCGCCGGGTTCGTGTGGCCGAGCCCCGCGACCCCAAACGCGCTCGTCCAGTCGAGAAAGCGGTTGCCGTCCACGTCCCAGATGTTCACCCCCTCGGCCCGCTGCCAGAAGACGGGGAACTCCGCGTCCATGTAGGTGACATTGCGCGACTCAAACCGGCGCAGCTTCTCCGCCTCCGCAAGCGAGCGGGGACCGGGAACGGAGGTGTGGAGTTCGGGGAGCATGGGGAGGAGCAATTTTCTCGTTCCCTTGGGAACGCTCTGTTGCGGCAGTTGTACTGCCGCGCCTCTGCGAGCAAGGCAAGCCTGAACTGCTACCGCCAATGTTCGTTCCCGCGCCCAGGCACTTGTGCACGCCCTCCGTTCGGGACGACCAGCACGCTGGATGAATTTTTCTTTCGCTGAGCGGCCGTTACGGGCGCACGATCTTGGCGTGGAACTCCTGCATCCGCGTGCTTAACGCCGCAAGGCCCTGCTTGATGCCCTGGTAGTTTTTGCCGGTCTTCTTCACCACGCCCGCGCCGACCAGCGTTTGCAATTTTTCGTAGGCCCGCAGGCGGAGCATTTCCTCGCCGCCGCTGGCCGCCTTGCGCGCGCGCAAGTTGGCGTGGATCACCTCGAAAAGAGACTTAAATTCAAAGGAATTGTTCTTCAAGAGAACCGCGACTAATTCTTCGGTGATGATGTCCGGGCCGCGCCGCGAAAAGCCGCTCGTGTTTTGGGTCATCCTTTCCACTATCATGCTTTGCGGGAAAAAGCGAGCAAATATGCCGAACGGGGCAAAATAGCGGCCTCCGCGTCCCCGCGCCCGGCGCTTTTTCCGTCCATCGCGGACGATCCTGATTTGCATTTTCCCCGCGTCCTGCTCCACACTGCCGCCCATGCACGATCCACGGTTTGACAAGCTCGCAAAATCGCTCACCGGTTTCTCCACGGCGCTTCGGCGCGGCGACAAAGTGCTCATCGAAGCGTTTGATATTCCGGCGGAAATGACGGTCGCTCTCGTCCGGGCCGCGCGGGAACTCGGCGCGCTGCCGTTCGTCCAGGTCCACCAGGCGCGCGTCGCGCGCGAGCTGGCCCGCGGCGCGGAAGCCGCCCAATACGCCCTGCTCTCCAAACACGAACTGGCGCGGATGAAGCAGATGGACGCCTACATCGCCGTGCGCGGCAGCGACAACATCGCCGAAATGAGCGACATCCCCGCGGATAAATTGCGGCTTGTCTCGCAGCAAATGAAGCCCGTGATGGATCACCGCGTGCGGAAAACCCGCTGGTGCGTCCTGCGCTGGCCCACCCCCTCCATGGCCCAGCAGGCGGGGATGAGCACGGAGCAATTCGAGGACTTCTTCTTCGACGTCTGCACGCTCGACTATGCCAAAATGCAGCCCGGCATGAAGGCGCTCGCGGCGCTCATGGAAAAGACCGATCGCGTCGAGATCCAGGGGCCCGGGACCGATTTGCGCTTCTCCATCAAAGGCATCCCCGCCCTCCCATGCGGCGGCAAACACAATATTCCCGATGGCGAAGTCTTCACCGCCCCCGTGCGCAAATCCGTGCAAGGCGTCATCTCCTACAACGCGCCCAGCATTTACCAGGGGACCGCGTTCGACTCCATCCGGCTGGAGTTCAAGGACGGCAAGATCGTCGCCGCCACCGCCAACAACACGAAGCGGCTCAACGAAATCCTCGATTCCGATCCCGGCGCGCGCTATGTCGGCGAGTTCGCCCTCGGCTTCAACCCGCACATCCTCCACCCGATGCGCGACATCCTCTTCGACGAAAAAATCTCCGGCTCCTTTCACTTCACCCCGGGCCAGAGTTACGAGAACGCCAGCAACGGCAACAACTCGCAGATCCACTGGGACATGGTCAACATCCAGCGCGAAGACTACGGCGGCGGGACGATCCGCTTTGACGGCAAGCTTATCCGCGAAAACGGCCGCTTCGTCCCGAAGGCGCTCCAGGCCTTGAACCCGGAGAACCTCGTGTAGGCAAAGGGGGGCCGCTGTTCTCGCGCGAGTCCTACGGCATCGTCAGCGCGCCGGTGGGGCAGGCGGCGGCGCACGCGGCAGCTGTTTTTTGCAGCCCCGCCGCGATGCTCTCGCCAAACGGCGCGGCCAGGCGGACGTGGAAGCCGCGTCCCACGAAGGTCAGCCCCAGCGGTTCCGCCTCGGCTTCCGTGATCCGCACGCAAATGCCGCAAAGAATGCATTTCCCGGGCTCGAAAACGACCCCGCCGGGCTGGAGCTGCCGCTCGAAGTCGCGGCGCTCCCCCCGGAAGCGTCCCGCGTCCGCGCCGTAGCGTTGGGCCGCGTCCTGCAACCCGCACTTTCCGGACGATGCGCAGCCGCAGCGCAGGCAGCGGGCCGCTTCGCAGGCGGCCTCGGCGGAAGTGAACCCGGCGCAGGCGGTCTGTGGCGTGAGCGGACGCGCCGGGCTCGCCCCGTCCAGAAACCGGCGTAATTCCGCCGCGTTCAGCCGCCCCATGACGCTCGAAAAAGGTTTCTGCGCGCGCTGCGGCGCTTCCCCGCGCAGGAAGCGGTCCACGCATTGCGCCGCGCTACGCCCCTCCGTCATCGCCCGGACAAGCTGCCGGACCGGCTTTACGGCTGCCCCGGCGGCGAATACGCCCGGAAGGGAGGTCTGCGCGGTGGCCGCGTCGGTCTTGATGCCCGCGGCTCCGGCGGCCACGCCCAGGGCCTCGCACCCCGCCGCACCGCGTTCGCCCAGCGCCAGCAGCACCGCCCCGTAATCGCGCCGCAGCGTCTCTAGCGTCACGCCGCCGCCCAGTTCCACGTTGTGCTGGATCTCCACGCCCAAGCGTTCCAGTTGCGTGAGTTCCGCGTCCAGGATGGCGCGGGGCAGTTCCGCTTCGGGGAGCGCGCGCAGCGAACCGCCCGCGCGGTCGTGGCGGTCCAGCACCGTCACGCTGTGGCCCTGCCGCGTCAGTTCAAACGCCGCCGCGAGCCCCGCGGGCCCGGCTCCGACCACGACGGCGGATGCGCCCGTCGGCGGCTTGCAGACGGGCAAATGGGGAGAGGGGAGGGCCAGGTTGGCGTCCGCCGCGAACCGCTCCAGCCCGCGAATGTCGGCCGCGCCGTCCACGGCGCCCCGGCGGCAGCCCTGCTCGCACGGGTGATGGCAGAGCCTCCCCAGCACGGCGGGCAGCGGGAGCGCCTCCCCGACGGTCGCCGCCGCCGCGTCGGTTGCGCTCGCCTGGATTTGCAGGAGCAGCGTGGGGATCGGGAGTTGGAGAGGGCAGAGCCGCTCGCAGGGGGAGAGGCAGTCGCCCAGGTGGTCGCTGAAAAGAAGCTCCAATGCCGTGCGGCGCGCCGCGTGCACTTCCTCCGTCTCGCTCTCCACCGCCATGCCCGGCTGCGCGAGCGTTCCACACGAGGGGACGAGCTTTCCGTTGAGCTTCACGAGGCAGACGAGGCACGACGTTTGCGGCCCGCAGCGTTCGAGATGGCAGAGCGTCGGAATCTCGATCCCAAGCTGGCGCGCGGCGTCCAGGACCGTTTGGCCCGGCGTAAACGCCGTCTCGCGGCCGTCGATGGTGAGGGTGGAGGCTGCTGCGTTCATACAGAGGGTTTTGTCCGCAGATTACGCAGATGGACGCAGATTAAAGACAAAAACAATCTGCGAAAATCTGCGTGATCTGCGGATAACTTTTTCATTTCACTTCAATGGCGTCGTAGGGGCAGACCTGGCGGCACGTGTCGCAGCGGGTGCAAAGCGCGTCGTCGATGACGTGGCGGCGGTAGGGCGCGTAGGGGATCGCCGCCACCGGGCAGCGTTGCGCGCAGAGCGTGCAGCCGGTGCAGCGGCCGTTGACGCGGTAATGGACGAGCGCCGTGCATTTGCCCGCCGGGCACTCGCCGCGCAGGTGGGCTTCGTATTCTTCGCGGTAATAGCGCAGCGTCGTGAGCACCGGGTTGGGCGCGGTTTTACCGAGGCCGCAGAGACTTCCCGCCCCCACCTGGCGGGCAAGGTCCGTCAGCTCGTCCAGGTCGCTTTTCTGCCCCTTGCCCGCGCAGAGGCGTTCCAAAATATCGAGCATTCGGCGCGTTCCGATGCGGCAAAAGGTGCATTTGCCGCACGATTGCTCCTGCGTGAAGCGGAGGAAATAGCGGGCGATGTCCACCATGCATGTCGTCTCATCCATTACCACCAGTCCGCCGGAACCCATGATCGCCCCGACGCCGCCGAGCGACTCGTAATCGACCGGCGTATCCGCCAGCCGCGCCGGGATGCAGCCGCCCGAGGGGCCGCCGATCTGCACCGCCTTGAACGTGTGCCCTTCCGGCGCGCCGCCGCCGATCCCTTCGACAATTTCCCGCAGCGTCGTTCCCATCGGGACCTCGATCAATCCGCCGCGCCGGACGTGCCCGGCGAGCGCGAACACTTTGGTCCCCTTGCTGCCCGCCGTCCCGATGGCGGCGAAGCGCTCCGCGCCGTTGCGGAGAATCCACGGCACGAGCGCGAGCGTCTCCACGTTGTTGATGAGCGTCGGGCGGCCGTGCAGGCCCGCAACCGCCGGGAACGGCGGTCTCAGGCGGGGCGTTCCGCGCCGGCCTTCCAGCGAGGCGATGAGCGCCGTCTCCTCGCCGCAGACAAACGCTCCCGCGCCCTCTTGGACGGTGAGGTGCAGCGGGTAATCGGAGCCGAGGAGGTGATCCCCCAGCCAGCCGCGCGTTGTCATTTGTTCCAGCGCCGCGCGCACGCGCCGCACCGCCAGCGGGTACTCGTGGCGGATGTAAAAAATCCCTTCGTGCGCTCCCGCCGCCACCGCCGCGATGGCGAGGCCTTCCAGCACGCGGAACGGGAACGACTCCAGCAGCATCCGGTCCATGAACGCCCCGGGGTCCCCCTCGTCGCCGTTGCAGATCACATATTTTTCGCCGCCCGGCTGCTCGCGCACCGTCTTCCACTTGCGCGCCGTCGGGAACCCCGCGCCGCCGCGTCCGCGCAAGCCCGCTTTTTCGAGTGTCGCCAGGATCTGCTCCGGCTGAAGCTCCTCCAGCGCGCGGCGCAGGGCGTCGAATCCGCCGTGGGACAGATACGCTCCCAGGTCGAGCGGGTCCAGGGCTCCAAAGTGTTCCGTGGCCAGGTGAGTCTGGCGGCCCAGGAACGCCGCGCTCTCCGGCCCGCGCGGGTCCAGCGCCTTTGCCGCGACGTCCGGCTCGCTCCCCGGCAGCAGCGCGTCGAGGGCGCGCGCCCAGAGCCGCGCCGCGCGGGGAGCCACGCCCCTGGCCGGGAAATGGCGCGCCACCAGCGCGGGAGCGTCCGCCGGGGTCAGGCCCGCGTAGGATACCGCCGGGCGGCCCGGCAGCGCGACCTCCACCATCGGCGTCCGGTGGCAGATGCCCACGCAGCCGACGCGCCGGACTTCCACCTCCGCCCCGGAAGCGGCGGCCGCCGCGCGCAGCGCGTGGAAAAGCTGTCCGCTCCCCTTGGCGATGCAGCAGGAGCCTAGCCCCACGCGGATCACCGCCCGCCCGCCGCCGCCGTCGGGGGGAAGCGGGATTTCGGTGGAGCCGACTGTTTCGGCGCGGGAAGCCAGGTACTCTTCGATCTTCTCCGGTACGCTTTCCGGCGCGAAGCGGCCGAGCGTCGTTTCACCGAGCTTGACCACCGGCGCGAGCGTGCAGCAGCCCAGGCAGGCCACCCGTTCCAGGGTAAAGCGCCCCTGCGGGTCCGTGTCGCCTCCCTCCGCGATGCGCAGATGCCGCCGCAGCGCCTCCTCCACGCGCTCCGCGCCGGAAACGTGGCAGGCCGTGCCGTGGCAGACGCGCACCATCGTCTCTCCCGCCGGCTGGTGCCGGAACATGTCGTAAAACGTCGAGACGCCGGCGGCCGCAGCGGGGCGGATCTCCGTCGTCTCGCAAACGCGCTGGAGCGCCTCCTTGGGGAGATAGCCGTAGCGGTCTTGCAACGCTTGCAGAATCGGCAGGAGCGCCTCGGGGGTGCGTCCTGCGTGGGCCACGGTTTCGTCGGTAAAAGTTAGAATGGTGGGATCGGCCATGGCTATTTCTCTCCCAGGCAATAGAGGCGGGCGCTGCCGCGCAGGTAGAGGCGGCCTCCCGCGAAGGCGGGGCTCGCGTAGAATTTGTCGTCCAGCGTGCCGGTTCCCAGCTCCTTGTAGGCGCGCCCGGCTTCCAGCACCCAGGCGTGGCCGTCCGTCGCCACGATGTAGAGCCGGTTGCCCGCGATCCCCGGCGAGGACTGGATTTCCGTGCCGAGATCATGCTCCCACTGCTTCGCGCCGGTTTTGGCGTCCAGGCACGTCACGATGCCGCCGCTGTTCACGAAAAAGACGCATTCCCCGTTGCTGACGGGGCTGGTCACGTCCGGGATGTTGTCCGCATAGGTCCAGGCCACGTGCGTCTGGGTCACGTCGCCCGAGCCGTCGGGCCGCAGCGCGAGGAGCTTGTCCGAGGGGCTCACGATGCAGAGCAGCTCGCCCGTGAGGATTGGCGAGGGGGTCACTTCCCCTTCCAGGACATCGGCCTTCCACAGCTCCGCGCCATCGGCGAAGCTGTAGGCGCTCAGCGAGTGGGGGGCCGCCGTCACGATCTGCGTTTTGCCCGCCGCCTCCACTACGATGGGCGAAGCCCACGAGCCGAGGACCTTGCGCGGCTTTTCCCACACCGTCTGCCCCGTCGCGCCGTCCAGCGCCATCAATCGGGAAGCGCTGGGCTCGTCGCTCCCTTGGTCGAACTGGACGATCAGCCGTCCCCGCCAGTAGGCCAGCGAGGTCGCGTGACCGTATTGGTTTTGGGGGACGCCCAGGTTTTTGGACCAGACGGGCGCGCCTTCGAACGTCAGAGCCGCCAGGTCGCCGTTGGCGAAGATCGCATAGACGCGCCGCCCGTCTGCCGCCAGCGTCGGCGCGGCGTAGCCGGTCTGGGCGGGGAGTTCGGGACTTTTGGCCGGGCTGCCGGGCACGGCTTCAATGGCCCGCCGCCAGAGCAGTTGCCCGCTGGCCGCGTCAAAGCAGAAGACCTCGCGTTTCTCCGCGCTCGCGCCGGAGAGGAAAACGCGGTTCCCCCAGACCACGGGCGAATTGAACCCGGCGGCCGGGATCTCCGTTTTCCAGAGCACCGCTTTTTGTCCCGCCTCGTCCCAGGCCACCGGCCCGGTGGCTTGCAGGGCGGCCCCGCTGCCGTCCGGGCCGCGAAACCGGGGCCAGTTGGCCAGGAATTCCGAATGCGGAGGCAGCTCGGGGAGTGCCGCGGCAGGTGCCGTGGTTACGGCGGCGGATTTGGGAACATCCGGCGGGTTTTGGAAAAATCCCATCGCCGCCAGCCCCGCGCACACCAGCGCGCCCGCTCCGGCCACCGCCCAGCGCGCGCGCCCGTCCTCCGCTTCCCCGGAGAAGCCGGGGGCGGCCGGGGGTGTGCCAGCCGCGGGGCGCAACGCCGATGCCCGGCGCGCCGCCCCCAAAAAGAGCAGCCCCCCGGCCAGGAGCAGCCAGGCCCCCGCGCGGTCCAGCGCCCGCTGGCGGAAGAACCGTTGGCGGAAGGTCAAATCGAGCGTGCGGATTTCCGCTTTGAGGCGTTCGTCCTTGGGCGAAGCCGCCAGCTCCGCTTGGAGCCGGAGCAGCCGGGGCGACTTCCACGGGTCGTTCGCCGTCGCGTGGGCATGGTGAAAAAGAAGGGTCGCCGCCACCGCCGCGCAAAAAAGCCCGGCCACCCAGGCCGTCATCAACCAGGTTCGCCGCTCGCTCATGCCTTCGGCTCCTCCTCCGGTTTCCAACCCCGCCTCAGGCGTTCCTCCGGGCAGGCTTCAAAGCAGCGGGCGCAGGCGAAACACGCGCCCGGCTCCGGTTCAAAATCGGTTTGCGGCCGCCCCATGGCGAGCGCCGCCAGTTTGCCGCCGATCACCAGCCCCGCCCAGCCGCCGAACCATCCGGCGGGCGCTCCCAGGCGCGACCCGGCCCATGCCCCCAGGCCGGTCCAGACCGGCACGAGGCAGAGCATCATCGCCAGGCGGCGGCGGGCCTGGGTGTGCGACTTGGGCTTTTCCCGCGGCTCGCGCAGCGCGCCGAAGGGGCACGTCTCGCGGCAGAGGGCGCAGCGCGTGCAGGCGGCGGGCGTCACTTTGACCTTCCATTGTGCCGCCGCCGAGGCATACCGGAGCAGCGCGCCATAAGGGCAGAGGAACCGGCAGTAGGGCCGCCCCACGAAGATCCCCACCAGCAGGAAAGCAACCCCCAGCCCAAGCATCCAGGCGCTCCCGCTGAACCGGAAGAACGGCACGAGCGGATCGTACCGGCAGATCCAAAAGCCGCCTCCCGTGGCCGCCGAGATCACCCCCGCGCCGAGGAAAAGCGGCGGGATGAGCCCGAGCGCCGCCTCCAGCCATCCCGGCACCTTCACCGGCTTGAGCAGCATCCAATCCTGGAGCGCCCCCTGCGGGCAGACCGCCGCGCAGAAAGCCCGCCCGGCGAAAAGCGCGGCCAGCAGCGGCGCGAGAAAAAAGAGGAGCACGGAGAAGGGGAGCGCGTAGTGGGGGTCGGCCAGTGCCAGCGCCACGTTTTGCACCGAGCCGATGGCGCAAACGCACCCCTTGCGGTAGAGCCCGAAGTAGGCGAGCGAAAAGAGAGACAGCGCCGCGACGCCCCGGCGCGAACGGCGGCGGTACACCAGCCAGAGCGCCAGCCCCAGCGCGCCGAGCAGCACGGCCCCATCCAGATATTGGAACCACTCCGCGCGGGCAGGGGGTGTGGAAGTCGCCGGGAGCTGGTAGCCCCCTTCGAAGTCCGGTGGCGGGAAGCGTTGTTCCCCCCAAGCCGTGGGTGTCAGAAGCAGCGAGCCAATGACAACGCAAACGGCGCGCCGCAAGCCTCTCTCCGCGTCTTTCTTCGAGTGCTGGTTCATTTACGAGGTGGTGGGGGCCGTTTTCAGCAAATAAGGGCGCTCGGCCGGGACGCGCACGATGGCATCGCTGGGGCAGACCCGCGCAATCGCGCAGACGTTGCAGTGGACGCAGCGGTCGTGCCGGATTTGCAGGAACAGCGAGCCGTTGCCGTACTGGTTGCACCCGCTGACGCACTTGGCGCAGCCGATGCAAAGCGCCTCGTCGATGCGGTATTGGTAATACGGGTCTTCCACGAACGTCCGCTGGATGGCCGCCGTGGGGCAGAGCTGGTTTTCGGCCGCCGTGGTGAGCGCGTTCGGCTCCGGGCCGAAGTAGCCGGTGCACAGCTCGCAGTACCCGCAGATGGCGTAGGCGTGGATGCATTTGACGGCCGATTGCTCCAGCACGCAATCCGTGGCGCATTTGCCGCAGCGGGTGCATTTGGCGGGGTCGATCTGCCAGACCGCCCCCCCCGGGGCGAGCGTCCCCGCCAGTTTGCCGATCAGCGCCCCCGCGCCCGTCATCGCCGCCACGCGCGCCGCGCGTCCCAGGAAATCACGCCGGTTCACCGGCTCGGGTTGCGTGCTCATGCTTTCGGTTGAAGAAGGTGGATGGAGCCCGTTACGTGGTCCAGGACGGCGAGGCGGCCTTGCGCGTCGGCGGCCGCCGCCAGCCCGGCCAGGGAGGCGTCGGAATCGGCCGCTCCAGCCCCCGCGCGGGCGGCTTCCGGGAACGCGGCGCTGGGGGCGGCGAGGCTCTCGAACACGCCGTCGCCGCTGTAAATCTTCACGCGCGGGAGCCCCTTTTCGCATGTCACGATCCGCCCGCCCGGGAGCAGCGCCAGCCCCACCGGGTTGCAGCAGCCGCAGAACCCGGCCAATGCCGCCGAAGCGGCGCCCCACGCCGCCACCAAATCCCCTTCGGGCGTGTACGCCTCCACCCGGTGCCGCCCGGGGTTGTTCACGCGCAGGAGGCCGTCGGCGTGGAGCCGGACGGTAAAGTATGGGCTCGGGATCACAAAGCCGGGGATGTCCCGTTCGGGATTTTTTTCGCCGATCCGCCCGAGCAGCCGCCCGGAGCGGTCGTAGCGGAGGATGACCCGGTTCCCGGCGTCCGCCGCAAAGAGGCCGTTTTCCCCCACCGCCAGCCCGGTGAGCCAGGGGCGGCTTCCCGGGATCTCCCAGGAGGCGCGTTTTCCCCCGTCCGCGCCGCAGACCACGATCCGGTCGCGCAGCCCGGCATAGAGCGTGCCGTCGCCTCCCACCGCCACGCAGCGGACCGGCGCATCGAAGAGAATTTCCCGGTCGCGGCCGCCCGTTTCCGTGAGAAGGGCAAGGGTGCTCCCCGCCGCCAGCCAGAGCCGGCCGTCGGGGCCGAACTCCACGGCGCGCGCCGGTTCCCTGCCGCCCGGGATGCGGCGCACGAGGGTATACGAGCCCCCCGCATCGGCCGGGGAACCGGGTCCCGCCTGCCGGGCCGAGAGCGCCTGGGGAAGCTCGCATTCCGGCAGCCCCGGGCAGGCGCTGCAAATCCCCCGGGCGGTCGTGCACGTCTGCGCGCCCCGGCGCGTGACGGCGCGGGCGCTTAGCGCCGCGAGGCCCGCCAGCAAGCCGTAGCGGAAAAACGCGCGCCGGTCCATGGGGGTATTTGAGGGAGCGGGGGAGGAAGGCATGAGAAAAAAATATTAGCGCGCTTTCACATCCACGCAAATCATCCGGGTAAAATCCCGCACCAGGAGCCGGCCCCCGGCCAGCGCCATCGGCCCCCAGGCTTCGTGGCCGTTGGGGAAGAGGAGGGCTTCCGCCAGCGGCGTTGCTTTCTGCGGCGAGGCTTCATAGAGCGCCAGCCGCCCTTCGTCGTTCATCACATACAGAAGACCGTCTGCCATCAGCAAGGGCCCGAGCCCGAATTTTGCCTCCCCGGTCCAGACAGGCTTCCCCTCCAGGTCCAGGCAGGCCAGCCGCCCGTCATTGGGCCGGACGCCGAAGATCCGGCCTCCATGCAAAATCGGCGTCTGCTGGGTCGCCCCGAAGACCGGCGCGGCCACCCTGAAGAGCGTCCGAACCGTGATCCCCCCCTCCGGTGCTTGCGCGAGCTGTGCCATCAGGCACCCGGCGTTGTAGCCGCCGGAAAAGAAAATGCGGCCCTCCCCCGCCGGGATGGGGGTGGCGATGGTGGCGATGCTGATCTTCCAATCGGCGCTCTCCCACAGGATCGCGCCATCCTGCGCGGAAACGCCCACCACCCCGCCGCTGGCGCAGTAGACGAGCATCCGCCGCCCGGCGAACTCCATTGGGACGATGGAGGAGTGCGTCATTTTCCAGCCGTGCGGATTGGGCGTTTTCCAGAGGATTTTCCCCGTGGTGAGATCGGCCGCCACGAGCAGGGCGTCGGGGCCGCCGGGGGCGAGGATTACCGTGTTCCCCTCCACCAGCGGGCATTGGCCCGCATACCAGGGGGGGACGGTGGCACCGAAGGCGCGGACGAGGCTCAGGCCCCAGCGCAGCGCGCCGGTGGCGGCGTCCACGCAGAGCACGTTGCATTTCGGGTCCAGCGCCACCACGGCTTGCTCCGTCACGGCCGGGACCGTCCGGGTGACGCCGTGGTTGCGCTTGATGGGGAGCGGGTAGCCGAAGCGCCAGATTTCCTGGCCGTCCTCCAGCGAAAGGCAGCGGAGCACGCTTTCATGGCGGTCCCGGGCGTAATCCATCACGTAAACCCGGCCTCCGCGCACGGCGGCTCCGGCGTAGCCTTCCCCGACTTCCACAGACCAGAGCGGGCGCGGCCCCCCGGCGGGCCAGGAACGGGCCAATGGGGTGGATTCGGGGCTGATGGCATCCCGGTTTGCCCCCCGGAAGCCGGGCCATGCGCCGGGCAAGGGGGCCGGTTTCCCCTCGCCGGAGATCGTTTTTCCGGCCAGCACCGGGTTTTCGGCCGCCGTTTCCTCTCCCGGCGGGCGGTCCGTGCCGGGCAGGCGGGGTGAGAGACTCCCTTCCGGCCGCCAGAGCCAAAACGCCGTCAGCAATCCGGCGGCGGCCAGGGCCGCCAGCGCGGGGATTGCGCGGGAAGGGAAGCGTTGCATGGGGGGGGAGGGTGAGGGATCAAATTAGGCTTGGCCCCTGCGAAAAACAATCCGAAACCCCGGCTCTGACTTCTTCGACAAGCTTAACCCATCCCGCATTCTCCATTGCCTCACTCAACGCATGGAGCATCCGCGCCTCCACCAGTCATCCTCTCACCCCTCTCTCCTCTTCTTGAGCGAGCGCCTGCCAGAGTTCTTTTTCTTTGGGCGTGAGGGTCTTGGGGATTTCCACCGAGAGCGTCACGTAGAGATCGCCCCGACCGCCGCCCGGTTTGGACATCCCGCGCCCCTTGAGCCGGAAGCGCTGCCCGGGCTGGCTGCCCGGCGGGAGTTTCAATTTCGCGGAACCTTCCATCGTGGGCACCGTCTCCTCGCCCCCGAGAACCAGCCGCCATGGCGGCAAATCGAGGTCGTAGCGCAGATCCGCCCCGTCCACCTGGAAGTCGGGGTGCGGAGCGAGGCGGACGTTCAGGTAGAGATCGCCTGCCGGGCCCCCTTGGATCCCCGCTTCTCCCTGGCCGCCGAGCCGGATGCGCTGCCCTTCGCGCACGCCCGCAGGGATGGTGACCTCGTAGGTCTGCGGGGGATGGCCCTGGCGCTGGAAAGTGATCTTGCGGCGGGCTCCGTGGAGCGCCTCTTCCAGGGAAACGGCCAGATCCGCCTCCACGTCCACCCCGCGGCTGGCGCCTGCGGCGCGACCGGCGGCGAACGGGTTGGCCTGGCGGCCGCCGGAGCCGAAGAACGCCTCGAAAAAGTCGCTGAATCCCGTGCCGCCGAAGTTGAACTCGACGTTGCCGGGGCCGCCAAAACCGCCCGCGCCGGCGCCGCGCCGGCCCGCGCCCGCCGTGCGTTGGTGCCACCCCGGAGGCGTCCGCGCGCCCTGCTCCCAATCCGCGCCCAGCGTGTCGTACTGGCGGCGTTTTTCCGGGTCGCCGAGCACTTCGTAGGCTTCGTTGATCTCCTTGAACTTTTCGGAGGCGGCGGCGCGCTCCTTCGGTTTCACCATATCCGGGTGATGCGTGCGGGCGAGTTTACGGAAAGCGCTCTTTATCTCATCTTGGGACGCCGTCTTCGCAATGCCCAGGGTCTGATAGTAATCCTTGAACTGCATGGGAAAGCCAGCATACCGATCAAGGCGGTCTTGCGCCAGCACAAGAAAGCCCCCATCGGGTTCCCCCCGATCCGCCGCCGCTCCAAGGAGACGCTTGACTTCAAATCGCCGCCCCTTACGGTTGGGCAAACTTTTCTTCTTATGCATTTTCGTAAGCTGGCGCTCCTTGCCGTTTTCGTTGTTATCGCCGCGCTGCCCGCCGGGGCGGAGGAGCAGGTCCTTGATGGCATCGCCGCCGTGGTCAATGGCGAGGTGATCACCTTTTCCCAGGTCCGCGAACTGGTCGTCACGCGCGAGATCGCGCTGCACCAGTCCCTCCAGGGGCAGGCGCTGTCCGACAAAATCAAGGAAACCCGGCTTGCCGCCATCAATGATTTGATCGACCGCCAGCTCGTGCTCCAGGACTTCCAGAAGAACAAATTCAGCATCCCGGATTACGCCGTGGACGACCACGTCAACACCATCATCCGCGAGCAGTTCCAGGGCGACCGCCTTGCCTTCATTCGCACCCTGCAAGCCCAGGGCTACACCCTCCAGCGGTTCCGCAAGGTGGAGACGGATAAGATGATCGTCCAGGCCATGCGCCAGCGGGCCGTCAAGACGGAGCCGATCCTCTCCCCTTCCAAAGTGGACAGCTATTACCGGGAACACCAGGCCGAGTATTCCACCCCGGAGCAGATCAAGCTCCGCATGATCGTCCTGCACAAGGACAGCCCCGATGCCAAAAACGTCGCCGGGGAAATCGGCAAGAAAGTGCAGGGCGGCGCCGATTTCGCCCAAATGGCGAAGATGTATAGCGAAGACTCCTCCAAGGAAACCGGCGGCGACTGGGGGTGGATCGAACGGGGCACCTTGAACCAAAGCCTCTCCGCGCCCGCCTTCGCCCTCAAAGCCGGGCAGTTGAGCAAAGTCATCGAACTGGGCGCCAACTATTACCTCCTCTACGTCGAGGCCCGTAAGAACGCCGAAACCAAGCCCCTCGCCACCGTCCGCGACGACGTGGAAAAAAAAGTCCTCCAGGCCGAGCGGCAGGCCGCGCAGGATAAATGGATCGCGGCGCTGCGCGCCAAAGCCTATATCCGCATCTTCTAGGGATCGGGAGCTTGCAACCAGACCGCCGCGCGATGGAGACATTTGGGACGATCGGCATCACCTTGGGAGACCCCGCGGGCATCGGCCCCGAAGTCATCCGGGCCGCGCTCGATTCCGGGAAGCTCGACCCCCGCTTTTGCTACCGCCTGCTGGGCGATCCCGGCCCTGCCGCCCCGGGCCAGCCCACCCCCGAGAGCGCACGCGCCGCCGTCGCAGCCCTGGAGGAAGCCGCGCGCCTGGCCATGGCGGGGGAGATTGACGCCGTTGTTACCGGCCCCATCCACAAAGCCCGTTCCCAGGCCGTGGGATTTGCCTTTCCCGGGCAGACCGAGTTTTTTGCCGCCCGCGCCGGAGTCCGCAACTTTGCCATGCTGCTCACCGGCGGCGCGCTGACCGTGGCGCTCGTCACCACCCACGTTGCCCTGGCCGACGTCCCCCGGCTCGTCACCGGCCCGGAAATCGAGCGCGTCGGCTCGCTCCTGGCCGAGTTCCTGCGCCTGCGGCTGGGGGGGGGGCGCCCCGCGCGCATCGCCGTGGCGGGCTTGAACCCCCACGCCGGGGAGTCCGGTGCGATGGGGCGGGAGGAAATCGACGTCATCGCCCCCGCCACCGCCCGGCTGGCGCAAACCTGGAGAGGGCGGGCCACGTTCGCCGGGCCGATCTCGCCCGACACGCTTTTCTTCCGCGCCGCCGCCGGCGAGTTTGACGGCGTCCTGTGCATGTACCACGACCAGGGGCTTATCCCGCTCAAGCTCCACGCCTTCGACGCCGGGGTAAACGTCACCCTCGGGCTGCCGTTCGTGCGCACCAGCCCGGACCACGGCACGGCCTTCGAGATTGCCGGGAAGAGCCTCGCCCGGCCTGAAAGCACGCTGGCCGCCCTGCGGCTCGCCGGGGAACTTATCGCGGCCCGGAAGCGGAGCGCCGGATGATACCAAATCTTCACAATTTCTGGACCTTATGACTTGGTCTTTTCGCGCGGAGCGGCGTTGTCAGGCAGAGGCGTTATCTAAAGATAGCGCCTCCACTTTCCGCCTTGCTCAGCACAAAAATCCCGGCGTCCTAAAATCCAGCCATTTCAAAGATTTGGTATGACCCGATTCACCCGCGCCGTTGCCACCCAGCTTGCGGGGCTGACCCTCCTCGGGCTGGCCATCATCGCGCTGGGGCGGCTCTTTCCCGTCCTCGACTGGATTACCCAGATGCAGCACCGCCTGGCGGCCATGCAGCTTTGGGGAGGCGTCCTGTATCCCTTCCTCTTCGCCGGGTGCAACATTCTCTTGCTCCCCGGGGGCGTCGTCGCCATGGGGGGCGGGCTCTTTTTCGGGCTCTGGTGGGGGACCTTCCTGGTGCTGGCCGGCAACCTGATCGGCGCGGCCTTTGCCTTTGGTGTCAGCCGCTGCCTGGGGCGGACATGGCTGGAGCGCAAATTCCACCGCAGCCGCCGCTGGCGCGCCCTGGACGCCGCCATCGGGCGGCAGGGGTGGAAGATCATTTTTTTAAGCCAGGTGCACCCCCTCTTCCCCACCAGCCTGCTCAACTACCTCTACGGCGTCACCCGCATCCCGTTCTGGTCCTGCATGGCGTGGATCGCCCTGGGGCAGCTCCCCGGCCTTTTCCTCTACGCCTACCTGGGGACCCTGGCGCAACTGGGCGTCAAGCTGGTTCAAGGGAAAACCCACCCCCTCCTCCACGAATACGGCGTCTGGCTGGGCGGGCTCCTGCTCACCGTCGTCGTCACCACCGCCCTGGGGCGGCTCGCGCTCCGGTTGCTGGCCGAAGTCGAGGCCGAGGCTGCCGAATCCACGGAGGCCGCCGGACCCGCCGCCCCGCAAAAGCCGATTTCCTCCCTTTGACACCGCTCCGTTCGGTGTTACGCTTGAACCCAAGCCGGTATGGAGCCTAATATGCCATCCAACACTGCGCCCATCCCCCCCTTCATGCCCGAGTCGCAACCCATTCGGCCTGCCCTTTATCTTGATTACGGAGTAGACGCCGTGGATGCGGAAGACGCGGCTTGCGAAATCTGCGAACGCGGGATGCGGTTCAATTCCCCGTGGCGGTTTGCCCTGGGGAGCGTCCTGCGCCTTGCCTTTGCCTTTGAAGACGGCGAGGCGCGCCGGATCGAGGCAGAGGCCTATGTCGTCGATTGCCAGGCGGGGGAAGGGAGAGAATACCAGACCACCCTGGCCTTTGTGGAGGCTCCCCAGGAACTGCGCGACTCGCTGGGGAAAGTTGCCACGCGGTTGGAATTTCCGTCCCGCCGAGGCGGTTCCCCCCTGATTTCCAAACCGTGGCGGTAACGGCGGGAAAGCATATCGGGGCGACTGGATTCGAACCAGCGACCTCTTGGTCCCAAACCAAGCGCTCTACCAAGCTAAGCTACGCCCCGGGCTGTCTGCGTGATCCGCACTATGCTCGATTCCAACGGGACGGCAAGCAAATCCGGGAGAGTTTGGAAAACCTCTCTTTTTGAGCCTTGCTTTCCTATCGGAACAAAGGCCATTTGCGCATCTTTTCCATGGGGATAAGGATGAAAGAGAAACCAGTCAAAAACAGCAGCAAGAGCCGTGAGGAAGAATGGGTCGAAAGACTGCGCCATCATCCCGCATTGAGGGAGCGATTTGAGGCATCGAGTTCCCATACTCCCGCCAGGCGGATGGCCCCAAAGGGAGCCCGGTGGTCTGGGTAAACCTGAACTACGCCCTTTGGGTGCAGGAGATGTTGCGATAGCTTTTCACCCATGTTCTCCTCTTCCCTGCCCACTGGGGGCATGCGCTAGCGCGCCTTGGTTCTGGAATAGCGAACCGGGTGGGGCGCCGTTTCAACCGCAACGGATTTCAAGAGTTCACTTTTAGCCGCAATGGCTAAAGGCAAACGAATTTCCCGGTGCCTTTTGACATGCTCTACATAGGCTTCAAGGCAGGCGCGGGAAACCGTGGAAACATCAAGCCCGGTGAGCTTGCAAGCTGCTTCCAAATCGGCTGCAAGCTGGGGGGATAGCCTGATGGTGATTCGGATGTCTTTTGGCATTCCAAATCAATAAAGCAGTTTTTTTTGAATTTTTCAAACCAAACAAATTTGGGTGGTATCATATTGACAAATAGCAGCCGATGTCTGACAAAGTCTGCCATATCACCGCAGGAACAAATGAGAAAAATCCGGATTCCCACTTCGGCAAAATCAGCCAGAGATCTTGAAGAAATATCTGTGCGGACCGGCTCGCCAAAATCCGAAATTGGAGCCGCCGCACTAAAATTTGCTCTTCCCAAAATCTTTTCGGGAGAAATCAAGATTCCGGTGGGAAAACACCCGGGAAATGCCGCCCGGCTCGTTGAAAACCAATTAAAGGAATCCAAATGAACTGGAACCAAGTAATTCTGGGGATATGCGGAATCAATTTATTGTTGGTAATTCTCTGGCTTATTATTGGGGCATTGCAGAGGCGCTGTGGCAGAGGCAAAAATTCATGCGCGCGCTGCGGGCAGTCCGATGCACAATACAGGTTCGACAAAATTGAAGGCCTTTTCTGCAAAATAGAGGCACATCTGTGGTTTGCACAGCCCGATTTTGAGGCGACAAGCATCGGAGCCCATTCCACGGCACAGGAGGAGGTCAAGAGATGAACGGAGTACCCATTAACTGTTGGGTGGGTTGGGCATACCTCGGTTTATGGATATTGGGCGTGCTTGTTTTGATCTGGGGGCTTATGGACCCGAACACCGAAATCCAAGTGGAGGAACAGCAAATCCAAAAAAGATTTGCCGAAAGCGCCCTTGTTCCGCGAACCTTGAATGTAAGACACGCACCAGCCAGATGCAGAAAAGCGAGCCCCGGCGCGCCCAAAAAGGGGCGTCCAAACACCTACGTGTTCCCCGACCCACCCTCCGATAGCGCCTCCGGCGATTAGAGCGTTTTAAGTTGAGATGTAGCCGATGATTTGCGAGCGCCGCGGGCCGGTGCGCGGTCTTTCAAGCCCGGGCAGTATTGAAAAATACAGCCGCTTCGCTTGAAGAGCCCGCGCATCAACCCACGACGCTCTCGCATCATTGTAAACACTTCAATTTAAACCGCTCTAGCGCGATGAAGAAGTGAAACCGGGGTGTGGCGCATTTTCGGCGCACGGGGTTGCGGAGAGATGTTCGCACGCTCGGGATGATGCAATGGGATGCCCCGCGTCTTTCCTTTGCGCGAGATGCCTTTCTTCTACAGCCCCGGAACGGCCTGGATTTCCACGCCCGATTCCGGGCCGCTGGCGGGCTGGCCGTTGACGGTGACTTGCAGCGCCTCCGGCTCCGCGGTCTTGATCCAGAAATGCTTGCCTGGGAACACGAGGGGCTTCATCAGGGGGTTCACGGAGCCGAAGTAGAGCGAGGGGGCTTTCGGGTTGTCGCTGACGACGCGGATCCTGATTTTTTTGGTCGCGCGGATGCTGATTTCCCGCGCGGCCCCCGAAGGCGGCAGGGCGGCAGGCACGGCGGCGGCCGGAGGGGCCGGCTCTTCGGCGGCGACGGGCTCGGCTGTGGCCACTGGTTCGGCCCTGCGGATTTCCGGCTCGGGAGAGGGGACGGGAACGGCCGGGAGAGACTTCTCCTGGGGCTGCGCGGCAGCGGGGGAAGGTGTGGGCGCTGGGGGAGGCGGGGTTGGCGTGGGTGTGGGCGTTGGGGCGGCGGTGGGCGCCGGGGAGGGGTGTATTCCGGCATTTTTTTCCACCAGCTTTTCCACCGACCCAAGCCGCCGGATGGTCATGATCCCCCAGCCTGCCAGCGCGCCGAGGACGAGCAGGACGAGAAAAACGAAGAAGACGATAAGCCAGCGCGGTTTTTCCGGGGGGCCCGCCGGTTCCTGCCGCGCCCGGTGGTGGGGGGCAACCGGCTCTTCTTGGCGCAAGTATTGATAGTCGCCCAGGCCGACGGTGCTGCCGACTTCGACGGTCGGGTATTTGGAAATATCGACGTCCAGGAACTTGGCGTAGAGGACCAGGAAGCTGCGCGCGTAGGCGATGTTGGGGAAATGGGTGTAGTCGTCGTCTTCCAGATCGGAGATGCGGCTCGCCCGGATCTTGGTCGCGTGGGCAACCTCGTCAATGGTGAGCTTTTTTTCGAGCCGCGCATCGCGCAGCGCTTGGCCGACACTTCCTTGCATAGGTTAAAAAGCTTGGGTTTAAATCAGTTCGTCCAGGTCCACGAGGATTTCCCTCGGTTTCGCCCCTTCCCCGGCGGCGACATAGCCGCGTTGTTCCAGGATGTCCACCACGCGGGCCGCCCGGGTGTAGCCGAGCCGCAGCCGCCGCTGGAAGAGCGAGGTGCTGGCTTTCTTTTCCTGTTTCATGATTTCAATGCATTTTTGCACCAGTTCCTCGTCTTCATCGGATAGCTCCTCGGCTTCGGTTCCTTCGCCGGAGAGGCGTTCGTGGATTTCGAGGTCGAAAGAGGGTTCTCCCTGGCCGGAGGCGTATTCGACGATGCGGCGGATTTCGTCGTCGGTGACCAGCACGCCTTGTGCGCGGGTCATGCGCGAGGTGCCGGGCGGCTGGTAGAGCATGTCCCCCTGGCCGAGCAGCCGTTCCGCTCCTTTTTCGTCCAGGATGATGCGGGAGTCGAGCCCGCTGGCCACCTGGAAGGCGATGCGGCTGGGGATGTTCGCCTTGATGACGCCGGTGATGACCTCCGCGCGCGGCGTCTGCGTGGCGACGATCATGTGGATGCCGGCGGCGCGGGCCATTTGCGTGATGCGGGCGATGGCGCTTTCCACGTCGGCCGGGGCGGTCTGCATCAGGTCGGCCAATTCGTCGATGATGACGACGATGTAGGACATGGCTCCCTCGGGGATCTCGATCTCGTCGTCGCGCCGGACGCGCACGGGCGGTTTCTCCTGCTCTTCTTCGGGGGTCTCGCCGTTCATGGGGTCCTCGGGCGTTTCCCACGGGGCGGTCTCCGATTTTTCCTCCGCTTCGGCGTCGAGTTCCTTCTGGGTTTTTGGTTTGGGACGGGCGTTGAAGGAGGTGATGTTGCGCACGCCGGTCTTGGCGAAAATCTTGTAGCGCTTCTCCATTTCGTCGATGACCCAGCGCAGGGCGAGGAGGACTTTCTTGGGATCGGTGACGACCGGGATCACCAGATGCGGGAGCGTGTTGTAAATCTGCATTTCGACCACCTTCGGGTCGATCATGATGAAGCGGAGCTCCTCCGGTTTGAACCGGTAGAGGATGGATGCGATGATGGAGTTGATGCAGACGCTCTTGCCTGAGCCGGTGGCCCCGGCCACGAGCAGATGGGGCATGGCGGCCAGGTCGCCCATGATCGCTTTGCCATAGACGTCCTTGCCCAGCACCAGCGGGATGCGCCCCTTGGCGTGGGCCCAGTCGTCGGATTCCATTAATTCCCGGAAAGCCACCTTCTGTTTGCGGCTGTTGGCGATCTCGATGCCGACGGTGTCCTTGCCGGGAATCGGGGCCAGGATGTTGATCCGTTCCGCCCGCGTGGCGCGGGCGATGTCCCGCTCGCGGCTGACGATTTTGTCCACGCTGACGCCTTTGGCGGGGTAAATTTCGTACCGCGTGATGGTGGGGCCGCGGGTGATGTCTCCGGGGGCTACGGCGACACTAAACTGCGCCAGCGTGTCGATCACGGTGGCCTGCACTTTGAGAAGCTCCTCGGGATCGGCCGCGGTGGCATCGGCAAGGTTCAGTTCATCCAGGAGGTCCAGGCCCGGGAGTTGGTAGTCTTCCAGGTGTACGGGGTCCTTGGCGACGAGCGGTTCGGCCTGCTCTTTCTTCGCCAACTCGCGCTTGCGGGAGGCGGCCAGGGTGTCGATGACCTGCGGCGTGGGCCGGCCGGGGTCGAAGGCCGGGTCCTGCGGTTCCGGCTCTTCCTCCGCCGGCTCCTGCGTCATTTCCAGCGGCTTGACGCCTTTGCGCTTGAGCTGTTTCTCCAGCTTGCGGGCTTCCTGTTCCAGATGCTTGCGTTCCAGTTCCAGGCGTCCCTTTGCATCGGCGCGGGCGAGCCGCCATTGGCGGGTGCGCTCCAGGAGGACCGGGACAAGTTCGATGAGTTTGCGGATCAGCAAGACCGGGTGGATGCCGGTCATGAGGATGAGGCTCGCCAGGTAGAGGCCGCTTAAAAAGATGAGCGAGCCCGCGCGGTCAAAGAGGGTTTGGAATAAATGGCCCAGCCAGTAGCCAAGCTGGCCGCCGGGGCAGGGAAGATTCCCCGGCCCCAGCAGGTGCATCTGCTTCGCGTATTCTTCCAGAAAGCCGCTTTTGAGGAAAAGATGCGCAAAAGAGGGCCGGAAATGGGCGAGGCAGGCGGCGGCAAGGATGAAGACGGCCGCCCAGGGGGCGCGGCGCAGGAGCCGCCAGCCGGGGCAGATCAGTTTGACCGCGCCATAGCCGAAGAGCACCACGGCCAGGAAGAAGGAGGCGCTCCCGAGGAAGAAATTGGAGACGCAGGCGAGGATCGCCCCGGTCAGCCCAAAAATTGTCTGGCGGCTGCCGCTGGAGCTGGTGGCGGAGTGGGAGAGGGGGAACCAGCCGGGGACGTCGTTGGAATCGTACGAAATCAGCGCCAGGAAGAGGAGAGTCCCGGCTCCTAAAAGGATCAGGCCGATGACTTCCTGGGTGAGGCGATTCTCGGGCTCGCGTGACATGGACGCTCACTGTAGCTTGCCCGTCTGCGCTTTCAAGGACGCAGACGCGTCCACGGAAGAAAAGGGGACAACCGGGAGGTGGGGCCGGTACAGACAGACAAGCGCCACTGGAGAGCCAGTGGCGCTTGGGTAAAGGGACTCGGAAGGAAGCGGTAGCCCCGCTTCTTTTCCATTTACTTCATCAAGAGGACCGCGCGGGCGCGCTTGATTTCCCGGGTGACTTTCCGGTGGAACTGGGCGGGGAGGCCGGTGATACGGCGGGGAAGGATCTTGCCCGCTTCGGTGACGAAGCGCTTGAGGATCTCCGGGTTTTTGTAATCGATGGCTTCCAGGGCGACGTCGATGCGGCGGCGCGGCATCGTGCGGTTGGCACGGCGGAAGTTGGAACGGCGTTGCGGTGTCTTCGGCTGCATTTGCAGGGATCTTTCGTTATTTGGTCTCCCGGTGGAGCGTGTGCCGCTTCAGGAAGGGATTGTATTTTTTCTTCTCCAGACGATTGGGAGTGTTGGGGCTTTTCTTGTTCCGGGTCGTGATGTAACGCGACGCCGGTTTCCCCTCGGCCTTCGCCTCGGTGCATTCAAGCGTGATGATGTCTCTGGCCATAAATCTTTTCTTTTATCCCTCCAATTGCGGTTCCTTACAACCCTATTCCTTGACGTCGTTGGGTGTTTCTTCTTCTTCCGCCTCGGCGGCGGCGGTGCCGCCCTCCTCTTCGGTCAGCCCAAAGAGGGAGGTGACGGGCTGGCGGACGCGCACGGCTTTGCGCTGTTTTTCGATCTGCGACTGGCACTCGACGGTGCAGCGCGCAAAGGGGATGGCTTCGAGCCGCGGGTGCGGGATCGGCTTGCCGCTCATTTCGCAGATGCCGTAGGTGCCGTTGTCGATGCGCTTGAGGGCTTCCTCGATCTCGTAAAGGGCGTCTTGCTCCTGGGAAAGGAGGCTCAGGGCGAAATCACGGTCGTAGGCGTCGCTTCCGGCGTCGGCCTGGTGCATGCCAAAGGCGCTGGCTTCGTTGCCTTCCGCGCGGGAGCGCAGGTTGTCTTTGGCGACGCCGGCCATGGAGTCGAGCATCCCATCGCGCAGGGCGAGCAGGCGCGCCTTCTGTTTTTTCAGGAAGGGGTTCAGCTTCGCGTCGCTGGCTTTGGGTGCAGCAGCCGGAGCCGGGGTGGAGGCGGCCGAAGGGGTGGATGGGGTGGGCGTGGGATTGGATTTGGGCATGGCTTTACCAGGTTTTTCTGACGACGCGGACGTAGGGGCGACGGTCGCCGGTTTCCCAGCGCCTTTGGGAGCGCTTTTGACGGTGGATGCGGTCGCTTTTTCTTGTTTCGTTTTCGCCATAAAGATCGGGGGTGCCCGAAAAAATTGAGCGCGAATACTTAGCGGCTTTCCGGGGGGGTTGCAAGGGGAATATCGGGGAATTTACGCCCCCTTTTTTTCTGCGCAACTTCAGGGCCGGTCCAGGGCCTGTTAACACAAACCAATTCCGACGGTAAAAAGGGGCTTTTGGGACCAAAATGTCCTTCTTCGGGTCGCTGAATCCCGATTCAGCACCCCTCATCATGGCATTTTAGGCTCAAAAATCCCTCTTTTTCCCGCGAAATGCATGTTCACAGGCCCTGATGCCTTTTAAGTGGCCTACTTTGCTGCACCTCAAAAGGTGGTTTGCGGCAGGTTTTGCATTATGCTGATTATGAATCACTTGCGATTTGGGATGTGGCAGGAGGAGCGGCGGCTCTCTGATTTTAAGCCTGCCCACCATCTCTGTAATTCCAAAGCCTGAAAGTTCAGATCCCCTTATTTCAGTCTCGGCACTGTTTCGACTCAGAATTTCGCAGTGCTTTTGTGTCCATCGTTTTTTTGCTTTTCAGGGCAAAAATAGACTTCAAGGCAAATTTTCTTGCGAAAGCAAAGATTAACCAGTATCTTATTTTATACCCGCAAGGGATAAAATTGATTACAATGAACACTATGCGCACACTTGGTTCAAAAGAAGCCGAGGTCGTCCTTTCCTTAACCGAACAAGGGAAGGAGGTCGTCCTCGCCGCCGACGTGATCGACATATTGGGGAAAGAGGCAGCCGCCAGAAAAGTGATTTGGAATCTTTTGAGAAAGGGATGGCTGTCGCGGCTAATCGGCGGACGATACTTGTTTTTGCCGCCCGAAAACGGCCCGGAGAATCTCGGCGAGAACAATGTTCTGGCTATGGCCGCCAATGCGGTTTTGCCTTCCTACATTGGCTGGTGGAGTGCGGCGTCTTTCCACGGGTTCACCACACAAAAACCTGCGATGACATTCGTTGCGGTCTTGCGCCAAGTTCCGGCCCGGACTATTGAGGGATCAGATGTGCGCTTTGTGAAACTCGAAAAAGACAAATTCTTCGGCTTCGCCTCCTATGACGTGTACGGGCGCACTGTATCCGTATCCACCCCTGCGAAAACCGTGGTTGACTGTGCGGATCACCCCCGTTTGGCCGGCGGTTCCTCGGAATTGGCCCGAATCGTTTTCGGAGCCTCGTCCGTAGTTGACAAGTCCGAAATTGCCGAGACGGCCTTGAAAATGCGGAAACCCGCCCTGCTTCAACGGCTCGGATTTTTGTTCGATATCGCAGGCGGGGGGCTGCCGGACTCGATCCGCAAACGGCTTCGTGCGGGTATTCCCAACTCTGCGCGCTCTACATTCGGACGCCGCGAACGCAAACGGGGTGACATCGGGTATGTTCACGAATGGGGCTTGAATGTGAACATACCCCGCAGGGAGTTGCTTTCCGACGTTCCAAACATCATCCTCCCCTATGCTGACAAACAACCAGATTAGACAATGCGCTGCCCGTTCGGGGGTGCGCGATATCGGCCACCTCGAAACGGACATTCTCCTCACCCTCATTTTACAGCGATTCCACGAGAAGGGGCTGACGGAACATCTCGCGTTCAAGGGCGGAACGATGCTTCGTAAAATGGTGTTTGGCCCGCGTGGGCGGTTATCTACGGATCTCGATTTTACGTGCCGAACGGATATCAAACAGGACGAACTGATGCTGGAAATGTTGGACATGCTTGCGGAACCGTTTCATGGAGTTTCCTTCTCATTCGACCGGGAGCGGGATTGGTATCTCACCGACGAAGGGTGTGCCGCGAATCCCGTGTGTCGGCATGCGGACAACGAAAGGGGCGTTAAAATCAAGCTCCAAGTGAGCACGCGCGAAACACCCATCCTTCCCATCGGAAATCTCGCACAAGTGAAACAGGATTATTTCCGTCTCCTTCCGTTCACTCCCGCTGAAATACCTTCCCTCGATTTTGCAGAGGTGGTGGCCGAAAAAATCCGAGCCGCCAGTCAACGAGCGAAAATCAGGGATTTATACGACCTCTCTGAATGTGCGAAGCGACCCCTGGAGCATGAGATGGTGCGCGGTTTGGCAGTCCTGAAACTCTGGCATAGCAAAGGGCCGGGACTCTGTTTTGAACGCCTTGCCAAAAGGATTGCGGACACGGACGGCTACGATGTGGACGATCTCAGGTCTCTTCTGCGAAAAGACGCAAAGCCGGATTTGGTGAAAATGATCGCCGATGTGTCGAACGGATTTGGGTTTCTTGCACATTTGACGTGCGAGGAGGAAATCCTGACGGCTGATAAATTGGGTCGCCATCGGGAAGTGGCGGCACGATTGGCAAATCTCCTTTTGTCACGGCGCACGGGAAAACCATCAAGCGGAGGAGATTCGGACGGATACTCGGATGGAGCCAACTCCGTAAAATTGCCCCGAGCGAAAAACATCCTTCCCCCTCCTGAAAACGATGGTCGGCGGCTGTGATGGCCGGCTTTATTCCGTCCAATACCCGTTGTTGAAGGCCACGTATAAATCCAGGTGATCCTGCAAGCAGGCCGCCTTTTTGCTGGCCGACCACGATCTCCGACCCAAACGGGCGAGGTCGGCCCGCAGTTTGGCGCAAAGGTGGTTCAAGTGGAACAGGGGATCCCGGCTGCCAGTCGGCCCCTTCCGGCTGAGGTGGACATCGTGGGCCGCTCCGGGCAGGGCGGTTTGGATGAGGCTCTTGTAGGCGGTCTTTTTGTCGGTGGCGACGGTCAACCCGGCCTTGGCAATCATCGCAACCTCCCGGAACACGGAGAGGGCAGCCGCCCGGCGGGTGTCCTGCCGCCGTCCATACCGTTGGACGCTGGCACGGGCCGGTCTTCCGTGGCAGTTCATTTCCGCCACTTTCACCCCCATGATATACCCCGTCTTCGGCCGCACGGCCAAAGCGATGGAGAGGGGTAGCAGTTTGCTCCGCTCGTAGGTCTCCATTTCGTCAAACTGGACGTAAGAGGTTGGGTAAGCCGCCCTTTTGAGATATTCGGCGTGGGCGGCCCTGGCCCGCACCGCCAGCCATTGGAGTTTTTTGGCGAGCGTTCGGCGGGTCACACCAACCAAGTCAGCCGTCCGCCGCATCGTCACCCCCGAACAGAGCAACTTGGCAATCAGGGCGTTCTCCTTGGGTTTGTGCTGCCGATAGGTGGCCGTGCCCGTGTGCGACCCGAAATAGCGGCCGCAAGCCTTGCAGCGGTAGCGGGGCACGGGCTGGCGGTCGAACTTGGTTCGGTAATACCCTTTCTTCGCATACCAGCCGGGAGCGGGGGCCCCGTGGTGCTTGCAGGCGGGGTTGGGACAGGTGGTCGGGGGCGTGAACATCTGCTATAGAGATACGGGGCAACTTCAAACGTTTGAAGCAGGATGCGGGCCAACCCCCGTCCGTCCTGTGGTTATCGGGCTTTTCGCTTCGGGGTCACTTTTCCAGGTGCAGCGAAGTAGGCCAGTTAATATGCTGTTTATTTGGGAGAATTGGCAGAGGGCTTCGCTTTCGCGTCCCATGGGGACGCTCTGAGAGTAGCCCGGCGTTTTAACGCCGGGTAGGGAGAGCGAAGCCTTTCGTCCCGGCAGGGACGGTTGAAAATGAGCGTCATTTTCCCCCATCAAACGTCCCTCCGGGACGAAGCGTTGTTTCCCGCGGACCCGGCGTTAAAACGCCGGGCTACTTTCGGGTTGTCCCTTTGGGACAATAAGGCCAATCCATCAGACCAATCCAACGGTGTCATTGGTATAACAAGGAAAATGGCGCATAGAGCGCCGGATTTTTGGTTCAGGGCAAGGCGGAAGCCCGAGGCGCTATCTGAAGATACCGACCGATTGAGCAACGCCGAAAAATCGAAAAATTGTCTCGGACTTATTTAGCGAATTTATCTTTCACCACACTAGGAGCTCGCGCTGGTGTAGCGGGAAAGGGCAAACTTCCACGTCAGCCGGTTGAGGGTGAGTGCCACCAGGGCGGCTCCGGCGATCTCCAGGAGCAGGGGAGCGGGGGGGTGTGATGCGGCGGCGATGAGGAGGCGCGCCGGGACGTTGGCCACGAGAATGACCGGGATGATCCAGGTGAAGACGAAGCGGAAGACTTTGGCGCCGCGAAAGATGGAGTCCGGGTAGCGCGCAATATTAAAGAGGTTGTAGTAGCCGTAGACGAGCCCCTGGGCGCGGACGATCCAGAAGGAGAGCGTGGTCAGGAGGAACATGATGGCGTAGTGGATGCTCATGCCGAAGCCCACGGCCGCCGCGTAGAGCGTCCACTGCGCCACGCTGGGGTGGAGGCCCAGCTTGGAGAGGGCCAGGCCGATGACGGCCCCGCTCACCCCGGCGTTGACGAGGCTGTCGAGGCCGAAATGCCGGGCGGAGACGGCGAATTGCGTGTCGATGGGCAGGAGCATCATGAAGTCCATCCGCCCCGTGCGCACGAGTTCCGGGATGTTGACGATGTTATTATAGAAGAAGGCCTGGAAGACCTGGATGGTGAGCTGGTGGGTGCCGATGAGGAGGATCACCTGCCACTTTGTCCAGTCGCCGATCTGGTCCACATACTGGAAGAGCACCTCGATAAAGACGATCTGCCCCAGGAACCAGAGCGCCTCCACGACGATCCAGAGCAGGAAGTTCGCCTTGAAGCTCATCTCGCGGATGAGCGAGTTGCGGAACATGATCGCGTAGATTTCCAGGTAACGGAGCATGGGAATTAGAGAGGCTGCCACCAGTTGCCGGAAAGGACAATCATCGTCAGCAGTTTGACGGTGTTGCCGTAGTAGTCTTCGCCTTTGGGGGCGCGGGCGAGGAGGTCGGCCCACAGGGCGTCGAGCCAGGCCTGGCGCGCGGGATCGGCCATGGCGGCCACGGCCAGCGGCCCCACGAACGCGGCGCTGGAATCCGCTGCAAGCGGGGTGCCATCCAGCCGGTACCCGGCGTTGAGCTTTTGGGGATCGCCGCCGGTGGCCTGGACGACCCAGGCGTTGATCGTCCGCAGGAGCGCCCGGGCGCGCGGGTCGCCGGTGAGCAGGTAGTCGGTCCCGAGTCTCCAGGGGACGCGGCAGGCGTTGTAGGCGTAGGCCCCGTCGTTGCGGCCCTCCAGGAAGCCGGAGGAGGCTGGGCGGTAGGCGCCGCCTTTCCAGGCAACGAAGTCGGGCGGCAGGCCTGTCCGGGGGCTGAAAGCGGCCTGCAGGTTCCCCAGGAGCCGGTAGGTGGCGCCGGTGCAGCGCGCCCATTCCTGGGAATCCTGGGTGGCCGAGGCGGCGGCGAAGGTTTTCAAGTGGGCGGGCATGAAGTCCGAGGGGCGCAGGCCGCCCCATTGCGGGCTTTCCGCGTCCACCCAGTTCCCGAGCGTGAGGGTGTGGCGCCGCAGGTCGATCTCCGAAGCCCGAAGGGCGGCCAGGACTTTCCCGGCTTCCTCCCGGTAGGCAATGGGCCCGCCGCTGCCCCATTGGCGGTCGGCCATCAGGAGGGCGCAGGCGATGTCCAGGTCGCCGTCGGTGGCGGAGTCCCGGTCGCCCTTTTGGGAAACGAGTGTGGAGCCCCTGGCGACCTGCCGCCACGCCATCAAGGGAGGGTTCGCCTCCGAGGGGTGAGCGCGGAAGAAGCGGACCATGCCGTCGAAGTCCGCCCGGGCCTCCGGGTCGGCCCCGGCCATCAGGACGGCGGCGAGCATCCCGTAGCCGTGCCCTTCGGAGACGGAACGGGTGGCTTTGGGTGTGAAGGTTTGCTCGGCGTTGCAGAAGACATACCGCTGCCCCTCGCCAGTGGAACGCAGGTAGGCCGCTTTCCACACCCGATAGAAGGCGGCGACGGCCTGGTCGCGTTCGGCCTGGTCCTTTGCCGTGGGCAGGAGGGTTCCAGCTGTGTACACCGTGTGTTGGGGAAAAGGGCGCGCCTCATCCGCGCCAAGGGCAGGCAGCGCGGCGGCGGCGAGCGTGCAGGTCAGGAGCGGGGTGATGGCTTTCATGAGGCTGTTGTCACGAATGTCGGAAAAGAAGTTATCAGGAACTCAGGAACTCAGGAAAAAGACAAAGGGAACTTTTTGTGAGCCCCTCTTTTGCTTCCCTTCCTGAGTTCATGATCGTTTTTGCCTTCTTCTTGCTCTTTCTGATTTTGGGAACACGCTTTAGCGATCCAGGCAGGCGGCCAGCCGGTCAAGCGGGACGGCCAGATCCGAGTACTGCGCTCCGGCCATGTGGGGGTTGGGCCGTTCCTCGCAAGTGACCCAGCGGTGTTCCAGCCCGCAGACGCTGCTCAGGTTCCAGTAGAGCTTCCAGTAGCCCCGGCTGTGCGCGCGGGAGCGGAACTCGACGATTTTGGTTCCCGGCTGGCACCAAAGGCTGTTGGCCAGCCCCGCGCCGTGGCTGGAGACAATCACCCGGGCTTCCTCAAAGAGCACCCGCTGTTGGGCGAAGCTCAGCTCGTGCGGAAAGACGGTCGTGAATCCCCGGCGCGCCAGCAGGTCGGCGATCTCCGGTTCATTCACAAGCCGCCGGGTGGGGTAGATCGCCCGGGAAAGGTAGATTTTTTCAGGAACCGGGAAGGAGAGAGCCTCGCGCGGGATCTTGCCGAGAAACGCCCGGAGGATGCGGACCAGCTCGGCGGAAATGCCGTAGGTGGCATTGGAGAAATGGAGTTCGGAAAAGCGGCAATGGGCGGCGGCGCGCGAAGGGCTCAAAAACCGCTCCACCGGGATGCCCAGATATCCGAGGATCTCCGCTTGAAAAGGGGCGCTCGGCGGCTCGCTTAAGAAATGGGCGTAGGAGCAGAGATCCATCCCCGCCTCCTGGGCCAGCGCGAGCCGGGCGACGGCCTCAAAGACAAAATGGTACAGGTTGGGGATGGCAAAGAGCGCCAGCGCCCTGCCCCGTTCCAGAGGGTCCAGCGGCGGTTGCCGCGGATGGGCGAAGAGGGGGTGATCCAGGGGGCCGAACTCGGGGATGTGGGGGAATTGCAGGCCGCTGTACACGTCGTCGGATTCCGTCAAGAGCGTGTGCCAGAAGCTCGTGTAGCGCATGCGGGGCGAGACGGCTAGGAAGCCGGCCCGGATCTCATTGGCCCAAGCGTCGTTGCGGGAGAGTTCGGCCACTTCGGCGGCCTCCGGCGGGTCGAGATGCAGGTCGCTCCACGGGATGGGCTGGCTGGGGTAAATTTCCCGGTAATCCACGAGCGGGTGTTGGGGAAGATCGGTCCGGTCCAGGTAATCGCCCGTGGCCGGTCCCTGCCAGCGGCTGGAGGGGGGCAGAAAGCGGCGCGCCCGCCGCAACGCCGGATCGACGAAATGGTAGCGGAGCGAAGAGGCCAGTTTCGTCAGGGGGTTCATGCAGGGGCGCTCTGCGGAAGAAGAGCTGCACGCATGATGCGGCGGCCCCGCGCGGGCGTCAAGCGGGCCGAAGCCAAAAACGGCAGCTCGGAGCGGACTCCGGCTGCCGTTTGGTGAAGGCTTGCTGGTGGCTACGCCAGCTCGCGGACGGCGGCGACGACGTTTGCGGAGGTCATGCCGAGAATCTTCATCACCTGGTCGCCGGGGGCGCTGATGCCAAAGCGGTCGATGCCGAGCACTTTGCCGTCGAGCCCGACCCAGCGATACCAGAGGTCCGTCACGCCCGCGGCGATGGCCACGCGGCGGCGGCAGGCGGCGGGGAGGACGGCCTCGCGGTATGCGGCGCTCTGGCGCTCAAAGCGTTCCATGGAGGGGACCGAGACGACGCGGACGCCCGCGCCGAGTTCTTTGGCGGCGGCGACGATGTGCTGCACTTCGCTGCCCGCGGCGAGGAGGATCGTCTCCAGCGGCGCGGTTTCCTTGACCAGGATGTAAGCCCCTTTCAGCGTCCCCTCGCGGCGGGTTTCCACGGGGGCGAAGCTCAGGTTGGGCACCGCCTGGCGGGTGAGGATGAGGGCGGTGGGGCCGTCGAGGCGCTGCATCGCTCCGGCGAAGGCGGCGGCGGTTTCCTCCGGGTCGGCGGGGCGGAGCACGTCGAGATTCGGGATGACGCGCAGGCCGCTGACGGTTTCCACCGGCTGGTGGGTGGGGCCGTCTTCGCCCACGCCCACGCTGTCGTGCGTGAAGATGTAGGTGACCGGCAGGCCCGCGAGCGCGGCGACGCGGACGGCGGGCCGCAGGTAATCGGCGAAGACGAGGAAGGTGGCGCCGGAGGGGCGGAAGATCCCGTCAAAGGCGATGCCGTTGAGGATGCCTCCCATGGCGTGTTCGCGGATGCCGTAGCGGATGTTGCGGCCCGCGGCATTTTCCGGCGACCAGTCTTTGCTGGAGGCGATGTAATTGAGCGTGGAGCCGTAGAGGTCGGCGGAGCCGCTCACGAAGAGGGGGAGTGCTTCGGCCACCGGCTGGAGGACGTCGCTGGCGGCTTTGCGCGTGGCCAGCTTGGCGTCGGCGGGGAAGGCGGGGATGCGGGCCAGGAGATCGGCGGGGACTTCCTGTTTCACGCCGCTATCGAGCAGGGCGGCGCGCTCCGGGTTGGCGGCGCGCCACGCCTGGTAGGTGGCGTTCCAGGCTGCGTAGTCGGCTTGCCGGCAGGCTTTCACCCCGGCGAAGAAGGCGCGCGTTTCGCTCGAGACGTAGAACGGCGTTTCAGGCAGGCCGAGCCCCTTGCGGGCGGCGTCGGCGAATTTCGCCCCGCCTTCGCCGTGCCCCTTGCTGGTTCCGGCGACTTCCGGGATGCCTTTGCCGATGAGGGTCTTGGCGATGATCAACTGCGGCTTGCCGCTCGTGGCGGCCTTGGCCTTCTGGAACGCGCCGAGGAAGGCGGGGATGTCGTGGCCGTTGACGGTCTGCACGTCCCATTGGAGCGCCTCGAAGCGTTTGGCCGTCTCGTCGTTTTGCGAGGCGGCGGCCATGGCGTCGAGCGTCACGTCGTTGGAATCGTAGATGAGGATCAGGTTGTCGAGCTGGGCGTGCCCGGCGAAGGCGCTGGCCTCCTGCGCGACGCCTTCCTGCATGCAGCCGTCGCCCGCGAGGACGACGATGTGCTGGTCAAAAATCGGGTGTTCGGGCGTGTTGAAGCGGGCCGCCGCCATCTTGGCTGAGACGGCGTAACCGACGCCGTTGGCGATTCCCTGGCCGAGCGGGCCGGTGGTCGCTTCCACGCCGGGCGTCTCGCGGAATTCCGGGTGGCCGGGGGTCTTGCTGTGGAGGACGCGGAAGTTGCTGACCTCTTCCAGCGAGAGATCATACCCGGCCAGGTGGAGCCAGGAGTAAAGGAACATCGAGCCATGCCCGGCGGAGAGGATGAAGCGGTCGCGGTTGAGCCACTTCGGCTCGGCGGGGTTGCAGCGCAGGGCTTCGCCGAAAAGGGCGGCCCCGATCTCGGCGCACCCGAGCGGGAGGCCCAGATGGCCGGAGGAACATTTTTTGACAGCGTCAATGGCAAGGCCGCGGGCTTCGTTGGCGGCGCGGGAAAGGCTTTCGAGGTTCATGGATTCTTGAATGATTTAAGCAATCCCACAGGCTAGTGTGGTGAGTGATAAATTCGCGTCATAATTCCGGCCCCTTTTTCAATTTTTCGGCGTTGCTCAATCGGTCGGTATCTTCAGATACCGCCCTCATTCGCGCCTTGAAAAATCGAAAAATTGTCTCGGACTTATTTAGCGAATTTATCTTTCACCACACTAGGAGCTCGCCTTGGGCGAGTCAAGAATTCGCCTGAGACCGTGCCGGAAACAAGGGGATTCTGGATGCCGCCTCCGCCGTGGTGCGCGGCTCAGACAGGGACATCCTTCTCGCGGCGAGCCGGGCTTGGAGCTCCGCTTCGTAGCGCAGGATGAGCGTATCCTCGACCGCGTTCATCGTGCTGTCCATCTCCCGCCACTTGTCCATTGTGCGCGGGTTCTCCATCCCCCACCGGTCAATGTAGCCGCGCGCGAATTTCGCCACGCCGTCCTCACGGGATTTGGACCAGTAATGGTTGATTCTCAGCACTTCGTTGACGCCTTCGGTTCCATGGGAAGTCTTGATCGGGCGGAACCGCTCGTCCACCGCCCATTGCTCGTGCTTGTAGAGCCAATAATGGGTGGAGGGCTTGGCGCGCAAAATCCGGCGCGGATTGACGACGCTCTTGATGTGCGGGTCCGGCTTTTCCGCCGTGCGCGTGTAGTTGCTGATGACCAGCCCTTCCGGGCGCTTTTGATGGCCGTTGGAGCCAAACATCCTCCAGTAAACCGCCACGGCCGGGTAGGCTTGGTAGGGCTCCAGCGCTTCCGCAAGCGTCCCCTCTTTGACGGGAAAGAGAAACTCGTCGTCGTCCAGAAAAGCGATCCAGCGGGCCTGCCGGCCATAGTGCGCCACGCAGTGTTTGTCTGCCCCCGGCGCGGCGGGGATGTGCGGCCACTCGTGCAGCGTCACCAGGCCATCCCTCACGTAGGGAGCCAGCGCGCTTTGGTAGTCGTCCTCCGAATTGTTGTTGTACAGATAGAAGTGTTCCACGCCCACCATATGGTGAAACTCGATCCACTCCGGCAGGTAGCGGGCCACATTCTTGAAACGCAGACAAGCCGCCACCTGGTAGCGAATCTGCCAGCGGCTCCCCAAGTCCGCCAGGGAGCGCGCAACCGCCCCTCGCACCTTCCGCGAAAATTGCCGTGCTTTGGGAAACAAAACAGCCATACCCCGTGGCTCTTACCACCTTAAGCCGAAGATTGCCAAAGGATTAAGAGAAAACCTGAAAATTCCATCGGGGTGGCGCCTTGGCAGGCGTAACCGGGGGCAGGCGTAACCGGGGTGTGCACTTTTTGACACTATGGTCAAAAATCGCCAAATCAGGGTTCCTCAGGCGATCCCTGGGGCGGGAACAACGTTTTTCTTCCCCCTGATTTCAGGGACTACGGCAACTTCACGCTGGCATTTGGCACTGAAGATGCTAGGGTGCATGCTCTCACTACCTCACCATGAGCGCAAGCATCTCCAGACTCCAAGCCATCAACGCCGTCACCAACTTCAAGCCGGACGCCACGGATTTCCGCAGCGTCTTCTCGGTTGATTTGTACGGTTCCAACGTGTTCAGCCCGGCGGAAATGAAAAACCGCCTGCCGAAGGATATTTACAAGAGCCTCCTGAAAACCATCGAAAGCGGCGCGAAGCTCGACGCGACGGTGGCCGACGTGGTCGCCACGGCGATGAAAAACTGGGCCCTTGAAAAAGGCGCGACGCACTATGCCCACATCTTTTATCCGCTGACCGGCCTCTCCGCCGAGAAGCACGACTCCTTCCTTTCGCCCGACGGCTTGGGCTCCGCGATCGCGGAATTTTCCGGCAAAACGCTCATCCAGGGGGAACCCGACGCCTCCAGCTTCCCGAGCGGCGGCATCCGTTCCACGTTCGAAGCCCGCGGCTACACCATCTGGGACGTCACCAGCCCGGCTTACATCCACGAAAACCCGAACGGCAGCACCCTCTGTATTCCGACGGCGTTTGTCTCCTGGACCGGCGAAGTTCTCGACAACAAGACCCCGCTCCTGCGCGCCATGCAGGCCCTCAACGAGCAGTCCCAGCGCATCCTGAAGCTTTTCGGGCACGAGAAGATCGCCCATGTCGCCAGCACCGCCGGCGCCGAGCAGGAATACTTCCTCATCGACCGCAACTTCTTCTACGCCCGGCCCGACCTGCTCAACGCCGGCCGCACCCTCTTCGGCGCGAAAGCCCCGAAAGGCCAGGAATTTGAAGACCAATACTTCGGCGTCATCCCCGAGCGCGTCCTCGCCTACATGATGGATTGCGAACGCGAACTCTTCAAACTCGGCATCCCCGTCAAGACCCGCCACAACGAAGTGGCTCCCGGCCAGTACGAACTCGCGCCGGTGTATGAGACCAGCAACCTGGCCGCCGACCACCAGCAGTTGGTCATGTCCACGCTCCGCTCCGTGGCCGCCAAGTATGGGATGACCTGCCTCCTCGCTGAAAAACCGTTCCTTGGCGTCAACGGCAGCGGCAAGCACCTCAACTTCTCGCTCGGCAACTCCACGCAGGGCAACCTCCTGGAACCCGGTGACACGCCGCACGCCAACGCCCAGTTCCTCGTCTTCTGCGCCGCCATGATCCGCGCCGTGGACATCCACGCCGACTTCCTGCGCGCCGTGGTCGCCAGCGCCGGCAATGACCACCGCCTGGGCGCCAACGAAGCGCCTCCCGCCATCATCTCCGTCTTCCTTGGCGAACAGCTCGCCGACGTGTTCGACCAGATCCGCCGCGGCGGCGCCAAGACCAGCAAGGCCCGGGGCACCATCAACATCGGCGTCGACGTTCTGCCGCACCTGCCCAAGGACGCGGGCGACCGCAACCGGACGAGCCCGTTCGCCTTCACCGGCAACAAGTTCGAATTCCGCGCCGTCGGCTCCAACCAGTCCATCGGCGCGGCGATCATGGCGCTCAACGTCATCATCGCCGAATCGCTCGAATTCATCGCCGACCAGCTTGAAAAAGCCGCTCCCGGCAAGCTCAACGAGACGATCCAGAGCGTGCTCGAAAAAATCATCAACGAACACGGCCGGGTCATCTTCAACGGCAACGGCTATTCCGAGGAATGGCACGACGAAGCCGCCAAGCGCGGGCTGCCCAACCTCAAGACCGCGGTGGACGCCCTCCCGGCCTACACCTCCGCCGCCACGGTGGACGCCTTTGAGAAGTTCGGCGTGCTCACCAAGCGCGAACTCGAAAGCCGCGAGGAAATCGCCTTCGAGCAATACATCAAGAGCGTCAACGTCGAAGCCAACCTGACGGCGGAAATCGGCAAGACCGTCATCTACCCGGCCGCCGTCCGCTACCAGGGCGAACTCGCCGACACCGCCGCCAAGCTCAAAGCCGCGGGCGTGGAAGCCGACGTCACCGTCCTGAACAAGGTCACGGGGCTTGTCAAAGGCCTCCTCGCTGCCCTCACCAAGCTGGAGACGGCGCATGCCAAGGAAGTCAGCGGAAACGTCGAGAAAGTGGCTCGGTATTACCTCGACAGCATCATCCCGGCGATGGAGGAAGTCCGCGCGGCCGCCGATGCCCTCGAAGGCCTCGTTGCCGACGACCTCTGGCCGCTGCCGACCTACCAGGAGATGCTCTTCATCAAGTAATCCGCCAGGGTTTCAGGAAATCTCCGGGCCGTCTCGCAAGAGGCGGCCCGTTTTTTATGGTCGTGAGCCGCGTTTTTGGCAGCAAACAAACGCTAGAGCGGTTTCGGTTTATTTTGTCGTATGCTCTTCGGCGGCGAGAGTCGCTGTGCGTCTTTTTGCGCTTGGGCTGTATTTACAAATACAGCCGCTGCGCTCAAAAAGCCCCGCATCAACCCTCGGCGCTCTCAGATCATTGCGACAAAATAACCCAAAAACGCTCTAGGCTGAATCGACATGCAGGAAATGCCCTGGTGTTATACCAAATCTTCTCAATTTCTGGACCTGATGACTTGGTCTTTTTGCGCGGACCGGCGTTGTCAGGCAGAGGCGATATCTAAAGATAGCGCCACCGCCTTCCGCCTTGCTCCGCACAAAAATCCCGGCGTCCTAAAATCCAGCCATTTCAAAGATTGGGTATGAGACTTTTCCAAGAACAACTTGGGCACGAGCTAAAAAAATCGCATTTCCCCAATCTTCTGGTTGCGTGTGGAAATTCGCTTCGTAAAGTAGGGCACTGCCCATGAGAGCGGGTGAGGGACACCCGAGCGGAAGGCAACAAAGCATATGATAAACGATTCTGGAGAACGCCCGGTTAACGAACCATTGGCATCGGAAAAGATCACCGTAGACCGCAAAATCTTTTTTCTCGACCTCAAGGAAAATGCGCGGGGGCGGTTTTTGAAAATCACCGAAGACGTGGGAGGCCGGCGTGACACCATCATGCTGCCCGCAGCGGCTTTCCGTGATTTCGCCGACGCGCTGGAGCGCCTCATCAACCTCGAAAGCGGCCTCTAGGAGGAGAGGCGGAGAGGAGACGCTCGCACCCTTGGCTGCGTTGTGGCCTTTCCGGGCGCGCTGACGCGCTGAATTTCCACCGGCTCGCGGCCATCCAGGGCAAGGGCGGCGGCGTAGTCGAGTTCCAGGGGGAGATTGAAAATCAACCCGTTGCCGATTTCTGCGGCAGCGGGGGAAACGTTCGGAACCGGGGCGGAGAGCCCCGTGCCGATGGCCTTTCCATAGGCTTCCCGGCGTGTCCAGTAACGGAAGAACAGGCGCTCGCGCTCCGGCGACGCCGCGCGTTGAAGGGCGTCGCTCTCTTCCCGCGAAAAGAACGGACCCGCCAGGCTGGAAACGTCGAGGTCGTAGCGGACGCGTTCGACGTCGATCCCTACTTCCCGGCCACGGCTGACGGCGCACAAAAAGAGGTCGTCACAATGGGAAATATTGAATCTGAAAACTGCAAGATCGGGCTCCGGGTTGCAGCGAACTCCCCTGCCGCCGTGCGCAAGGGAGGGCTTGCCGAAGGGGTTGTACGCGAACGCCAGGGCCGCTGGAGCCTCGCCGGTGTAGCGGGCTAGAATGGCCCGCAGCAAGCCCCGCGCAACGATGTACCGGTTGCGGTGAACTGGGAAGCGGAAGGCGCGCGCCCGCTCCCGTTCATCGGCAGAGAGCGTCTCAGACAAATCCCGGAGCTGGCCAGCCGGAGCGTCCAGGGGGAATTGCCAGACGTGGACAATCCCTGGGGCCAACTCCATCGGCTCCGGCGGATGCTGCGCTGGATTCATGGGGTTTTCCGGTTGAGACAAGCGCCGAAGAGTTCGCCGACGGCTTTGCCATGGTCCCGGATGTAGGAATCATGATCTCCCGCAAGACGATGGCACTCCAAGGTTCCTCCGATCAATGGCTGCCAATCTGCCGCAAAGTGACGCTGCCAGCCGTCTTCGCTCACAAAGAACGCGATGTCGCCGGGATAAGGCTTCGGGCGGTAACGAAGCAGCGTGCGCGAGTAGGCGGCGCGGACTCGTTTAATATAGGAGATCCGTTTGTCGGCGCGGGCGGGGAACGGATTGGCTCGCATCCATCCCCATTGATCGCCCAACAAGACCCCTAGTCGCACGCATTGTTTGCGCAGCACGCGCATCCGTTTGAGGAGGGGGGCCAGCAGGACCTTTTGGCGGCTTTCCAAAAACCGCTTGCGCGCTGTTTTCGCGACCGCGCCGATGTATTTGCCAAAGGTTGGGCGGAGGGTGTCGAGAAGCGCCAGGAAGGCGACGGTTTCCCCCTCGGCGCAAAGCCGCCGCGCCATTTCGTAAGCCGCGATGCCGCCGACACATTCGCCCGCGAGGAAATATGGTCCGTGGGGCTGCCGCGCTCTCAATTCCCGCAGGTAATCAGCGGCCATTGCGCCGATGTTCGTATGCGGGACTTGCCGCCCGTCCATGCCCCGGGCGCAAAATCCGTAGACCGGCCATTGCGCGCCGATATAGCGAACAAACCGGCCGTAGACCAGGAACTCTTGCGTTCCTCCCCCGCCGCCTGGAACAAGAAAGAGAGGCGCATGCGACGGTTCGCCCCGCTGGATTTCCACAAGGCAGCGCCAGGGGCCGGGCCGGTTTTCGGAAGTGCCGCGCTCGATCAAGAGCGCCTGTTCCGCCACCGTGGGCGCATCGAAAAGGTGCGGCAGGGAGAACTCGGTGCAAAACGCGGCGCGGAGCCTGGCAACCAGCCGGATGCCAAGCAGAGAATGCCCGCCGATGTCGAAGAAGTTGTCGTGAATGCCGACTTGCTTGAGCCCAAGGACTTCGCGCCAGATTTCAGCAACCTTTGCCTCTCCCTGCGTGCGCGGCGCGGCGAGGGGAGGAGACGCAGGATGTTGCGGGGCGGCATCCGGCGGGGGAAGCGCTTGACGGTCGATCTTTCCGATAGCCGTCATGGGAAGCGAATCGACGCATACCAACCGGCCGGGAACCATATAACCGGGCAGGCTGCGACGCAGGAATTGGCGAATGACATCGAGCGAGGAAGGGGGCACGCCCGTAAGGTAAGCGATCAGGGAGCTCGCGCCTGAGGCATCGGCGCGGGCGACGACGGCGGCGTCGTGAACGAGTGGCTGACGCCGCAAGGCGGCTTCGACCTCGCCCAACTCGACGCGAAACCCCCGAATCTTGACCTGGTCATCCGTTCTCCCGAGAAATTCGAGACTTCCGTCGGGCAGATACCGCCCGCGGTCCCCGGTTCGGTAAAGCTGGGCTCCGGGCTGGTTGGCAAAGGGGTTGGCGATGAACTTCCGCGCCGTTAACTCGGGGGCGTTCAGGTAGCCGAGCGCCAGGCCGTCGCCGCCAATGCAGAGTTCCCCGGCCACGCCGATGGGCGATAGATCCAATGCCTCGTTCAAGACGAGCACCTGCTTATTTCCGATCCTGCGCCCGATATTGATCCCGTCCGGGAGTTGCCCCGGGATGCATCGGCGGAACGTGGCGCTCGGGGCTTCCGTCGCGCCATAGATCACCGTCAGGCTTGCCGCGGATTTCGCAAAGAACGCCGCCTCCAGTTCCGGAGGCAGGGCTTCGCCAAAACAGATCACGTGCCGCAGGCACGCGCATCGCCGCCACCCCTCGTCTTCCAAAAGGAGGCGCAGCATGGTCGGCACGATGTTCAGGATGGTGATCCCGTATTCGGCGATGTGCTTGGTCAAGCGCGCCGTATCGCGCTCGGCGTTTGGCGCGGCAATGTAGACTGTCGCTCCGAGGGTTATCGGCTGGAAAATTTCCAGGTTGATGGGGGTAAACGCCAGCGATGCCTTCATCAAGAACCGATCGTTCGCGGTGACTTGAAAGGTCCGCTGAAACCACGAGTGGTCTTTTTGCAGCCTTTTGTGGCTCCACATCACGGCCTTCGGAGTCCCCGTCGAACCGGAGGTGAAAAACACACGCGAAAGATTGCCTGTCCCGACGGAGGTAAGAGGCGGTTGCGCGGGATAGCGATTGATGAGGAGCCGGTCGGCGTCGAGAGAGACGGCCGGGAACGCCGGCAGGTTCCCGGCGAGGCTCTCCATGGTGAGCACGACCCGCGCCCGGCTTTCCTTCAGCAGGATTTGCAGTCTTTCCGCCGGCGTGCCGGGGTCCAAGGGCAAACAAGCTCCGCCTGCCTTGAGAGTTGCGAAAACGGCTTCGACCAGCTCCGGAGAGCGCTCCAGGAAGATCCCCACCAGTTCGTCCGGGCCGACTCCCAGCGACTGCAAATGATGAGCCAGCCGGTTTGCCCGTTCGTTCAACTCCCGGTAAGTCACCGTCCGGTCGCCATCAACGATCGCGGGGGTGCCTGGAGTTTCCCTGGCATGCAGTTCCAAAAATTCATGGACAAGCAGCCCGCTTTGCGCCGCGGGTTGCAGGGGGTTCCATTCTTCCAAGAGGATGCGGCGCTCCCCGGTGCTGGCTTGTTGCGTCATGGGTTTCAAATCGAGGCGGACACTGGAGGATTGGCCTCCGGCATTAACGCGGAGAGGGGGCTGCCTGGACTGTGGAGCGCATTTTCCACCAAGGCGAGGTATTGGGAAAGCATCGCTTCGACGGTCTTGCGCAGGAATAAGTCTGGGCGGTAATGGAAGCGCACGATGAGATCCTCCCGCGTCCATTCGAGCTGAATGCGCAAGTCCCAGTCTGTATTGACCGTTTTCAAGGGGAGGAACTCCGCGTCCAACTGGTGGAACGCACAACCAAGCCCGGAATCAGGGACTTCCACCAGGTCGAATTGCGACAGCGGGTTGGGGTTTTCCTGCCGCCCGGCCAGGCGATGCAGCTCCCATGCGGGATACATCCCATGGGTGACCGCTTCGAGAAGCGCCTGTTTTACCTGCTGGAGCAGTTGCTGGAAGGACGGATTACCGGCGAGGTTGATGCGCACGGGATTCGTCTTTGCAAACCACCCGACGGTCCTTTGGATCTGCGGATGCGTGCGCCGGGCAACCGGCATGTCGATAATGATATCGTCCCGCCCGCTCTCGCGGTGGAGCAAGACCGCGAAAAGGGCGCAAAAGAACATGAAGGGCGAGACTCCTTCGCGCCTGGCCAGCCGCTTGACGCTCTCGGATCGCTCCCTCGGCAGGCGCGTGGTGAGGGCGTGCGCCAAAAAGCTCGGGGATGGCGGGCGAGGCAGCGCCGCGGGCAACACCAGGGGGGAGATGTCCCCCGCCAGATTGTTCCGCCAGAAGTCGGCCAGCTTTTCGAGCGTTTCCCCCCGGAGCTGATCGCGCTCCCAGATGGCAAAGTCGGCAAATTGAATGGGCAGATCGGGAAGCTGAGGCGCTTGTTTTTTTACAAGCGCGGAGTAGACGGCAGCGAGTTCGGCAAAGAGGACGCTGAGCGACCACCCGTCGCAAACCAAATGGCTGATCGCAAAAACGAGGATATGGTCGTCCTCTCCAAGGCGCAACAGGCGAAGCCTCAGCAAGGGGCTTTCGCTCCACGTGAAGGGGGCCTGCACCTCGGCCGCCGCATATTCGCCAACGCACGCCGCCCGTTCTTCGGCAGAGCGGCCGCCAAGATCCACCATGTCGAGCCGGATTGCGCGCCTCTCGGCAATGACTTGGTGAAACGCACCCGAAGCGGAAAGAACAAAGAAAGTTCGCAAGGATTCGTGCCGCTCCATGAGGTGGTTGAAGCTCGACTGAAGGGCGTCGATTTGAAGCGGGCCGCGCAACCGCAAGACGCGGACTATGTTTTCAAGCGCCGCTCCCGGTGCCGAACGCATCAAGCGCAACCCTTTCTCCTGCTCCACCGAAATGGGGATCTTGGATTTCCTCCGGGCCGAGGCGACCGGGAAAGCCGTTCCTTGCGCGCAGCGCAGCGTTTCAATCCGCGCCGCCAGCCCCTCGATGGTTGGCGCGCAGAGAAAGACGGAAACGGGCAGATCGACTCCGAAGGACTTGCGGACTTCCGACATCATCCGCATCGCCATCAGCGAACTTCCTCCGACATGGAAGAAGCTGTCCCGAATGCCGTCGGCGTGCAGCCCGAGCAGTTCACGCCATATCCGGGCAAGCTCCGCTTCGACAGGCGTTCTCGGGCCGCAGCGCACCCGCTCGCGTTCGAGCGGTAACTCGGGTGCGGGCAGCCTGGCCCGATCGACCTTGCCGTTCGCATTCAATGGAAAAGAGGGCAAAAACGTAAAGCTCCGGGGAAGCATCGGTTCGGGCAGCGTTCGCTCCAGGAATTCCCGCAGCTCGTCCGCCGCCGGGAGCCGCCCCCTGCCGCCAATAAGGTACGCGGCCAGGTATTTCTCTCCCGAAGTGTAGGTGCGGACCGCGACGGCGGCCTGGCTGAGCGCGGGGTGCTGCAACAAGCGTTCTTCGATTTCACCCGGCTCGATCCGGAACCCGCGAATTTTGACCTGACCGTCGCGCCGCCCCAGAAACTCGATCACTCCATCGGGCCGATAACGGGCGATGTCTCCCGAGCGATACAAGCGGGAGCCCGGCGCGGGATCGAACGGGTTTGGCACGAATTGGGCTGCGGTCCATTCCGGTGCGTTGAGATACCCGTCCGCCAGCCCGTCGCCGCCGATATAAAGCTCGCCGGGCACGCCGGCGGGGGCCGGGCGCAGGCGGCTGTCGAGCAGGTAGACCTGCGTATTGGCGACTGGCCGGCCGATGGGAACGCTTTCGCCGATGGCTTTACCGGATATGATCTGATAACAGCAGGTAAAGGTTGTGTTTTCCGTCGGTCCGTAACCGTTGATCAACTGGCAAGTGCGGTTCTTCGACAGAAACTCCCGCACATGCCGCGACGGCAGCCGATCCCCGCCCGCAAGCAACTGCTTTACGCCGCTTAATAAATGCAGCGGGCCGTCCACCATTTGCTGGAACAGGGAGGAGGTGAGCCACAGCGTCGTCACCTGGTTTTCCTGAATCCAGCGCCCCAGTTCATCAAGCGACGGGATGTGGGGGGGAGCCACCACGAGCGTGCCGCCATTGAGCAGGCACCCCCAGATTTCAAAAGTCGACGCGTCAAACGCCAGCGGCGCGAATTGCAAAAAGACGTCGCGGCGGGTGAATCGGCAATAGTTGGTTTCCTTGACGAGACGGACCACGCCCCGGTGCGGAACGCGCACCCCCTTCGGTTTTCCGGTCGATCCCGAAGTGAACATCACGTAGGCGAGGTCGTCCGGGTTCGTTTTGGAGTCGCTCTCGCAAGCTGCCGGGTTCGTCTCCGGCTTGCAGCCGGGGGCCAGCGTGTCAAGGCATAGCGCCGAAGCCGATGCGGGCAGCCGCTTCACCGTCGCGCGGTGGGTCAGTACCAAGCGTATCTGGGCATCCGCGGCCAAACCGGCGATGCGTTCCCCCGGCCACCCGGGATCCAGCGGGACATAAGTGCCGCCTGCTTTCAGGATTCCGAGCAGCCCGACGATCATCTCCAGCGACCGCTCCATGCAGATGCCCACCGGGACGTTGCGCCGGATGCCGTGTTGGCGCATGCAGTGCGCGGCTTGGTTTGCCCTGCGGTCGAGTTCGCCGTAGGTGAGCCGCTCCGGCCCAAAGACGACCGCCACGTCTTGCGGCGTTTCGCGGGCCTGCCTTTCAAATACGTCAGGGATGGAACTGTCGCGCGGATAGGCAGTCGCCGTCGCGTTCCATTCCTCCACAATCATGCGTTCTTCTTCTGGCGTCAGGCACGAAAAACTGGCCAGCGTCCCCAGCGGCCGGGCCGCCATGCCTTCAAGCAGCGCCTCCAAATGCCCGGCCGTTCGGGAAATGGTGGCGTCGTCCAAGCGACTGCGCTGGTAGACAAATTCCAAAAGCAGCGCCTCGTCGTCATAGCCGGAAATCACCAGAGGATAGTTGGTGAGCCCGCGAACCTCGAACCTCCGGTTCTCCCAAGGGCCGCCTTGAGCCCGCAAGGCGGAATCCAGGAGGTAGCGTTCAAAAACGACGAGGCTTTCAAACAAGGGCTGACCGGCAGGGAGCCCGCTCCAGGCCAGGATTTTGTCCAACGGAGTGTGCTCGTATGCCCGCATCGCCACCCATTGCTCCCGGATCATCTTGAGCCATTCCACGAGCGTCCCTTCGGCGGGCACTGCGACGCGCATGGGAACGGTGTTAATGAGAAGCCCCGCCATGGAAGCCGCGCCCGGAACGCCGGCGACTCGGCAGGCCCGGGTCGCTCCAAAAACAACCTCTTCGCGGTTGCTGTAGCGGCCGAGCAAAATCGCCCATGCGCCTTGCAGGAGCGTGTTGAGGGTGAAGCCGTTCTCCCGGCTCAAGGCGCGCAATGCCGCGGTCAACGCGGGGCTGAGCCGGTGGCGCTGAATCCCGTAGGACTCCTCGCCGGGGCGGGGAGCGGGGAAGCCAAAATCGAGAGGCGGGGGTGCTTCCAGCCCGCCGAGCAAGTTTCGCCAAAACGCTTCCGCCTTATCAAAGGCCTGGTTTTCCAGCCATCGGAGGTAGTTCCGAAACGGAGCGGGTTCGGGAAGCGCCAGCGGCCGGCCTTGCCGGAGGGCATCGTAAAACGCGAACAATTCCTTCAGGACGATCCGGCGTGACCGGCCATCGAGGATCGCATGATGGGAGGTCCATATAAAATAGAAGTCCCCCTCCGCGAGCCGGAACAGATTCAGCCGCAAGAGAGGCGCCGCCGCTGGATCCAGTCCGGCGCGGCGGTCGGCGGCCAGCCAGTGATCAAGCCGCCGCTGCAAATCGCCGGCTGGCGTCCCGGTCCAGTCGTGTTCTTCGAAGGGCAACGGCACCGAGGAATGGACGCTCCATTCGCCAGGGGAATCGCCCAGCAGCGCCGCTCTGAAGATGGCATGGCGGCCCACGATCTGGCGCCACGCTTCCTTAAAGGCGGAAACGTCCAGATCCTCCCGCAGACGGCAAACCAATTGCTGGATGTAGAGCCCCTGCCCTGGCTCGCCCAGGCCATGGAAAAACATCCCCCGTTGCATTGGAGAAAGAGGGGAACGGCCTTCGATAGACCGATCTATTGCATCTTCTTCGGATGCACAAGCGGCGAAAGGATGGTGTTGGCTCATCAAATGACACACCCGACTCGGCAGGCGCCGGGGGAAGAAATTTGCGATTCGTGATTCCTAAAATCCAGCTTAAAAGTGGTCCGCAGAGCTTTGGCCAAGGGCTGGCGCGCATCCCGTGGAAATTCGGCGCGCTCGCCCTCCCCGTGACCGCCCGCCTGCTGGCGGCCGCAGCCCTGATGGCCGGGGGCGCGGCCTCCCTGCTCACCGAACCGTATCTCACGCGCCAGGAGCAGGGGAGAAGACACGGAGAAAAGCCTACACCATTCCGAGCTGGCCCTTGAAGATCCAGATCAGCGCTTTCACGCCGAGTTCGAGGAGATTGAACGGCTTGGCGATGAAGTCGTTGCCGCCGCTCAAGCTCGATTGCACGCGGTTCTGCACCGTGACGGCCCCGGTGATGAAGACGACCGGGATTTTTTTGTAATTGGGCAGCTTGCGCAGCCGCGTGCAGAGTTCGAAGCCGTTCATCTCCGGCAGGCCGACGTCGATCAGCACGAGGTCGAACTGCCGCTCGTCGAGCGCGGCGAGCGTGGCTTTGGCGTCCCCTGCGCAAACGACTTTCAGGTTCACCATTTCAATGGCCCCACAGATGGTTTTGCAGGCGTCCAAGTCGTCATCGACCGCGAAAATATTGGCCAGGTCGGGCTGTTTGGTGCGGAAAAGGTTCTTTCCGTCGAGCAGCGTGACCAAAAAGTCGATCGACTGGCTGACCGTGCGCAGAGAGGAAGGATTGATCTGGCCGGGGATCTTCATCAGATCGTCAATCAGCCGCTCCAAGGCAAAGGAAAACGTTGCCACCGAAGTGAGGTTGGCCTGGACGGTCTGTTCCGTCAGCTCATGCAACCCGCTTAAAAGTTGGTTGAGGAGGCTGATTTCCGTCTGGCTCTTGATAAAGGCGTGCAGGCACCGGCGCATCCCATTCAACGCTTCAGGCGCGTTTTCCACGATTTTCTGGATTGAGGGGCTGTCGGCGTCACACCCGGTGGCGGCTCCGTCGGAGAAGCGGGCTATGGGAGAGCCGGCGGTATTGATTTCAATCAGCCCGGTTTTCGCCCCCTCCACCGGTGGGAGCGGCCCTTCCCGCAAGAGCGAAAGGGGACGAGGCCATGCCGGATCCGAAACGCTGGGGGTCGTGGCGGAAGCGGCGGGAACCGGCTTTTGCTCCTGCACGCTCTGCGCGTGCCGCGGGGCTTCGGCCAGCCGGGAGGCGGAAGCTTGCAAGGCGTCCCGCTCTTGCGTCAACGCCGCGAGTTTCCCCTGCACATCGGCTGCCATGGATTGCAAGGCGTCCCGCTCTTGCGTCAACGCCGCGAGTTTGCCCTGCGCTTCGGCTGCCGTGGATTGCAAGGCGTCCCGCTCTTGCGTCAGTGCCGCGAGTTTTTCCTGCGCATCGGCCGCCATGGTTTGCAAGGCGTCCCGCTCTTGCGTCAACGCCGTGAGCTTGCCTTGCGCCTCGGCTGCCGTGGATTGCAAGGCGTCCCGCTCCTGCGTCAACGCCGTGAGTTTGCCCTGCGCCTCGGCTGCCGTGGATTGCAAAGCGTCCCGCTCTTGCGTCAACGCCGTGAGTTTTCCCTGCGCATCGGCTGCTGTGGTTTGCAAGGCGTCCCGCTCTTGCGTCAACGCCGCGAGTTTTCCCTGCGCATCGGCTGCTGTGGTTTGCAAAGCGTCCCGCTCCTGCGTCAGTGCCGCGAGTTTTTCCTGCACATCGGCTGCTGTGGTTTGCAAAGCGTCCCGCTCCTGCGTCAGTGCCGCGAGTTTCCCCTGCGCATCGGCTGCTGTGGATTGCAAGGCGTCCCGCTCTTGCGTCAACGCCGCGAGTTTCCCCTGCACATCGGCTGCCATGGATTGCAAGGCGTCCCGCTCTTGCGTCAACGCCGCGAGTTTGCCCTGCGCTTCGGCTGCCGTGGATTGCAAGGCGTCCCGCTCTTGCGTCAGTGCCGCGAGTTTTTCCTGCGCATCGGCCGCCATGGTTTGCAAGGCGTCCCGCTCTTGCGTCAACGCCGTGAGTTTCCCTTGGGCCTCGGCTGCCGTGGTTTGCAAGGCGTCCCGCTCTTTGGAGAGGGCGTCGCAACGGGAACGGGCTTGCGCGAGTTCGCCGGAGAGACGTTCGGCCTCTTGCTGCGCCGCGCTGCTGGTTTGTGCGACGGTTTGTTCGCGGGCCTGGAGAGAGGCTTTGAGTTCATCCCCCAAGGCAACCGCTTCCTTCAACCGGCTGGTAAGTTGCTTGTTCTCGGCGTCGGAGCCGTCGCGTTCTTTGCGAAGCGCCTCGTAATTCGCCTTCCACTCCTCGATTTGGGCCGCGAGTGTCCCCTGGGTTTCCGTTGCCTTGGCTTGCAGGGCATCCCGCTCCTGCGTCAACGTGGCAATCCGCGCCAGCTGTTCCTGGTTGCCGTGCGCACCGGCGGTGAGTTTGGTTTCGAGCTCCCCCCTCTCCTGCTGCAACGTTTCCAATCGGGCGGAGATCTCCTGGATGCGCTGCGCGGCGGTTTCCCGTTCGGCGGTGGCGGCGGCGAGCTTCTCTTGCGCCTGGGCCGCCGTGGTTTCCAAGGCGGCTTTGAGTTTGTCGGCCTGGGCGGCCGTTTCCTTGAGCTGGGTGGAAAGCTGCTGGTTATGAAAGCGGAGGCTTTCGTGCTCTTTGTCCAGCGCCTCGTTTTTCGCCTTCCACTCTTCCACTTCGGCGGCCAGGGCCTTGGCGGCGGCCGAAGTGGAGGCATCCGCAAGAACGGGAGCGGAAACCCGCCGGATTCCATACTCGGCTTTGAAAACGCCTGCCACCGCGCCGAACTGGACGCGGTCCCCATTGTTGACCTCCGCCTCATCAATGGCTTGGCCGTTGAGGAGAGTTTTGTTGGTGGAACGGAGATCCTTCAGCCGGTACCTGCCCTTGGCCTCGATGAATTGGGCGTGGTGCCCCGAGACGGAGGGGTCTTTAATGCGCAAATCGTTGTCGGACTTCCACCCGACGGTGGCCAGCGCGCCTTCAAACCGGAACACGGTTTCGCCATGGCCGGGGATGCTCAACACCAGGCGGCCGCGCAGGGCGGGCTCCACCCCCGGCTTCTCTCCCGAGGAGGGCTGGAGCAGGAAGAGGCTCTCGACCATGCCGAAACGGAGCGAGTCCCCATCATGAAAGACGGCATCCACGACGGCCACGCCGTTCAACCAGCATTTGTTGGCGGAACCAACGTCCCGCAGGCGAAAGCCGCCCGCTTCGCAAAGGATTTCCGCATGATGGGGCGAGACGGAGCTGTCTTGAATCTGGATGGCGTTGTCGGGTGCCCCTCCAATGGTGACGGTTTGTTTGCCGGACAGCTCGTGGGACACGATGCCGGAACCGGGAATATGCAAATGCAACGTAGCCATGAAGGAATCTTATCGGGACTGAATAGGAATAGGGGAGGGGGAGGTTCTCGGAGCACGTTATGTGCCCGGAAGCCTCCAGGCAACCCCCAATCGGGCGATCTTGCAGCCAAAATGCGCCAGAAAGACTCCCAGCGCAACCTGTGCGGCAAGCACCAAGGCGCACAGCCCCGCCGGGCTGAAGGCGAGGGGCGAAACGATTTGGAGCGCTTCGTAAAACCGCGTCCCCTCCATGGATTGCAGGTAGGCGGCGGCCCCCCACGGGAGGGTCGTCAGCGGGCGCGCCATCCACAAAAAAAGATCCGGCGGCGCAAGCACCACCCCCGAGAGCGGCAGTTGCAGCGCCGCCAGGCAGAGGCACGCCGTTCCCGCCCGCGCGGCCGACCGGGCCAACGCCGAAACCGCCAGGCAGAGCGCGGTGAACGCCGCTTGGGCCAGCGCCAGCGCGCCGATCTGCATCCAGAGGTTCCCCGGCAATCGGCAAACGCCGTGCACATAAACCCCCATCCAGGCCGCTTGCGCCAGCACCCAGGGCCCCAGGAAAACGGCGCTCCCCGCCAGGAAGGCCCCGGGGGACAACCCCCGGTGTTTCTCGATTTCCAAACCGGCCCGCTCCCCGGCGATCTCCCGCGCGACGGTGCAGGCGGCCAGAAAGGCGAGCAAAAGCGGCTGCGCCAGCGCGAGCCCGGTAACCAGCCCCACCCCGCGCGAGGCGTCCACGGCAAACACGGCGCTTTCGCGGAGCCGCTCCGCCACATCGCCGTGGAGTTGCGTGGAAAGCTCCTGGAGACTGGGCAGATCGCCCACGGCGAAAAACGCGGCCGCCAAAGGAAACCCGAAAAGCAGCGCCAGGCCCAGCCCCGCCGCCGGGCCGTCGCGCAACGCCTGCCGCCAGCGGCGGCACGCCACGGTGGCCATCTGCGAAAATCCCCCCGGACGCCGCACCGGGTGCTCCCCGGTACCCGCTTTGGGCGGGTTTGGCAAAGGAACGTCCACCCCCACGCCGGAAGGAAACGCGGGGCAATGCTTGGCCCAGGAACGCCGCCAGGCCTCCGGCTTCTGCTCGCCGAGCCGCGCGTAGAGAGCGGCATTCGCATCGATCTGAAAATAGGGGGCCAGGAACTCCGGCGCGGCGTGAAAGACCAGCTGGCCGCCGCAAAGCACCAAAAGCGTGTCGCAGTCCTCCAGGCGATCCACCGCATGGCTGACGCGCACAACAGCAAACCTTTCCTCCCGCGCCAGCCTGCGCAGCAGCGCGGCAAACGCGGATTGCGCGGGAGGATCGAATGTCTCCCCGGGCTCGTCACAAAGCAGGAGCGCCGGGGAACCAGCCAGCGCCACCGCCACCGCCAGCCGCCGCCGCTGCTCGGGCGTCAACGCGCCGCAACGCCGGTCCGCCTCCGCGGCCAGCCCGGTCTTCTCCAGAAGGGCGCTCGCCGCCGCTTTGCGCGCGGTCCCGTCCAGCCCGGCCACCCGCAGGCGCAGGGCGGTTTCCACGTGTTCGGCCGCCGTCAGCAGCCGGTCGCCCCGGGAAGCCAAAAGAGGGCCTTGCGGGAGGTAGGCCACGGGGGGGGCGCACGTCCCTTCCCCGGTCCAAGCCACCTCGCCAAACGTCGGGTGCACCACCCCGGCGAGGAGCAGGAGCAGCGTGCTCTTGCCGGCGCCGGGCGGCCCCGCCACCACGGCCACCGCTCCCGGCGGGAACGCGGCGGTTACATCGCCCAGCAGCACGCGCTCCTGCGGTTTGGCGGCGGCAAGGAGAGAAACATCGCGGAGTTCAAACACGCACCCAAGAGTGGCCGATCCCCGCCCCGAGCGCAAGCCCGGCGATCAGCTCCCCGCGTCCGTCCCCTCACGCGCCGCCGGTTCGCGGCCCTGCGCGCACCACCGCCCGGCGTGGCAGTCCTCCGCCAGCCGGTAGAGGCCGTAAAGAATCGCCGCCGGTTTCACCAGCGCGCAACCCAGCCCCATCCCCGCCGCCGCCAGCCGCCGCAACGGAAGCTGGGCGAACAGGAACCCAGCGCCTCCGCTCACCAAGGCAGCCGCGTCCGGGTGCTCCCGGATGCATGCCCGCGCCCTGGCCGCCATCTCCCTGCAACAGCGGCACCCCATCTCCTCTTGATGCTCCTCCATACCCTGGAATTCGCGCCGGACCGCCCGGCCGGATGGAAAGCGAAAAAATGGCCCTGAACGCGGGCCGGACACATCATTTCGCTTCGCTTGAGCGGGCGAATGGCTATATTCAGCGAGGCCAGCCAATCAGTTTTTGCCATGAGAACATCGCTCGTGAACGCTTTTAACGCCGGGCTTTTGGAAGAAACGTATGAGCGGTGGAAACGCGACCCCGCCTCCGTGGACGCAAATTGGTCCGCTTTTTTCGAGGGGTTTGAGCTGGGGGCGTCGCCCGCGCTGGAGCCGGGGCCCGCCGGAGCGCTGCTGAAGACCGCCCCCGAGGAGGCCGGCGCCCTGCCCCCCATTCCCGCGATCCCCGCCGGGATGCGCCCCGAGCTGCCGCTGCAAACGCGCGTGGACGGCCTCGTGTACGCCTACCGCACCCTGGGGCACACGATCGCCCGGCTCGACCCGCTGCGCGCGGAGCGCCCCGAGCAGCCGCTCTTGAGCCTGCGCGAACTGGGGTTCAGCGAAAAGGATCTCGACCTGGTCGTCGCCTCGAAGTTCTTCCGGGGCGGCGAGCAAATGCGCCTGCGGGAGATGATCGACGCCCTGCGCGGGATCTACTGCGGCGCGGTGGGGGTCGAGTTCATGCACATCCAGAACGGGCGCGTGCGCAACTGGATCCGCGACCTCCTGGAATCCCGCCCGCTGGAGCAGAAGCTCTCCGCCGAGACGCAGAAGGCGATCTTGCGTGAGCTGCTGGAGGCGGAGAGTTTTGAGCACTTCCTGCACACCCGGTACGTCGGCCAGAAGCGGTTTTCGCTTGAGGGGGCGGAATCGCTCATGGTCATCCTGCAAACGCTCCTGGAGGAATCCCCGGGGCACGGGGTCGAGGAGATCGTCATGGGGATGGCTCACCGGGGCCGCCTGACGGTACTGGCCAATTTCCTGAAAAAATCGCTGCGGGTCATCTTCAGCGAGTTCAGCGAAAACTATCTCCCGGAGCTGGTTTGCGGCGACGGGGACGTGAAATACCACTTGGGCTACCAGTCCACGCGCGCCACCCGTGGCGGCAAGGAAGTCGAAATCCGCCTCTCCTCCAACCCGAGCCACCTTGAGGCGGGCGACCCCGTGGTCATCGGCATGGCGCGCGCCCGCCAGCGCGTCCGGGGCGACACGGAGGAGCGCGCCAAGGTGCTCCCCCTCTTGATTCACGGCGACGCCGCCTTCGCCGGGCAGGGAATCGTCGCCGAGGTGCTCAATTTCTCGCAGCTTCCCGGCTACAAAGTCGGCGGGACGCTTCACGTCATCGTCAACAACCAGATCGGCTTCACCACGCTCCCGTCGGACGCCCGCTCCTCCGCCTACGCCACCGACGTGGCCAAGATGATCGAGGCCCCGGTTTTCCACGTGAACGGCGACGACCCCCTTGCCGTCTGGTTTGTCACCCAACTGGCCTTCACCTTCCGCCAGCAGTTCCACCGCGACGCCGTCGTGGACATGCTCTGCTACCGCCGCTACGGCCACAACGAGGGGGACGAGCCGAACTTCACCCAGCCCGATCTGTACGCGTTGATCGACAAACACCCCTCCGTGGGGAAACTCTTTGCCCGGCGGCTCGCCGATACCGGCGTCCTAAGCGCCCAGGAGGCCGACGCGCTGGATGACGAATACGAAAAGAAGCTCGAAACCACCCTGGAGGAAGTCCGCAAAGCCGCCGCCGAGCCGGTGTCCGCTCTCAGCGAATCGACCGCCGTTTTTCAGCCCCCCTACGCCCACGATCCCGTGGAAACCGGCGTCCCCAAGGCGCAGCTCGACCGCGTGGTTGCCGCCCTCACCCGCGTTCCCGAGGGCTTCCACGTCCTGCCCAAGCTCCAGCGGCTCCTGCTGGATCGGCGGGCCAAGGCGCACGCGGCGGGCGGCCCGTATGATTGGGCCTTTGGCGAGGCGCTCGCCTTCGGGTCGCTCCTGCTGGAGGGGACCCCCGTGCGCCTCTCCGGCCAGGACAGCCAGCGCGGCACCTTCAGCCAGCGCCACGCCGTCCTCTACGACGCGCAAACCCGCGCCCCCTACACTTCCCTCCAGCATGTAGACCCGCAACAGGCCCGGCTCTGCATCTACAACTCGCTCCTCTCCGAGGCCGCCGTCCTCGGGTTCGACTACGGCTACTCGCTCAACTTCCCCACCATGCTCTGCCTCTGGGAGGCGCAGTTTGGCGACTTCGCCAACGGGGCGCAGGTGATTATCGACCAGTTCATCGCCTCGGCGGAGTCCAAGTGGCAGCGGCCCAGCGGCATCGTCCTGCTCCTGCCCCACGGCTACGAAGGCCAGGGGCCGGAACACTCCAGCGCGCGCATCGAGCGCTTCCTCCAGCTTTGCGCCGAGGAGAACCTGCAAGTCGCCGACCCGACAACCCCCGCCCAGTATTTCCACCTCCTGCGCCGCCAGATGAAGCGCCCCTTCCGCAAGCCGCTCATCGTCTTCACCCCCAAGAGCCTCCTGCGCGCGGAGGCGTGCGTCTCCACCGTGGAGGACTTCACGCAAGGCCGCTTCCACGAGATCCTCCCCGGCCCATTGCTCGGCAAGCCCGAGGAAGTCAACCGCATCGTTTTCTGCACCGGCAAGGTCTATTATGACCTGCTCGCCCACCGGGAGGCGCAGGGCCGCTCCGACACCGCGCTCATCCGCATCGAACAACTTTACCCGCTCCACACCACCGCGCTCAAAGAGGCGGTGGCGCGGTTCCCGCAAGCCGAGCGCTTCGTCTGGTGCCAGGAAGAGCCGCAAAACATGGGGACGTGGACCTTCATCGCGCCCAGGCTCGGCGGCCTTTTTAACACGAAAATCGCCTACGCGGGCCGGGGCGAAGCCGCCAGCCCCGCCGTGGGAGCGCTCGCCCTCCACCGGATGGAACAGAAGCAACTCGTCGAAGACGCCTTTCAATAGAAATCGGGAATTCATGAAAGAAGAGAATCAGGAACTCAGGAACTCAAGAAAGGAGGGGTGTGGTATGGCCTCCCTCCTCTCTTTTGTCTCTTCTTCGTGCCTTCGTGCCTTCGTGCCTTCGTGTGAAAAGCCAAAAGCGAGCCAAGGCCAACCGGCTTCGAGGTTTTTCACAAACTTAATTTTTTCCTGGGCAAAAGGAGCAAAGGGAGGCTTCGCCCCTTGCGTCCTGTTTGCGACAAAGCGTTGGAGCGACTTTCTCACCCAGCTTTCCGGCCTTACTTTCTTGTTCTTACACGAAGGCACGAAGGCACGAAGGCACGAAGGGAAGAAATCTGAAAAATTAGAGAGAGGCGACCTTTCAAATCTTGTGCCCAAGTTGTACTTAGGCACGCACGGACCCGCGAAGTTTCATTTCGCATCCGTATCGCCCGTTTTGTTTTTCTCCTCGTTCCCAAACTCTATTTGGGAATGGGAAGCAAATGGAACAACCCCAACGGGTGGAGGCGCCGTTTGCGACCATCAGGAAAGGCCACTAAAGATGGGCGAAAGAAAACAGCACCGATCCTTTGCAACCATTGCCGCCGTGGCGGTTCTTCTCGTTCTTGTGGCTGGCTTGGGCTTCCTCTGTTGGGTGCATTTTATTTTTACTGGCAACCCTTATGTCCGCGGGAACCCGAACGCTGTGGGGCTTCCTCCAGTCCTTGTGGGAAAGCAGATCCTGGATAATGCAAGTCCGCTCTCGGGATTGCAGCCCAGCGGATATACTTGCCAGGTATGGAATCTGAACGGGACAGAAGAAAGAATCGCTGAAGAATGCGCCCCCGCCCATGTTATCAGGGAAAAAGCGATTTGGTTCAGCCGGGAAGGCGCGTCCGAAGAAGAACAAAGGCGACTCACAAGGATCATCCATGAATCTCAAAGCAAGAATACCGCTCCCGCGCAAATGGAGTTGGAAAAAATGCTGACGGACAAATCGATGAAGTATTGTTACGACAACTTTTATGAACTGCCTTCAGCGCCCTCTGGTGGCAATTTCGCGGCTGGAATTTGGTTGTGCTCTCCAAAAAACAAGACGCTCATGTTTATCAACATCATCGAAAACTGAGACCCTTTTCAACGATCCATTAGCAAACATTTCGCACTATGAGCCTCGAAATTAAAATCCCCTCGGTTGGCGAATCCATCGTCAGCGGTCTGCTCTCCGTCTGGCACAAGCCGGAGGGGGCGCAGGTCGCCCCCGGCGACATCCTCTTTACCCTCGAAACCGACAAGGTTTCCACCGAGATCACCGCCGAAAAAGCGGGCATCCTCCACCAACTCGTCGCCCAGGGCGAGGAAGTCAAAATCGGCCAAGTCGTCGCCACCCTCGAAGAACCGGGCAGCGCCGCCGCCGCTCCCGCGCCGGAGCCCAAGGCGCAACCGGCCCCCGTCCCAGCGGCTCCCCCCGCGCCCAAGGAGGAACGCTTTACCCGCAAGAAAATGTCGCCCCTGCGGCGCAAGATCGCGGCCCAGCTCGTCATGGCCCAGCAGACGGCGGCGATATTGACCACCTTCAACGAGTGCGACATGAGCGCCGTCATGGAACTGCGCGCGCGCTACCAAGAGAGCTTCGTCAAGGACCACGGCGTCAAGCTCGGCTTCATGTCCTTCTTCCTCAAGGCCACCGTCGCCGCCCTCAAGGCCGTGCCCGGGGTCAACAGCCGCATCGACGGCGAGGACCTGATCTTGAACCACTACTTCGACATCGGCGTGGCCGTCGGCACCGAGCGCGGGCTCGTCGTCCCGGTGATCCGCGGCGCCGACCAGAAGAGCTTCGCCCAGTTGGAAAAGGACATCCTCGCCTACGCCCAGAGCGCCCGCGAAGGCAAGCTGCGCGTGGAAGACCTGCAAGGGGGCGTCTTCACCATCTCCAACGGTGGCGTCTACGGCTCGCTCCTGAGCACCCCCATCCTGAACCCGCCCCAGAGCGGCATCCTCGGCCTGCACAAAATCATGGATCGCCCCATCGCCATCAAGGGCCAGGTCGCCATCCGCCCGATGATGAATCTTGCCTTGAGCTACGACCACCGCGTCGTCGACGGCAAGGAAGCCGTCACCTTCCTCATCAAAGTGAAGGAAGTCATCGAAGACCCGGCGCGGTTGTTACTGGATATGTAAGGATTAAACGGATCAACCATTAAGCAACCTCGTTCCCAAGCTCCAGCTTGGGAACGCACTTGTCTTCGAGGCTCCAGCCTCGTTAACCTCGCCATCATGCGCAGCCGCTACCGAGTAGGCGAACCCAACCGGGCTCATTTCGTCACAGGCACCATTGTCGAGTGGCTCCCCGTCTTTACTTCCGCCGCGTGTTGCGACATTCTCGTCCGATCCTTGGAACACTGCCGTAAACACAAGGCACTTCAAATTTACGCATGGGTTATTCTCGATAACCATTTCCATGCCATTCTTGCCGCGCCCGAACTGTCCGGCGTCTTGCGCGATTTGAAGAGCTTCACTGCCGGGCAGATGGTGGAACAACTCCAGACCGAGGGACGCGATTGGCTTCTCAACCAGCTACGATTCTACCGCAGCGAACACAAACCAAACGCCTACCAAGTATGGCAGGAGGGTTCTCATCCAGAGGCGATCCTCAGCGATGCGATGATGCAGCAGAAACTCGATTACCTGCACAACAACCCGATCCAGCGGGGGTGGGTGGCGTCGCCGGAGCATTGGCGCTACTCGTCGGCGCACGAGTGGCTGGGCGGAACAGAGCCGGTGTTGCGATGTGATGCTTGGCGGTAGGCAGCGCCGTTTGGGCGAGGCTGGAGCCTCGGAAGACAGGGGCGTTACCAAGCTGGAGCTTGGTAACGAGATTGCGCAGCTAGATGAGACTCAACCAAGAAATGTGCCCCATTAATCGCCAGAAGACCTGCGAACACAAGGATTAAGCTTTTACCACTAGAATATCTTTCTGGCATGAATGGTTAGAATAAATTTACCTCGTTCCCAAGCTCCAGCTTGGGAACGCACTTGTCTTCGAGGCTCCAGCCTCGTTAACCTCGCCATCATCCTTTATCCAACCAAAACGCCTTGCAAGCCGGAACGAACGGTTCGGCGGCTTTGTCTGCGCCGCGCCACGGATTGCGCTTGTTTTCCGGCGCCATCCAAGAATACTCCGCTTCCATGATGAAGTTTCCCCCCGCGCTCCGTTGGTTCCCCGCCGCCTTGATGCTCGCTTCGCTGGCCGGGTGTCAGAAAAAAGCCGCTCCTCTTCCGCCCCAGGCTCTTCCAAAACCTTCTCCGGCGGCCACGAAAATCGTCTCCGCCGAGCCGAGCAGTTTCGACGCCATCGCCGGGCATCTCGACGCCGGGGGCGGGTTCTATTTTTACCTTTCCACCGAGGCCTTTCTGAAAGCCGCTTCCCACAAGCTGGCGGAGATCGCGTCGATGGCGATGGACGCCGGGAAAATGGACGATGCCACCAAGGCCAAGGCCGAAGCCGGTTGGAAGTCGCTCTCGCACTTTACGGCCAACAGCGGCCTGAAGGAAATCAGCGGGTTTGGAGCCAGTTCCATCGCGCTGGAGCCGGGCTATTACCAAAACAAGTGGATGCTCCACCACTACGAAGACAAGGGGAGCGGGCTCATCTGGAAGCTCCATGGGCTCACGCCCAACGCGCTCGATTTTACGGCCTATCTCCCCGGGCATACGGCGCTGGCCTTCAGCAAGAATCAGAAACTGGCCCCCATCTGGGATGCCCTCAACCAGGAAGCGGCGACCAATGCGGACCTTCGCCAGGGGCTCGACCTGTTGACGCAACAGGTCCAGCAAAGCACCGGATTGAACCTGCCCGCCCTGCTCGCCTCGCTCGGGCCGAATTATTCGTTTATCCTGACCCTGGACGAAAGCCGGATGACGACGATTCCGGGCGGCGCCAACGGCCAGCAGTTCACCATCCCCGAGCCGGCTCTCGCCCTTTTCATCCAGGTGCAGGACGACGTGCTCATCAACCGCATCGACCAGCAGCTTTCCGCGATTCCGATGGTCATCAAAACCGATGAGGGCGACCTGAAAATCCGGGGGATCGCGATGCCGCTGCCCATGCCCTTCCTGCGGCCCGTGGTCGCCTGGAAAAAGGGGCTCCTCATCGTGAGCAGCAGCGAGCCCCTCCTGCGGGAGATGTTGGACGTCAAAGCGGGCAAAAAACCGGGGCTGGCCGCCGCGCCCGCGTTCCAGAAGCTCATGACCGGGATGCCCGCCGCCGGGTACGCCTTTGGCTATGTTGGGCCCACGCTACAGAAGACGATCCAGGGGATCCAGTCCGCCACACTCAAGCAGGACAAGAATGGGACCGATCCGGCTGTGCAGAAAATGCTGCAATATGTCTACAACGCCACCAAGCAGGGGGCCGCGTGCACCGTGGTGGAAGAGACCCCCGAAGGCTGGGTTGGCACCAGTCATGGGGGAAGCGGCCCCACGCAGATTGTGTCGGTCGGAGCGATTGTGCCTGCCGCGGTGCTGGCAGGCGCCGCCGTTCCGGCTTTTGTGAAAGCGCGCGCCAAGAGCCAAGCGATCATGGGGCAGCCAGCGGCGAGCCCTGCGGCAACCCCGGCCAACCCTTGACCGCCGGGTGTTTTCTAGGCGGACGGTGAGCGTTTTTTCTGAAAGCGGTTCAGGAGCGATCCGCCAAAGCTCAGCCCCGTGACGAGGGCTGCCGCCCATGCCGCATTCGGCTCCGGAGCGAGCGCGTAGCCGCCGAGACTGCCAGTTCCGTTGAAAACGGTGGTGGCGTTGCCGGTCCCTTGGTCCTGGAGCCAGAAGGAGGAGTTCAACACCGTTTTATCGGAGTTGAGCAACTCCAGCGTGCCTTGTTTGAGAAAATAATCCTGGGTGGAGGTGTCGGGGGCGGCCGTAGTGAGCGCCACCGAATAATAGCCCGTGGTAAACAGCTGCGGGTTGAAAGTGAACAAACTCCCCACGCCCCCCGTATATTGCTGATTGAACGATGAGGCGGGCATCGAAACGGTCGCCAGCACAGTGTTGCCCTTCACATTTCCGCCCAGCCCCGAGTAAAGCGTGAAGACCAACGGGGCTGTGGTGTCGTTGTGGATTTTGGCGTCAAACAAGGCGGAATCGAAGGTAATGCCGTTTGCGGAGAAGTAAGCAGCCCCCACCGAGGTAATCCCAAAATTCCATGCCCGGGGTGTGTCCACGCTGACGGGTTGGTTGGCGCCGGTTTGGTCAATGGCGATGATCAGGTTGGCCGGGAGGCGGTCCAATGCTCCCAAGGTCAGGAAGGCTATCGCGGAGATGACAAGTTTTTTAGCCATAAGGTTTGTGAGGTGAGGTTGCGTAATCTTGCGTATCTTCGCGAGATATATGGGCATTTAAGCGTACTGTCAACATTTTCTTCGGGGTGTGACGAAAATATCTAATGCCTATTTTTATAGGAATAAGGAAAGGTTATGCTGCCCGGGCCGGGGCGAAGTGGGCCAGCACGTCCGAAAGGCGGGCTTTGGTCAGATCGGCGAAGACGTGGCGCACCACCCGCTCGCGCAGTTCCGCGGGGAGGGCGTTGAAAATCGCTTGGTGCACCTCCTGCGTGGCCGCCAGGTACCAGTATTCCGGGCGTTCGGCGTTCAGGAGAACGGCGATCCGTTCGGCCACCAGCTTTACCAGCCGCCGCTCGATTTCCAGCTCCGCGCTCAGCGCCTCGCCGTGTGCCATGCCCTGGCCGGGCCCTGGCCCGGTGCTGGCGGAAAAGCGCCCGGCCATATCGGTCACTTTGTCCTGAAAATAGCCGTGCGCCTCCGGGAAGGCCACCTCATCGATTAGCTCCAGCTTCCGCCCTCGGGCGGGGGTTTCCACCACTCGGAAGGCTTTCAAGTGGCCCAGATTTGCCGCAATCACAACGGTGCTCATCCTATCCAAGGATTCGAATGCCGCCGCGCGGATGCGCTTGGGAAGGGGAAGGAGTTGCCGGGGGATTCCGGTTTTTGGGATGTTTTTTCCGCGTCCGGTGTGCTTGGCTTTGGGCTGCGCCGCGCGCCGGCGTTTTTTATGTCCAAAGCATCTCTTTGTCCGCCGTCGCCGGTCCTCTCCGTGGCCGGGCTGGCTCTTGTCCGGGAAGGCCATCGTATTCTGAAAGGCATTGACTGGCGGGTGGAGCCGGGGCAGCACTGGGCGATTTTGGGCGCGAACGGCTCCGGCAAAACGTCGCTTTTGAGCGCGCTAACCGGCTACACCACCCCCACGGATGGGCAAATCGAGGTGCTCGGCCAGCGCTACGGGGAGTCCAACTGGCCCGAACTGCGCAAGCAGATCGGCATCGTCAGTTCGTCGGTGCGCCACCAGATGGCCGACGCCGAACCGGCATTGTTGACCGTCTTGAGCGGGAAATACGCGATGATCGACTATTGGGGCCGCGTGAAATCGGCCGACCGCAAGGAGGCGCTCGCCATCCTCCGCCAGATCGACGCGCTGCCTTTGGCCGAGCGCCCCTGGCGCGTCCTCTCCCAGGGGGAGCGCCAGCGCGTCTTGATCGGCCGGGCCCTGATGGCGCGGCCCCGGCTCCTGATCCTGGATGAACCGTGCGCCGGGCTCGATCCCGTGGCCCGCGAGCACTTCATGCAGTTTGTGAGCCGCCTCGCCACGGCGTCTCCCCGGGGGCTGCCCGCCCCCACGCTCATTCTGGTGACGCACCATGTTGAGGAAATCGTCGACGGTTTCAGCCACGTGCTGGCGCTCAAGGCCGGGCGCGTTCTGGCCGCCGGGGAGCGGGGCCGCCTTCTCCAGAGCGCCTTCCTCTCCGAAGTGTTTGGGGAGCCCGTCCGGCTCGTCCGCCGCAACGGCCGCTCCCTTCTGCTTGTCGAGCCGGTGACGCGCCGCCTCTTCCAGGCCCGGCCGAAATCCGGGTAAGGGAGCGCCTTGCAAATCACTTTCGGAATGTCCCCGCCTCTCGGGTGGCTTGCCGCCGCTACCCCGCCCTCGGAGAGTCACCCGGGCTTCCTGCCGCAGGGCGTTGCTGATGGTTGCCAACGCGGCGGTATGCTGCGGGAGAAACTTTGCTGATTTGAAGGAACACCTGGCGCATGTTCTCCGTACTGCCGAACCCCGCGAGGGATGCCACGGTTTTGACCGGAAGTTGTGTTTCGCGCAGCAGCCGCTCCGCCCGGCTGAAGCGGCACCGGATGATTTCATCCAAAACGGTGCGCTGGAAGGCCGCTGCCATCCGCCGGTCCAACGTGCGCCGGGCTACGCCAGCATGATTGGCGACATCGGTTACGGAAAGGACGGTGTGGCTCCGTGTCCAAATATACTCCAGCGCCGCCATCACGACTGGATCGGCGAACCCGGTGGAAGCGGGCCTGCCTCCCGGCGCAGGAAGCGCCCCCGAGATCGATTCGAGCACAAACGTCAGGATCCGCAGGGCCTGCAAGGAAAGGAGGAAGGAGTTTGCAACGGGATGGTGATGGATTCGCTCAATCAATGGGTCGAATTGCACTTCCAGGGAAGCGGCATCATCAAGATGAACGACCGAGCGGTCTGGTGACATCATCCCCAGATTCCAAAGCCGGTGCACCAGTTCGCCATTGAACTGGACCCATTTTTCCGTCCACCCGGTCTCCGTATCCGGCCTGTAACGATGCCACACACCTGGAAAAATGAGAATCACCATCCCCTTCGTCACCGCGATTTTGCCGGTTTGCCGTGATTCGAAAGTGCCCCGGCCCGCCGTGATCAGAATGAGCGAAAATTCCGGGAGCGTGCGCCCGTCATTCCATCGGAACTGATACAATGGCGGATGCAGCGCGGGAGGATAAATCTGGCCGGAATGAATCACGGCCTGCCCCGCGCTGGTCACGTAAAAACCACTGCGAAATATCTCGTCGTTGATGGGCAGATAATCATGAAAACCATGGTAGCCGTCGCAGTTGATATTTGATTTGTCCATTGGCTCAAAACGAGGGGAGGTGCCGGTGTTTAGATTGGAAGCTCAGGCATTTTAACGATGGATTGCGCTGAACAACCCATTAAACACGTTTGTGACGATAGAAATAAGGTCTTGAATTAAATGGCTCAATCTGTGGGATAATCCCGATTCCAAAAGACTAGGCCAGCCGCTAATCTGAACAAGTCGAAAATCGAAGCAATTCAAGATTATTGTCCCGCAAGAAACTCAGATTTCCATGAACTCTCACGCATCTCGATCCCCGCGAATCGGCCTTTTTGGTATTGGCCTGGACACCTACTGGCCTCAATTTGGTGGATTGCGTGAACGCCTTTTGGCATACCAGGCGCAAATCGGCGGGCAGCTTGCGACCCTTGGCGCGGTTGTTGTCGATGCGGGCCTGGTCGATTCGCCGCTGAAAGCGCGCGAAGCGGCATCCCACCTACGCCGCAGTGAGGTCGATCTCATTGTCCTCTACGTCTCCACCTACGCCCTTTCTTCCACCGTTTTGCCGGTTGTTCAAGATTTGCACGTCCCGGTGGTGGTTCTCAATCTGCAACCGGTGTCACAGATTGATTATGAGAAATTCAATCAACTCGGGGATCGCGGGTTGATGACCGGAATCTGGCTGGAACATTGCCAGAGTTGTTCCGCACCGGAGATTGCCTGCGCCTTTAACCGTGCCGGTATTCCATTCCACCTCGTGACGGGATATTTGCAAGATCCCGAGGCGTGGAAGGAAATCGCCGAGTGGGTGGATGCCGCGCGGGTCGCCGCGGGGATGCGGGAAAACCGCGTGGGTATTCTGGGGCACTATTACTGTGGAATGCTCGACGTCTACAGCGACCTCACACAGCAATCGGCAGTGTTTGGCAATCACTTTGAAATTCTGGAAATTTGCCAGCTTCACCAGTTGAGGGAGGCGGTCACGAGCCAGGAAATCTGCGAGAAAATCGAACAATTCCGAAGCCAGTTCGACGTATCTCCGGAATGCAAGCCGATGGAAATCGAGCGGGCAGCGCGAACCGCCTGTGCCCTGGATGCCTTGGTGGCCAAGCATCATCTCGGGTCGCTTGCCTACTACTATGAAAGTGAGGACGGCTCTCCCTACCGCGATATCGTCACTTCTGTCATTGCCGGGAATACCCTGCTTACGGGCCGCCACGTTCCTGTTGCCGGAGAGTGCGAGGTGAAGAACGTGCAGGCCATGAAAATCATGGATCTGCTGGGGGCGGGCGGTTCGTTCTCGGAGCTGTACCTGGCCGATTTCGTGGATGATGTGGTGTATCTCGGTCATGACGGTCCGGCGCACTTCGCCATCGCCCAAGGGCGTGTGGGATTGGTTCCTTTGCCAATTTACCATGGCAAACCGGGGTGCGGCCTTTCCATCCAGATGACCGTAAGCCACGGCCCGGTGACGCTCCTCTCTGTTGTGCAATCAGGAAACGGAAAAATTTCCCTGCTGGTTGCTGAAGGAGAATCCGTCGAGGGGCCGGTGCTTCAAATTGGCAATACCAACAGCCGCTACCGTTTTTCGATTGGAGCGAAGGCGTTTTTGAATGCCTGGGCCGGTGCCGGGCCGGCGCATCATTGCGCTATCGGAGTCGGGCACATCGCGCGTAAAATCGAAAAGCTCGCCGCTATTCTTGGGATTGAGTTCGAACGCGTCTGTTAGAGCGGTTTAAATTTGTTGTTTACACGCTGCTCGGCGGCGCGGGCCGATGCGCGGTCTTTCAAGCTC